>NZ_CP032125.1:510000-1119751 GCF_003544895.1 Profundibacter amoris
CAGAAGTGAGAATGATGACATGAGTAGCGACAAAGAGGGTGAGAGACCCTCTCGCCGAAAATCCAAGGGTTCCTGCTTAAAGCTAATCTGAGCAGGGTAAGCCGACCCCTAAGGCGAGGCCGAAAGGCGTAGTCGATGGGAACCAGGTTAATATTCCTGGGCCAGGAGGATGTGACGGATCCCAGACGTAGTTCATCCTTATCGGATTGAATGGGCTGCTAAGGGGTTCCTGGAAATAGCCCTCCGCTAGATCGTACCCTAAACCGACACAGGTGGATAGGTAGAGAATACCAAGGCGCTTGAGAGAACCACATTTAAGGAACTCGGCAAAATACCTCCGTAAGTTCGCGAGAAGGAGGCCCGGGCAGGACGCAAGTCTTGTTCGGGGGCACAAACCAGGGGGTGGCGACTGTTTACTAAAAACACAGGGCTCTGCGAAGTCGCAAGACGACGTATAGGGTCTGACGCCTGCCCGGTGCCTGAAGGTTAAAAGGAGGAGTGCAAGCTCCGAATTGAAGCCCAGGTAAACGGCGGCCGTAACTATAACGGTCCTAAGGTAGCGAAATTCCTTGTCGGGTAAGTTCCGACCTGCACGAATGGCGTAACGACTTCCCCGCTGTCTCGAATGTGGACTCAGCGAAATTGAAATACCTGTCAAGATGCAGGTTTCCCGCGGTTAGACGGAAAGACCCCGTGCACCTTTACTACAGCTTCACACTGGCATCAGGCCAAGCATGTGCAGGATAGGTGGTGGGCTTTGAACTCAGGACGCCAGTTCTGAGGGAGCCTCCCTTGAGATACCACCCTTGCTTTGCTTGATGTCTAACCGCGGTCCGTTATCCGGATCCGGGACCCTGTGTGGCGGGTAGTTTGACTGGGGCGGTCGCCTCCCAAAGAGTAACGGAGGCGCGCGAAGGTTGGCTCAGACCGGTCGGAAATCGGTCGTTGAGTGCAATGGCAGAAGCCAGCCTGACTGCGAGACTGACACGTCGAGCAGAGTCGAAAGACGGCCATAGTGATCCGGTGGTCCCGAGTGGAAGGGCCATCGCTCAACGGATAAAAGGTACGCCGGGGATAACAGGCTGATGGTGCCCAAGAGTCCATATCGACGGCACCGTTTGGCACCTCGATGTCGGCTCATCTCATCCTGGGGCTGGAGCAGGTCCCAAGGGTACGGCTGTTCGCCGTTTAAAGAGGTACGTGAGCTGGGTTTAGAACGTCGTGAGACAGTTCGGTCCCTATCTGCCGTGGGTGTAGGATACTTGAGAGGAGTTGCCCCTAGTACGAGAGGACCGGGGTGAACGTTCCACTGGTGGACCAGTTGTCATGCCAATGGCAGTGCTGGGTAGCTATGAACGGACAGGATAACCGCTGAAGGCATCTAAGCGGGAAGCCCCCCTCAAAACAAGGTATCCCTGAGAGCCGAAGTAGACCACTTCGTCGATAGGCCAGAGATGTAAGCGCAGCAATGCGTTCAGTTGACTGGTACTAATTGCTCGATAGGCTTGATTTGATCCAGTAATAGAAAGACTTTGCTGG
Source organism: Profundibacter amoris (assembly GCF_003544895.1). Classification (GTDB taxonomy): domain Bacteria; phylum Pseudomonadota; class Alphaproteobacteria; order Rhodobacterales; family Rhodobacteraceae; genus Profundibacter; species Profundibacter amoris. The sequence continues at coordinate 511,540 of NZ_CP032125.1, forward strand.
AACAAAGCATACTACACACTACAAAATACACGATCAGGAGAGTTGCGGCCAAAACCGCACTGATGTTTGCACTTCTTTCTCGGTTTGGTGGTCATAGCACAAGTGAAACACCCGATCCCATCCCGAACTCGGCAGTTAAGCACTGTTGCGCCAATGGTACTGCGTCTTAAGGCGTGGGAGAGTAGGTCACCGCCAAACCTAGTAAGAAGTGCAAGTTCGCAAATTTGCCATGCAAATGCGCGAGGTATCTCTCTAACGATGCTTCCCGGATACATTCTACCCCCTCCGGGAAAGCGCTTTTGGCGCGGGATGGAGCAGCCCGGTAGCTCGTCAGGCTCATAACCTGAAGGTCGTAGGTTCAAATCCTACTCCCGCAACCAAAAATAATAAATAATATCAAAAACTTACGGGCCGCCCCCGCGGGTGGCATTGAGGATTTTGCCGGAGTATAGTTGCCGGGTTCAACAGCGACATTACGGAAACCCAACGGGGAGATGCACCGCCAACGGATAGTGGGCATGCGTGATATATGGAACATGACATTTTCTATACCGTTTGTCCTGACGAGGGGGCTGGTCGCGATGCATGTATTCAACTGTGTGATAGAAAGATAACCAGCAAGCGGCGGTTCGCGTGTCAACAAAACGGACGTTTCGTGGGCAGGCAATCCCGCTATCTAGAACGGAAATTGATTATTCAGGCAACTGGATAATCGGGACATCCTTCAATTCGTTTAACTGGTCAGTAATTTCAATATGGCGGTAGGCATTGCGCAGTTGTTGCGCAAGAAAAGCGAGGCGATCAAAGTCAAAAGGTCGGGTGTTTATTAAGTACGAAGGTTCTCCTCTGGGGATGTGGATAATCTGCTTTGTAATAAACAGGATTTCAGATGGCGTGTAGCGGATATACAGGAAGCAATGGTACCCTTTCTCGGGTGCATTCATGGGATCTCCCTTCACACAAGTTAAAATGTGTTCTGGAATGTCCCGCGCATCTGAACCGGGAAAGACCAAATCAAACTCCCTCGGCATGTTTTCTTTGCTCACCGGAACTGTTAACCGAGAAAGATTGATGCTTGGTACAAACACTTGGTAAGTAAAGCCACCAAGCTCAATCTGGCCAACTTTTTCAGACGGATTTTGCCGTAGGCCCGGCAAAGCTTCCAAAAACCCGTAGTGATTCCTAATTCTCCCAAACGTTTCATGAATATCGGGGAAGTTTTCAACAGCATAGGCATCAAGGCGCTGTTCTGAGTTAATTGTCAAATTGGGCCTATTCATTAGCGGTGGATAGGCAAACCCTTGCGTACAGATTCTGAAAAAATGTGAGCCAATTTTTCCGATTAGGCCCTCAGGATAGTATTTCTCTCCTTTAGCGCAAAAAGGTTCTTTCGGGGCGCCTTGCGCTTTTGCTGTTACCTGGGTGATCATGCAAACAATGATTGTGACACGCAAAACCTCCTTTACAAAGCTTATTACCCGCATCTTTCTATATCTACCTTTGCAATAGGGTATGCGTCCGCCGCCTACGCCTACCGATTATAATTCCACGGCATCAGTTCGTCCACTCGGTTGATCTTGTGGTCGGCGATGCGTTCCAAACCCAAGTGAGCCATGCCTGCGGATAGACCTTGTTCAGCTTGGCGGCGGTTTCAACCTGTGCTGTTTGACGGGGTGCAAGGGACGCTTACACTCAAACAGTGTGAATCAACTCTCGTCTCGCCAGCGGTTCACGATCGGATAGCGTCGGTCCAGCCAGAAAGACCGCATGGTTAGGCGTGGTCCGGGCGCAGACTGGAAGCGTTTGTATTCACTGATATACAGCAGGTGTTCGACCTTTTTCACCACAGTGCGCTCAAACCCTTCGGCGACCAGTTCGGCCACGGATTTTTCATCATCCACCAGCCCCGTCAGGATCGCGTCCAGTATGTCATAGGGCGGCAGGCTGTCGTCGTCGCGTTGATCGTCGCGCAATTCTGCCGATGGCGGTTTGTCGATCACACGCGGCGGGATCACTTCGCGGGCCGGCCCCGCCATCCAGTCGCGATGGTTGGCGTTGCGCCAGCGACAGGTTTCGAAAACGCGTGTTTTATACATGTCTTTCAGTGGGTTATACCCTCCCGCCATATCGCCGTAGATGGTGGCATAGCCCACGGCGACCTCGGATTTATTGCCAGTGGTCAGCAGCATTTCCCCGAATTTGTTGGACAGGGCCATCAACAACAGCCCGCGCAGGCGGGACTGGATGTTTTCCTCGGTCAGCCCTTCTTCGGTGCCTTCAAACAGCGGAGCAAGCGTGTTGGTGATGGCTTGGCGCCCCTCGGTGATCGGCACATAATCGTACCGGCATCCCAGATTTTCAGCGATTTCCTGCGCGTCATCCAGTGACGACTGCGAGGTGTATTCCGAGGGCAGCATCACACAGCGCACATTTTGCGGCCCCAGAGCGTCAGCCGCAATGGTTGCCACAATGGCGCTGTCGATCCCGCCTGACAGGCCCAGTAATACCTTTTTGAATCCGGTCTTGCGCATGTAATCGCGCAAGGCCTCGACCATCACGCGGTAATCCTGCTCCCACTCATCCGGTTGCGGGGCCAGATCGCCTTTGACGGCGCGCCAGCCGTCGGCCTCGCGGGTGAAATCGACGTGTGTTACGACCTCTTCAAACGGGGGCAGCAGCAGCGCCAGTTCCCCGCCCGGGTTCAGCACAAAGGACGCCCCGTCAAATACCTGATCATCCTGCCCGCCGACCATATTCAGATAAACCAGCGGCAGATCATTTTCCGTTACCCGCGCCACCATGATGTTCATGCGCACGTCCAGCTTGTTGCGAAAATAGGGCGAGCCATTGGGGATCAACAGGATTTCCGCGCCGGTTTCGGTCAGGGTTTCGGCCACATCCTCGTGCCATGCGTCCTCGCAAATGGGCGAGCCGATGCGGATATTGCCAATACTGTAGGGACCGGCCGGATCGCCACTGTCAAACAGGCGCTTTTCGTCGAATACGGTTTCGTTTGGCAGGTGGTGTTTCAGCACGCGACGAATGATCTTGCCGCCCTGCAGGATATAATAGGCATTGTACAGCTTGTCCCCGTCAGCATACGGCCCGCCGATGGCCAGTGCGGGGCCATCGGCACAGTCCTTGGCCAGTTGTTCGATGTGGTGCATGGCGTCGGCGGTAAAAGCGGGTTTCATCACCAGATCCTGCACCTGATAGCCGGTGATGAACATTTCCGGCAGGGCAACCAGACCGGCACCTGCATCACGCCCCTGTTCCCACGCAATACGCGCTTTGGCAGCGTTATCGTCCAAAGCCCCCACAGTCGGGTTCAACTGGGCCAATGTCAGGCGGAATTTGTCAGACATGCGTGCGTATCCTTTGTTCTTACCGGATTTATTAGCAGAGTTACGCCCGAGGGGAAGCCCAGAAGCGCAAAAGGCGTTGTCAGGGGGGCGGGGCTCTACTAGGTTCCTTCGTAACAAATATAGGGGGCCGATGTGTTCAAGGTTAAAGCAGCAAAGACGCAAATGCAGGTGGCATTGGTCGGGGTGGCTCTGTCCCTCGGCTTGGCCAGTGCAGGATACAGCCAGAACACGACCGAGGTTATCACAAAACAGTACGGTGATGGCGGTCTTTACGAGGGAACCTTTCTTGATGGCAAACGGCACGGCACCGGAACCTACCGCCTGCCCAATGGCTATGAATATAGCGGCGAGTGGGTCGAGGGGTATGCCAGCGGGCAGGGGATGGCGAAGTTCCAGAACGGATCAATCTACACCGGCTCTTTTGTCAAAGGCAAGCCGGACGGGTTTGGCAAGATCCTGTTTCCGGATGGCAGCAGTTACGAGGGCGACTGGGTCGAGGCGCAGATAACCGGTAACGGGATATGGGTCTATCCGAATGGCGCCCAGTACGAGGGCGGATTTCGTAATGGTCTGCGCCACGGTGAAGGCACAATGAAAAGCCCCAGCGGGCTGATCTATCAGGGGGAATGGGTCAACGGGGTCAAGGAAGGGCTGGCAAAGATTGTCTACCCGGACGGATCAGTTTTCGAGGGGACCATGTTAAAAGGAAACCGCGAAGGCAAAGGGACACTCAGAACTCAGGACGGAACCAGCTACGACGGAGACTGGAAAGGTGACAAATTCGACGGCACCGGCGTGCTGACCCTGCTGGATCGCACGGTATATTCCGGCGAGTTCAAGGCCAACCAACGTGACGGCAAAGGCAAGATCACCTATCCTGATGGCTCGGTATACGAGGGTGATTTCAAGGATGACCAGCGCCACGGACAGGGCACGTTTACCAGCGCGGACGGGCAGGTCTATATTGGGAGCTGGATCAAAGGTGTCATGGAGGGCAAGGGCGAAGAGCATTATCCCGACGGCTCGGTCTATGTTGGCCAGTTCAAGAACAATTTGCCGAACGGGCAGGGCAAAATGACCTATGCCGATGGCGGTACTTACGAGGGAAACTGGCTGGACGGGGCGCCGGATGGCAAAGGGGTTGCCCGTTATTCCAATGGTATGGTTTACGAAGGCGACTTCAAAAATGGCAGCTTTAACGGTCAAGGCATACTGACCACACCCGAGAAATACAAATATGTTGGTGGCTGGGAGAACGGCCGCCGTGAAGGCGAAGGCAAGGAATATACCGACGGCCAGCTTATCTATTCAGGTGGGTTCCTGAAAGGGTTGCGGGAAGGGCGGGGTGAACTGACCTTGCCAAGTGGTTTCAAATATACCGGTGGTTTCAAGGCCGACAAATTCCACGGCCAAGGCAAGGCAACATACCCGAGTGGCGATGTCTATGAAGGTATGTTTGCCGACAACAAACGCGACGGGCAGGGAACTGTTTTCTATGCCGATGGCAAAACGGCCTCGGGGCTCTGGCGCAATGATGTTCTGACCAAAGAGGTGCCTGTGGATAGTGAGACTGGGGAACAATCCCCTGAGGATAACTCGAACTAGAAAGTGTAACTATGAAGTTTTTAATTGGTTTGGCAGTTGCCATAGGCATATCGTCACCGGCGTTTGCCGATATTGAAAATCCCTGTGCGGACCTCTGGTTTTCACGCAACGCTATGCTGGACAAGGCGGGCTATTGTTTTTCAACCCCTTTGGGCAAGGCGCTGTTCGATAACAGTGACTGCACTACAAAACAGCCAGAATTGACGCCCGAAGTCAAAGCCCAGATTGCTGTTATTCGCGAACTGGAGCAAGGGGACGAAGGCGGGTTTTACGCGGCCTGCAATATTGACACAGGGCAGCAAAAGCTGGATTTGCCCGACCTCGAGCTTCGCAAGCAACTGGATTTCCAGCCGGCAACCGATGGCGGCACCGGTGTTTGTTTCGGATATACGGGACCGGAACAGCCGCTGTTTGCCGCCCCTTGGGAAAATGCCCGCACGATTGGCGTAATCCACCAGGGCGATGATATCACCATTGCGCATCTGGATTGGCATGGCTGGGGGTTTACAACCGTCATGCAGGGCAACGAAACAAAGGCATTGGGCTGGTATAAAATACCGGTTGCCGATCCTGCCCAATGCAGGGTTTTCGCTGGCTGATCCGGCAAAAGAAAACGGGGCCTGTTCAAGGCCCCGTTTTTGTTATTTTTGCAGCTTGGTGATTTTCAGCATCTTCATGATGCGTTTTTCATACCAGGGCTCGGAAACGCCTTTTTTGACTTTGCGGATAAAATACCATTCAAACGCCAGCTTGGCCCAATGCACCCAACGACCGCTTGAGGTCCAGTTTTTGTTGCGCGGCGGATTTTGCGGCATCGCAAGGAAGGCAAAACCACGGTTGCCAAAGTCGGCCAGACAGAAGGCGTTCCAGGTGGCCATTTCCTTGGGTTCTTTGCCAGCAATCACATCGGGGATGTTGTGTGCTGTTGCCGTAACCATGCTTTCAATCATAAAGCCGGTTTTCGGAACACCCGTTGGAACCGGAGTGATGACCGGTGGTGCGATGGCAATACATACGCCGATGGCAAAGATGTTCTGGTATTTCGGGTTGCGCTGGAATTCGTCAACAATGACGAAACCGCGCGGGTTTACCAGCCCTTCCAGCCCCATCAATGCGGGAATGCCGCGGAAGGCCGGCAGGAACATGCTGTAACCGAATTCTTCTTCGTGTTTGGCTTTTTCGGAACCGTCCTCGTTCACTTCGGTAAATTGCACTTTGTCTTTTTCAAATTTGTCGATCTTGCAATTGGTCACCCATTTGATGTCCCGATCCCGCAGCGCGCTTTCCAGCATCCCTTTGGTATCGCCGACGCCGCCCAGACCAAGATGGCCGATATAGGGCTCGGAGGTCACAAAGGTCATCGGAACCTTGTGGCGGATTTTACGGCGGCGCAGATCTGTTTCGATGGTCAGCAGATATTCGTAAGCGGGGCCAAAACAGGACGCGCCCTGAACGGCGCCGATAACGATCGGGCCGGGGTTGGCACAAAAGGCATCCCAGTTGTTGCCGGAAATTTCCGCATGTTCCACATGACAGACCGAGGCCGTATACGCATCAGGGCCAAAGCCTTCGATTTCATCAAATGCCAGATCGGGACCGGTGGCGATCACCAGATAGTCGTAGGTAACCTCGCGGCCGCTCTCCAGAACGATCCTGTTTTCATCGGGGTGCAGTTTCTTTGCGCCATCGCAGATAAATTCGATTCCCCGTTTCGACATCACGGGTTCCAGTTCGACGATCAGTTCTTCTTTCTTGCGCCAACCAACGCCTGCCCAAGGGTTGGATGGTGTGAACTGAAAGTACGATTTATTGGAAATAACCGTTATTTTATCGCTTTTCGCAAGCGTTTCGCGCAGTTCATACGCCTGAATGGCGCCGCCCAAACCCGCGCCCAATACGACGACATGTGTCATAGCTCTCTCCCCGATGACAGATTTCTGGTGTTCATTCCGAAAGTCTATATAGAAAAACGCAATTACATTCAATATTCCCAATGTATCGCGTAACATTATGTCGCGTGCCAAATTTTGAAAGCCGGGCCTTTTCTTTTTAAATCCGGCCTCCTATAGTCACGGCGTGATGATGACATTTGGACATATCCTTGTTGATACCGCAGCCCGCGCCCTTGGCCTGCTCCTGTCGTCGATCCTACTTCTTAGCCGCCTCTGAGCGTGCCGATATGGCGCGACCGCTCAGAGGGGACAATCGCGCCAATGCACCTTCAGGCTAAGACACAGAACACGAAAGTTTCCAAAATGACCGATACATCAACGCAAGACCGCGTAATCATCTTTGACACCACCTTGCGCGACGGCGAACAATCCCCGGGCGCCACCATGACCCATGACGAAAAGCTGGAAATCGCATCCCTGCTGGACGAAATGGGCGTGGATGTGATCGAGGCGGGTTTTCCGATCGCCTCCGAGGGCGATTTTGCCGCTGTGTCCGAGATTGCCAAAAACAGCAAGAATTCGGTGATCTGCGGGCTGTCCCGCGCCAAGGTCGGCGATATCGACCGCTGCTGGGAGGCCGTAAAACATGCCGCCCGCCCGCGCATCCACACCTTTATCGGCACATCCCCCCAGCACCGCGCCATTCCAAATCTGGATATGGACGAAATGGCCGATGTGATCCATCAGACCGTGACCCACGCCCGCAACCTGTGCGACAATATCCAGTGGTCACCGATGGATGCCACCCGCACCGAGGACGATTACCTGTGCCGCGTGGTGGAAATTGCCATCAAGGCCGGTGCGACCACCATCAACATCCCCGATACCGTCGGTTATACCGCGCCAGCCGAAAGCGCCAAGATCATCCGCATGTTGCTGGAGCGTGTGCCGGGTGCCGATGACATCATCTTTGCCACCCATTGCCACAATGATCTGGGCATGGCCACGGCCAACGCGCTGGCCGCTGTGGATGCGGGCGCACGGCAGATCGAATGCACCATCAACGGTCTGGGCGAACGCGCCGGCAACACCGCGCTGGAAGAGGTGGTGATGGCAATGCGCGTGCGCAATGACATCATGCCGTACCAAACGGGCATTGATACCACCAAGATCATGAACCTGTCACGCATGGTCGCCACGGTATCCGGTTTTCCGGTGCAGTATAACAAGGCCATCGTCGGCAAGAACGCCTTTGCCCATGAAAGCGGTATCCATCAGGACGGGATGTTGAAATCGGCCGATACATTCGAAATCATGCGGCCCGAGGATGTGGGCCTGTCGGAAACCAATCTGGTGATGGGCAAACATTCGGGCCGCGCCGCGTTGCGGGCCAAGCTGGCCGATCTGGGCTATGATCTGGCCGACAACCAGTTGAAGGATGTGTTCGTGCGCTTCAAGGCGCTGGCGGATCGCAAGAAGGAAATCTTCGAGGACGACCTGATCGCCCTGATGCGCGACACCACATCGGATGCCGAACATGACACGATCCAGTTGAACCACCTGCGCGTGGTTTGTGGCACATCCGGTCCGCAGACAGCCGAAATGACGCTTGAGATCGAGGGCAAGGATTGCACCACCACGGCCACCGGTGACGGCCCTGTTGATGCTGCCTTTAATGCGGTAAAAGAACTGTTCCCGCATGATGCCCGTCTGCAGCTATATCAGGTCCACGCCGTGACCGAGGGCACCGATGCACAGGCGACAGTCAGTGTCCGGATGGAGGAAAACGGCAAGATCGTTATGGGCCAGTCCGCAGACACCGACACGGTTGTGGCCAGCGCAAGGGCCTATATCAACGCCCTGAACAAACTGCTGATCCGGCGCGAGAAAACAAAACCGCAAGATACCTAGGCCTTTGCGACAAAAATAATTTATCGGTTTTGGCGGGGGAATTGGAATTGCAAAATTCCAACATTTTCAATGGATTTATTCCCTGCCAAAGCCGCCCAGTTTCAGATTCCAGACTTTTCCGCCGTTTTTCAAGCCAGCGAGATCAGGGCAAATATCCGCAGGCAAGGCAAAAAGGCGCTGACATTTGCCCGCCCCCCCTTTACCCCCCCTGCGCCCGCCGCCTATAAGAAAATCCGCCCTTGATGGCAGAATCGCAGGGCTGTTGGTTTATCAAACGGGAAGCATGACGCATGGCTGGTCTTTCAGGACTGTTTTCGTCCGACATGGCAATTGATTTGGGCACAGCAAACACGTTGGTCTATGTCAAAGGCAAGGGCATCATTTTGAACGAACCTTCGGTGGTGGCCTATCACGTCAAGGACGGCGTAAAAAAGGTGCTGGCCGTGGGCGAAGACGCCAAGCTGATGCTGGGCCGAACACCGGGCAGCATCGAGGCAATCCGCCCGATGCGCGAAGGGGTGATTGCCGATTTTGATACAGCCGAGGAAATGATCAAACATTTCATCCGCAAGGTTCACAAACGCACAACCTTCTCCAAACCGAAAATCATCGTTTGCGTGCCCCATGGCGCGACACCGGTTGAAAAACGTGCCATCCGCCAGTCGGTTCTGTCTGCCGGTGCGCGCCGCGCCGGTCTAATCGCCGAACCGATTGCCGCCGCGATTGGCGCCGGTATGCCGATCACCGACCCGACTGGCAACATGGTTGTTGACATCGGCGGCGGCACCACCGAGGTGGCCGTGCTGTCACTGGGCGACATCGTTTACGCCCGCTCGGTGCGGGTCGGCGGGGACCGGATGGACGAAGCCATCATCAGTTACCTGCGTCGTCAGCATAACCTGCTGATTGGCGAAACCACCGCCGAGCGGATCAAGACCAGCATCGGCACAGCGCGGATGCCTGACGACGGGCGTGGGGCCTCGATGCATATTCGCGGGCGTGATCTGTTGAATGGTGTCCCCAAGGAAACCGAGGTCAATCAGGCCCAAATCGCCGAAGCCCTGGCCGAACCCGTGCAGCAAATTTGCGAAGCGGTGATGACAGCGCTGGAAGCCACACCGCCCGATCTGGCTGCGGATATTGTGGACCGCGGCGTGATGCTGACCGGTGGCGGTGCGCTGTTGGGGGATCTTGATCTGGCGCTGCGCGAGCAGACCGGGTTGGCGATCTCGATTGCTGATGAATCGCTGAATTGTGTAGCATTGGGCACCGGCAAGGCGCTTGAATATGAAAAGCAGCTACGCCATGTAATTGACTACGACAGCTAGGCCATATCCGGCCACGGGAGCGTCCCTTGGCAAAAGACCGAAACACCCATGCACATTATGTCCGCCCGATCAGGCGTATTCTGGTCGGGCTATTGGTGTTTGTGCTGTTGGCCCTGTTCCTGTTGTGGCGCATTGACAGCCCGCGTGTGGAACGGTTCCGTGCGGCCATTGTTGACCGTTTTGTGCCGAATTTCGAATGGGCACTGGTGCCGGTGACGGCGGCGGCGGGGATGATCGAGAATTTCCGCTCCTACAACAAGATTTACGAACAAAATCAGGAATTGCGCCGTGAATTGCAGCGCCTGAAATCGTGGAAAGAGGCCGCCGTTCAGCTGGAACAGCAAAACGCCAAACTGCTGGCGCTGAATTCGGTGCGGCTTGACCCGAAACTGACGTCGGTTTCCGGTGTGGTGCTGGCCGACAGTGGTTCCCCCTTTCGCCAGTCGGTTCTGCTGAATGTCGGATCGCGCGACGGGGTCAAGGACGGCTGGGCCACAATGGACGGGCTGGGGCTGGTCGGGCGCATTTCGGGGGTTGGCAAAAACACCGCGCGGGTGATCCTGCTGACGGATGCCAACAGCCGGATACCTGTGACAATCCAGCCATCCGGCCAAAGGTCGCTTTTGGTTGGCGACAATTTCGCGCGACCCCTGATCGAGTTTCTGGAAAAGCCGGAACTGGTGCGCCCCGGTGACAGGGTGGTGACCTCTGGCGATGGCGGGGTGTTTCCGGCCGGTTTGCTGGTGGGCGAAGTGACAAAGGATCTGGATCGGCGGTTAAGGGTTCGACTGGCTGCCGATTACGAGCGGCTGGATTTCCTGCGGGTTTTGCGCAGCCGCAATGTCGAGGTTATCAAAGACCCCGGCGCCCTGCTGATAGGCGAACGATCTGCGCCACAGCCCCCCGCACCCGAAGAGGGGGCGAATGATGGTTGATCCGGCTCTTAGTAGAAAATGGGTGTACTGGGCATTATTTCTGGTTCTTGCGGGCCTGATGTTCTTCATGCGCCTGATCCCGTTGCAAACCACCCCGTCAAACTGGGCAATGCCCGATCTGCTGGTTTGTATGTGCTTTGCGTGGGTGCTGCGCCGGCCTGATTATACGCCGGTGTTACTGATTGCCGCTGTCATGCTGCTGGCCGATATGCTGTTTCAACGCCCGCCCGGACTGATGGCGGCACTGGTTGTAATCGGCACCGAGTTTTTGCGCAGACGCACCCATCTGATGCGCGAACTGCCGTTCATGTTTGAATGGGCAATGGTGGCGGGGGTTATGGTTGCAATGCTCATCGCCTACAGGCTTGTCTTGATTGTTGTGATGCAGCCACGGCCGTCATTCTGGCTGTCGATGACGTTGTTGATTTCGACAATTGCGGCATATCCGCTGGTTGTGGCCTTTTCCCGATATGTGCTGGGTGTGCGCAAGATCGCCCCCGGTGAAGTAGATGAATTGGGGCACCGGATATGAGGCGAAACCCGAAAGACACCATTGAAAGCCAGCGTCGCATTACCCGCCGCGCACTGTTTCTCGGGGCCTCGCAACTGGCGTTTGTCGGGGTGCTTGCGGCCAGAATGCGGTATTTGCAGGTGGATCAGGCGGACCAATACCGGCTTTTGGCGGATGAAAACCGTATCAATATCCGCCTTTTGCCCCCGGCGCGCGGATTGATTTATGATCGAAACGGTGTGGCTTTGGCGGTGAATAAACCGCTCTACCGGATCACCATCGTGCGCGAAGATGCGGGTGACGTGAACAATGTTGTAGCGCGCCTGAATGCGCTGGTCCCGCTTGATCCCGAAGAAATCGCACGCGCGCTGGATGAAATGAAACGGCGCAGCCCCTTTGTGCCTGTAACACTTGCCGAGCGTCTTACATGGGAGGATATTGCCGAAGTTGCCGTCAACGCCCCAGCACTTCCTGGTGTCACACCCGAGGTTGGTCTGTCCCGCGCTTATCCTCTGGCGGATGATTTTGCCCATATCGTTGGTTATGTGGGGGCCGTGAACGAGGCTGATTTGAACCGTACCAATGACCGTGATCCGCTGCTGCAAATCCCCCGCTTCCAGATCGGCAAGGTCGGGGTCGAGGCCAAACTGGAAAAATCCCTGCGCGGCAAGGCAGGTATCAAGCGCATCGAAGTGAATTCAATTGGTCGTGTCATGCGCGAGCTGGGCCGGGAAGAAGGCGAGCCGGGGGCTAACCTGCAGTTGACCATCGACAGCGCATTGCAAAACTATGTTCAGGCGCGTCTTGAAGGGGAAAGTGCTGCGGCTGTTGTGATCGATGTGCAGACGGGGGATTTGCTGGCAATCGGTTCGACGCCCGCGTTTGATCCGAACAAATTTGTAAATGGCATATCGCAGGCGGACTATTCGGCGTTGTTGAATGACAAATATCGTCCGTTGCCAAACAAGGCTATACAAGGGGTTTACCCGCCGGCGTCGACATTCAAAATGATCACGGCCCTTGCCGCACTCGAAGCAGGGGTGCTGACTTCGGAAGAAACCGTAAAATGCAACGGGTTTGTCGAGGTGGGCGGCCGAAGGTTCCATTGCTGGAAACGCTCGGGCCATGGAAATGTAAACCTGAAAAACAGCCTGAAAAAATCATGTGACGTTTTCTATTACGAGATGGCACAGCGTGCAGGAATCGAAAAAATATCGGAGATGGCACGTAAATTCGGCTTTGGTACTAAATTTGATGTTCCGATGTCTTCAGTGGCCAAAGGATTGGCGCCAACAAAAAGCTGGAAACTGGAGCATCGTGGTTCGGAATGGGTGATCGGAGACTCCTTGAATGCTGCGATCGGACAGGGGTTTGTTTTATCGTCGCCCATGCAACAAGCATTGATGACCGCGCGGTTGGCCACAGGGCGGGCTGTTATGCCAAGGCTGATCAAATCGGTAAACGGGGCAGAAACCCCGATTAATGCAGGCGAGCCTTTGGGCATCAATGAAAACAATCTGCGATTGGTGCGAAAGGCAATGTATGCTGTCGTTAATGAAACCGGTGGCACCGCTTTTCGATCTCGGATTCTGACGGAAAACATGCGTATGGCTGGCAAGACCGGCACCAGTCAGGTCGGGAATACGGTGGTCCGCAATAAGGATGTGCCGTGGGAAAAACGCGATCACGCGCTGTTTGTCAGCTTTGCCCCGTTTGATAATCCGCGAATTGCCGTTTCTGTCGTGGTGGAGCATGGTGGCGGTGGGTCCAAGGCGGCAGCACCTATTGCCCGCGACATTGCACTTCAGGCGCTTTACGGGGAACTGCCACCCCTTGATGCCTACCCCGAGCGGGACCGTTGGCGCATCCGAAGCGAGCAAAAGGAGTTGAACCTGCGCGACCCGGAAACATTCCGCGAAGGTAAAGATCAGGCATGAGTTACCTTGAGCACAATATTAAAACGGTCCCGTCGGGCTTGCGGAAAATCCTGTTCCTGAACTGGCCGGTCATCCTGTTGCTTGCAGCGATCTCGGGCATCGGTTTCTTGATCCTGTATTCGGTTGCCGGCGGGTCGATGCGCCCCTGGGTCGAGCCGCAAATGAAACGCTTAGCCTTTGGCATGGGGTTGATGCTGTTTATCGCCATGGTGCCGATCTGGTTCTGGCGCAACATGTCGGCGCTGGCCTATCTGGTGTCTGTGCTGTTGCTGCTGGCTGTGCATTTCTTTGGCACAGTGAACATGGGGGCGAAACGCTGGATTGATCTGGGGTTTATGGTGTTGCAGCCGTCCGAACTGGCAAAAATAACCCTGATTATGGTGCTGGCGGCCTATTATGACTGGCTGGATATCAAGAAAACATCGCGGCCTTTGTGGGTGTTGATCCCTGTTATCATTATCATGGTACCTACCGCCCTTGTTCTGAAACAGCCGGATCTGGGCACTGCCATCCTGCTTGTGGCGGGGGGCGGTATTCTTATGTTTCTGGCCGGTGTCAGCTGGTTCTATTTCGCGGCTATCATTGCTGCGGTGGCCGCCGCTATTACTGCGGTTTTCGAGTTTCGCGGCACCGAATGGCAGTTCCTGAAGGATTATCAATATCGCCGGATTGACACCTTTCTGAACCCCGCATCCGATCCTTTGGGGGCCGGGTACCACATCACCCAGTCAAAGATTGCGCTGGGGTCCGGCGGGCTAACGGGGCGCGGGTTTATGCAAGGCACACAGGCACGGCTGAATTTCCTGCCGGAAAAACACACCGATTTTATTTTCACTACACTGGCCGAGGAATTCGGCTTTCTGGGCGCGATGTCATTGCTGGGCCTGTACGCCCTGATAATCGTGTTCTGTGTGGTGTCGGCAATAAGAAACAAGGACCGCTATGCATCGCTTATCACCCTTGGGGTGGCGGCCACGCTGTTTTTGTTCTTTGTGGTCAATATGTCGATGGTGATGGGGCTGGCCCCTGTTGTCGGGGTGCCTTTGCCGCTGGTGTCTTATGGTGGCTCGGCCATGCTGGTGCTGTTGATCGCCTTTGGCTTGATGCAGAGCGCCCACGTCCATCGCCCCCGTTAAACGATGGCGCCCCGGATCAATTTCAGCGCCGGATGATCTGCCTGATGGGTCCGGCACAACAGGCCGATTTTGCGCGCTTCCTTACCGATAGGCTGGAACCTCATATCGGGAAACCTGTCGACCAACCCGGCCCATTTCGGCACCACCGCCACGCCTAACCCGCTTTGCACCATAATGGCGATGGTATCCAGTGCGTCCAGTTCGCACAGAACCCGCAGGGTTTCATTGCAGTGTGTTGCAGGCTCAGTTAAAATAATGAAACTGCTCCATTTCGTCTCCGAACTCAAATATAGTTCGCTATAAGCGAATTTTATCTTGACGATAAGCTGCCATACCCTTATATACATTTTGTGTGAATACGGAATAAGTCCTCAAACCTAGCTTTGACTTATAGTCGAGGCGCGGAGAGTGAGAACTCTCTACCGTTTCATCCGCACAGGCCGCGAGGCCCCGGCGACGGGGAGTGCGCGGGCGGCGGGCGAAGCAGACGCGATAGCCGAGAACAGCTATCGCGTCTAGGTAAAGGGTGTAAGTCGTTGGTTCCGTTTTCTGGTTGGTGAGAACCCTTGGTTAGTTTGTCCATATCGGGCCTGCGGCCAAGGCAACCAGAAAGGAGAAAGTCTATGGCTTTTTTCGAGACACGCCAACGGCGGCGGTGGCGCAAATTGCGGAGGAAACTCCAAAAATTGCGTCGTGGGTTTTGGGGGAAACTTCAACGCCCCCTAACTTGGAAGCTCATTGTAAAGATGGGCTTCATCATCTACCGGATCTACCGGTTGGTGCTTTGGGTTCTTGATCTCTTCGATTAGACCGCTAACCCAATATCTAATGAAAGGCTAACTTAGGCAGGATCATGATAAACGAAGCTCTCAGACTGTTACGGGTTTTTCATGACCTTAAGCAATTTGAAATGGCCGAAAAACTTGGCATTTCCAAATCCCATATATCTGAAATAGAAAAAGGCACTAAAAGCCCGTCTCTTGACCTAATCGAACGTTATGCTTCAGAATTCAATGTCCCTGTTTCCTCTATTATGTTTTTTGCCGAAAAAATTCCAGACGCCAAAGATGGTGGGAAAGTGAAGGCCAAAATTGCGACAAAAGTCTTGGATATTCTGAAATTTGTTGAGCGTAAAGCCAATGCTTAAAGAAACAACAATAAACACGTATTCGTTGCGAGATAGCCCCTTTTTCCGACTTCGAAGTCGGAAAAAATTAGCGCAGCTTTTGCGAGTGTCACCTAAAACCCTTTCTGAAATCTCCCAAAGGGAAGATCTCTATTCAAGATATTGGAAAAGCAAAAAAGGCGACGTTTGGCTGAAAAGCCCGCCTGACGAAGTGGATGCCGACAAATACCGTCCTATAGATATTCCAGTTCACCGCCTAAAATCTCTACAGGCAAGGATCGCAAAATTGCTTTCTAGAATTACGCCTCCAGAGTGGTTGTTTAGTCCCGTCAAAGGTCGATCATATGTCGACAATGCAGCTTATCATAAGGGCGCAAAAGCATATTGGTTATTGGATATTGAAAATTTCTTTCCGAGTTGCTCTGGCAACAATGTGGTGCATTTCTTTTCCTCAAAGTTGGAATGCTCCCCCGATGTAACGGCTATTCTGGTCCATATAACGACAATCCTAGATACTGACACAGATCGTGTAGGGCTACCGCAGGGGGCTCCGTGCAGCCCAATATTAGCGTATTTTTCAAACCTAGATATGTGGGCTGAGATCGAAAGCATAGTCAAAAGAGCATCATTGAAACACGGGGTATATGCTGACGATATTACCATATCTGGGGGTATGGTGCCCAAGGCCGCGATATGGGAAATAAAAAAAGCAATTCATAAACATGGGCATAAAATTAAGGCCGCAAAAGAAGTCAGTTTGATACATGCGCCAGCCGATATTACTGGCGTTATAGTTGCCGAAGGAAAAACAAAATTGCCAAACCGCCAGTGGAAGAAACTCAACGAGTTACGGGCGGCTCGAAGCGTTGCCAAGGGTTCTAAACTGAAGCAACGACTGGACAATCAAATTTCTGGCCGTATTGCACAGAAAAACCAAGTTGAGCAGTCTTAATTGTGTGGCGCTATATACTCCTTACCAAAGCTACACAGCCAAAGGACGTAAGACATGTTGATTTTTCACCTTGCCTATAACGTCACCGATCTGGATCTGACCCGCGCCTTTTATGGCGGGGTGCTGGGATGTGTCGAGGGGCGCAGCACCGATACATGGGTTGATTTCAACTTTTTCGGCCACCAGATTTCGCTGCATCTGGGCGAACCCTTTGAAACCCGCGCCACCGGCAAGGTGGGCGATCATATGGTGATGATGCCGCATCTGGGTGTTGTGCTGGCGATGGATGAATGGCAATCCTTGGCCGACCGCCTGAAGGATGCGGGCATCGAATTTGTCATCCCGCCGACCCTGCGCTTTGCCGGGCAGCCGGGCGAGCAAAGCACGATGTTCTTTCTGGATCCGTCAGGCAATCCGATCGAAGTTAAGGGATTTGCCGATATGGCCGGAGTGTTTGCTACATGACCACCATCCTGTTTGCCGCCGGTTCCAAGCGCTGGGCGGAATACGAAACCCCGTTGCGCCGCGCACTGGATGCGCTGGGGCTTGACTATACCCTGTCGCCCGAAACGGATGATCCGGCGCAGGTGGATTACATCATTTATGCGCCCAACCCGTCACTGCACGACTTTACCCCGTTAACCAATGCCAAGGCGGTGCTCAGCCTTTGGGCGGGGGTCGAGCGGATTGTCGGAAATGAAACCCTGACCATGCCGCTGGCCCGTATGGTAAATGACGGCATGACCGAAGGCATGGTGGAATGGGTGGTCGCCAATGTGTTGCGGCATCATCTGGGGCTGGACAGGTATGTGTTGAACCCGACCCGTGAATGGGCACCCCGTGTGCCGCCACTGGCGCGGGACCGCAAGGTGGCGGTGCTGGGGCTGGGCGCGCTGGGGCAGGCCTGTGCAAAAGGGTTGGCCGGGATGAATTTCGACGTCACCGGCTGGAGCCGCAGCCGCAAGGATATTGCGGGGATCACCTGTCTGTCCGGTGATGACGGGTTGGCGCAGACCCTTGCGCGGGCGGAAATTCTGGTGTTGTTGCTGCCGTTGACAGCGGATACCGAAAACCTGCTGAATGCAAAGCGGCTGGCGCAGATGCCCGCAGGGGCGGTGGTGATCAACCCCGGACGCGGCCCTTTGATTGATGACGACGCCCTGCTGGCGGCGCTGGATAGCGGACATATCGCCCATGCCACGCTGGATGTGTTCCGCAAGGAACCATTGCCCGCTGATCACCCTTATTGGGCGCACCCCAAAGTCACAGTTACCCCGCATATCGCCTCGGATTTCCGAACCGATAGTGCTGCGCAGGTGATCGCCGAGAATATCCGGCGGGGCGAGGCGGGGGAGCCATTGCTGCATCTGGTTGATCGCGGTGCGGGGTATTAGAGCGACAGCCTGTTTTCTTTTAAAGAAAACAGATCGATATCTTTGCAAGATTTAGGGGCCGTTATCGCAGGATCGGCGGGTTTTCCGGATCGCGCCCGGGGGCTGCGGGGCTGTGGGCGGCCGGTTTCTTTTCCGGCAGATCAAACCGTAAACCGGTTTTCTGCAAGGTGGCAATCAACGGGTCATCCCCTGCAATAAAGGTCACATCCAGCGGGGTTGCAAAGCCGCTGAAACTGACGGCCTCGCTGACCGCTTTGGCCAGGGCGATCTCGGCTTCCGGCAGGGCGTCGATAATCGCCAGCATGTGCCCGCTGTTGCCGCCCTCGTATTCCACAGCCACAAGATAGGCGGTTTTGGCCAGACCGGCGGCGATGGCCAGCTTGCTGTCCAGTGCGGCCAGCAAGGTTTCGGAGATGCCCGAGGGGGTGGAAAAACCGACGGGTCTGGCCTGAATTTCATCCGGTGCTTCATCCAGTATTTCACCCAGCCACGCCATTGCATCCGCCGGTATCAGGATTGACGATGGCGCCACGCCAGGATTGACCGCCAACCCGATCCCTTGCCCCGACAGCATCTTTGCTGCCACACGTCCCGACAGGGTGGCGTGATGGGCCGTGGCTTTGACAAATTCAGCCAACCGTTCCTCGCGATCGAACACCAGCAGATATTTTGCCCCGTCCACCTCGAACACCTCGGGTTTGATGGTATCGCCCTGTGCCTCGGCTTCCAGCAGCAGGAATAATTCGCTATCTGCCAGCCGTTCAAAGAACCGCAGGCGCCGGGCTGTGTCTTCGGGGGCAGCTTGCATTGCCGCATGGGCGGTATCTAGCGGGGTTGGGTCAGTCATCCAGAACCTCTTTTACACGGGTTTTCAGCGCCGGTAGCAGATCGGTTGTAAACCACGGATTTTTCCTGATCCAGCCTGTATTGCGCCAGGACGGATGGGGCAAGGGGAATAGATCGGGCGCATGGTCGCGCCAGCCCTGAACGGTGCGTGTCACCCCGCCGCTGGCGGCTTTGCCCAGATGCCATTTCTGGGCGTATCCGCCAACCAGCAGGGTCAGGCGGACCTGTGTCAGATGGCGGATAAGGTCATCGCGCCATGTCTCGGCGCAGAGTTTGGGCGGCGGCAGGTCTGACCCTTTGGCATCATACCCCGGAAAGCAAAAGCCCATCGGCGCAAAGGCGAATTTCTGCAGGTCGTAGAAGGTGCGGCTATCCACCCCCAGCCAATCGCGCAAACGATCACCCGAGGGATCATCAAACGGTTTGCCCGAGTCATGTACCCGTGCGCCCGGCGCCTGTCCGGCAATCAGGATACGGGCCTGCGGATCCAGCCAGATAACGGGACGTGGCTGATGGGCTGTGGCCGTGGCCGCAAAGCGGACGGCGCAAAGGCGGCAGGCTTGTAGGCGGGCAATAAACTGATCCATTTAATATGGTTCCATTCGATGAAATTACCCCAAGGTTTTCTAAGTTGCAATTTAGGCTTGCTTATGTTTCTATATTTTTAGTAACATAGAAATATGGAACAAAAAAATATCACCCCTTTAAGCATTGAGCGCGCCGCATCAACATTTGCCGCCCTTGGTTCAGAGCAACGGCTAACAGTGCTAAACATTCTGGTTAGAGCTGGAGACGCTGGAATTTCCATTGGCACGCTTGGAAAACGCAGTGGCATCACAGGGTCGACCCTTACACATCATTTGAAAATCCTGACTCAAGCGGGCTTGGTACAGCAAACAAAACGCGGACGATCAATTATCTGCGCCGCTGTTGCCTATGATCAGATCAATACTCTTTCACAGTATCTGCTGTCCGAATGTTGTGCCGATTGTGCCTTGGAAAGCGGGGATCCTGAAATTGACTGATCATACGCATAGCTATAGCCGCAAAGACGCCGGACCCCCGCTATGGAAACGAATAGACAAAGCGTGGGTGGTAATACTGTTAATCCCGATATTGCTGGTAATTTTTGACAGACCGCAATTGTTCCCAACAGTAATATTTGCAGCACAAGCAATATTGAAAACTGGAGTCTTTATCGTATTTGCTGTGCTTGCCGTTGGTTATCTAAAGGCAACCGGGGCAGAAACATTGCTGGCGCGCGCTTTTGAGGGGCGCGAAGTAAGGATGATATTGATGGCCGCGCTACTGGGCGGGTTGTCACCGTTTTGCTCCTGCGAGGTAATCCCATTTATCGCCGTGCTATTGGCCGTTGGCGCGCCATTGTCTGCCGTCATGGCGTTTTGGTTGTCCTCTCCGATAATGGATCCGGCAATGTTTCTAATTACGTCAGGCACATTAGGGTTTGATTTTGCCATCGCCAAAACGATTGCCGCAGTCGGAGTTGGATTGCTAGGCGGGTTTACCGTGAAAATCTTTGCCAAAAGCATGGTTTTTTCCAACCCTCTTCGTCCTACGGAGGCACAGCCGGAATGTGGTTGCGGCAGCCAGGCCACAGCATTCAGCGGTAAGCCCGAGTGGGCTTTCTGGCATGATGCCAAGCGGCGTAGGATATTCCGCACAACCGTAATCGAAAATGCGTTGTTCTTAGGTAAATGGCTGTTATTGGCCTATCTTTTCGAAGCATTGATGATTCGCTATGTGCCCGCAGAGATGATTGCATCTATTTTGGGCGGAGATGGTATAGCGCCCATTTTGCTGGGTGCCCTATTGGGCGGTCCCGCATATTTGAATGGCTATGCTGCTGTGCCTTTGATGGATGCCTTGCTTGATCAGGGGATGAGTAACGGTGCCGCAATGTCATTTGTCATCGCAGGCGGTATCAGCAGCATTCCCGCAGCAATTGCTGTCTGGGCCTTGGTCAAACCACGCGTTTTTTATGCCTATATTGCGACTGCAATGACCGGTGCTGTTATTGCGGGAATGTTGTGGAACATCGTTGCCTAATTGATTGCGCCGACCCATCGCTTATACTATCTGTAGCGAACCGGCCCCGCATGTCCGATCGAGGGTGGGACAACAAAGGGGGATATGGGTGCGAACCATTGGCATAGCGATTGTTTTCTTCGCCCTTTGGCTGTTGATGTCCGGTATTTTCGAACCTTTCATCATCGGGTTGGGCGTGGCTTCAGTGCTGTTGACGCTATTCATCACCAGCCGGATGGACGCACAGGATGGCGATCGGGTCAAACTGCTGCTGGCCCCGGTGAAATACGCCAAATATCTGGCTTGGTTAATGCTGGAAATCGCCCGTGCCAACTGGGCTGTGACCAAGATTATACTGGCCCGCGATATGCCGATCCGCCAGCATCTGTTCAAAACGCCCTACACCCAGAAAACCGATGTCGGGCAGGTGATCTTTGCCAATTCGATCACCCTGACACCGGGCACCATCACGGTTGAAACCGAGGACGGGCATTTTCTGGTACATGCCGTTTCCTGGTCCGAAGACGACCCCGACGCGCTGGCCGATATGGACGCGCGGATTACGGCCTGCGAAACCGCAGGGGGCGCGTGATGTTTGTTTTTGCCATCTTCGCGCTGTTTATTGCCATGGTGCTGGTTCTGGTGCGCCTATACGCCGGTCCGACGCTGTATGATCGCGTGTTGGCGGTCAATTCCTTCGGCACCCATACAGTGCTGTTCATCGGGGTGATCGGGTTTCTGACCGGCCGGCCCGATTTTCTGGATATCGCACTGCTTTATGCGCTGATCAATTTCGTTGGCACCATCGCGATCCTGAAATATTTCCGCTACCGTGCCATCGGGGATGTCCACCAGCGCCCCACAGATCGGGAGATCGGGCATTGAGCGCGCTGGAGATCATCATCAACCTGCTAAGCTGGTTCTTTATCGTTTCGGGATCGGTCTTTGTGGTAATCGGCGCGGTCGGCACTATTCGGTTCCCCGATTTCTGGTCGCGGCTGCATGCGGCCTCGATCACCGATAGCGCGGGGATGATCCTGCTGGTAATCGGCATGTGCCTGCAAGCGGGGCCAACGCTGGTCACTGTGAAACTGCTGATCATCGGGGTGTTCCTGTTTATCACCGGCCCGACCTCGACCCACGCTGTGGCCAACGCCGCCCTTGTCACCGGTCTGCGCCCGCCCGAGGGCGAAGGGCTGAGTGGGGCCGAGCCGGAACCATTGAAACTGGAAGGGGAAGGCGATGCTTGATCTGTTCATCGACCTGTCCCTGTTCACCATGCTGGTGGCCACCGCTTTCGCCATCGTAAAAATGCGCCGCCTGTTTGGTGTGACCATGATGGCGGGCGTGTTCAGCCTGTTGTCGGCCATGCTGCTGGTCACACTGGATGCGGTCGATGTGGCCTTTACCGAGGCCGCTGTCGGCGCGGGTATTTCAACCGTTCTGATGCTGTCGACCCTGACCCTGACATCGCGGATCGAAAAGAAGCCGGTCCACACCCCGTGGATCCCGCTGCTGGTGGTCACTGTCACAGGTGCCGCAATCATTTACGGCACGCTGGATATGCCGAATTTTGGTGATGCCAATGCCCCTGCACAGGTCGGCGTGGCCGCGCAATATATGGAGCGCGGCCCCGAGGATATGGATATCCCCAATGTCGTGACCTATATTCTGGCCAGCTATCGCGGCTATGACACGATGGGCGAAACCGCTGTGGTTTTCACCGCCGGTGTCGGGGTGCTGATGCTGATTTCCGGATTGCGCCGTCGTCGCCGCAAGCACGCCAAGGATGAAAGGGAGGTTAGCTGATGCACCACCACCTGATCCTGCGTGTTGTTACCAAAATGCTGGTCGCTCCGATCATCCTGTTTGCGCTTTATGTGCAGTTCCATGGTGATTTTTCACCCGGTGGCGGGTTTCAGGCGGGTGTGATCATGGCCGTTGGATTTATCCTATATGGTATCGTTTACGGCATGGAAAATGTGCAGGCGGTTTTGCCTGCATGGCTGGCGCACAAAATGATGGCGCTGGGGGTTCTGATCTATGCCGGCACCGGTGTAGTGGCGCTGTTTCTGGGCTATGACTTTCTGGATTACGGATCCTTTTCACCGCAGCACCCGTCCCACGGCCAACACTGGGGAATTTTTGCGGTGGAATTCGGGGTGCTGGTGACAGTGACCGGCGTTATGATCTCGATCTACTATGCCTTTGCGTCCCGCCGCCCCGCCATCAGTGACGAGGAATGGTGATGCCGACGCTTGAATTCATTCTTGGCCATATGAATTACTGGCTGTTCACCGTTCTGATGATGACCGGCCTGTATATCGTTGTGGCCAAAGGCAACCTGATCAAGAAAATCGTCGGGCTGAACCTGTTTCAATCGGCGGTATTCATGTTCTACATTTCGCTTGGCAAGGTCACCGGCGGCACTGCGCCGATTTTCCCGCTGGATATGCAGATTGACCCCGAAACGGTTTACACCAACCCGTTGCCACATGTGCTGATCCTGACGGCAATTGTGGTCGGCATTGCCACCACGTCACTGGGTCTGGCGCTGATTGTGCGTATCCGCGAGGAGTATGACACCATCGAAGAGGACGAAATTCTGGCGATCGAAACCGAGCTGGTCCGCAAGGAAAACCGGACCCACGGCGAATCCATGGGGGGGCGTGCCTAGATGTCGGCCGAAGCCCTGCACACAGCGCGCACCCTGTCGGACCATTTGCCAATTCTGGTGGTGCTGGTGCCGTTTCTGGCCGCACCCCTGACCGTGCTGATCGGTTCGCGCCGTCTGGCGTGGCCGATTGCCTTTTGCGCGGCGCTGGCTTCGTTCATTATTTCGGTGTTGTTATTATTACGGGTGCTGGACAGCGGCGTGATTTCCTATGCCATAGGTGGCTGGTTGCCGCCGCTTGGTATCGAATACCGGATTGATGCGGCCAATGCGTTTGTGTTGTTGCTGGTGTCTGCCATCGGCACCATCGTGCTGCCCTACACGATCCAGAGCATCAAAAACGAAATCACCCCGCGGCATCAGACCCTATTCTACACCATGTATCTGCTGTGTTTCACTGGTCTGCTGGGGGTGGTGGTGACAGGGGATGCGTTCAACGTGTTCGTGTTCCTCGAAATTTCGTCCCTGTCGACCTATGTGCTGGTCGCAATGGGGTCACGCACGGACAAACGCGCGCTGACAGCGGCCTATGATTACCTGATCATGGGCACCATCGGCGCTACGTTTTTCGTGATCGGCATCGGCTTTCTATATGCCGCCACCGGCACCCTGAACATGGCTGATATTGCCCGCTATATTCAGGAGCACGGCACCAACCGCACGCTGGAAACCGCCTTTGCCTTTATTGTGGTCGGCATGGGGCTGAAGGCCGCTGTTTACCCGCTGCACCTGTGGCTGCCAAACGCCTATACCTATGCGCCCTCGGCGGTGACATCTTTCCTTGCCGCCACCGCCACCAAAGTTGCCATCTATGTGCTGCTGCGGTTTATGTTCACCATTTTCCAGCCGGATTTCCTGTTTGAAATGCACGCCGTTCGGTGGGTGATGATGCCGCTGGCGATCCTTGCGATGTTCGCCGCCTCGCTGATTGCCGTGTTCCAGAGCGATTTCAAGCGCATGCTGGCCTATTCCAGCATCGCCCAGATCGGTTACATCCTGCTGGGCATCGGCATGTTGTCGACCACGGGCCTGACCGCCGCCATTGTGCATCTGTTCAACCACGGTATCACAAAGGCGGCCCTGTTCATGGGCGTTGGCGCGCTGGTGCTGCGGTCGGGCGGTTCATTCTATGCCAAAATCGAAGGCATGGGAAAAGCGATGCCGTTCACAAGTTTCGCCATCGTCATTGCCGGCCTTTCGCTGATCGGGGTGCCGGGCACTGCCGGTTTCATCAGCAAATGGGTGCTGGTGCAGGCCGCGATTGAACAGGGCTACTGGCCGCTGGCACTGGCGATTGTCGGATCAAGCCTGCTTGCGATTATCTATGTTTGGAGGGTGATCGAAACCCTATACATGAAACAACCCGCCGAGGGCTGGACACGGCAAGAGGCGCCGCTGACCATGCTGGTGCCGCTGTGGATTATGGCCGGGGCAACCGTGTGGTTCGGTGTTGATACCGACCTGACGATGACAGCGGCCCGCGCAGCCGCCGACGGTCTGTTGCACGGGTTTATGGGGGGCGTCGCCAGTGGAAACTAATACCGCCATCCTGCTGACCATGCTGATCCCCGCTGCGGCCTCGATCGGCAACCTGCTGCTGCGCAACCACGCGAACCTGCGCGACAGCATGACCCTGGGTGCTGCTGCGGCCACCTTTGCCACGGTGCTAGTGATCCTGTCCAATGTGGGTAACGGAACGACCGAGGCCTTCAGCCTGCTGACCGTTTTCCCCGGCCTTGATATCGCGTTTAACGTCGAGCCGCTGGGCCTGATGTTTGCCATCATCGCGTCCGGTCTGTGGATCCTGACGCATATCTACGGCGTCGGCTATATGCGCGGCAATAACGAAGACAACCACACCCGTTTCTTTGCCAGCTTCTCGCTGGCCATCGGTGCTGTGATGGGGCTGGCGTTTTCGGCCAATATGTTCACGCTGTTCCTGTTCTATGAAATGCTGACCCTGTCCACCTATCCGCTGGTCGCCCACAAAGGCACACCCGAAGCCATTAGCGGCGCACGCACCTATCTGGGCATCCTGATGGGCACCTCGATTGGCTTGCTGCTGGTCGCGGTGATCTGGACCTACACCATCACCGGCACGCTGGACTTTACCCAAGGCGGCATCCTGCGCGGCCACATCGCCGGACCGATGGTGGCACTGCTGTTGGGGCTGTATGCGTTTGGCATCGGCAAGGCGGCACTGATGCCCTTCCACCGCTGGCTGCCCGCCGCGATGGTGGCCCCCACACCGGTCAGCGCCCTGTTGCACGCGGTTGCGGTGGTCAAGGCGGGCGTGTTCACCATGCTGAAGGTCGGCATCTACATCTTCGGCATCGATTTTCTGGCCGAAACGGGGGCTTCCGAATGGCTGATGTGGGTGGCGGCCTATACTATTATCGCGGCCTCGATCGTGGCGATGACCAAGGACAACCTGAAGGCGCGGCTGGCCTATTCCACCATCAGCCAACTGTCCTACATCACCCTTGGCATGGCGCTGGCCACATCCATGGGGGCGCTGGGCGGCGGGATGCATATTGCCATGCACGCGATGGGCAAGATCACTTTGTTCATGTGTGCCGGATCAATCTATGTTGCAACGCATAAAACTAACATCAGCCAGATGAACGGCCTTGGACGGATCATGCCGATCACCTATGGCGCGTTCCTGATCGGGGCATTGTCGATCATCGGCCTGCCACCGCTGGGCGGATCGTGGAGCAAATGGCTGTTGATCGTCGGTGCGGCGGACGCAGGCCAACAGGTGATGATCGCGGTGCTGATGCTGAGTTCCCTGTTGAACGTGGCCTATCTGCTGTCGATCGTCGGCAAAGGGTTCTTTTGGCCTGCAAAAGCGGGCGAGGCCACTGTGATCAGGGAATCCCCGACATTGGTCTGGCTGCCGCCAGCCATCACCGCGTTTGGCTGTTTGCTGCTGTTTTTCTATGCCACCGACATCAGGGATTTCCTGATGCCGATTGTGGGAGGGATGCGGTGAATTCGCTGACTGTAATATCCGCGCTACGCAGTCCCGCACCTGATGCGGGACCTTCCCCGTTGCAGGCAAAGAGGTCCCGTATCAGGTGCGGGACTGCGCGTCTTATCTCCTTTACCACTGCGGCAGGAGGCTGTCATGTCAGACCCTAAAGACAACCCCGATACCTACCCCGCCCTTGGCCGGATGCTGCTGTGGGTTGATAAACCGGGCAGTGCGACCAAGATTTTTTGGGCGCTGGCCGTGGTTTGCGGGTTGTTGTTTCTGGTTGATTTCACCTACGAGAAACATGGCTATTTCCATATCGAGGACCTGCCGGGGTTTTTCGGCTTTTACGGGTTTATCATGTTTACGGGCCTGATCCTTGCTGCCAAAGGTTTGCGCGTGCTGATCAAACGGCCCGAGGATTACTACGGCGACAAGGCCGTGGACCGCGAGGAATATCCCGAAGCGGAACTGGAAAAGGTCGATTATGATGCTTGACCAGATCCCCACCGCTTACCTGTTCTTTGCCGCCGCCATTGTGCTGCTGGCACTGCCCAAAGGCCGGCTGCGGGCGGGGTTGTTGCTGATTGTGCCGGTGATTGCCGCATGGCAAGTCTGGAGTATGCCGCTGGGGATGCATTATGCGGTGCCGCTGTTCGGGTTCGAACTGGAATTGATGCGGGTCGATAAACTGGCCCGCGTGTTCGGGCTGATCTTTAGTCTGGCGGCGTTTCTGGGCAACCTATACGCATGGCATGTGCGCGATACGGTGCAGCAGGTGGCGGCACTGCTTTATGCCGGTTCGGCCATCGGCGCGGTGTTTGCCGGTGATCTGATCACGCTGTTTTTCTATTGGGAAGGCACGGCGATTGCCTCGGTTTTCCTGATCTGGGCGCGGCGAACAGAAGGGGCGTTCCATACGGGGATGCGCTATTTGATTATCCAGATCGGATCAGGCGTGATCCTGCTGGCCGGTGTGGCGCTGGTATACCGCGACACGGGGTCGATTGTGTTTGAAACCATGACGCTGGGGTCGCTTGGCACATGGCTGATCTTTCTGTCGTTCGGAATCAAGGCCGCCTTTCCGTTACTGCACAACTGGTTGCAGGACAGCTATCCGGCGGCGACGATCACAGGCACGGTGATCCTGTCGGCCTTTACCACAAAGCTGGCGATTTATGCATTGGCACGCGGGTTCGCGGGCACCGAAATCCTGATCTATATCGGCGTGGTGATGGCCGTATTCCCGATCTTCTTTGCCGAGATCGAAAACGACCTGCGCCGCGTGCTGGCCTATAGCCTGAACAACCAGTTGGGGTTCATGGTGGTGGGCATCGGCATCGGGTCAGAAATGGCGCTGAACGGCACAGCGGCGCACGCATTCGCGCATATCCTGTACAAGGCGCTGTTGTTCATGTCGGTCGGGGCGGTGATGTATCGCACCGGCACGTCCAAAGCCTCCGAATTGGGCGGGCTATATCGCACCATGCCCAAAACCGCGATGTTCTGTCTGGTGGGGGCGGCTTCGATTTCGGCCTTTCCGCTGTTTTCCGGCTTTGTCACCAAATCCATCATTCTGGACGAAGCGGCGTCCGGCGGGATGATCATCGTCTGGCTGGCGCTGGTGTTTGCCTCGGCCGGTGTTTTGTCCCACTCAGGCATCAAGATCCCCTTCTTCATGTTCTTTGCCCATGACAGCGGCAAACGGCCAAAAGAGGCGCCAACGCATATGTTGCTGGCAATGGGGCTAACAGCCGCGCTGTGCATTGCCATCGGCGTTTATCCCGCCCCCCTATATGCCCTGCTGCCGTTCGAGGTGGATTTCACCCCCTACACCACCAGCCACGTTGTCGGCCAGTTGCAATTGCTGCTGTTCGCTCTGCTGGCCTTTGGCATATTGATGCGCACCGGCATCCATCCGCCGGAAGTGCGGGCAATCAATCTGGATACGGACTGGAGTTATCGCTGGCTGCTGCCCCGCATCATCCGCAAGGTTGCCGCTGTGGTAAGCGGTGTCTGGACGGGCACATTGGGTTTCCTCGTACGACGAGTAAAGGATATTATCGCAGGGCTATACCATTCGCACGGCCCCGAAGGGCGCATGGCAAGTACATGGCCCACCGGGTCAATGGTGATCTGGATATCGGTTCTGCTGGGCGCGACTTTGATTGTCAGTTTCTTTAGCTGAACGGGCTGTTTTCTTAAAAAGAAAACAGACGAAATCTTGCGCAGATTTCGGGTGCGTCCGGCCAAGCGTGAAATCTGTCGCTGAAACTGGTGCAATCCGGCAAAAAATGCAACAAATCCGGCGTATTTCCCCTGTTGCTGTTGGAATTTCGGGAATACTCCCGACATAACAGATGAATAGGCCGTGCAGAAGAAATTAACAAAAACCTGTTAGAACGCACGGTGCCAATGGATGCTATACCGGAGCATAAATGCTCGAATTTATAAATGTCAGCAAGTCCTTCTGGACCGGCAAACAGCGCAAGGTGATCCTTGATCGCGCATCTTTTCGTGTGGAGTTGGGTAATTCCATGGGAATTCTGGCCAAGAATGGCACCGGAAAAACAACGTTGATAAACATGGTTGCCGGGCTTGAAAAACCGGATGAAGGGCAAATCATAAAAAATTGCCGTGTTTCGTTCCCGCTGGGGTTTATGGGGGGGGTGATCAGCAAGCTGTCGGCGATGGAGAATTCACGCTATATAGCGCGGCTGTACGGGCTGGATCCAGACTATATTGAAGCGTTCTGTCGCTGGATGTGCGATCTGGATGAGTATTTCGACATGCCGGTAGGCACATATAGTCAGGGAATGCGATCCAGGTTCAGTTTTTCACTCATGCTGGCGCTGGATTTTGATCTATATCTTATTGACGAAGGGATGCCGTCGACAACCGACGCCGAATTCAATAAAAGGGCGGGTGATATTCTGCGTGAAAGGTTGGAAACCACAACTGTTCTGATTGTTTCGCACAAACCTGAAACGCTGGAGAAATATTGCCGTTCGGCGGCTGTCCTTCGGGAGGGCCAACTGCACATGTTTGATACTTTGGAAGAGGCAAAGCAACTTTATGACTATGAAGCCTAGAGCCAAAAAATACAGGATTCGCGGCAGTGGCCCCCTTAACGGTTCTTCTGGTGAAAAAGGGGAAGCGGGCAAGGGTGTTAGCGGTGAAGTCAGCGATGCCCGCGAAGTTTCTGTCGAGCAGGAGATACAGGAAATCCGAAAAGAGGGCCTGACCGGCCGCCAGTTGCGAATGGCCCGTAGGGTGGCGCAAAAACACGGGCTGAAGGCGACGTCGGATTTTGACGCTGTCAGACTGCTGCGCGCCAAAGGTGTTGATCCGTTCCAGCGCGGAAATGCGATCATCGCAACTGAAAACAATAGCGATGGGGCAGGGGGCAGGACCCAACTTCCCCAAACTGTACCGCTGGCAAAAACCAATTTGCCCTCAACCAATGTGGACACTGCTGGCGCGCGCGCCAAAGCCATATTGGAAGTTCAGCGTGATATTGCGCGACGTCGTCGGCGTAGACTGTTCCTGCTGTTTACGCGGCTGGCATTTTTTGTGCTGCTGCCGACAATTCTGGTTGGATATTACTTTTACAATATTGCCACGCCGATGTATTCGACGACATCTCAATTCGTCATTCAAAAAGCTGACTCGCAAGGCGGGAGCAAGATTGGCAGCCTGTTTGGCGGCACGGGATTGGCCACCTCGCAGGATTCTATTACCGTGCAAAGCTATCTTCAGTCACGGGACGCAATGTTGCGTCTGGATCGGGAATATGGCTTCAAGGCACATTTTTCACAGGACTGGATCGATCCGATCCAGCGGCTCGATCCTGACGCCACGAATGAACAGACTTACAGACTGTACAAACGCCATGTGATCCTAAGCTATGATCCGACAGAAGGCATTGTCAAAATGGAGGTGATTGCCGCTGATCCCGATACAAGTGTCCTATATTCAAATGCCCTGATTTCCTATGCAGAAGAGCAGGTGGATCATATGACATCCCGCATGCGCGACGACCAAATGAAAGGTGCAGAGGATAATTATTCGGAGGCCAAGGAACAGCTGGATATAGCGCAGGAAAAGGTCAATTCGTTGCAGGAAACCTTGCAAATAATCAACACCGAGGTCGAGGTTGCCCTGCTTACAAATAGCATAGCACTTCTGGAACAGGAATTGCTGCAAGCTGAACTTTCACTGGAAGAGCTACGATCCAACCCGCGTCCGAACCCGGCCAAACTGGCCCCTTTGGAACGCAAGGTTAATTCACTGAAAAGCAAGATTCAGGAAGTGCGCGGGAAACTTGTCTCCAATTCAGGCAATGATGTTTCCGTTGCACGTAGAACCAGCGAATTGCGCGGCGCCGAAAGAGAGGTGGAAACGCGCACCATGATGCTGGAAGCCGCCTTGCAGCAGTTGGAAAATTCCCGCGTCGAGGCAAACCGGCAAACCAGATATCTTTCAATGGGGGTTTCCCCGGTTAAGCCTGACGAAGCAGCATACCCGCGAAAATTCGAAAATACCTTATTGGCGCTTCTTATCTTTTCGGGTGCCTATCTTATGATTTCCCTGACGGCTTCGATCCTGCGGGAACAGGTTTCATCCTGAAGCCGATCTATTCAATAGCGAGATATACAAAGTGACAAAACCAAGACAGCAGGTCGCCGAGAACACCTGGGAATTCCTACGTGACGCAATGATCACACCAACCGGTTTTCGCGAGTATGACGCCCGCTGGAAATACCCCGAGGATATCAATCTGGCCGGCATCACAGCACTTGGCCTTGGCCTTGGCACCCAGATGCGCAATCGGGGGATCGAACCCGTCATTGCCGTTGGCAATGATTACCGCGACTATTCCCTGTCAATCAAAAACGCCCTGATGCTGGGGCTGATGCAGGCCGGCATCTATGTCAAAGACATCGGCCCGGCCTTGTCGCCGATGGCCTATTTCTCCCAGTTCCATCTGGATGCCCCTGCGGTGGCGATGGTCACGGCCAGCCATAATCCGAACGGATGGACCGGTGTTAAAATGGGCTTTGAACGCCCGTTGACCCACGGCCCCGACGAAATGGCCGAACTGCGCGATATCGTGATGAGTGGGCATGGCAAACCGCATGACGGCGGGCGCTATGAATTTGTTGACGGGGTGAAAGAAGCATACCTTGACGATCTGGTTGGTGATTTCAAAATGTCCCGTCCGCTCAAGGTGGTCTGTGCCACGGGCAACGGTACCGCCAGTGCCTTTGCGCCGGAACTGTTTGAACGTATTGGTGTCGAAGTGGTGCCGCTGCACAATGAACTGGACTACAGTTTTCCGCATTACAATCCGAACCCCGAAGCAATGGAAATGTTGCACGATATGGCGGCGGCGGTCACCGCCTCGGGGGCCGATCTGGCGCTGGGGTTCGATGGTGACGGGGACCGTTGCGGTGTGGTGGACGATACGGCCGAGGAAATTTTTGCGGACAAGGTGGGCGTGATCATGGCCCGCGATTTTGCGCGGCTTTACCCGAATTCCACCTTTGTGGCCGATGTGAAATCAACCGGACTTTATGC
The DNA here is from genome assembly GCF_003544895.1 of Profundibacter amoris. GTDB lineage: Bacteria > Pseudomonadota > Alphaproteobacteria > Rhodobacterales > Rhodobacteraceae > Profundibacter > Profundibacter amoris. The sequence goes on from NZ_CP032125.1 coordinate 543,755, forward strand.
CTCGGATCCAGAGTTGCAGAAATACGGCGCCAAGGCCGATTACTGGAAAACCGGCCACAGCCATATGAAACGCCGGGTAAAGGAAATTGGTGCGCTGGCGGGGTTCGAGAAATCCGGCCACTACTTTCTGGCCGAACCGATTGGTCGTGGCTATGACTGCGGGCTGCGGGTAGCGGTGGAAATCTGCAAGCTGCTGGACCGCAACCCGGATAAATCCATGTCAGACCTGCGCCGCGCCCTGCCGCAAACATGGGCCACGCCCACCATGTCGCCCTATTGCGCCGATACCGAGAAATACGAGGTGCTGGAGCGGCTGGTGGCCAAGCTGGTGCAGCGGCACAAGGACGGTGGCAGCATCGCAGGGCGCAAGATTACACAGGTCGTCACGGTGAACGGCGCGCGGGTTATTCTGGACAACGGCGCATGGGGGCTGGTGCGGGCCTCGTCCAACACGCCAAATCTAGTGGTGGTCTGCGAAAGCCCCGAAAGCGACGTCGAGATGCGGGCGATCTTTGCCGATATTGACGCGGTGATCCGCACGGAACCTGCTGTCGGGGATTATGACCAGACATTTTGACAGGGTCAGGAATATCTGACTGGCATTGCAAATCCGGCGCGGCTAAGGTCGCGCCAGATTATAAACAAACGGATTGCCGCAATGCGCCTGATTAAAAGCCTGCTAATACTTCTTCTGTTGTCCTTTCCTGCCGTTGCACAGGATGGTGCCGCCCAGCCCACCGGCACTATCGAGGTTGAAGACAGCGCCCAGCAGGATGCCGCGATTGCTGTGCGCCTGCGTGACATCCTGAGTGAACTTGAAGGCTATGACGATGTAACCGTCACCGTTTCATCGGGTATTGTATCGCTGCGGGGCACGGCTCTGGATGGCGAGGCCATCACGCGACTGGGCGAGCTGGTCAGCCGGGTGGACGGTGTTGTCACCATCGAGAACGAGGTCACGGAAACCACCGATGTTGTCCAGCGCCTGAACCCCGCGATCGAGCGTTTCATCACCCGCATCAAACAGGCTGTTGCATTTATTCCCTTGGCTCTGGTCGCGTTGGTTGTTTTTGCACTGATCGTGTTTGCCGGCTTTGCCCTTGCCCGTCGCAAACAACTGTGGGACGGACTGGCCCCGAACGCCTTTATTGCCGATATTTACCGGCAGATCATACGGGTCGCGTCGATCATTGCTGCAGTCGTGGTGGCGCTGGATATTGTTGGCGCAACGGCGTTGTTATCAACCATTCTGGGGGCCGCCGGGATCATCGGTCTGGCCATCGGTTTTGCCGTGCGTGACACGGTGGAAAACTTTATCGCCTCGATCCTGCTGTCCATGCGCCAGCCGTTCCGCCCGAATGACCTGATCGAGATCGGCGGGGATGTCGGCAAGGTCATCCGTCTGACATCGCGGGCCACGATCCTGTTGTCACTGGATGGCAACCATATCCGTATCCCCAACGCCACTGTGTTCAAAAGCCGGATCATCAACTACACGCGCAATAAATCCCGACGGGTTACGTTTGACCAGACCGTCGATGCCGGAAAAGGATTGAAACAGCAACGCCGTGTGGTTCTGGAAACGGTCAAGGCTTTGCCTTTTGTGCTGGAAACCCCGTCCCCGAATGTATGGATTGAATCTGCGGATGCGGACAAGGCAACTTTGCGGGTATCCCTTTGGGTGGATCAGCGTGAATCAGATGTTTCCCTGGCCCGGGGCGAAGCCATACGAAAAGTAAGGGAAGCATTGCTGGAAGCCGCGAAAAAACCCACTGCTAGCGCAAAACGAAAGGCCGAAAAAGAGTCGATCGAAAATGTGGGCACCGAAGAAACAGCAGAACTGGAACGCATGATCGCGTCCGAACGCGGCGAAACCGAAGCAGGAGACCTGCTGAACAGGGACGCATTGGAAGAATAAATCGGGTTGAAAAATTTTTCTCATTTCAGGGCTTGAAGAGTCTCTCGGTCCATCGTATTTACCCGACAAGTTGGGACGTGGCCTAGTGGTAGGGCAACGCTTTTTGGTAGCGCAGATCGTAGGTTCGAATCCTACCGTCCCAGCCAACTCATCAATTATTGCTCTTTATCCCGGTATGAACCATCGGTGTCAGTTCCCAGATCGCTGAACGAGAGTTGCGGCAGATGCAGTATAACCTGAACCCCGTCGTTACGTCCTGTTGCAGGCGATGAAATATCCAATTTTCCGCCAATACCATTGGCAATAGTATTTACAATTGCCAATCCCAACCCACTGCCTTTGGCACTGCTATCGCCGCGGGCAAACCGCTGTGTCAAAACACCCAGAACCTCGGGCGCAACCACTGGGCCAGCGTTAACCACATACAATGTGCCATCCTGTTTCAATGTGACGTTGACAGGCGCATTTTCATCCCCGTGGCGCAGGGCGTTTTCCAGCAGGTTGCGGGTGGCAATGGCAAAGGCATCCGCATCTACCCGTGACATCACCGGTTCCGGCGGCAGGTCCAGCATCAGCCGGTTGCCGTTGTCGGCATGCGCCAGATCATCGGCCACCATCCGCAGCACCACCGCCAGATCATGCGGCGTATCGCTTAACAGATTGGCCCCTTCGGCCCGCGCCATCTGCATCAGCTTTTCCGACAGGCGGTTCAGACGCTTCAGCGAGGCCTCGATGTCATCTGCCCGCTTGCGTGTGCCCTCCTCGCCGGTTTCCGCGCCCAGACGTTGCGTCTGGGCCAATGCGGCGGCCACAGGGGTGCGCAACTCATGGGCCGCGTTGGCGGTAAAACTGCGTTCGGCCGCCAGCGTGCGTTGCAGGCGGGCCAGCAGGGCGTTGACCGCTTCGGCCACGGGGGTGATTTCGTCGGGCAGATCGCCCGTATCAACCGGCGTCAGGTCGTTGCCATCGCGGCTGGCCACCCCGGCCCGAAACCCGCGCAAGGGGCGCAGCATCAGGCGCACCAGCACCCAGATTCCGCCCAGTGTCAGCGGCAGCAGGATAAACAGCGGCAGACCCAGCGCCATCAGGGTTTCGCGCGAAACTTCGGCGCGGTGGTCCAGCGGTTCGGCAATGGCGATATTGAATTCATCGCCAAGGGCCGCGTCGTAATACAGCCGGTGGGTGGCTGTCTGGACAAAGCCGATTTCGGAATAGGGCGGGAAGTCGCGGATATCGGCGTCATGCGATCGCAACAGCACCCGTCCTGCTTTGTTACGCACCACATAGGTCAGGAATTCGTCGTGTTCGCGCAGGGTTGTGATCAGTTGTTCGGTGCCGTCATCCTCGCGTTCGAATATATCCTGAACGGCCAGCGGCAGGATGCGTTGGGCGGTTTCCTGAAGGGCGCTGTCAAACACCTCGTCGATTTCGCTGCGAATGGTGGCCGCGGTGATAAGCGATGTTACAACCCACAAAACCGCCACCCCCAGACCAATCGCCAGCGCCAGCCGCGCCTGAAGCGAGGACGGCAGCCTCATGCTGCCCCCCCTAACCGATACCCCATGCCGCGCACGGTTTCGATCGTGCCTTTGTCCAGCTTCTTGCGCAGGCGGCTGACATGCACCTCGATGGTGTTGCTCTCGACCTCGGTGTCAAAGGCATAGAGCCGTTCCTCGAGCTGGGCTTTGGACAATATCTGCCCCGGGCGCTGCACGAAGGCCTCGAACAGCACCCATTCGCGTGCGGTCAGCCTGACCGGCTTGCCGTTACGGCGCACCGATTTGGCGGCCAGATCAATTTCCAGATTGCCGATGGTAATCAAAGGGTTGGGGTTGCCGGAATAGCGCCGCGCAACAGCGGCCAGCCGCGCCGAAAGTTCGGACAGATCAAACGGTTTGACCATATAATCATCCGCCCCCGCATTCAGCCCCTCGATCCGGTCGCTGATCTGGTCCAGCGCGGTCAGGATGATCACCGGTGTGACATCGCCCCGCCCGCGCAATTCGCGCAAAAACGGCAGGCCCCGCCCGTCAGGCAGCATCAGATCCAGCAGTAGCAAATCATAGGCAGCACTGGCCAGATAGTCACTTGCCTCGTCCAGTCGGGTGACCCAATCGACGGAGTGGCCTTCGGCCTTGATCTGGTCGCGCACACCTGCGCCCAGCACCGTATCATCCTCGATCAATAAAACCCGCATCTGCTGTCCTGCCATGAATACTCTGCGCCCCTCTATCTTGCACAAAGCTGACAGCCACCTGAAGCAGAAAAGAATAAATCCTTCAGGTTGGCGTCAGGAATCGCGCGCATAAAGCAGGCAACTTAACCCGAAGCGGGAGATGGAAAATGAAAAAATCGCTAATGCTTGCCAGTGTTCTGGCCACCCTGTCGGTAGGCACCCTTGCCTATGCCGATGATGATGATTTCTATGTGCCTATGTCGCAATGGCAATCGCGCGATGCGGTGCGCAGCATGGCCGAGGCGCAAGGCTGGGAAGTGCGCCGTATCAAGATTGATGATGGTTGTTACGAGGTCAAAGGATATGACGCCTCGGGCCGGAAAATCGAAGCCAAGATTGATCCGGCCACTTTGGCCGTTATCGAAATGGAATACGAGGGCCGCAAACATCGCGAAGAAGATGAACATGAAGACGACGACGATGATGATGGCTCTCGCCGCAGCAATGGCGGCAACGCAGCCCCGATGACCCCATCCAATCCCCCCGATAACGGATTGTTCGCACCGGGTGGCAAGCCGAAGGTGATTATCCAATGATCAAGGTCTGGGATCCCTTGCAGCGGCTGTTCCACTGGGGCCTTGTCGCCAGCATCGCCATTGCATGGCTGACCAGTGAAGACGGCGAAGCCCTGCACGAATGGGCCGGTTACGCAGCCCTTGGCCTGATAGCTTTTCGTCTGGTCTGGGGTTTCATTGGCCCGCGCTATGCCCGTTTCAGCCAGTTCATTCGTGGCCCGAAAGCGGTGATCGACTATACCAGGGATATGCTGAACAAGCGCGAAAAGCGTTATATTGGGCACAATCCTTTGGGTGCTGTAATGGTGGTTGCCCTGTTGGCGACGACGGGGGCCACCGGTTTCACCGGCTGGCTGATGGTCGAGCCGGAGCGCATGGCCATGTTGCCCGAAATGCCGGCCTTTGTCACACCGGCCTTTGCCGATTCGGACGGGGACGAAGAGCGCGAATACGGTGGCTATGGCGAAGGCGACGAGGAAGCCATGGAGGAAATTCACGAGTTTTTCGCCAACCTGTTGCTGCTGCTGATTTTCCTGCATGTCGCCGGGGTGATCTATGCCAGCAGACGCCACAAGGAAAATCTGGCCCGCGCTATGATCACAGGCAAAAAGCTGGCTGCGGCACCTGACGATATTGCCTGACGACCCCCGTTCACTCACAGAACGTCCCCCGGCCCCGTCTCTTTCCCCACAAGAGCGGGGCCACTTTTTTGGGAAACCCGAATTTCCAAAGCTGACAGCAACCTGAAGCAGTTTTTTGCAACATGTCAGGTAAGGGTCAGGCGGGGGCGTCAAAACGAATGCAAGAAAACGAAATCTGGAGACTATGAAATGAAAACCCTACTGTCCGTTCTGGCCCTGACCACTGCAATCGCCGCACCTGTCGCTGTTGCCGCCAAACCCGTTACCTTTACCGCGCAGATGAAAAACTATCGCGGCCCCGGCGCCTATCTGGCGCTTTATGTCACCGACAAAAGCGGCGCCTACAAAGGCACCCTGTGGATGGCCGGTGGCAAATCGAAATATTACAAGCACCTTCCGGGCTGGCATCGTGCCACACGCGGCGATCTGGGGCAGGTGCGTGGGATCACAGGCGCCAGTGTTGGCGCGGGGCGCACGCTGAAAATCACCCTTGATCTGTCGGATGCACTGTTTGACGCGGGTTACAAGCTGCACGTTGACAGTTCCGTCGAGGACGGGCGCGATATGGCCAATGATGTGGTGATCCCGCTGACCAGTGCCAACGCAGGCAAACCGGCACGCGGCAAGCGTTACGTCAGCAGCTTTACCTTTAAATAATCCCCGATACCCCGTGATAAGGATACCCGTGATGCTGCGTTCTCTGCATAAATACGCCGGTCTGTTTGCCACTGTTCTGGTGCTGGTTCTGGCCATCAGCGGTGTAACCCTTTCGGTTATTCCCGCCTGGAACAAACTACAGGCCCCCGCCATGACCGAAACCAGCCTGAGCGTGGCCGATCTGGCGGCGCGGGTATCCGCAAACTATCCGGCGGTCGAGCAGATCAAACGCGCGCCTTCGGGTCGCATCACCGCCTATTACTTTGAAGGCGATGTTGCCGGTGCAGTGGTGGTTGATCCTGCCACCGGCAAGGGGGCTGCTGATTATGACACCTCGCCGGTTGTGCAATGGCTGACCAGCCTGCACCGCTCGCTGTTGCTGGGCGACGGGGGTCGTCTGACGGCAGCCGCCGGTGCACTGGCGATGCTGTTTTTGTCGATCTCGGGTCTGTTTCTGGTGGCGCGGCGCATGGGCGGCTGGCGGCAGTTCTTTGCCCGCACCCGTGGCCCGCTGGCCGGTCGGTTGCATGTGGAAATCGGACGTTTCACCGCAGCAGGTCTGATCCTTGCCTCGGTGACTTCGCTTTACATGGTGGCCAATACCTTCGAGGTTTTGCCACAGGAAAACACTACCCCCGATTTCCCTGCGCAAGTCAGCGGTGAAATGGGCCTGAACCCGGCCGATATGCCCGCCCTTGCCGCCATCCCGGTCAGTCAGATGCGCGATCTGACCTTTCCCTATGCCGATGACCCGACCGATGTTTACACAATCAGCACCGACAGTGGCGAAGGCTATGTCGACCAAGGCACCGGCGTTCTGCTGGCCTGGCAGTCGCTTGGCCCGTGGCAGCAGGTGTTCGAATTCATCTATATGCTGCACACCGGTCAGGGTGCGTGGTGGCTGGGACTGATCATGGGCCTGATGGTTCTGGGTGTGCCGGTGATGGCCACAACCGGCGTGATCATGTGGTGGGCCGCCCGCCGCGCCCGTCCGAAAATGCCCAAAGGCGTGGCCGCAAAACAGGCCGATACCGTGATCCTTGTTGGCTCGGAAGGGGGCAGCACATGGGGCTTTGCCGCCACGTTGCAAGATGCGCTGATGGCCAAGGGCCATTCGGTCCACGCCGCCCCGATGTCGCGGTTCGAGCCTGAAAAATACACATCCGCCAAACAGATCATCCTGTTGGCCGCCACCTATGGTGATGGCGCGGCCCCGTCCTCGGCCAAAGGGTTTATGGACAAGTTGATTGCGCTGAAAACCGCCCCTGCTGCCAGGTTGGCCGTTCTGGGTTTTGGCGACCGCCAGTTCCCCGCCTATTGCGCCTTTGCACAGCAAGCGGTTGAACAGGCAGAAGAAAAAGGTTGGGATCAACTGATCCCGATGGATACGGTCGATCAGCAATCGCCACAGGATTTCGCCCGCTGGGGTGCGGCGCTGGGTCAGGCGCTGGGCCATGAACTGGCGCTGGTGCATGAACCGGTACAGCCCAAAACCCGCCAATTGACCCTGATTTCCCGCCGTGAATATGGCCAGGAGGTGCAGGCCCCCACCGCGATCCTGCGCTTTGCCTTGCCCCGTACGTCCCTGCTGGACCGTCTGCGTGGCCGTGGCTGGAAACGGTTCGAGGCCGGTGATCTGCTGGGCATCCTGCCCCAAGGATCGGACATCGCCCGGCTTTATTCTCTGGCCAGCGGCACCGGTGACGGTTTTGTCGAGATTTGCGTGAAGAAACACGCGCATGGACTGTGTTCGGGGCAGTTGCTGGATTTGCAAATCGGTGACAGCATCACCGCTTTCATCCGCCCCAACCCCGATTTCCGCCCCGCCCGCAACAAAAAGCCGGTGATCCTGATCGGGGCCGGCACCGGTATCGGCCCGCTGGCCGGCTTTGCTCGCGCCAACACCAGACAGCGCCCGATGCACCTGTATTTCGGCATCCGCCACGAAGCATCCGACCTGTTCTATGGCGAGGAAATGCCCGCATGGCAGGACGCTGGCCATCTGGAAACGGTGAACATCGCCGCCTCGCGCACAGAACAACGCGCCTATGTGCAGGACATCCTGCGCCGTGACGCTGCCAGAATTGCCGCCCTGATTGAGGGTGGCGCGCAGATTCTGGTCTGTGGCGGGCGGGAAATGGCCGCCGGTGTGACACAGGCCCTGCACGATGTGCTTGCCCCGCATGGTCTGTGTCCGATCGAATTGAAAGCCCAGGGAAGATACGTCGAAGATGTCTATTGAACTGATCCGTATCAAAATGGCTGGCCCTGTGATGGGCACCCGCTGGACCGCCGATCTGGGCCTGCCCGAAGGGATTGATCCGGCTGCCGTTGAAACCGCGCTGGCCGATGCGGTGGCGCAGGTGGATGCGCAGATGTCCACATGGAAAGCGGACAGCGACCTGATGCGCCTGAACGCGGCACCGGTCGGGGAATGGGTGGCGGTTCCGCCCGAACTGATGCAGGTGCTGTCGCGCGGGCTGGAGATCGGACAGGCCCCGGACGGGGCGTTTGACATCGGGCTGGGGGATCTGGTTTCGGCCTGGGGCTTTGGTGCCGATAACGCCGACGAAGCCACAATCCGTGCCAATCTGGGCCGACCCCGCCAGCCCACGCACGAGGTGCTGGAACTGGATGAACAGGGCCTTCGCGCCCGCAAACTGGCCCCGTTGGCGCTGGATCTGTCCGGCATCGCCAAAGGATACGGCGTGGACCGGATGATGCGGGTTTGCGGTGATTTCAACATCCCCTCGGCCCTTGTGGCACTGGACGGGGAATTGCGGGCCAAGGGCGTGCAACCCGACAGCACCCCGTGGTCCGTTGTGATCGAAAAACCGGCCTATGACGCCCGCCTGCCGCTGTCGATGCTGGAATTGCAGGATGCGGCCGTGGCCACCTCGGGCGATTACCGCCACTGGGTTGAGGTGGATGGCATGCGGCTTTCGCACACGATGGACCACCGCATGGGTGGACCGACACTTCCCGGCATTGCCGGTGTCACGGTGGTGGCCGCAGACGGAATGACGGCGGACGCAATGGCCACCGCCATTCTGGTGCTGGGGGTGTCCGACGGGCGTGCATTTGCCCAAAAGCGCGGTGTGGATTGCCTGATACTGGAACGCGCTGGCAGCGAATTGCGCCAGCACGGTGTCGGGCCGTTATTTGATGTTGATGCATAACATTTGCCAGGGGCTGTTTTTCCCGAATGGTAAGTGACGGCTTCTAATCCAGTGTCCGGCGGAACCGTAAAAGCGCCAGTAGGCCGAAACCGAATGTGAACAGCAGCATTGCGGCCATGGGCGTGCCGACCGCTTCCAGATTGGCCCCCTTAAGCATCACCGCGCGTATAATGCGCAGGAAATGGGTTAAGGGAAACATCTCGCCGATGTATTGTGCCCAGACGGGCATGCCGCGGAACGGGAACATAAAGCCGGACAACAACAGGGATGGCAGGAAGTAAAAGAACGTTAACTGCATGGCCTGCATCTGGGTCGTTGCAAAGGTCGAGAACGCATATCCCAACAAAACCAGCGCAAAGACAAAGATGAAAATGCCGACAAGCAATAGTGTCATCGACCCAACGAATGGAACCCCGAACAACAGCTTTGCAGCCAACAAAACCACGACCACCTGTACCGATCCGACAATCAGAAACGGGATCACCTTGCCCAGCATGATTTCCAGCGGATTGGCGGGCATCGCCAGCAGGTTTTCCATAGTGCCGCGTTCGATTTCCCGTGTCAGGGCCATTGATGTCATCATCACCATAGTCATTTGCAGGATCACCCCCAGCAGGCCGGGCACGATGTTATATTGGGTGATACCTTCGGGATTATATCGTCGATGCACCACCACTTCCAATTGGCGCGCCGCCTGATCAGCGGCCTTCACATCGGCCCCCAATTCACGCGTCAATGCCTGCGCCGCAACCGTGCCAAGGGTTGAAATTGCACCCGAGGCCACAGCAGGATCGGTTGCATCCGCCTCGATCAAAATCTGCGGTCGATCACCTTTCAGCACCCTGCGGGTGAAATCCGAAGGGATGGTCACGACAAAGGAAACGGTGCCGTTTTCAATCAGCTTCTCGGCCTCGACCTGACTGTCGACAACATGGTTGAAACGGTAATAACCGGTGATCTCCAACGCCGAAACCATGGCCCGGGTGAACCTGTCCTGGCTACTGGTTACCAAAGCAGCAGGAAGCTCTTTTGGATCGTTGTTGATGGCGAAGCCGAACAGGACCAACTGCATCAGGGGCACGCCCAACATCATTGCAAATGTTATCCGGTCGCGCCGCATCTGGATCAATTCCTTGATCAGCAATGCAGCCAGACGGGTGAACGAAAACCAGCCCCTCATGTCATGTTATCCTTTGATTTCGACATGAACTGGATGAACACATCTTCCAGACTGGTTTCCCCTTGATGCGATGTCACTTGCAGCCCCGTCACCGCCGCTTTGACCGCTTTCTTCAGGGCGACCCCGTCCTGCCCGACAATATGCAGCGTATTGCCGAACGGGGCGATCTGATCAACGCCTTGTTTGCCGTTTAGCCTTATGGCGACCTGATGCACATCTGCGCCTTCAACAACCATGGTGGTTAAGGCCGCATTATTGACAACGTCGTGAACGGTGCCGCTGGCCAATAATCTGCCATAGGAAATGTAGTTTATGCGATGGCATCTTTCGGCCTCGTCCATGTAGTGGGTTGAAACCAGAACGGTCACCCCGTCTGCCGCCAGCGCATGGATTTCATCCCAGAACTCGCGCCGCGCTTTGGGGTCAACACCTGCTGTGGGTTCATCCAGCAATAACAATTTGGGTTTGTGCATGATGCAGGCAGCCAGGGCCAAACGCTGCTTCCACCCGCCCGACAACCTGCCGGCCAGTTGTGCACGCCGTGCAGACAGGCCCAGATTTTCCAGTGTATCACGCACCACTTGCCGCGCCGGTTTCAACTGGTACAGGCGCGCAACAAACATCAGGTTTTCCTCGATCGACATGTCCTCGTAAAACGAGAACCGCTGGGTCATATAGCCGACCTCGCGTTTGATCTTTAGCTGGTCGCGGTGCAGATCCATGCCCAGTACCGTGCCCCCGCCCGCATCCGGTGTCAGCAAGCCGCACATGACACGGATGGTGGTGGTTTTGCCGGATCCGTTCGGCCCCAGAAACCCTGAAATCTCGCCTTGTTCAACGGCTATGGAAACATTATCGACGACGGTTTTGCCGCCGTAACGTTTGACCAGCCCGTGAACGTCGATGGCTTTCATTCCGCCGCCTCGATCAAATCGACGTTGACGATCTGGCCCGGCTTCAGGGTGCCATCTCCTTTAAGGCGGGCTTCTAGCAGGTAGACCAGTTTTTGCCGGTTTTCGAGCGAATAGATTACAGGCGGCGTATATTCCGGCCCCGCTGAAATATAGCTGACTGTCGCTGTTATGCCCTTTGCGCAACCGTCACACTCTACCGCCAGTGCCGTGCCCAGCTGGATCTCGGAAAGATAGCTTTCGGCCACATACAGACGCAGTTTGATTGCCCCGTTTGGCAAGACCAACAATACGGGGGCTTGCGGTCCGGCCGTTTCGCCAGCGCTGCGAATAATGTCAATTATTGTGCCATCCCTGCTGGCCACCATGGTGCGTTTTGATAAACGCCAAAGCGCGTTCTCCAATGATGCCTGTGCCTGCGCGACGCTGGCTTTTGCCGCGGCAATTGCGTCTTTGCGGGCGGGCAGTTTCGCAACGGCAAGGTTTGCCTCCAACTCGGCAACATGGGCGTCGGACACCTCGCTTTGGGTCTTTGCCAGATCATATTTCGATTGCGAAATTGCCCCGCGGCGCACCAAATCCGCCTGCCGTTCCAGTTCGCGCTTTGCTTCTGCGGCCTGTGCTTTGGCCGACCGCAAGGATGCCTCGATTACAGCAATTTCCTCGGGCCGCCGCCCTTGCGAGATATCCGCCAGTTTGCTTTTGGCCAGCGCCAACGCTGCCTGTGCCTGAGACACGGCAATTTCCGCATCGCGACGTTCAAGAACGACCAGTTCCTGCCCCGCGCCGATTATATCCCCGCGTTTTACTGTAACCTCGGATATCTGGGCAATTTCGATCGGGGCCAGCAAAATATATTCACCTTCAACATATCCGGTTGCCAGCGGGAACGGGGCCAAACAGGCAGACAAAAGCGAATTTACCAGAGGGATGGAACATAGGAAGCTCATTGGATTGATCCTTTTCTTGCGACATCCAGTGTTGCCCGCAGGTTAGTCCGGATTACGTTCTGTATGGCGCACACTTCTGTCTGTTCAACGCTATTCCAGCCCATACGCCGGCGCACAATTTCCTGACCGACCCTGAAGTATATGACCTGTCCGACCAGTGAAAAAACTGTCAGCATAACATCAGAGCTGCTTGCATTCTGACCGGTTGCTTTGGCCCAAAGCAGACACACGGATTCATGAACAGGGGCAATGAATTTTGGGAAAACAAGGTCAAGGACCTCACTTACCTGCGCCACCTCTTTTAACATGAACTGAGCCATTTCCTTACCCTGCGGCTGCTCTAGTAAAATGTGAACAAATTCCGAAAGAACCTGTTCCAGCTTTGATGCGGCGTCTTCGGGGGACATGTCGTCAATCTTTTCCAAACCGGAAACTGCCATTGCCAGATGTTCGGCTATATGTTCGGCACAGGCCAATCGCAGGCCCTTCTTGCCACCGAAATAGTATGAAATCGCCGAAATATTTGCGCCCGCAGCCTGTGCGACCTGTCGGGTTGATGTGGCATCATACCCGAATTCCCCAAACAAACGCACCCCCGCGTCGATGAGGGCAAGTCGTGTTGATCCGCGGGATTGATTGCTCATTGTTATCAATGCCTCCTTGGGTCGGGGTAGGGGGCGGGGCTTGCATCGCAATCTTAATCAATCGTTTGATTTAGTAAAGAGACGATATCGCTTTGCGAAACCTGAAGTGAATCGCTCTGGCAGTTTGGTTTCAAAGGTTTCCTCGATTGTTGAAAAGTTCGCATATGCTATTGACTGCATATGCGATTGAAGGCATATGCAGTTAGCAACATATTCGGGATTCCAGTTATGCAGACTGTTTTAAACGCTATTGCCGACCCATTAAGGCGCCGTGCACTACATATCCTTTGGGGCGGCGGCGAACACTGTGTTTGCGAATTGATGGCCAAACTGGACGCATCGCAAAGCCGTATGTCACGGCATATGAAAACACTGAAAGACGCAGGGTTGGTAACAGACCGGCGCGATGCGCAATGGGTTCGCTATCGCAGGAATGCCAACCTTGCCCCTGAAATTGCGGCGGTTATTGATGCTATCTTTGCTGCCGAAGCATCTCAGGAAAGGACAGTCGCATGACGGTTCAATCCATGGAGTCCCCGAGCCGTCCGGCGTGGTTTTGGCATATGGGTGTTGTCGCCGCGACGATCATCTGGTTCCTGATCTACAAACAGCTGCCCGCCTTTTCCGAATGGCTGACCGCCCTGTTGCCGGTGGATCGCAGCAGTCATACAGGCGAGGCACTGGCCTTTTTCTTTTACGATACGCCCAAGGTGATCATGCTACTTGCGCTGATTGTGTTCTGGATGGGGGTTATCCGCAGCTTTTTCAGTCCGGAAAAAACCCGCGCCCTGCTTTCGGGAAAACGCGAAGGCGTGGGCAATGTGATGTCCGCCAGCCTGGGCATTGTGACGCCGTTTTGTTCCTGCTCGGCCGTTCCCCTGTTCGTCGGGTTCGTGTCCGCTGGGGTGCCGCTGGGGGTGACCTTCAGCTTTCTGATCGCCGCGCCGATGGTGAACGAGGTGGCGCTGGTGCTGCTTTGGGGGCTGGTCGGGCCGAAAGTGGCGCTGATCTATCTGTTCTTCGGGCTGACAATTGCCATTGTCGCGGGCTGGGTGATCGGGCGCTTCCGGCTGGAAGGTTGGTTGCAGGACTGGGTCAAAGACATTCACATGGGGCAGGCCGCTGGCGCCTTGCCCGAGGAAAATCTGACCATGGCGGACCGTTACGGGCAGGGCATTGAATCTGTCAAAGAGATCGTCGGCAAGGTCTGGATCTGGGTCATCATCGGGATCAGTCTGGGTGCGGTCATCCACGGCTATGTGGCCGAGGATACGATGGTTTCGATCATGGGATCGGGGCAGTGGTGGTCGGTGCCGGTGGCGGTGGGCATGGGCATTCCAATGTATTCGAATGCCGCCGGTGTGATCCCGATTGTCGAGGCCCTGCTTGGCAAGGGCGCCGAACTGGGCACTGTGCTGGCCTTTATGATGAGCGTGATCGCCCTGTCCCTGCCGGAAATGCTGATCCTGCGCAAAGTGCTGACGATAAAACTGATCGCCGTGTTTGTCGGTGTGGTCGGCAGCGGCATTCTGGCTGTGGGTTTTCTGTTCAATGCAATCTTCTAATCAATCGGAGCAATATAGATGAAACATTTTAAAGTCCTCGGAAGTGGCTGCAAAAACTGCGAAAACACCGCCGAGATGATCGAACAGGCGGCCAAGGCCGCAGGTGTCGACGTCGAGGTGGAAAAAGTCACCGATATGGGCGCGATCATGGGCTATGGCGTTATGTCCACCCCGGGTGTTGTGCTGGACGAAAAGCTGGTTCACGCGGGCGGCGTTCCGGCACCTGAAAAGGTGCAGGAATGGGTGCAGGGATAGCAGGGGATTTTCATGGATAACGAACCACAACTTCACTCCAATATCGTCGCGATGGTATCGCTGGCGTCGGGCATTGCCGCCAACCATCCGGCAATGGGCCAATGCCAGCTTGAGCGGTTGCGCGGGGCAGGGGTGCCAGAGCACCAGATCAATGCGGTGATCGAAATCGCACGCCACATACGCGACGAAGCTACCGAGAAGCTGGATTTTGCTTTTGACGCGGCGGCAAATGACGCGGCCCCCGTCGTGGCACCTGAAGGGGAAACATGCGGTTGCACCCCGACCAAAAGCGGCCAAAGCTGCTGTTAATCCAGATCCTTGGGCCGGTCCCCCATCATATAGCGGGGGCCTGGCCCAAGGCGCGCGGCGCGGTCCTGATCATTATATAGACGGCATATTTTCAGCGACAGGCAGCCACAGCCGATGCAGCCATCCAGATTGTCACGCATCTGTTCCAGTGTCTGGATTTGTTCATCCAACGTTCGCCGAAAACTGCGACTGATCTTTTCCCAATCGCGTTTGGTGGGCGTGCGCCCCTCGGGCAGGGTGGCCATCAGGCTGGCGATTTTGGGCAGGGTATAACCGAACTGCTGCGCAATCTTCACAAAGGACAGGCGGCGGATGTCCGAGCGCCGAAACCGCCTTTGCCCGCCCGAATTGCGTTCGGGGCGGACCAGCCCCTGTTCCTCGTAATAGCGAATGGCCGAAACCGCCAGACCGGTGCGACGTGCCAGATTGCCGATTGTCATTTCATCAGATGCGCGCATGGAATTCCTTTTGAAAATATCCCTTGACCTCAAGTTAGCTTGAGGAATTACAAGTTATAAATCAAGTATAGAAAGGAAATAAAATGTCGGAAATATATCTGGAACACGTCAATATCACCGTGCGTGACCCCGAGGTCACCGCCGCGCTCTATAGCAAACTGTTCGGCTGGAAAATCCGTTGGCAGGGCACAGCAATACATGGCGGCGTTACCCTGCATGTGGGCGGTGAAAACAGCTATGTCGCGCTATATACCAAGGGCGATTTCGAGCCGGCCGCCGACAGCTATTCCCATGTTGGCGGCATCAACCATATCGCTGTTGTGGTCGATGATCTGGACGCCATCGAGGAACGGGTGCGCAAAGCGGGCTGTGACATCCATTCACACGCCGATTATGAGCCGGGTCGGCGGTTTTATTTCAACGATCCGGATGCGGTCGAGGTCGAGGTGGTCAGTTACGCCTGACGCCCCCTTCCACATCGGCCAAAATTGCCGTAAGAGCTAGGCGAACCCAAACAACCGGACCTGATCCATGACAACCACCCGTTTCGCCCCGTCCCCGACCGGCTATATCCACGTTGGCAACCTGCGCACCGCGCTGATGAATTACCTGATTGCCCGCAAGGCTGGCGGGCAATTCATTTTGCGGCTGGATGATACCGACCCCGAGCGTTCCAAACAGGAATATGCGGACGGGATCATGGAAGATCTGCAATGGCTGGGCCTGACTTGGGACCGGATGGAAAAGCAGTCAACGCGGCTGGATCGCTATAATCAGGCGGCGGATGATTTGCGCGCCAGCGGGCGGTTGTATGAATGTTTCGAAACGCCGATGGAGTTGGATCTGAAGCGCAAGAAGCAACTGAATATGGGGCAACCGCCGGTTTATGACCGCTCCGCGCTTGAGCTTTCGGACGAGGAAAAGGCCCGCCTGCGCAACGAGCGCGGTGCGGGGCATTGGCGTTTCAAGCTGGATCAGGAACGGATCGAGTGGACTGACGGTATTCTTGGCGATCTGTCGATTGACGCGGCAAGCGTGTCTGACCCCGTGCTGATCCGTGGCGACGGGCAGTTCCTGTATACGCTGGCCTCGGTTTGTGATGACATTGATTTTGGTATCACCCATGTGGTGCGCGGCTCGGACCATGTGACCAACACCGCCACGCAAATCCAGATCATTCGGGCGCTGGGCGGCACGGTGCCGACCTTTGCGCATCACTCGCTTCTGACGGGGCCGCAGGGTGAGGCTTTGTCCAAACGTCTGGGCACACTCGCACTGCGTGATCTGCGGGCGCAGGGTGTGCAGCCGATGGCGCTGCTGTCACATATGGCGCGGCTGGGAACATCCGATCCGGTCGAACTGCGCACCGATATGGAGGAGCTGGTTCAGGGGTTCGACCTGTCGCATTTCGGGGCGGCGCCGACCAAATTCGACGTGGATGACCTGTTCCCGCTAACCGCGCATTACAACCAGTCCCTGACCTTTGCCGAGGTGGCTGATTACATCCGTTCGCTGGGCGTGCCCGATGATCTGGCCGAAGCCTTCTGGAACACAGTACGCGAAAACATCACCGTGCTGGACGACCTGAAGGACTGGTGGGCGCTGTGCCGCGACGGGGCCAAGCCGCTGGTTTCTGACGAGGATAAGGAATTCGTTGAACAGGCGCTGGCGATGTTGCCGGAGCAGCCGTGGGATACCGGCACATGGGGCGCATGGACCAAAGCGGTGAAAGAGGCCACAGGCCGCAAGGGCCGCGCATTGTTCATGCCGTTGCGCAAGGCGCTGACGGGGATGGACCACGGGCCGGACATGTCGCATCTGCTGCCGCTGTTGCAGGGGGTTAAGCGTTAACGTCCGGGTATATGATCCGGATGGCGTTTATCTATCAGCAACAGGGATAGCAGCGCGGCCGACAGAAGACAGGCGGGCATGGTCAGCATTGCCCATGCAAAATCGCCGTTGTTTAAATCGACGATTGCCCCGACAAGCGGCTGGAATATCAATGCCCCGCCAATGCCGATCATGTTGACAAAGGCAATGATCGTGCCGGAATAATCCGCCGTATGCCTTTCCTTGGCGATGGAAAATGTCAGCATCTGCCCGCCGCCCAGAAAGCCGCTAAGGAACAGCAGGGCCGACAGCAAAGGCACAGATGATGTCGGCAGGTAAACCGCTGCGGTAAAGCTGATAGAGGTCAGAAACGCCCCGATCACGATGATCCATTTCCGGTGGCCCAGATGATCCGACAACCACCCCGCCGCGATGCTACCCGCTGCCAGTCCCCAAAAGATCATGGAAACAGCGGTTTCGGCATGAACCGGACTTAAACCGTGGTCTTTGGTCAATTCCGCATTGCCCCATAGCCCGCCAAAAACATTGATCGGCATGTAGTAAAGCGTGCCGATGACGGCGATCAGCCAGATATGCGGATCGCGCACCGCCACACGGACGGGCGTGATAAAGCTGGTGGTTTTTTTGCTGGCCGGGACATGTTCGGGCGGATCACGCATGAACAGCAGGGCAATGACAAACAGAACCAGCCCGGCAATACCGGTGGCCCAGAACACATTTTGCCAGCCGCTTGTGGCAATGACCGAGGTCAACGCCACCGCCCCGATCGCCGTGCCCAGCATCCCGACTGCGTTCACCACGCCGGACAGCAATGCAAACCGCCCTGCCCCAAACCAGTGGTTCACCACATAAAGCGAGCCGACAAAGGCAAACGAGGCCCCAAGCCCCGTCGCAAACCGCCCGATTCCGGCAATATAGGCGTTGCCCGCTGTGGCAAACAGGATCACACCGCCGGCGCAAACCAGAATGGCGGGCGGGATCAGCCGGCGCGCGCCGAACCGGTCCAGCAGCAGACCGACGATCAGTTGCATCGGGGCATAGATCCAGAAGAATATGCTGGCCAGCGTGCCGAACTGGGCATTGTTCAGCTGAAAACGTGCAGCGATTTCGCTGTTGGCAAGGCTGGGTTCGATGCGGGTGACGAATTCAAACAGAAAGAACAGCGCCGTAATCGTCAGGATCAGCCATTTCATGTTTCCGTGGTGGCGCATTGATAGGCTCCTGATGAAAAAAGATGCTTACCCCTGCAGGCTCCGCACGCCCAACTCGCCTTCTTCGCGCGACTTCATCGCCAGGGCCACCGCATGGCTGGCCGCCGCCGTGGTGAAATAGGGCAGGCCGTCATTCAGGGCCACCGAGCGGATTTCGCGGCTGTCCTCGACCGCCTGTGCGCCTTCGGTGGTGTTCATCACCAATGCGATTTCGCCGTTTTTCATCCGGTCAACGATGTTGGGGCGGCCCTCGTACACCTTGTTCACGATCTCGCAGTCAATCCCGTCTTCCTGCAACCATGCGCCGGTGCCACGGGTGGCAATCAGGTTGAACCCCAGCTCGATCATAAGGCGGGCGGTGTCGGCCATGTCGGTGGTTTTGTCCATATCCTTGATCGAGATGAACACAGCCCCCTCGGTCGGCAATACCACACCTGCCCCCATTTGTGCCTTGAGATACGCCAGCGCGAAGGAACGGTCCCAGCCCATGACTTCGCCGGTGGACCGCATTTCGGGGCCAAGGATCGTGTCGACGCCGGGGAAGCGGGCAAAGGGCAGCACGGCCTCTTTCACCGAAAACCACGGCATGTCCGGATCGGCCAGCGACATCGGATCGGCAAAGGGCAGCGGTGTGTCGGGACCGGCACCTTCGGGGTAGGGCGGCCGCATCGGGAAATTCGACAGCGGCTCGCCCGCCATGATCCGCGCGGCAATACTGGCAATGGCGCTATCGGTCGCCTTGGCCACAAACGGCACGGTGCGGCTGGCACGCGGGTTGACCTCGATCAGGAAAACCTTGCCGTCCTTGACCGCGAACTGGATGTTCATCAGGCCAACCACATTCAGCGCCAAAGCCAGTGCTTTGGTCTGGCGGTGAACCTCTTGAATAATCTCGGGCGGCAGCGAATAGGGCGGCAGCGAACAAGCGCTGTCACCGGAATGCACACCGGCCTCTTCGATATGTTGCATGATGCCTGCGACATGCACGTCCTTGCCATCGCACAGCGCGTCTACATCCATTTCAATCGCACCTGACAGATAGCTGTCGAGCAACACGGGGCTGTCGCCGGAAACCACCACAGCCTCGGCGATATAGCGTTCCAGATGGGGCATATCGCGCACGATCTCCATCGCCCGGCCACCCAGCACATAGGAGGGGCGGATCACCAAGGGGAAGCCGATTTCCTCGGCGATTTCCAGGGCTTCCTCGTCGGTGCTGGCAATGCCGTTTTTCGGCTGCAGCAGGCCCAGAGAGTTCACCAGTTCCTGAAACCGCTCGCGGTCCTCGGCCAGATCGATACTGTCGGGCGAGGTGCCCAGAATAGGGATGCCCGCGTCTTGCAGATCATTGGCCAGCTTCAGCGGGGTTTGCCCGCCGAATTGCACGATCACCCCGTGCAGGGTGCCGTTTTCCTGCTCGACCCGCAGGATTTCCATCACATGTTCAAAGGTGACAGGTTCAAAATACAGCCGGTCAGATGTGTCGTAATCGGTGGAAACCGTTTCCGGGTTGCAGTTGATCATGATGGTTTCATAGCCCTGATCGGTCAGGGCGTAACAGGCGTGACAACAGCAGTAATCAAATTCGATCCCCTGTCCGATCCGGTTCGGGCCACCGCCAAGGATCACCACCTTTTTCCTGTCACTGGGCCGCGCTTCGCATTCCACGTCGCCCATCGCCGGGGCCTCGTAGGTGGAATACATATAGGGCGTCTGGGCCTCGAATTCCGCCGCACAGGTATCAATGCGTTTGAAGACGGCGGTGACACCGGCGGCAAGGCGTGCGTTGCGCACATCGGTTTCGGTTTTGCCGGTCAGCGTGGCCAAACGGGCATCCGAGAAGCCCATCATCTTGATTTTACGCAAGGCATCGGCATTGTCCGGCAGACCGTTTGCCCTGATCTGTGCCTCGGCGTCCACGATCTCGCGGATGCGCGACAGGAACCACGGGTCAAACATGGTGGCATTGTGGATTTCGTCATCCGTCAGCCCCTCGCGCATGGCTTGGGCGATGGTGCGCATCCGGTCGGGCGTTTGCATGCTGATGGCGCGGGTGACGGCGGCCTTGTCGGGGGCGCCTTCGATTTCCATTTCGTCAAATCCGGTCAGGCCGGTTTCCATGCTGGCCAGCGCCTTTTGCAGGGATTCGTGGATGGTGCGGCCGATCGCCATGGTTTCGCCAACCGATTTCATCGCGGTGGACAGCAGCGGTTCAGAACCTGCGAATTTTTCAAAGGCAAAACGCGGGATTTTGGTGACGACATAGTCGATGGTTGGCTCAAATGACGCGGGCGTTACCTTGGTGATGTCGTTGTCCAGTTCATCCAGCGTATAGCCCACAGCCAGTTTCGCGGCGATCTTGGCAATCGGGAAACCCGTTGCCTTGGACGCCAGCGCCGAGGAGCGCGAAACACGCGGGTTCATTTCGATCACCACCATGCGGCCATCGGCAGGGTTCACCGCCCATTGCACGTTGGAGCCGCCGGTTTCCACGCCGATTTCGCGCAAAACCGCAATCGAGGCCGAGCGCATCATCTGGTATTCTTTGTCGGTCAGCGTCAGAGCAGGGGCGACGGTGATGCTGTCGCCCGTGTGCACG
Organism: Profundibacter amoris; assembly: GCF_003544895.1. GTDB lineage: Bacteria > Pseudomonadota > Alphaproteobacteria > Rhodobacterales > Rhodobacteraceae > Profundibacter > Profundibacter amoris. The sequence goes on from NZ_CP032125.1 coordinate 564,834, forward strand.
CCCATCGGATCAATGTTTTCGATTGAACAGACGATAATGGCGTTGTCGGCGGTATCGCGCACCACCTCCATTTCGTATTCTTTCCAGCCCAGCAGGGATTCATCAATGAGGATCTGGTTGACGGGGGATGCATCCAGCCCCGTGGTGCAGAAATGGATGAAATCATCGCGATTGTAAGCCACGCCGCCGCCGGTTCCGCCAAGGGTAAAGGCGGGGCGGATGATGGCGGGCAGGCCGATATCCTCGAGTGCGGCCATGCATTGATCCATGTTTTCGGCAATCGTTGCACGCGGGTTTTCAAGGCCCAGACGATCCATCGCCTCGCGGAACAGCTTGCGGTCCTCGGCCATTTCGATGGCCTCGCGGTTGGCGCCGATCAGCTCGACGTTGTATTTTTCCAGAACCCCCATATCGGCCAGTTCCAGCGCCGTGTTCAGGCCGGTTTGCCCGCCCATTGTCGGCAATAATGCGTCGGGACGCTCGGCCTTGATGATTTTGGCAACCATTTCGGGGGTGATCGGCTCGATATAGGTGGCATCGGCCAGTTCCGGATCGGTCATAATTGTGGCCGGATTCGAGTTGACCAGAATAACGCGATAGCCTTCTTCGCGCAGGGCTTTGCAGGCCTGCGCACCAGAGTAGTCAAACTCGCAGGCCTGTCCGATAATGATAGGGCCTGCGCCGATAATCATGATGGATTTGATGTCATCTCTTTTTGGCATTTGGCAGACCCCCGAGGTGCAAATAGCGGCAAATTCTTTGGGGTTATAGACAAGCGGCGGCGGGGCGCAAGTCCTGTTATGCTGCTACATGCTGTCCGGTGTGTTGGAATGGCGCGGATTTCGCCGCATGGCGACGGCAAATGCAACCGCCAATCCGATCATCCCGATTGTAGAGGCAATCTGGTCCGGATTCTTGATCCAGCCGAAATCAGGCAGGGATACATATTTGATCATTAAAAACGGGGTAAATAATATGGCCAGTAAAAGAACAGCTATGCTTGGCCGATAATAGATCAGCAATGCAGGCGCAAAGGCCACCGCCGGCATATAATGATAGCTCCATGAAATAGGATTAAGTAATGCAACAATTATGATCACCAATGGCCAAGCAAGATCATGTTGCGGGGTCCCTACCGGGTTTTTCCTGAACAGACGCGATATGACGACAATAGTCAGCACCATTGCAACCGCTGATATCCCCCCCCAGAGCGTGGATTTTTTCAAGATATACCAACCTAATGACAAGTCCTGAGTTTGCATATTACCGGCAGATTGAACGAAATCCAGATCATCGGCGAAGAACAGTTGGGCAATGGCCCCGTCGATTGATGTATTCATTAAGTTAACCATAGCCGTATGGTTGATTATCATGACTTCATGCAAGAATGTCTGATGCAAAGGCCAACCCGCAAGCAAAACCGAAGCCCCCGCCAAAACAAGACCCGCCACAATAAAACTGCCAAAGGCTTTTCGATTTCCGCTGGCCAGCCAGAATAGCGCAAACAAGGCTGGATATAACTTGATCGATGCCGCGATAGCCAATGCAACGCCGGCTATTACCGGCGCATTGTAACGGCTCCGTTCAATTGCCAGTACGATTAGAAAACTGACCAGTATTTGCGACTGGTTCTGGTAAATCGGGACAAACCCGATCGTTGTGCTGACCAGAATGAGCAAGCCGATGAAGGTATAAACAGCAACAGACATTGTATTGCCCATGCTTCGCCAGGCCAGAACAACCATGCTTCCCATAAGAACCGGATTGATGGCCCGTGCCAGGTTCGACAGCGTTTCATATGTGGTCACAGTTGTTAGCCAGCCAAATATATGGACCCAAAGCGGGGGGTAAATGAATGGAAACACAGAACCGTCATAGCCCTGATCCTTGAGGTAAGGCATCCACGCATCAGGGGGGAGCATTGAATAGGTTTGTGTATCGGAGGGGTAAATTTGGTCCAAGGCGCCAATTTGATAAAAATGGCCGCCCATCCAGTTTGCCAGCAGATCCGGGGATCGCACATTGTAGAAAACAGCAAAAAGCATCGTCGAAAAAAATATAACCAGCAAAATTGCCGTTCTTGTCGAACGTGGTATCATTTCACAAACTCTTTAATGCCAAAATACACTTGGACCCTTTGCATTCGCGATTATAGGGGGCCAGTAGTGCAGTTGATAATACTTGAATTGGAAACATTAGCGGATGATGTGATTTCTGCAACTGGATGCAAATCATTGTGCCGACCACCTATAATAGCATGTTCATCAAAGGGAATGGTGCAAATTTCATTTTGAAAGGCCGCAAAACAGGGATGTGACCTTGACTTTGGCCGTTTTGCAGGGTGTATCGGCTGGAAACCTGAAATTGCCCACAAGGGGACGACTATGCACGCCTATCGCAGCCACACTTGCGCCGAACTGAACAAATCCAACGTCGGGGATAATGTCCGCTTGTCGGGCTGGGTGCATCGGGTGCGTGATCACGGCGGCTTGCTGTTTATCGATCTGCGTGATCATTTCGGCATCACGCAGGTGATGGCCGATCCGGACAGCCCGGTGTTTGCCGAAATCGAAAAGGTGCGTTCGGAATGGTGCATCCGGATTGACGGCAACGTGATGGCGCGGGACGAAAGCCTGATCAATCCGAAAATCCCCACCGGCGAAGTCGAGGTATTCATCCGCGATATCGAGGTGTTGGGGCACGCTGACGAACTGCCGCTGATGGTGTTCGGTGATCAGGAATACCCCGAGGAAACCCGCCTGAAATACCGCTATCTGGACCTGCGCCGCGAGAAGCTGCAAAACAACATGAAACTGCGCAGTGATGTGGTGGCCAGCATGCGCAAACGGATGTGGGACAAGGGGTTCCGCGAATTCCAGACACCGATTATCACGTCGTCCAGCCCTGAAGGCGCGCGCGATTTCCTGATCCCGTCGCGCCTGCACCCCGGCAAGTTTTACGCGCTGCCACAGGCCCCCCAGCAGTTCAAACAGCTGATCATGGTGTCGGGCTATGACAAATATTTCCAGATCGCCCCGTGTTTCCGCGACGAAGACCCGCGCGCCGATCGCTCGCCAACCGATTTTTACCAGTTGGATATGGAAATGTCCTTTGTCACCCAGCAGGATGTGTTTGACACCATCCAGCCGGTGATTCAGGGCGTGTTCGAGGAATTTGGTGAGGGGCGCAAGGTCGATACCGAATGGGAGCAAATTTCCTACAAGGACGCGGCGCTTTGGTATGGCACCGACAAGCCCGACCTGCGCAACCCGATCAAGATGCAGATCGTTTCCGAGCATTTCCGCGGCTCGGGCTTTGCGATATTCGCGAAACTGCTGGAGCAGGAAGGCACCGAAATCCGCGCCATTCCGGCGCCCGGTGGTGGCTCGCGCAAATTTTGCGACCGTATGAACGCCTTTGCGCAAAAAGAGGGCCTGCCGGGGATGGGGTATATCTTTTGGCGTGATCAGGGCAACGGGATGGAAGCCGCTGGGCCTTTGGCGAAAAATATCGGCCCTGAGCGCACCGAAGCTATTCGCCAGCAGTTGGGTCTTGAAGTCGGCGATGCCGCGTTCTTCCTTGCCGGCAAGCCCAAGGCATTCGAGGCTGTGGCCGGTCGGGCCCGTGATGAAATCGGTCGCGAGCTGAAACTGATCGACGAGGACCGTTTCGCCTTTGCCTGGATCGTCGATTTCCCGATCTACGAGCGGGACGAGGAAACCGGCAAGGTCGATTTTGAACACAACCCGTTTTCGATGCCCCAGGGCGGCATGGAGGCGCTGGAAGGGGATCCGCTCGAGGTTCTGGGCTATCAGTATGACCTGTCATGCAACGGCTATGAACTGGTTTCGGGCGCGATCCGCAATCACAAACCGGAAATCATGTTCAAGGCGTTTGAAATTGCCGGTTACGGCAGGGACGAAGTTGAAAAACGCTTTGGCGGCATGGTGAATGCGTTCAAATACGGCGCTCCGCCCCACGGTGGTTGTGCGGCCGGAATTGATCGCATTGTGATGCTGCTGGCCAACGAGGCCAACATCCGCGAAGTCATCATGTTCCCGATGAACCAGCGTGCCGAAGACCTGATGATGGGCGCGCCGAATGAACCGATGAACGAACAGCTGCGCGAGTTGCACTTGCGGGTGATCCCGCAGGAATAATTCAAAGCAGATTACAAAAACACAAAACCCCGCGGCTGAACCTGCGGGGTTTTCTTTTTCGGGCTTGATTGTAACAGCCGTGACAGGCCGGATTTAGTCGTTGGCCGTGATAACGGTTTCTGGCTGGCTGGACCCGGCATTCGCATTGCCGGTTGCGGTCAGGACGATGGCCATGACCAATGACAAAACGCCGGTAGCCAGCACCAGCCAGTCCACAGTGGTGCTGCCATCATCGTCATGGGCAAAGCGGAACATGGATTTCAACATACTGGCAACTCCTGCAAATATAGACAAATTTTCTTTTACATTGGGTAAGATGGGCGGCAAATGCGGCCAAAATTGGGTAAGAGTGGTGCGATTTCTGGGTTTCCGGGGCAGGTCGGGCGCAGTAGTGTCCCTGTAAAACAGGAGCATTGGCATGGGTCAGGACGCAAAAATGGGCCGCAAACTAACGAACTGGACGCCTCGGCCGCGCCCCTCGGCGCCTGTTCTGAAAGGGCGCTATGCACGGCTGGAACGGCTGGATGCGGACCGCCATGCTGACGAATTGTACCAAGCCAACCAACTGGATACGTCCATTTGGGATTACATGTCTCACGGGCCATTTTCCAGTGCGGCCACATATTTCGAATGGGTGCGCAGTGCTGCGGCTTTGGATGATCCGTTCTATTACGCCATTCGGAACCTTGAAACCGGACGGGTTGAAGGGGTTGCCAGTTATTTGCGCATCAAACCGGAAATGGGGGTCATCGAGGTGGGAAGCATTGTTTTCACCCCGCCCCTGCAACGCACCCGCGCCGCGACCGAGGCGATGTTTTTGATGATGCAATGGGCCTTTGAGGCGGGTTACCGGCGGTACGAATGGAAATGCGACACCCTGAACGCGCCGTCACGACGGGCGGCCCTGCGGTTCGGCTTTAGCTTTGAGGGAATTTTCCGCCAGCATATGGTGATCAAAGGTCGCAATCGCGATACAGCGTGGTTCGCGGTGATCGACAGCGAATGGCCTGTGTTGAAAACTGCCTATCAAACCTGGCTGGATCCCGAAAATTTTGACGCAAACGGCCAGCAGCACAACAGCCTGTCCGCACTGACAAGTGACCTGCGCAACGTCTAAACCACTTCACCACCGGCCAGCCGTTCCCGAAATATACCGCTCAACCGCTGCACATCCCCGCGTATCGACCGCCCTATGGCACGGTCTTTGGCCAGTGCAACGGCGGCGGCCTCAAGCTGTGTATCATGGGCACTGCGGGCAATGCCGCTGGTGAACTGGGCGACATAATCCAGTGCATCCCCGTCGGGGCCGTCCTGCAACACACCTGCAGCGCGGGCAATATCCTCGCGAAAGGTAAACGGGTCGGGCTGAATGGCCTCGTCCGGTATCTGGCGCGGGGCAGGGGGTTGTGCCGTTTCCGGCAAAAGTGACAGGATTGCCTGCTGGAATGCGCCAAGGGTTTCAACCGGTTTTGACAGAAAACCATCTGCGCCCGCCGCCATCGCTTCGCCCTCGCGTGCCGGATCGCCACTGATCCCCAGCAATACGTCGATACGCGGGCTGGCCTTGTCCAGTTCGGCAATCAGGCCGGTGCCGGACCCGTCCGGCAATCCCAGATCGATCACCACCACCGAGGGACGGTAAACCCGCAAATGTTTGCGTGCCGAGGTCAGACAATCGGCCCGCCGGATCCGCGCGCCGGATCGCAGGCACAACAGGCGCATCGCTTCGCTGGCAAAGCGGCTATCCTCGACCACCAGCACGGTCAGGCCCAGCAGGGGCCGCGCGGCAGTGGGTGTGCGGGCCAGCATTATGTCGTCAAAATCATCCATCATGTTCCCCTTTGCAGTGTTGCGAGCGACTCGGAGTAAGCCCGAGATTGGCTAAGACGAAGTTAACGGCGCGAAATTATGCCCAAGGAATGCTTGCACCGGTGCCGCGCGCACTACATAACTTGGGCAAAGCGAACACAAGGAACCAATTATGATCGGACGTCTGAACCACGTTGCCATAGCCGTGCCGGATCTGGATGCCGCCGCCGCCCTGTACCGCGATACACTGGGGGCCAAGGTGGGCGCGCCACAGGATGAACCGGACCACGGGGTAACGGTGATTTTTATCGAATTGCCCAACACCAAAATCGAACTGTTGCATCCGCTGGGCGAGGACAGCCCGATCAACGGTTTTCTGGCCAAGAACCCGTCGGGCGGCATCCACCACATCTGTTACGAAGTCGATGACATCATTGCCGCGCGTGACAAGCTGAAAGCATCGGGTGCGCGCGTTCTGGGCACAGGCGAACCCAAAATCGGCGCCCACGGCAAGCCGGTTCTGTTCCTGCACCCCAAGGACTTCACCGGCACGCTGGTCGAGCTGGAGCAGGTGTAGGCATGGCCATAACTTCCGCTCTTGTCCTGTTCGCCGTGATCTGGTTCATGACCCTGTTCATCGTATTGCCCCTGCGCTTGAAAACCCAGGCCGATGTCGGCAAGGTGGCCCGTGGCACACCGTCCTCGGCCCCTGTTGATCCGCAGCTAAAGAAGCGGGCATTGATTGTGACGGTGGTGACCGTGGTTTTGTGGTCCATCCTGATGGTCGTGATCCTGAGCGGCGTGATTGAGGTCGAGGATTTCGACTGGTTCGACCACTTTACCCCGCCTTCTGCAAACGGTGGAACAGGTGGGTAAAGGTTGCCGCCCCCAGAATGGGCACGAACAGATTGACGACGGGAATCGTTAACGGCACCACCATCAGCAACCCTGCCATCCAGATGGTGCCGGAATGTTGTTTGCGCAATGCCTTGGCCCCGTCCCGGCCCAAACGGCGCATCGCGGCCAGCTGGAAATATTCCCGCCCCAGCAAAAAACCGTTCAGCGCCCAGAACACCAGCGGGCTGGCGACATTGGTGACAGCATAGACCAGTATCGCCAGAATATTGGCACCGATCAGCACGCCCAGAAAATTCAGCGTATCAATGATGTTTTCCCGAAACGGGATGCGCGGGGCAGGGGGCAGGTCGGGATAATACCGGCGTTCGACCGCTTTGGCGATGTCCTCCAGAAACAGACCGGTAAAGGCCGAGGCCACGGGGATCATCAGGAAAAACGACAGGATCAGCATGAACCCGACCGATCCCCAGCTTAACAAATCCTTCAGCCATGTGACCTCGCCGACAAAGGGGATGGTCAGGGTGTCAGGGGCAAGATTGTCGATCAGCCACAGGAAACCGGCGTAGAATCCGAACAACAAGGCAATGGTCATGGCCAGCCCGAACAGCAACACCCGCAGGAAACGCGGGTCGGTCAACTGGCTGACGGCTTTGGCAAAATCGCTGAAAATCATTCCTCGATCCAGTCTGTGATGGCACTCATATCAGGGCGCGGCCGGTCGGGCGGGGTGCAGGTTTCACTGCCGATATGGATAAAACCGGCCACGGTTTCGCTGCCGGACAGGTCCAATCCCCGCGTCAGGAATTCGCGATCATGGGCGGGCCAGCCGGACAACCAGTTCGCCCCCCAGCCGGACGCTAAAGCCGCGTTCAGCAGTGACAGACAGGCCGCACCGGCGGAATAGCATTGCTCGACCGGCGGGATTTTATCCGAAGGCTTGGGCGCGGCAATCACAGCCACGATCAGCGGCGCATTGGCGAAACTGTCGGCGGTCTTGGAAATCCTGTCGGGATCGAACCCCAAAGCCGCCCCACGGGTCCGGGCAAGGGCGGCAAGGCGTTGCAGCGCCTGTCCTTGCAAAACGACAAACCGCCACGGCTCCAGCTTGCCATGATCCGGCACACGGGCGGCGGCGGTTAACAATGGTTCCAGCGCCACGCGATCCGGTGCAGGTGTGGTCAGGGTTCTGTAGGGGCGGGATCTGCGGGTCAGGAGGAACTCCATCACGGCAGCATTGTCGGCAAGGCTCATTATAGCGGTTTCTCCTGTTGGCCCGATATATGTCGGTGATTTCACGCGGCGGTTCAAGGGGCGGGCAAAAATGGCCCCTTGTTTCTTTTTCGCCCAAATATCCCCGCCGGAGGCACCGCGCCGTCAGGCGCAAAACAAAAGAGTGCCCCGCAGGGGCTCCATTCATTCAAACCTGCCGCCATTCCCCGCTATCCAGCCCGTCAATCGTCCACGATCCGATCCGGTAACGGATTAGCCGCAATGTCGGATGCCCCACCGCCGCCGTCATCCGCCGCACCTGCCGGTTGCGCCCTTCGGTGATGGTGATCATTAGCCAGCTATCTGGCACGGTTTTGCGAAACCGCACCGGCGGATCACGCGGCCACAGGGCCTTGGGTTCCTCCATCCGCTTCACCTTGGCAGGCCGCGTTTTACCGTCTTTCAGCACCACGCCATCCCGTAAGGATTGCAGCGCCGCGTCCTCCGGCACCCCTTCGACCTGCACCCAATAGGTTTTCGCCATCTTGTGCCTCGGATTGCTGATCTTGGCTTGCAGCCGCCCGTCATCGGTCAGAACCAGCAACCCTTCGCTGTCCTTGTCCAGCCGGCCGGCGGCATAGACACCTTTCACGTCGATAAACTCGGACAGGGTTTTGCGCGAACTGCCCACTGACCCCGCATCCGTAAACTGCGACAGCACGTTGAACGGCTTGTTGAACAGGATTACCTTGGCGTTCAAAAGAACTGCCCTTCCAGATCACCGATCACCTTGGAAAATACCGCCTGCATATCGGCGTTGGGCTGGCGGATCACATAGGCTTCGGCCAGCGGATCAGGCGCAGTGATATTGCTGCCCGACATCTGTTCCAGCACCGCATGACCACAGAAGGGCACATAGGATTCCGAATAGCCCCCCTCGTGCACCAGAACCAGCCTGCCGCCACACAGTTCATCCGCCGCCGCCATCATCTGCGCGGTCATCCGGCGGAAGGTATCGGCGGTGCACAGCATCCTGCCCAACGGATCGTCGATCGCGGGATCATAGCCGAAGGCGATGATGATCACATCGGGGGAAAACGCGCGCAGGGCAGGGGTGACCAGCCGCTCCATCGCCTCGAGATATGTCACATGGCCAGCGCCGGCGGGCAGGGGGATGTTCATGTTGAACCCTTCGCCTGCCCCTTCGCCGCGATCCGTGGCCGCACCGGTGTCCAGCGGATAGTTGCGATCCTGATGCACACTGATGGTCAGCACATCGGCGCGGTCATAGAAGATCGCCTCGGTGCCGTTGCCGTGGTGCACGTCCCAATCCACCACCGCCACCCGTTTGCACAACCCGTCGGCCAAAGCGGATTCAATGGCGATGGCGATATTGGCCAGCAGGCAAAACCCGTTGGGGAAATCCGGCAGGCAGTGATGGCCGGGCGGGCGCGACAGGGAATAGGCGTTTTGCATTTCCCCTTTCAGCACCGCCTGCAAAGCCCCCTTGGCCAGCCCCGCAGACAGGGCGGCGATGTCATATCCATCCTGCGCAAAGGGCGCGCGCAGGCCGATTTCGCCGCCGCCGTTCTGTGACATTTCCCTGAACTTGCGCAGGTAATCTTCCGTATGCACCCGCGCCAGATCTTTGTCTGTTGCAGCAGGGGCGGATCGGGCGTCCAGCTCGTGAATAATCCCTGTCACATCCAGCAGGTTTTTCAGCCGCCGTTTGCTTTCGGGGGTTTCAGGCAGGCCACCGGCCACCATCGGCTGCACCAGCCCGCCAGTGGGAAAACGCGCGGCATAATTGCCGCCTGTGTGCCAGAAACATTTCTCGTCCCGAAAAAAACCTGTGGTCATCGGTTGTCCTTCCCCTGTGTATTTTCAGCGAAACTAGGACAATGGGGACAAGTGGGCCAGAGTAAATCGGAAAAATGGCGATCACCCGCGTTTGCCCGTTCACACAGGGAAGCCGCAAGGGACGGGGTGTTTCGGGGCAAAGGACAAGGGGAAACCCGAAGATCACCCCTTCAAGGATCAGAAGCTTATGATGTAGCTGACTTTCAGCGTTGTGGCCTCATAATCGGGTTCATACTCGGTTATACCAATAGTGGGTTTCGTCAGGGAGGTATCAAACCTGTCATAGATCACTTCCCCGCGGAGCATCCCGCGCCCAAGGGTTTTTTGCAGGCCCAGACCAAGGGTGAAGCCCGCATTCACACCCCTGTCTGTAGTCCCGACATTGGTAGCTCCATCCCCGACCATAATACCGACACCGCCGGAGCCAAACCATTCCAGCCCGTTATTCAGGCTTTGGCCATAAATGCCACGCAGGCGGATAACCGCATCGCGCGTGCAGTAATAGGGTCCGGCAGCACCACCTGCGGCACAAGTCGTGCCAGCGAATTCAAATTCACTTCCGAAAAACAGATCGATATCCGCTTCCGGCCCGAAAAACGCATTGCCGTTTTCAAAACGGTAGCCAAATGTCAGGCCAAGTGCGGGGCTTGTGTCGGAACTTTCAGTGAAGAACCCGCTAAAAGAAGTGGCCCGGCTAAAAGACAGCCCGCCACCATAATAATAGCCGGGATCGGCTATTGCCGCGGTTCCGGTAATGATGAATGTGGTTGCGAGTAAATGTGAACGCCAAGACATGGGCATGTTTGTTATCCTTTCAAATGCGATTGCGGTGTAAAATAGTAACTCGAAAACCAATAAAATCGCGGATAGTCTACCTGCCGGCAGGCAGCAATCAAAGCAATAGGTTATTCATGTTCCCAGATGTGATCTATTCGCAACGTGATGCCGATTTCCGGCAATGGCAGTCATGTTTGTGGGCACAAGAATTGCGTGACGACGCCCTGATAATTCAGGCACGACGGCTGGACAGATCGGCAATGCCCAGAACATCCAGCACCTTTGCCTCGATATCCGGCGCGTTCATCGCGGCGGCGGCATACATCGCGGCGGGGCTGGCGTGGTCGATGAAAGTATCGGGGAACACCATGCTGCGGAATTTCAGACCCACATCAAACACGCCTTCATCGGCCAGAAGTTGGGCCACATGGCTGCCGAAACCACCGATGGCACCTTCCTCGATGGTGATCAGGGCCTCGTGACCGGCGGCCAGTTGCAGGATCATTTCACGGTCCAGCGGCTTGGCGAAACGGGCGTCGGCAATGGTCGGGGTAATCCCCTTGGCGGCCAGCGATTCAGCGGCCTTCTGCACCTCGGACAACCGGGTGCCGAAGGACAGGATCGCAACGCGAGTCCCTTCGGAAATAATCCGCCCCTTGCCGATTTCCAGCGGCACGCCGCGTTCGGGCAGTTCCACCCCCACCCCTTCGCCACGCGGGAAACGGAAGGCGCTGGGGTGATCGTCAATCGCGGCGGCGGTGGCGACCATATGCACCAGCTCGGCCTCGTCCGCGGCGGCCATCACTACGAAACCGGGCAGGTTGGCCAGAAAGGCAATGTCGTAAATACCCGCATGGGTCGGGCCATCGGCGCCCACAAGTCCGGCGCGGTCAATGGCAAAGCGCACGGGCAGGCGTTGCACCGCCACGTCATGTACCACCTGGTCATAGCCCCGTTGCAGGAAGGTCGAATACATCGTGCAAAACGGTTTCATTCCGCCTGCGGCCAAGGCCGCTGAAAAGGTCACCCCGTGCTGTTCGGCAATCCCTACATCAAAGCAGCGACTGGGATAGCGTTCGGCAAACAGGTTCAGCCCCGTGCCGTCGGGCATCGCGGCGGTCACAGCGCAAATCTTGTCATCTTCGGCGGCCTGCTGCAACAAAGCGTCGGCAAACACGCGGGTATAGCTGGGGGCGTTGCCGGGGGCTTTTTTCTGCTCGCCGGTGACCACGTTGAACTGGGCGGTTGCGTGGCCCTTGTCACGCGCGGTTTCGGCGGGGGCATAGCCCTTGCCCTTTTTGGTCAGCACATGGATCAGCATCGGCCCTGTGGCGCGGTCCTTGACGGTGCGCAGCAGCGGCAGCAACTGGTCCAGATCATGCCCGTCGATCGGGCCGACATAGGAAAAGCCCAGCTCCTCGAACAGGGTGCCGCCGACGGTCATGGATTTCAGCATTTCCTTGGCGCGCTTGGCCCCTTCCTTAAAGGGTGGGGGCAACAGGCTGACCGCGCCCTTGGCGGCAGATTTCAATTCCTGAAACGGCTCGCCTGCATAAAGGCGCGAAAGGTAAGCCGACATCGCGCCAACCGGCGGGGCGATGGACATTTCGTTATCGTTCAGGATCACGAACATGCGTTTCTTCAGATGACCCGCGTTGTTCATCGCCTCATAGGCCATGCCGGCAGACATTGCCCCGTCGCCAATTACCGCTATTGCATCGCCAATGCCGTGTTCCGGCGCGCCGCCCAGATCCCGCGCCACGGCAAAGCCAAGGGCGGCGGAAATCGAGGTCGAACTGTGGCCCGCGCCAAACGGGTCATAAGGGGATTCCGCGCGTTTGGTGAAACCCGACAGCCCGCTTTCCTGTCGCAGGGTGCGGATGCGGTCACGCCGCCCTGTCAGCACCTTGTGCGGGTAACACTGGTGGCCCACGTCCCAGATCAGCCGGTCACGCGGGGTGTCGAACACCGCATGCAGCGCCACGGTCAGTTCCACCACGCCCAGCCCAGCCCCCAGATGGCCGCCGGTGACAGACACGGCAGAAATCACTTCGGCCCGCAATTCGTCGGCCAGTTGCGCCAGCTCGCGGTCGGACAGGGTTTTCAGGTCTGCGGGAACCGTAACACGGTCAAGCATCGGGGTATCGGGGCGGTCGCTCATCGGGTTATACTCACTTATCCCGCGCAATGACGAACCGCGCGGCCTGACGCAGAGTATCTGCCTTTGCGCCAAAAGGTGCAAGAGCCGCCTGCGCCTGATCCACCAGTTCCGCCGCGCGCGCCTTGGCCCCGTCCAGCCCCAGCAGGGAAACAAAGGTGGCCTTGCCCGCCTCCGCGTCCTTGCCCAGCCGTTTGCCGGCCTTGGCCGCGTCGCCCTCGACATCCAGAATATCGTCGGCGATCTGGAAGGCCAGACCCAGCGCGGTTGCATAGTCGCGCATCGGTTTCACATCCGCGCCCGCCATCATCGCGCCGGCCTCGGCGGACCAGCGGATCAGTGCGCCGGTTTTGCCGTCTTGCAGGTGGGTGATTTCCGGCAAAGTCAGCGGATGGGGGGCGGTTTCGGCAGCAATGTCCAGCGCCTGTCCGAGCACCATCCCCTGCGCACCCGAGGCTCGCGCCAGTGTCGCCACCAGTTCCAGCCGCACCAAGGGATCACCCGAGACCTCGGTGCGGGTCAGGGTTTCAAACGCCAGCGTTTGCAGCGCATCCCCCGCCAGAACCGCCGTGGCCTGATCCCATTTCACATGCACCGTGGGCTGGCCACGGCGCAGATCGTCGTCATCCATGCAGGGCAGATCGTCATGCACCAGCGAATAGGCGTGCAGCATTTCCACAGCCGCCGCCGGATACAGCGCCCGCGCCGCGTCCACCCCGTGCAGCCGCGCCGTTTCCAGCACCAGAAACCCCCGCAGCCGTTTGCCGCCGGAAGTGGCATAACGCATCGCCTGCACCACAGGCAGATCGCCCAGCGGTGCCATAAGCTGTTGCAGGCAGATGCCGATTTGCCCTGCCGCGTCGTTCAGTGATCTGGCAAACATTTACAGCCCTTCGACCGGCTTTGTCCCCGTTGGCTGCCCGTCTTCGCCCAGCGTGATCGCGGCAACCTTTTCTTCGGCTTCCTTCAGCTTGGCCTCGCAGCGTTTCTTCAACTCGGCCCCGCGTTCATACAGCTTGATCGATTCCTCAAGCGGCACGTCTCCGCGCTCAAGCTGGCCCACAACGGCCTCAAGTGCTGCCATTGCCTCTTCAAAGCTCATCTTGTCTACCGGTTTGTCGCTCATCCGCCGCGCTCCATCAAAACCTTTACATGTGCAGCCACCGAGGCCGCCAATGCGTCCAGATCATATCCGCCTTCCAATGTCGAGACAATGCGCCCCTCGCAAACCTTGTCGGCCACATCGCAAATGCGGTTTGTCAGCCAGACAAAATCCTCGACCTCCCACATCAGACCGGCCAGCGGGTCAGCGCGGTGGGCGTCAAATCCGGCGGATACAAGGATCAGGTCGGGTTTGAAGGCCTCGATTGCCGGAAAGATTTCGCCGTCATAGGCGGCTTGCAGGGTGGCGGTGGTACAGCCCTCGGGCAGGGGGTAGTTCAATACATTGTCAAAGGCACCGGTTTCGGTGGCGGCACCGGTGCCGGGGTAAAGCGGCATCTGGTGGCTGGAGCAGAACAGGGCGCGGGATTCGTCCCACAGCAGGGACTGGGTGCCATTGCCGTGATGCACGTCGAAATCGACGATGGCCACCCGTCGGGCCCCGCAGTTTTCCAGCGCGTGTTTTGCGGCAATGGCGACATTGCCGAACAGGCAGAACCCCATCGGTTTTTCCTGTTCCGCGTGGTGGCCGGGCGGGCGGATGCCACAAAAGGCGTTATTCACCTCGCCATTCATCACCATTTCCACCGCGCGGATATTCGCCCCTACACCCCGTAACGCCGCAGTCAGCGAGCCAGCAGACATATGTGTGTCGGGGTCCAGTGATACTGTGCCTTCGGTCGGGGCGGCATCGCGCACCCGTTTGATATGTGCCGCCGGATGGGCCAGCAGGATGTGGCTGTCCTCTGCCAGCGGGGCGTCCTCGCGCTGCAAATTAACGAATTCCGGCGCGCTCAGGGCCTGTTGCACATGTTCCAGCCGTGCCACCTGCTCGGGATGACCGGGGGGCGTGATGTGTGACAGGCAATCGTTGTGAGTGATAAAAACTGTGCTCATGGGGGGACGCTACGATAATAACGCAGGGCAAACAAGTTATTGGGAAACCCGAGGCGTCGCGCGCGTTTTCTTTGAAAGAAAACGATCCGAAATCTTTAAAATATTTCGGGGCTTCTAGCTTCTGGGATCGTCAATCAGCGGTGTTGGTTTGGCCAGCTTTTTTAGGTCATCCGGTTTCGTAATTTCGATATTCTGCCCGTCAATAATCAACCCGTAAGGCCGCAACGCTTTAATCGCGCGCGACAGGTTTTCCGGTGTCATCCCCAGAATAGATGCCAGGCGGCGCTTTTCGATCGGCAGTTCGAATTTGTCGCCGCCGCCCATCTTTTTTTGCAACTTGAGGAGGTAATTTGCCAGACGTTCAATCGAGGTGCGCAGCTTTAGCCCCTTCACACCTTTGATCACACCGCGATAGCAATAGGCCAGTTCCTGCACGATCGCGCGGGCGAAATCATGGTCTTTCTGGAATACGGCACGCACGTCTTCGGCGGGCACCATGATAATGCGGGATCGTTCCAGCGTGCGGGCCGACATCAGGTTCGGCGCGTCACGAATGGCAGCCGCCAGAATAAACGTCGCCCCTTCGCGCAGGATCGTCATCGCGGTTTCGCGTTCATTCCAGTTGGCAAACAGTTCGACCGAGCCATCCACAACGATATGCAAAAAGTCGCAAGGATCTCCTTCGACGATCAATTCCATATTGGGTGGAAAGTTCTGAACATATGCTCCGCGCACCAGTTCGGCAAAGCTTTCGTCCGACATTTCGCGGAAAAGCTCAAGCGTTCGAATCGCGGGAATATCACTGTCGCGCATAGGATGCTCACTGATTGGCGTTTGACATATATCAATCGAATGGGCGCTGATTGTCAAGGCGGCAATGGAAGCATGTGGTTGCCGCGCGCAATAATTAACCTTCCGTCACATGACATATGTCTCTAACCTATTTATTTTAAAAGAAAATATGACGCCACTTGATGTGGATCAAGTTATTGACTCTGGAAACAATGTCCTGTGGTTACATAGCGCAAAGCGCATAGCTGCGCATAATAACGTGGAGGGCACATAATGCATGAACTTGATGGAGTGACCAAATCAGACCAGTACCGGGCGTTGGGACTGAGCACTTTGGCTTTTACAGTTTGTTTTGCCGTTTGGACGATTTTCTCGATTATCGGTGTTAAAATTAAACAAGATCTGGGCCTGTCCGAAACCCAGTTCGGCCTTTTGGTCGCGACACCTGTTCTGACAGGTTCGCTCAGCCGCATCTTTCTGGGGATCTGGACCGACCAGTTCGGGGGCCGCATCATGCTGCCGCTGCAAATGCTGGTCACAGCGATTTCGGTCTGGTTGCTGGCATCGGTTCATACATATGCTGTGTTCCTGATGGCGGCCCTCGGGCTGGGTTTGGCCGGTGGTTCGTTCATCATCGGGATTGCCTATGTGTCCCGCTGGTTCGAGGCCGAGAAACAGGGCACCGCACTGGGCATCTTCGGGGCCGGTAACGTCGGCGCGGCTGTTACCAACTTTGCCGCACCTTTCCTTGTGGTTGCATACGGCTGGGAAGACACTGCACGCATCTACGCTGTGGTTCTGGTGATCATGGCCATTGTTTTCTACATCTTCGCCAAGGAAGATCCGGTTCGCAAAATGCAGAAAGAAACCGGTGCAAAGCCCGTTTCGGCCCTGAAGCAGCTGGAGCCGCTGAAAAATATGCAGGTCTGGCGTTTTGCCACCTACTATTTCTTTGTGTTCGGTGCGTTCGTGGCATTCGCTTCATTCCTGCCGCGTTACTATGTCGGTGCCTACGGTGTCGCGCTGACTTCGGCGGGTGTGTTCGCCGGTATGTATTCACTGCCTGGCTCGATCTTTCGCGCGTTGGGCGGCTGGATGTCCGATGTCTGGGGCGCACGTTATGTGATGTATCTGACCTTCGGCGTGTCGCTGGTTGTGCTTTTTGTCATGAGCTATCCTGAAACTACCTATATCGTCGAAGGCATCCCGCATGAAGACGGTTCCCCCAATCTGATCGAGTTCAGCTTTGGTATTCCGCTTTACCTGTTTGTGTTCCTGACCGTGATCCTTGGCTTTGTGATGAGTTTGGGCAAGGCGGCTGTTTACAAACACATCCCCGTATATTTCCCGCACAACGTAGGCGCTGTTGGCGGTCTGGTCGGGATGATCGGCGGTCTGGGCGGGTTTGTTCTGCCGATTGCCTTTGGCATCCTGCTGGATGTGTTTCAGGTCTGGTCGGTCGTGTTCATGCTGATGTTCATCATCGTGGCCATCAGCATGATCTGGATGCATCTGGCGATCCGCTCGATGGATCGCAAGGCACATCCGGAACTGACAAAGAACACCCACCTGTCAGACGTTCCGCACTAATTCGAATAAACAGGCGGGCGGCACAGGCGGCCCGCCATAAAAACCACCACCAAAGGGAGAAATACCTTGGGACAAGATATCAGAAACTGGGACATCGAGGACGAGGGCTATTGGGCCTCGACCGGCAAGTCCATCGCAACACGGAATCTGTGGATTTCGATCCCCAGCCTGCTGATCGGCTTTGCTGTCTGGCTGTATTGGGGGATTATCACGGTTCAGATGATCAACCTCGGTTTTCCGTTTGAAAAATCGCAATTGTTCACCTTGGGCGCGATTGCCGGTCTGACCGGTGCGACCCTGCGGATCCCGTCAACATTCTTTATCCGCATCGCGGGCGGGCGGAATACTATTGTTTTCACCACCGCTTTGCTGATGATCCCTGCACTGGGCACCGGTCTGGCGCTGATGGATCCGAACACACCGCTTTGGAAGTTCCAGTTGCTGGCCTTCCTGTCCGGTATCGGGGGTGGCAACTTTGCCTCTTCGATGTCGAACATTTCCTTCTTTTATCCTAAAAAAGTGCAGGGTTATGCGCTGGGCATGAATGCGGGGCTGGGCAACTTCGGTGTGACCACTATGCAGATCCTGATCCCGCTGGTTATGACTGTGGGCATTTTTGGTGGACCAAGCCGCACACTGGTGAATACTTCGGGCACATTGATCGGGAAAATTCCGGCCGGCACCGAAACCTATATCCAGAACGCGGGTTTTATCTGGCTGGTGTTCCTGATCCCGTTGGCCATTATTGGCTGGTTCGGGATGAACAACATCCGTGACGAACATGTTTCGCCCGACATTCCAAACCCGATCGGGGCCTTTGCCACCATCACCGGCATGTTGCTGGTGGGTTTTGTGACCGCGGCCTTTGGTCTGTGGCTGATGCTGCCTGCTGTACCCGGTGGTCTGCCGACTTCGGGTCTGATGGTGTCCAAATGGATCGTGCTGCCGATCGTGATTGCACTGACGGTAATCCTGCTGAAAATGATCCCCGGCGCGGTTGGCCAAAACCTGACACGCCAGTACAAGATTTTCGGCAACAAGCACACCTGGGCCATGACCGTGATCTACACCATGACCTTTGGCTCATTTATCGGTTACGCCGCCACATTTGCGCTGGCCATCAAAGTTGTCTTTGGTTTCCAGCATGTGATGGTTGACGGGGTGATGACGCATAACACTGTGAACGATCTTGGCCCCTCGGCCCTGATGTATGCCTGGATGGGTCCGTTCATCGGCGCCCTGATCCGCCCCGTTGGCGGTATGATTGCCGACAAGATGGGCGGCGCGAAAGTGACGCAAATCATTTCGGTTGTGATGGTCGCGTCGGCGCTGGGTGTGGCTTACTTCCTGAAACTGGCTTATGCTTCGGCGACACCGCAGGACTACTTCCTGCCGTTCATGATCCTGTTCCTGATCCTGTTTGCAGCCACCGGTCTCGGCAACGGCTCGACCTTCCGCACCATCGCGGTTGTGTTCAACAAGGAACAGGCCGGACCCGTACTGGGCTGGACCTCGGCTGTGGCTGCCTATGGTGCCTTCATCATCCCCAAAGTGTTCGGGGAACAGATCAAGGCAACCACACCTGAATACGCCCTGTATGGTTTTGCCATCTTCTATGGTGTCTGTATCGCCATCAACTGGTGGTTCTACCTGCGCCCCGGCGCCTATGTGAAGAACCCGTAAAACATATCCCTGTCTGCCCCGGCATCACGTCGGGGCGGCATCCCCCAGAACAGGAGAGAAACAAATGAGCCATCTGCTCGACCGCCTGAATTTCTTCCAGTCCAAAAGACTGGATACGTTTTCCAACGGACATGGTGAAACCACCATCGAAAACCGCGACTGGGAAGATGTTTACCGTAATCGCTGGCGTCACGACAAAATCGTGCGCTCCACCCACGGTGTGAACTGCACGGGTTCGTGTTCGTGGAAAATCTACGTCAAATCCGGTATCGTGACCTGGGAAACCCAGCAGACCGATTACCCGCGCACCCGCCCCGACATGCCCAACCACGAACCGCGTGGTTGCCAGCGTGGCGCCTCCTACAGCTGGTATCTGTATTCCGCCAACCGCGTGAAAACCCCGCTGATCCGTGGCAAGATGCTGCGCGCCTATCGCAAGCTGCGTGCCACCATGAGCGCAACGGCTGCCTGGAAGGCCCTTCAGGATGATCCGATCCTGCGTGCCTCTTATGTCAAAACCCGTGGTAAAGGCGGCTTCGTGCGCGCCACATGGGAAGAGGCCAACGAGATCATCGGTGCTGCCAACGCCTACACTGCCAAAACATATGGTCCTGACCGCGTGTTCGGTTTCTCTCCGATCCCTGCGATGTCGATGGTGTCTTACGCCGCGGGTGCCCGTTACCTAAGCTTGCTGGGTGGAACATGTCTATCGTTCTATGACTGGTATTGCGATCTGCCACCCGCCAGCCCGATGACATGGGGCGAGCAAACCGATGTGCCGGAATCAGCTGACTGGTATAATGCCGGTTACCTGCTGATCTGGGGGTCGAACGTGCCCCAAACCCGCACGCCCGACGCGCACTTCTATACCGAAGTTCGCTATAAAGGCACCAAATCCGCCGTGATCAGCCCTGACTATTCCGAGGCCGCAAAATTTGGCGATATCTGGCTGAACCCCAAGGCTGGCACCGACAGTGCGCTGGCAATGGCGATGGGCCATGTTATCCTGCGTGAATTCCATCTGGACCGTCAGGCCCCCTATTTCGAGGAATACACCCGCAAATATTCGGATTTCCCGATGCTGGTAAGGATCGAGGAAAAAGATGGCCAATTAATTCCGGGCCGCTTGTTGCGGGCGGATGATCTGCAAGGGAAGCTGGGCCAGAAGAACAATCCCGAATGGAAAACCGTGGCTTGGGATGGTAATTCCAAAAGCCCTGTCGTGCCCAATGGCACAATCGGTTTCCGATGGGGGGAAGATGGAGAATGGAACCTCGAGGAGCGCGCCAAGGGTAAAGACACCGAACTGATGTTGTCCTTTATTCAGGAAGAAGACCGTGACGATGTGGTTGGCGTTGACTTCCCTTATTTCGGCGGCCAGGCCACCAAGCATTTCGTCAAATGCGACCACCCCGAGGTGATGACAAAGAATGTGCCGGTCAAGCGGATCAAATCGGGCAAAAAGGAAATCCTTGTAGCCACAGTATTCGATTTGTTTTGTGCAAACTACGGGCTGGATCGAGGCCTTGGCGGTGAATGGGTCACGGATGATTATTCCAAAGACATCCCCTATACCCCCGCATGGGCCGAAAAGATCACCGGCGTTCCTGCCGAAAAGATTGAAACGGTTGCCCGCGAATTCGCGCTGAATGCGGAAAAAACCGAAGGCCGTTCGATGGTCATTCTGGGGGCCGGTCTGAACCACTGGTACCATATGGACATGAACTATCGCGGCATCATCAACATGCTGGTGATGTGTGGTTGTGTCGGTAAATCCGGTGGTGGCTGGAGCCACTATGTGGGTCAGGAAAAATTGCGCCCGCAAACCGGCTGGACTCCATTGTGCTTTGCATTGGACTGGCATCGTCCACCGCGGCACATGAACGGGACTTCGGCATTTTACGCCCACACCGATCAATGGCGTTACGAGCAGCTGGACGTTAAGGAAATCCTGTCCCCCACTGCGCCAAAGGGCGATTGGGATGCCAGCCTGATTGACTATAATATCCGCGCTGAACGCATGGGCTGGCTGCCATCTGCTCCGCAGTTGAAAACCAACCCGCTGGAAGTGGGCAAAGCGGCCAAGAAGGCCGGCCAACCCGTTGCTGAATATGTGGCGGAACAGCTGAAATCCGGCAAACTGGAAATGTCCTGCGAGGATCCAGATGCGCCGGAAAACTGGTCGCGCAATTTGTTCGTGTGGCGTTCGAACCTGCTGGGCGCGTCCGGCAAAGGCCATGAATATTTCATCAAGCACCTGCTGGGCACCGATCACGGTGTACTGGGCAAGGATCTGGGTGAAGAAGGTGGCCGGATGCCTAAAGAGGCCAAATGGCACGAGAAGGCCCCCGAAGGTAAACTTGACCTGCTGGTGACCATCGACTTCCGCATGTCCACTACGGCGGTTTATTCGGATATCGTTCTGCCGACGGCGTCCTGGTATGAAAAGGACGACATGAACACATCCGACATGCACCCGTTCATCCACCCGCTTCAGGCGGCGGTTGATCCGGCCTATGAAAGCCGCACGGACTGGGAAATCTTCAAAGGCATTGCAAAATCGGTCAGTGAAATCGCGCCGGAAATTCTGGATGTGGAAACCGACGTTGTGCAATGGCCCTTGCAGCATGACAGCCCGATGGAAGTGATGCAGGACCGCGTGCGGGACTGGAAGAAGGACGAATGCGACCTGATCCCGGGCCAAACCGCGCCAAACTATATCGAGGTCGAGCGGGATTATTCGCAAATCTATGCCAAATATACTTCGGTAGGTCCGCTGCTCGACAAACTGGGCAATGGCGGCAAGGGCATCGGCTGGGATACCAAGGTCGAAGTGCAGCACCTGCGTGATCTGAACGGTGTGGTTCTGGAAGAGGGTGTGTCCAAAGGCCAACCCAAACTGGATACCGCGATTGATGCTTGCGAAATGATCCTGATGCTGGCCCCTGAAACCAACGGTGAAGTGGCGGTGAAAGCCTGGAACGCGTTGGGCAAAGCGACAGGGCGCGAGCACGCGCATCTGGCCAAATCCAAAGAGGATGAAAAAATCCGTTTCCGCGATATTGCGGCGCAGCCTCGCAAGATCATTTCCTCGCCTACATGGTCGGGGATCGAAAGCGAACATGTGTCCTATAACGCCGGTTACACCAACGTTCACGAGTTGATCCCGTGGCGCACGCTGACTGGTCGTCAGCAGCTTTATCAGGATCATGAATGGATGCTGGCCTTCGGTGAAGGCTTCTGCAGCTACCGTCCTCCGGTCGATCTGAAAACGATCAACCCGGATATCAATACTGACGAGGGCGAACCACATGTGATCCTCAACTTTATCACACCGCACCAGAAATGGGGTATCCACAGTACCTATTCGGACAACCTGCACATGCTGACACTGAACCGTGGTGGTCCGGTGGTCTGGATTTCCGAAGTGGACGCCAAAACCGCCGGTCTGGTCGATAACGACTGGGTCGAGGCCTACAACGCCAACGGCGCACTTACGGCCCGTGTGGTTGTGTCCCAGCGGATGAAGCAAGGCACCATCTATATGTATCACGCCCAAGAAAAGATCGTGAATACACCGGGATCGGAAAAAACCGGCATTCGGGGTGGTATCCATAACTCGGTCACCCGCGTCACGGTAAAACCGACGCATATGATTGGCGGCTATGCCCAGCAATCCTATGGCTTCAATTACTACGGCACTGTCGGCTCGAACCGCGACGAATTCGTGATCGTCCGCAAAATGAAGAAAATCGACTGGCTTGATACCCCTGTCACATCTACGGAGGCAGCAGAATGAAAATCCGCGCACAAATAGGCATGGTGCTGAACCTTGATAAATGTATCGGGTGTCACACCTGTTCGGTTACCTGTAAAAATGTCTGGACCAGCCGTGAAGGTGTTGAATACGCCTGGTTCAACAACGTCGAAACCAAACCCGGTATCGGGTATCCCAAGGATTGGGAAAATCAGGCCCGCTGGAATGGCGGCTGGGAACGTTCAAAACGCGGCAAACTGCACCCCAAACAGGGCAGCAAATGGCGCATCTTGGCGAAAATCTTTGGCAATCCTGACCTGCCCGAGATCGACGACTATTACGAGCCGTTCACCTTTGACTATGACCACCTGAAATCGGCCCCTGACATGCCCGCCTTCCCCACCGCGCGTCCGCGTTCGGTGATCACAGGCGAGCGGATGGAAAAGATCGTCGGCGGTCCCAACTGGGAGGAAATCCTGGGGGGTGAATTCAGTAAGCGGTCCAAGGACTACAACTTTGAAGGTGTTCAAAAGGAAATCTATGGCGAATACGAAAATACATTCATGATGTATTTGCCCCGCCTGTGCGAACACTGTCTGAACCCCGCCTGTGCCGCATCCTGCCCCTCGGGCGCGATCTACAAGCGCGAAGAAGACGGCATTGTTCTGATCGATCAGGAAAAATGTCGCGGTTGGCGGATGTGTGTGTCCGGCTGTCCTTACAAAAAGGTCTACTACAACTGGGAAAGCGGCAAGTCCGAGAAATGCACCTTCTGCTATCCACGGATCGAGTCAGGTATGCCGACGGTCTGTTCGGAAACCTGCGTGGGCCGCATCCGTTATCTGGGTGTGATCCTGTATGACGCCGACCGGATCGAGGAAATGGCGAATACGCCTTCGGAAAAGGATCTGTATCAGGCACAGCTGGATATGTTCCTTGACCCCAATGACCCCGCTGTAGAAGCGCAGGCCATTGCCGACGGTGTTCCCGCAGACTGGATCAAAGCCGCCAAGAAATCGCCGGTCTACAAGATGGCGATGGACTGGAAGATCGCCTTCCCGCTGCACCCCGAATACCGCACCTTGCCGATGGTCTGGTATATCCCGCCACTGTCGCCCATCCAGAATGCCGCCGAAGCCGGCGCAATCGGGCTGGACCGCGATATGCCGGATGTAAAATCCCTGCGCATCCCTGTGCGCTATCTGGCCAACATGCTGACCGCCGGTGACGAGGCCCCCGTGGTCACAGCACTGGAACGGATGCTGGCGATGCGCGCCTATATGCGCAGCAAAACCATCGACGGTGTAATCGACGAAGGCATCGCCGAACGGGTCGGTCTGACGACCGAGTTGATCGAGGACATGTATCACATCATGGCCATCGCCAACTATGAAGACCGCTTTGTGGTGCCGACAACGCACCGCGAAACAGTCGAGGACGGCATGGATATCCGCACCGGCTGTGGCTTTACCGATGGCAACGGCTGTTCCACCGGTATTTCCGAAGGCAGCATGTTCGGCGGCAAGAAAAAGGACAAAGGCTTCTCTATTCCGCCGATGCCCGCCGCCGCCCGGGAGGTATTCTGATGCATATGCCTCTGAAAGCGATATCGGCGCTTCTGAGCTATCCGACAGAAGAGCTACAGGCCGCCAAGGCCGAATTGATCGAAGCGCTGGGGCAGGGTGATCTGCTCCCCGCCGGTCTGATCAATGAACTTTCCGTGCTGATTAACGAAATCGCCATTGGTGATATCTATGATCTGCAGGAAACATATGTCGGGCTGTTTGACCGCTCGCGCAGCCTCAGCTTGAACCTGTTCGAACATGTCCACGGCGACAGCCGTGACAGGGGGCCGGCGATGGTCGATCTGGTGGAAAACTATCGGGCGGCAGGGTTTGAACCCGCGTCAACCGAACTGCCCGATCATATTCCTGTGCTGCTGGAATTCCTCGCAATGCGTCCCATTGACGAGGCGCGGGAGGTGCTGGCCGATGCCGCGCATATACTGGAAGTGCTTTGCACACGTCTCACACGACGCGAAAGCATTTATGCGCCGGCCTTTGCCGCCCTCCTGCACATTTCCGGCGAGGTTGCCGATCAGGCAATTGTTGCCGAATTGTTGGCCGTAAAGGAAGACGATCCAAACGATCTGGAAGCACTGGACGAGATATGGGAAGAATCCGAGGTCACTTTTGCCCCGGACCCGAACGCCGGTTGTCCGCAGGTCCGCGATATACTGGCCCAGATGGATACACCCCGCAACGCCCCCCCCGAAACAGCGCCCGCAGCGCAAGAATAAGGAGACAGAATAATGAACCAATTTCTGTTCGGAACTTACCCCTACATTGCGTTAACAGTGCTGTTGATCGGCTCGATCGCGCGATATGAACGTGACCCTTTCACATGGAAATCCTCCTCCAGCCAGCTTTTGCGCCGCAAACAGCTGATTGTCGGCTCGGTGCTGTTCCATGTGGGTGTGTTGATCATCTTTGGTGGCCATCTGGTGGGTCTTCTGACACCTGTCTGGATATTTGATGCCCTCGGGATCAGCCACACAGCCAAGCAAATTCTGGCGATGACCGCCGGTGGTATTGCCGGTATCATGGCGCTGGTTGGCGGCGGAATGCTGTTGATGCGTCGTCTGGGGGATCCACGGATCGCCAAGAACTCCAGCTTTGCCGACACCGGCATCCTGATCCTGTTGCTGTTGCAACTGGTGCTGGGTGTCAGCACGATCTTTGTTTCCATGCAGCATCTGGATGGCGAGGAAATGCTCAAACTGATGTCATGGGCGCAGGGTATCTTCTACTTTGATGGCAATGCGGCCAGCTACATTCAGGATGTGTCGATTGTCTTCAAGATACATATCCTTCTGGGTCTGACCATCTTCCTGCTGTTCCCCTTCACACGGCTGGTTCACATGCTCTCGGTTCCCGTGCGCTATGTGACACCGCTGCGCAAGGGGTACCAGATCGTGCGTTCGCGCCGGAAAGCAGCAAAATGAGCACCGAGCGCAAACCCCTGTTCCCGGATGTTTTCGTGAACGGACAAGAAATCTCTGCCGCGGATATCGCGGCAGAGGCCCAGAACCACAACGCCCCCAAGGACAAGCCCGGCTGGGCTTGGCGCGACGGTGCCCGGGCTCTGGTGATCCGCGAGTTGCTGTTGCAAGAGGCGCGCAAGCGTGACCTGCAGCCGCAGCCCAAGGAACTGGAGCCCGGCAAGTTTGAAACCGAAGATGAATCGCTGATCCGCGAATTGCTGGATCTGGCGGTGACCCCCAAGGTGCCAAGCGTTGATGACATGCGCAAGGTTTACGACGCGCAGCCCGATATGTTCCGCGCGCCCACATTGTACGAACCTTCGCACATCCTGTTCGCGGCTGATCCGGCAGACACCGAGGCATGGACGGAGGCGTTGCAAAAAGCCGAAGCAGCCCTTGCCACGTTGCGCGCCAACCCCAAGGATTTCGCGTCACTGGCCAAAGAGCTGAGCGATTGCCCCTCGCGCGAGTCCGGCGGGCAATTGGGCCAGATCGTCACCGGCGACACGGTGCCGGAATTCGAGGGGGCAATGGATGCGATGGAGGCGGGTGTGATCAACCCCGAGCCTGTCAAATCCCGTTACGGCATCCACATCCTGCGGCTGGACGCCAAGGCTGTGGGTGACGTGCTGCCCTTTGATCAGGTCAGGGAACAGATCGGCGAAATGCTGGAAAAGGCCGCATGGGCCAGTGCCGCGAATGCGTTTGTTCAGGAACTGGTGGCCAATGCGGAAATAACCGGAATTGATATGGCTGCGTAACCGGCACTATCATCCGGTCCTGAAAATGCCGCCTCTTGTCCTCGGGGCGGCATTTTTTTATTAAACAGTAGATAATTTTCGTCGGGCTGTCAGGCCGGTGAACAAATTGGTGGCCATTGACCGAAGTAGAGGGAATAATGGCATACCTGTAAATTTTACCGAACCGGATTTCCCGAATGCGTTTTATTATTTTGTTCTTGTTGCTTGTGCCCACCGCATCATTGGCTCAGGGTTTTGCTGTATCTCTGGATGCTGATCTGAATGGCGATGGCTTGCCCGATCAGGCCAGACTGACGGAAATACCGGAAGGCGGGACGGCCGACCTTGCGATTTTACTGGGCCAGCCGGATGGTTCATTAAAGCAGGATGTGATTGCCAAAGCATTGGTCTGGGTCGGGGGTGACGGTGAAAAGCCACAGCTGTTTGTTGATGAAAATGGCGCTCTGGAGGTGTTTTCGACTGACCGGCGAAACCCGCGAAAATCATGGACGCAGAGCCTGACGATTGCACCGCACAATGGCGTTTTCGTATTGGCCGGGTTTTCCTACGACTGGTTCGATATTGGCACTGGGACGATTCACATCTGCAAAGCGGATTTGCTGTCGGGACGCATTGAATTCGGCCAGAGGGCCAACGGGGTGTCGGATGTCGGCGTTTCCGAGACCGATGTGACGGTTGTACCGATTGATGTCTGGGTCCAGTCGTTTCCAAAAGAGTGTGAACCGCTTGAGTTTTAAGTAAGGATAGTCCCGATGCGTTTAATCATTTTCCTGTTTTATCTGTTTCCAACACTCGCAATGGCTGAAACCCCATCTGTCGGCGACAGCCAGGTTCTGGGATTTGTTGCAAGCGATCTGACTGGCGACGGGTTGACCGACCGCGCTGAATTAAGCGTAACAGAAGAAGGTGGGGGGGCTGATCTAAACATCTGGGTCCGCACAGCAGATGGGCGGCTTGACCTGCGCACCAAAGCAAAATCGGTGATATGGGTTGGTCCGGGTGGGCAAGGGCCGGAAATTACAGTCAGTCCGAATGGCTCGTTACTGATCCACTCGGTAAACGATTCCATCGGCCGTGAACGTTGGCAGCAGACTCTAACGGTGGCTTGGCGCAACGACACATTTGTGCTCGCAGGATTTACCTACTATTGGCATGATACACTGGACCCTGAAAAAAGCGGAACTTGCGACGTGAATCTGCTAACCGGTAAAGGGGAACGCACCAGAGGCACGTTTCTGCGACCAATTGAAATCCACACCAAATCCGGCAGCGGCCCGATTGATCTGTGGGATGGCGAACCGCCCTCCGAATGTTTCCCCAACCCCTAAGGACTATCATGCGTTTTATCAGTATCCTGCTTAGCCTGTTTCCGACCCTCGCAGCCGCCGAAACCGTAGAGATCAATGCGGATCAAGTTCTCGGGTTCATCTCGACTGATCTCACCCAGGACGGCGATAATGATCGCATCGTTCTATTTATGCTGGACGAACCGGTGCTTTCGATCTTTACCCGCTGGACAGACGGGTCATGGGCCAATTCTCTTTTTGCCGAAGATTTGGTCGAGGGGCGGAATTACCCCGATCCCGACCCGACAATTGCGCTGGCCGACAATGGTTCGGTTATGGTCCGCTCGTTTGCGCGCAAATCCGACCCTGAAAAAATGGAGAAAACCCTGACCATCGCCTATCGCAAGACGGATGGCTACAAATATGCCCGATACGTTGTGGCTGGCGTAAAATATGAATGGAACTATGGTGGTGATCCCGATGATCACAGGGTTTGCGAGATCAATTTTCTAACACGGCAAGGCGAAATTACCCAAGGACCAGCACAGGCCGTTAAAACGTTTTACAGTGCAATTGGCCTTTATTCTGTTGATAAATGGCCCCGCAACATGATCCCCGAACAATGCTTTTAGGGGCAATCCGTTCCTATTCCGGGGCCAGCATATAGCCCTCGCCGCGCACGGTTTGCAGGTAACGGGGCTGTTTGGGGTCTGTTTCGATCTTGCGGCGCAAGCGGGTGATCTGCACGTCCACCGCCCGTTCCTGTGCCTGTCCGGTATCACGGCCCAGATCCTCGACCAGTTTGGCGCGGCTGACCGGTTCATTCGGACAGCTTGCAAAGATTTTCATCAAGGCGCTTTCGGTCGAGGTCAGTCGCACCAGTTCCTCGCCGCGCCACATCTCGCCGCGTTCCACATTATAGCGCACCGGCCCCAGATGCAGCATCTTCGGCCCTTGATCGGCAAGCGTATCCGCCGGCATTCGCCGTAAAATGGCATTCAGGCGCAACAGCAGCTCCTTGGGTTCAAACGGTTTGGCCAGATAGTCGTCTGCACCAGCCTCAAGCCCGGTGATCCGGTCCTCGGTTTCGCCCTTGGCCGTCAGCAGCAGGATGGGGGTGGTGACGCCGCCTTCGCGCAGGCTGCTGGTCAGGCTGATGCCATCCTCGCCCGGCATCATCACATCCATCACGATCATGTCGAATTCCAGCCCCGACAGGATGCGGCGCGCATGTTCGGCGTCCCGTGCTGCCGTCACCCAGAACCCGTGACGGATCAGGAATTTTTGCAACAGCCCGCGGATGCGTTCGTCATCGTCTACGATCAGCAGGTGCGCTTCGGGGGTGTCGTTCATGACTCACCCTCTTTCAGGGACTTGAAGTAGCGACGGTACTCCGGCTCCATCATCGCCTCAAGCACTTTGCGAAATCCGGCCACCGCATCCGGCCCGACCGCGCGGTAAGCATCGCGCATCCGCTTGCGCTGGGCGTCGGACAATTCACGTTCCAGCGCGATGCCTGCCTCGGTCAGGAACAGGTGGCGTTCGCGTTTGTCGCGGGTGCCAACGCGGCTTTCGACCAGACCGTCCTCGATCAGGGTGCGCAACACGCGGTTCAGCGATTGTTTGGTCACCCCCAGAATGCCCAGCAGGTTATTGACAGTGGTGCCGGGGCTGCGATGGATGAAATGCACGGCGCGGTGGTGCGCCCGACCATAGGAGTAATTGTTTAGTATCCTGTCCGGATCTGCGGTGAATCCGCGATAGGCAAAGAACATCGCCTCGATCCCCTTGCGCAATTGTTCATCGGTCAGGAACAACAGCGCCTCGCCCCCCGATCTTGCATCTTGCGCCATAATACCCCCTGATCACGTTTTCTTTCGGTTTGCCTGATTTTACGTCAGTGTTGTTGACATTCCAAGAATCAATTCGTAACAATCTACAGATTTTGCGCAATATTATGCCCTAAGCGGACCTAGTTTGCGCAATAAATGAAAAACTGAAGGCCGAAGATCGGCGATGACCGGAAAGGACGACCCAATGTCAGGCGCATATGATGACCGCGATGGAACCATCTGGATGGACGGGATGATGACCCGCTGGCGCGATGCCAAGGTCCATATTCTGACCCATGCGATGCATTATGCTTCAAGCGTGTTTGAGGGCGAGCGTGCCTACAACGGCAAGATTTTCAAAAGCCGCGAGCATACAGAACGGTTGCATCGTTCGGCCAAGCTGATTGATTTTGAAATCCAGTGGAGCGTGGATGAAATCGAACAGGTTAAGGCACAGGTTCTGCGGGCCAGCCGTCTGAAAGACGCCTATATTCGGGCCATCGCATGGCGTGGCGCTGGCGAAGATATGGGGGTTGCATCTGCACGTAATCCTGTCCACCTGGCGATTGCCGCATGGGAATGGGGCGCCTATTACGGCGATGCGAAAACCAAGGGCGCAAAACTGGACATTTCCAAATGGAAACGTCCCAGCCCCGAAACCATCCCCTGTCAGGCCAAGGCGGCCGGTCTCTATATGATCTGCACCATGTCCAAACACGCGGCCGAGGCCAAGGGTTGTTCGGACGCGATGATGTTCGACTATCGCGGCTATGTGGCCGAAGCCACCGGCGCGAATATCTTTTTCGTCAAGGATGGCGAGGTGCATACACCCAAACCCGACTGTTTTCTGAACGGCATCACCCGCCAGACGGTGATCGGCATGTTGCAGGAAAAAGGCATCAAGGTGCACGAGCGCCACATCATGCCCGAAGAACTGGAAGGGTTTGAACAATGCTGGCTGACGGGCACCGCCGCCGAGGTTACACCGGTGGGGCAGATCGGCGATTACAATTTCGAGGTCGGGGCCCTTGCGCGCGACATCGCTGCGGATTACGAGAGGTTGGTGCGGGAGTAACCGCGCCTTTCGTCAATTCACACAGCATTGAGGCCCTCAATGATACGTCACATCGTGTTCTTTATCGCCAAGAACAAGGACGACATCGGGGATATTCTGTCGGGTCTGCGGATCCTGCGGGATATCCCCCACGCCACCCGACTGGAAGTTGAACCGAACCTGCATTCTGACGATTTGTCGGATGCGGTCGATGTGGTGGTTTACGGCGAATTCGCGGATGAAGCTGCGCTGGCGGCCTATAAGGCGCATCCGCTATATCAGGACTCCATCCGGCGGGTCCGCCCTTTACGCGAATTGCGCATGGCTGCGGATTTCCAAAGCCCGTTCACCAAATAACAACCCTTGCGGCCTAGGGTCGGGGTGTGATGGAAATCAAGAACAGCTCGATCCTGATTGCGATCATCCTTGTGATCGCTTTGCCGACAACTACGATGGTTGTGGCCTATATGCTGACGAAAAACCCCGCCCTGCGTCCGCTTGCCCGCACTTTAAACGACGAGGCGATTTATCGGGGCGAAGCGGTGGCAACCGAAATTGTGGCACATATTCGCTGGACCACGGGCCGGCAGAAATCCTTTACACAGCGGGAATTGTCAAACGTGGTGCAACGCGCGTTCCGTGCTCACGGGGTAACGGCGCGGGTGGTTTTTGAAACCGCTGACAGCAGTGATCCTGTGTCTATCACTTATCAGGTCGGGCGAAATAAATTCGGACCCTTGCGGATTAACAGGGCTGGTGATGCCGTGAACAACGCGATTGCAGTTTACCGGATGTACCAGATGTCGGCGCCGGTGCGCAGATAGAAAGTGCCGGCAAGTTTGACCCTGCCGGCACATTTGGTTTGCTGTTTATTTCACTTCGGCCGTTGGGCGCGGAGTGGATGCGGTTTCCGCCGGAAGTGTCGGGAGCGTAACCGGGGGAACAGCCCCTTCCAATGTGCCAAGGAAGGCAACGATCTGGTCGGTTTCAGTGTCGCTTAGCTCTTCCCCCAACTGGGATTCCGCCATTATCTGCACCGCGACTTTCAAATCCCAAACCTTGCCGGAATGGAAATAGGGGGCAGTAACAGTTACGTTTCGCAAGGGGGCGGCGCGGAAAACATATTCGTCGTCGACTGTTTCCGTAACCTTGAAGCGCCCTTTGTCACCAACCGGCAGAATGTCCGCACCGGGTTTTTCAACCAGGCCGAAAGGGTAATATCCGTGCCCGCCGACGTTGACACCGCTGTGACAGGAAGAGCAGCCCTTGTCGATAAACAGGGCCAGCCCTGCCTTTTCATCATCGTTCAGCGCTGTGTCGTCACCATTCAGATATGCGTCGAACGGGGCAGGGGTGATCAGGGTCGCTTCGAAGCTTTCGATCGCGCGGGCCATGTTGTCAAAGGAAACCGGTTCGGCATCATCCGCAAATGCTGTGCCAAACATGGCAACATAATCGGGCATACTGTTCAGTGTCACCACCACATTTTCCGGTGTATTGGCCATTTCGACGCCAGCCTGGATCGGCCCCTTGGCTTGAGCTTTCAGGTCGTCTGCGCGCCCGTCCCAGAACTGGGCTTCGTTCAGAACCGAATTCAAAACCGTTGGGGAATTGCGCGGGCCTTTTTGCCAGCCGTGGCCGATGGATGTTTCAAGGTTGTCATCGCCACCTGTGGTCAGGTTATGGCAGGAATAACAGCTGAATACACCCGAGGCAGACAGGCGCGGATCAAAGAACAACGCCCGCCCCAGATCGACTTTTTCTGGCGATGTCGGGTTGTCTGCCACATTGGGCACGGTTGATGGCAAAGGCTTGAACTGCTCTAGCGCTGTAGCGCGTAAATCATCGGCGAAAGCCGCGCCAGTCATAGCCGTGGAAACAAGCAGGATCGGGATCAGGGTTTTCATATTGTCCTCCAAATTATAATAAGTCTAACTTGCAGAGGTTTGAAAATTCTTCTTTGATTTAGAATAAGAATAATCAATTGACCTGGATCAACACCGAATTTTGCCTTTAGACAATTGTGGTGCCCAATGGGATAAGAATGATAAACCCAGCTGTATTAACCTAGGGGGAATGCTTGGATAAAGGTGCACTATCACAACTGGCCCAAGACGGTGCCGAGATTGCTGTGCGGGTAACGCCCAAGGCGTCGCGCAACCGGATAATAATCGAGGATAGCAACATTCGTGTTTATGTCACTACGGTTCCCGAAGGGGGGAAGGCGACCAAGGAAGTGGCTAAACTGCTGGCCAAGGCATTGGGCGTGCCGAAAACGCGTCTGACCCTGATCCGAGGCGCAACTTCGCGGGACAAGGTTTTCAGGATTGGGTGATACACCCGCTTCCAAAACCCTAGAAGCTCATAATGTAACTCACCTTGATTGTTGTTGCCTCATAGGATGGTGAATAACGCTGCCCATCCGGTCCTTTGGGATGCTGAACGACCAGATCAAAATTGTCATAAACCACCTCGGCCCTCAGCATGCCATTTCTACGGATGGGGTATTGAATGCCCAAGCCAACCGTAACACCGGCATTGATCCCCAGACTGATCCGCCCCTGTTGGATGGGGCCGTAACCTTTCATCACACCAATGCCGAGGGCGCCGTATACTTCTGTTCTTTGCCCCAGCTTGCGACCGTATATTCCCCGCACCCTGTATGTCGAACGGCGCGAACAGTAATAAGATGCGTTTTGAATTGCCTCGCAGTTCACAGGCACGGTCATATCCTGAAACCACCCTCGCCGAAATCGCTCAACATTAATTTCCGGTCCAAAGAAAACCCGCCCTTTCTCGATTCGATATCCCAGAACCATATCGTGATTTGAACGTTTTCTTTGAATGTAGCGCTTTTCATCCTTCAGGCGGTGCGCACTCATTACTCGGTATGAAAATCCGGTACCGAAATAATATCCGGTTTCGCCCACCGCAGTTATCGGAACTACGGATACACTGCCTGCCAGCAGGCATATTGCCGTTTTCTTTTTCATTTTCGCGTCCTCTTGCTGCGACGTCACCGTTTAGGTTGATTCGCGGCCATCCCCGGTTGAGATTACCAATTCAAAGCTTTTCCCCATAATAAAAATAAATTTGCCAATACTATCGGCGGTTTTCTGGCCCTTATGTATCCCATTCGCCAGTTCACAAGAAATGTTCCTATCGGCATGCTGGCATAGGGGTGGCTAATGGTTTCATTTTTGGTAGGGTTCGGGTCAGGTTTGAAAAGGACAAGTGAATATGCGCAGATTTGTGATGCTGGTTGCTGCCCTGGCTGTTACCGGATGTGTAGAAGCAACCACCGAGAAACCGGCCGAAAAAGACTCGGTTCCGCCACCTGTCCCGGTCTCTGCTTTTGCCGCCAGCAATAATTCCAAAATACAGGATTTTCTGGCGGTTGTGCGCCGTATGGAACCTGTTGCACGACGTGAATGTCGCCGTAGGGCCATCACCGCCAAATGCAATTTCACAATCCTGATCGATAACCGCAAGAAACAGCCGGCAAATGCGTTTCAGGCTTTGGATGACAAGGATCAGCCGGTCATTGTTTTCACACGCGCATTGATCCAAGAGACGCGAAATCAGGATGAGCTGGCCTTTGTATTGGGACACGAGGTTGCCCACCATATTCTGGAACATATATCGAAAACCCGTGATAGCGCCCTTGAGGGGTTTCTGGTTGGCGGGCTTCAGGCGGCCGTCAAAGGGGGCGACGCAAAGGCAATCGAACGTGCTGAACAGCGCAGTGCATTTATCGGAATCCGCAAATACTCGAAACAATACGAGCTTGAGGCCGATGCATTGGGCACGGTGATTACGGCCCATTCCGGTTATAATCCGCTAAGAGGTGCACAGTATTTTCACCGCATTCCTGATCCGGGTGACAAATATCTTGGCTCGCATCCACCTAACGCAAAGCGGCTTCAAGTCGTTCGCCAAGCCGTATCCAAGTTGTAATTGAAATATGGAAAGATCAAGCCCAATGGAATGGACACATCTGGAGCGCCACTATGTGGATCGTATCGGCTGGTTGCGGGCGGCCGTTCTGGGCGCAAACGACGGGATCGTATCAACCGCCAGCCTGATTGCCGGTGTGGCCAGCGCCGGGGCGGGGCAGCCCGAAATCCTGCTGGCCGGTGTGGCCGGTCTGGTGGCTGGGGCCATGTCGATGGCGGCCGGGGAATATGTCTCGGTCAGCTCGCAGGCGGATGCCGAGAAAAGCGATCTGGCCCGTGAAGCACGCGGTCTTGAGGCGCAGCCCGAGTTCGAGCGCCGCGAGTTGGCGCAGATCTATGTCGATCGCGGTCTGACCGCTGATTTGGCCGACGAAGTTGCTGTGCAACTGATGGAACATGATGCGTTGGGGGCACATGCCCGTGACGAATTGGGAATTTCTCATGTTGTCACGGCACGACCTATACAGGCGGGTCTGGCCTCGGCGGCGGCATTTACGGCGGGGGCTGCACTGCCGGTCGCCTCGGTTTTGCTGGCCCCTTACGAGATAATTACCGAGGTTTCGACCGGTGTATCCCTTGTGGCACTTGCCGTATTGGGGGCCATGTCGGCCCGCACCGGTGGTTCGCCGGTCATGCGTGCAGTCGTGCGAGTTACCCTATGGGGGGCGTTGGCAATGGCAGCAACTGCTGGTGTTGGTTATCTGTTCGGGGCAACGGTGGTCTAGGCGTGCTGCAATTTGAAAATGTGGTCAGCGACAAGGGATCCAGATACGCGGTTTGCGGTGGCCCTGTTGCTGATCGCGCGGCCGCCAAGGCGTTTATCAAGGCGCTGAAACGCGGCAAGAAATATGCCCGCGCAACCCATAACACATGGGCGGCGCTATTGCCCGACGGGCCGGTCAAGAACGACGATGGCGAAAGCGGGGCGGGGATGATGATCTTGCGGATGCTTGAGCGCGAGGGGCTGCAAAACCACATCATCGTTGTGACCCGCTGGTATGGCGGGGTGAAATTGGGCGGCGACCGGTTTCGCCATGTGCAAACCTGTGTGAAACACTATCTGGAGCAGTTGCGCGGTTAGGGCCAGACCCGAAAAAGCATGTCGTCGGGGGGGAGGCACACTTCGTCATTGCAGGCCTGAAGGGTTAGGCGGATGGTGACGGGTTTATCGCCGGTTTGTGCAATCTGGGCGGCCATCACAAAGGACGTGTCATATAGTGACAGCGGGGTTTCACTGAATCCCAGCTCCTTGATCTCGGCCTTGGGATAGGCGGACAGGGCGACCGGTGTTTGCGCCACGGCCAGTTCCATGCCGATCAGGTAATCCTCCAACGGTTCATGCGCGTTGATGTGCCAGCCCTCGCGCGGCTCGATGCTGAGCAGAAGTTGTTTTCCATGGGCATCCAGCGATGCAAACACCCGCACCGCCCCGCCGTTTGAAACCCGCATCGCGCCGGTCAATCCGTTTCGTTCGGTGGCAATGGCCGTCAGTATCGCCGCCCGCTGTTCCGGCCCGTTGATCGCATCTACCGCCAACGCCGCGGCCAGTTTCGGCGCGGCCTCGCCGGTGCGGGCCAGACGGCGGTCAAGGCCGGCCAGCAATTCCAGCGCCTGCGCGTTACCCGAGGCGATTTCGTTGTCATCCAGCGGGCGCATCGGGCCAAGTCCGACCGTTTGCGCGTTCATTCGCATCGCCTGCCGGTCATCGGCAAACAGGGTCTGCATGTCATCGGCCAGCCTGTCGGCTATCCCCAGCCAGTCGGACTCCGCCCCGCCAAGGTAATCGTCCAGTGCCAGCAGGGCACGGCCAAGGGCGGCATAATCGACCAGATGGGCCTCGGTGTCAGCCGCGCCCTGATACCAGATGCGTTTTAACCCGTCGTCAAACCACATGTTTTGCAGCATGAATTCGGTGGCCTGCACAGCGGCCTGCCCATAATCGGGGCGGTTCAGAACGCGGCTGGCTTGGGCCAGCGTTATGACCATTTCTGCGTTCCATGCCAGAATGACCTTTTGATCGGTCAGCGGTTTTTGGCGCGTTTCACGGGCGTTTCGCAGTTGTTCAAGCAGGGCGTCAAAGTCGCGGATACCATCACGTCCGGCGATTGCTTTTAGCGGGGTGTCACTGGTGTACAGGACGCTGGCGCCTTCGAAATTTCCGTCCTCGGTGATGTTGAGGATATCATTCATGGCAGGGGCTTCGGGGCCAAGGGCCTGTTTGATCTGATCCGGCGTCCAGACATAGAACGCGCCTTCTTGCAGCTTGCCGTCCGGCCCCGGTGATTCCGCATCCTGTGCGGCGTAAAACGCGCCCTCGGGGCTGCGCATTTCGCGCAACACATAGTCAAAGGTCCGCGTGGCGGCGCGGGCGTAATCGGGGGTGCCCGTTGCGGAATAGGCGTGCAGCAAAAGGCGCCCGATCAGCGCTTGATTATACAGCATCTTTTCAAAATGCGGGATGTTCCATTCGGGATCGGTGGCATAGCGGTGAAACCCGCCACCAACGTGATCATGGATACCGCCGCGCACCATCCCGTCCAGTGTCAGGGTGACAGCCTGCATAAGGGCACTATCGCCGCTGCGGTCGGCTTGATCCAGCAGGAACAGCAACAGGTTTTCACGCGGGAATTTCGGCGCGGTGCCGAAACCGCCGTTGAAGTCGTCCAGATTGCCCAGCATCGCGGTGGCCGCGGCGTTTATATCGGCGTCGGTGACATCGCCCAGAACTGCCGTCTGGTCCAGATAATCGCGCATGTTTTGCGAGATTTCAAAGGCCTCGGCCCGCAGGGCGGCGTTGTCGGTTTTCCAGACATCTACAATGGTTTCAAGGGTTTGCAGGAAAGCATCGGGCGGGAAATAGGTGCCGGCAAAGAAGGGTTCGGCATCGGGGGTCAGGAACACGGAATTGGGCCAGCCGCCGCTGCCGGTCAGGGCCGATGTGACCAGCATGAACTGTTCGTCCAGATCGGGGCGGCGTTCGCGGTCGATCTTGATGCTGACGAAATGCGCGTTCAGATAGGCGGCGATTTCGGGGTCCTCGAAACTTTCGGCCTCCATCACATGGCACCAGTGACAGGAGGCGTAACCGACGGATACGAATATCATTTTCCCCTCGGCCTGCGCCTTTTCCAGCGCTTCCGGTCCCCATGGATACCAGTCCACGGGGTTGTCGGCGTGCTGTTGCAGGTAGGGCGAGGATTCCTGCGCCAGCCGGTTTTCGGCGAAGGATGGCGAGGCAAGCAGGATCAGCAGGAGGGAGAGGAATATGCGCATAAGTCAGAGCATAGCGGTGGGGGACGGGCTTGTCAGGTGACGTTTGGGTGAGGCGGGAAAAGGGCGGTCTGGAAACTGTATGATCCACGTCGGGTTTGCGTATGGCAACGTGCGATGGATTTTCTGACTGTTAAACCCGCCGTGTCAGGGTGGCGAAAACGCAAAATACAGGAGCGCAAATGACTGTCCCCGAACCCCACCCGATCCGCCATCCGGACAAACGCAAACCGACCAGGGCGCAACTGGCGCATCTGAAATCGGCCAAAGAGGCGCTGTTGCAACTGCATCTGACGATCTATGGCCGCGAATACATGTCGCTGCATGTGCCCGAGGACTGGCAATCGCTGGAAGAGGTGTTCCGCTGCACCCCCGCCAAGCAAAAGATCACCCTGCGGCTGGACGAGGCGGTGGTGAAGTTTTTCAGAAAGAAGGGGCGGGGGTATCAGGAACTGATCAATCAGGTTCTGCGCAGCTATGTGGAATTGCGGCTGGCCAAGATTCTGGAAGGGCCGGAAGATGTGGGGCCGAACGGGGAGGTGTTGTGAGGGGGATTGCGGCGTTTGTGGTGGGAGGTCCCCGCGTGCGCGGGGATGACAAAGGGGTGTGGAGGATTGCGACGTTTGCCCCTGTCCGGCATTTTGCAAAAATGCCAGCGCCCGACCGCCCCATGGCGGGCGCTTTTGCGAGGGTTGGGTGTGGGGTGAGGTTTGTGGAGTCTCGGATGTTGTGGATTTGGCGATACTGCACTCAGCACCCACCCGGTCGGGCGCTGGCATTTTTGCAAAATGGTTCTTATTTGGTGATGTAAACGTCGGCGCCATCATTAGGGTAAGTATCTTTTATTAATATAGTTTCGGAAGAGATGTAAGCTCGATTAATATAATTGAGACTTGTCCATCGTTTTCGTAGGGTTACAACGCGGTCTAATCGAGAGGGTTCAATGTAAATCCGGTCAATCAGCTTTCCGTTTACTTGTTTCCATAGTGATAGATTTCGGATTTCTTCGTTGTTTTCCTCGCTGCTGAGCTTTTCCTGTGCAGCAAAGAGTTTTTTTAATGCTTCACCTAACACATTTTCAGTTTTGGATCGGATCTTGCCATGGATTATTGAAAGCTGAGCAATATAGTTTCTTAACAAGTATTTCATATCTAATTTTCCGAGGTCTAATTTCTCGACTTCATCCCTCACTTTTTTATTAATACGTGATTCAATAATTTCACGTGCTGAAAAATATGGGTTAATAGTTATTCTCGATCTGCTTGGCTTATTCCAAGTTGGCGTGCCATCTTGCCACTGCCCGCTCCTGCCAAATGTAAATCCGTCGATAGGTAATTGGGCGTGTAAGCAGTGATTGCGAAGCCCATACATTACTCGATATTCAAAGCTGTTGTCGAAAGAAAATGAAAAGTCAGGCTTTGGATTGTACTTGAATTCAGAGTTAGCTTTGTAAATTTCTTTTATTCGTTGACACGTTTGTTCTTCATAAGCTCGTGCAGCGGTAAATAATGATAGCAAGTGTAGGTTTAAAGTGTCGCGAAATCTGTCAAAAAAACGTTCCATATCATTTTCTTCGACGAAAGGATCAGTCAAATACACTACACTTGAAGATAACAAGAATTTTTCAAGTTCAGTAAATGCAGTGACAACAAGGGCGAACAAGTCTTCAATATCGCGTAGTGCCCTTATAATGTCCCGGCTTTGCCTCAAATCATTGAATTCACCCAATGTTATTTCAACATTGGCTCCACCGATGATGTATTCTCCGAGTGAGAACACCGTTTTATTACCATCTTCGTTCAAACCATCTTCCCCCAAAGATCATACTCCCCCGCCTCGTCCACCTCGACCGTCACAATATCCCCTGCCTTCAACCCCTCGAACCCCTCATCAATAAACAGGTTCCCGTCTATTTCCGGCGCGTCGGCCATGGTGCGGCAGGTGGCGGCGTCCTCGTCTACCTCGTCAACGATGACGTCCATGACCTTGCCGACCTTGGCCGCCAGTTTGGCCTCGGAAATGCTTTGTGCCTTGGCCATGAACCGGTCCCAGCGGTCCTGTTTCACATCCTCCGGCACATGGTCGGGCAGGGCGTTCGAGCGGGCGCCGGCGACGTTTTCGTACTGGAAGCAGCCGACGCGGTCCAGTTGGGCCTGGTCCAGCCAGTCCAGCAGGGTCTGGAACTCGGCCTCGGTTTCGCCGGGGTAGCCGACGATGAAGGTGCTGCGCAGAGTGATGTCGGGGCAGATGTCGCGCCATG
The DNA here is from genome assembly GCF_003544895.1 of Profundibacter amoris. Lineage (GTDB taxonomy): Bacteria > Pseudomonadota > Alphaproteobacteria > Rhodobacterales > Rhodobacteraceae > Profundibacter > Profundibacter amoris. Next base: position 605,007 of record NZ_CP032125.1, read on the forward strand.
CGGCTATTTCATCCAGCGTTTTGGCACCGGCAGCCGGGCGGGCCATGCGTTTGAGCGTGTCGGGGTGGGCGTGCTGGAACGGGATGTCGAGGTAGGGCAGGATCAGCCCATCCGCCATCAGCGGGATCAGGTCGCGCACATGGGGGTAGGGGTAGACATAGTGCAGCCGCACCCAGGCGCCAAGCGATCCCAGATCGCGGGCCAGATCGGTGATATGGGCGCGGTGGCCCTTTTCCGTCGCATATTTCAGGTCCAGCCCATAGGCCGAGGTATCCTGCGAGATCACCAGCAGTTCCTTGACGCCGGCCTCGACCAGTTTTTCGGCCTCGCGCATCACCGCATGGGCAGGGCGGGAGGCAAGGCGGCCGCGCATGTCGGGGATGATGCAGAATTTGCAGGCGTGGTTGCAGCCCTCGGAAATCTTCAGATAGCTGTAGTGGCGCGGGGTCAGGGTGACGCCGCTGGCCGGCAGCAGGTCGATATAGGGATCGGGCGACGGCGGCACGGCCATATGCACCGCGTCCAGCACCTGTTCGTATTGGTGCGGGCCGGTGACCGCAAGGATCTGCGGGTGGTGTTCACGGATGTAGTCCGGCTCGGCCCCCAGACAGCCGGTGACGATGACGCGGCCGTTTTCGCGCAGGGCCTCGCCGATGGCATCAAGGCTTTCGGCCTTGGCGGAGTCCAGAAAGCCGCAGGTGTTGACGATCACCGCATCCGCGCCGGTGTAGTCGGGGGAAATGGCGTAGCCTTCGGCGCGCAAGCGGGTCAGGATGCGTTCGCTGTCCACCAGCGCCTTGGGGCAACCAAGCGACACCATGCCGATGCGCAGCTGGCCGTCGCGGGCCGGTTCATTGATCCGAGCGCGGGGGGCAAGGTCGGGGCGCAGGGAGGGGGGATTCTGGGGCATTGTGAAAGGGCCTGAAAGAGTGCGGGAGTTTTGCTAATGCCCGTTTTTTACGCGATTTGGAAGCGAAATGCGGTGAAATGGGCTGATCCGGACACATTTTTGCGGATTCCCTTAACATCTAGATAAAAGAATTTGACTCAAAGGGGGCAACTCTCAATTGTAGAGACAATATGTCGCGGTCGGGCAAAAAGGGCCGTAATTTTGGGAGGAAGACAATTGAATAAACTGCTAGGACAAACGGCGGGCCGTTTGGGAATAACGCTTACAACAGCAATGATATTGGCAACACCGGCGATGGCAACCGAAGGGATGTTCGCGCTGGGTTTCAGTACCAATCAGCGGGCAATGGGCGGCGCTGGTGTGGCTTATGGGTACGAGGCCATGTCGGCCACGCTGAACCCGGCCAATGCCGCGAATGTGGGGCATGAAATGCAATTCGGGCTGGATATCTTTAGCCCGAACCGCGGGTTTACACAGGCCCCCGGCCCACGTGTTGAAAGTAACTCGAATTATTTCCCCGTACCGAATTTTTCCTACAACAAGCCATTGGACAACGGCAAAGTGTTCAATATTTCGGTCTATGGCAATGGGGGCATGAATACAGATTATCCCATAAACATGTTCGGAGTAGGAAGCCCGACCGGTATTGACCTGAGCCAGATGTTTATCTCGGCGACCTATGCCGGGAAATCGGGCAATCTGTCTTGGGGCATCTCGCCAACTGTTGTCATCCAGACATTCCGCGCCAACGGGCTGCCTTTTGGATCGGGGCGTGACTGGTCCTATGGCGGTGGTTTGCGCGCCGGTATCGTATATGAGGCTTCGCCGCAACTGAGCTTGGGTCTGTCCGGCAGCACCAAGATGAACATGACCAAGTTCGACAAATATGCAAACCTGTTCGAAAATCGCGGCGAATTCGATGTTCCCGGGTCGATTACGGCGGGGCTTGCCTATAAGGCGAATTCAAAGCTGACAATGATGCTGGATGTGCAGCGGATATTCTATTCCGGTGTGGATGCCATTTCGAATCCGGTTGGCCCACCGCCATTTGGCACACCAGGTGGCCCAGGGTTTGGCTGGGACGATATCAACGTTCTGAAACTGGGTCTGGAATACAAAGCCAATGATACAATGACGTGGCGCGCCGGTTATGCCTACTCGGAAAATCCGGTTGGCCCCGAGGACGTTTCAATGGGCATTCTGGCCCCCGGGGTTGTTACCCATCATCTGACGGTTGGCGGCACCTATTCGTTCAACCCCAGCAACTCGATTGATTTTGCGATCGAGTATGCGCCCGAGAACACTGTAACAGGTGGCCCGATCACGCTTGATATGAGCCAGTTCAGTGTTTCGGTGGGCTGGACACGCAAGTTCTAAAACCGCATCAAGACAGTCAAGATTACAGAGGGGGGCCAATTTGGCGCCCCTTTTTCGCTTCGGTTACAGTGGAAATATACGATTGCCGTTGATATACGTCATTTCAGGCGCCATATGGTTATGGCACTGTCGTTCGATACCGCTTTCACAAAGGATGCTTTCCAATGACCGCCCCCCGCAATTTCGACATCGTTATTATCGGCGCAGGCCCCGCAGGCCTGTCCCTTGCCCGCACCCTGTCGGGCAGCGGTTTGCAGATCGCCATTGTCGAAATGCAGAGCGAGGCCGTGCTGGCCGACCCGCCCGAGGACGGGCGCGATATCGCGCTGACGCATACGTCGGAAAAGCTGATGAAGGATCTGGGCATGTGGGCGCATATCCCCGAGGACCAGATCGGCACCATTCGCGATGCCAAGGTGGTGAACGGCAAATCGCCATTTTCGCTGCATTTCGACAGTCGCGGATCAGGGGCCGATTATTTGGGGCGGATTGTGCCGAACCATCTGATCCGGCAATCCGCCTATAAGGTGGTCAAGGATCAGCCCAATGTCACCCTGCTGTGCGAAAGCGAGGTGGTTTCTGTGGCCACCAACACCACCGAAGGCACCGTCGGTCTGGCCGATGGCACCACGCTGAAGGCGGCGCTGGTTGTGGCGGCGGACAGCCGGTTTTCAAGCACCCGTCGCAAGATGGGGATCGCGGCCAGCAGTCTGGATTTCGGCCGCGTTGTGATTGTCTGCGAGATGGAGCATGAACTGCCCCACGAAGACACCGCGACAGAGTGTTTCTTTTACGACCAGACGCTGGCGATCCTGCCGATGTATGGCAATAAATCCTCTGTGGTTGTGACCCTGCCGACAGCCAATGCCGATGCGGTTCTGAACATGCCGCCCGAGGCTTTTGCCGCGGATATCGCCCAAAGGTTTGGCGGCAAGCTGGGCAAGATGACTTTGGTCACCAAACGCCACCCCTATCCGCTGGTCGGGGTTCTGGCCAAGCAATTCGTCACCACCCGTTTTGCGCTGGTGGGGGACGCGGCGGTGGGGATGCACCCTGTTACCGCGCACGGGTTCAATCTGGGTTTAAGCGGGGCCAAGTTGTTGTCCGACCAGATCGAGGAAGCCGCGCGCAATCTGACCGATATCGGCGCGATGACGGGACTAAAACGCTATGAATCGGCGCACCGTCGGGCGGTGCTGCCGCTGTATCACGGCACCAATGCGCTGGTGAAACTGTATACCGACACATCGGTTCCGGCCCGCCTGTTGCGGGATGTGGCGCTGCGTGTGGGGAATTTCCTGCCGCCGGTCAAGAAACGCATTCTGCACCAGTTGACCCATATCGAACAGCACGCCAAATAGGGCTTGAGCACACGGCATCGGGCACCTAGTTTGAAAGCATGTTCTTGTAACGCAGGAGAGTTATTGTGCGCCTGATCCTTCGGTTTATCCTTGTTGTATTTATCCTGATCATTGTGGGGGTGACGGCATTGCTGTTCATGCCCGGTGACAGGATCGCCAAATTCGCCGAAGACCAGTTCGAGGCGGCCACGGGCCGGCAGATGGACATTACAGGCGATGTGCGCACCTCGATCTATCCGCTGCTGGGGGTCCGGACGGGGCCGGTGACCATTGCCAACGCGGATTGGGCCGGAGGGGAGCCGATGCTGCGGGCCGAGGGCCTGAGCATTGGGGTGAACCTGATGGCACTGTTCAGCGGTGATGTGAAGATCAAGAAGGTCGAGGTGATCTCGCCACAAATCCTGCTTGAGGTAGCCAAGGACGGGCGTGCGAACTGGGAGATGGCACCAGCGGGTGCGACCGCTGCTGCAGGCACACCATCGGGCAGCGGGGCCATTCCGGCATTCACGCTGGAGCGCGGTTTGGTGAAGGGCGGCAAGCTGACCTATATCGACCATGCCAGCGGTGAAAAGACGGTTCTTAGTGATCTGGATATCGACCTGCGCTTGCCCGATTTTGCCGCGCAGGGGGATATATCCCTGTCGATGCGTATGCACGGCCAGCCGGTTTCGCTGGACACGACGGTTGCGAATTTCGGCAAGTTTATCAATGGCGGGGTAAGTGCGCTGACGGCGTCGATCAAAACCGGTGGCAGCACCATCGCCTTTGATGGCAAGGCGGGGATTTCACCCTTTGCCGCAGATGGCAAAGTGGATGCCGATCTGGCCGATATGGCGGCCCTGTTCGGGGTGCTGGGGATGGACGCACCGGACCTGCCCAAGGGCATGGGGCGCACGGCCAGACTGGCGGGGGACGTGACCTATACGGCTCAGGGCACCGCGCATTTGCGCAATGGCTCGATCCGGCTGGATCAGAATGTGCTGACTGGCGCTGTGGATGTGTTCATCGCCGGTAAGGAACGCCCGTTTGTGAAGGGGCAATTCAAGGCCGGCGCGCTGGATTTCTCGGTTCTGGCAGCGAGTGTGGATAATGAAACCGGCGCGGCGGTGGAAACGGCGGCGGGTTGGCCCAAGGATGTGATCGACGTGAGTGCGTTATCATCGGTGGATGCCGATGTGGGGCTGGTTGCCAATGCGATTGATCTGGGCACGGTCAAGCTGGGCCCATCCAGCGTGGCAGTGAAACTGGACCGGTCCCGCGCGGTGTTCGAGTTGAACAAGGTGCAGGCCTATCAGGGCATTGTCAGCGGCCAGTTTGTGATGAACGGACGTGGCGGGCTTTCTGTGGGGGGCGATTTGAAGGTCGCCCATATGGCGATGCAGCCTTTGCTAAAGGATTTGGCCGATTACGAACGGTTGATTGCAGTTGGCGATCTGCGGGTGAAATTCCTGGGGGTCGGCAATACCATGGATGCGATCATGCGCAGCCTGTCTGGGGACGGATCGTTTACTTTAGGGCAGGGGGAAATTCTGGGCCTTGATTTGGCCGGTATGCTGCGCAATCTGGATACCTCTTATCAAGGTAAGGGGCAAAAGACGGTGTTCAACTCCATCGGGGCCACATTCACGATGAAAGACGGTGTGTTGTATAACGACGATCTGGCCTTTGTGGCGCCATTGGCGCGGGCGGACGGATCGGGCGAGGTGGGGATTGGCACACAGACGTTGAACTACCGGATTACGCCTGTTGCATTGGCGGCGGCAGATGGCACCGGCGGGATTTCGGTTCCGGTGCTGATCACCGGCACATGGGCCAACCCGAAATTCCGGCCTGACCTGAAGGGGCTGATTGACCAGAATCTGGCCGATGAAAAAGCGGCGCTGGAAGCTAAACTTGCCGCCGAGAAAGCCGCCGCCGAGGCGCGGTTGCAGGCTGAAAAAGCGGCTTTGCAGGAGCGGCTGGATGCCGAACGGGCCGCGGCGGAACAGCGGGCAAAAGATGCGCTGGGGGTCGAGACACAGGACGGCGAGAGCATCGAGGATGCTGCACGGCGCAAGCTGGAGGAAGAAGCCAAGCGGGGCTTGTTGAACCTTCTGGGGAATAATTAGAGCTATCCGCACAACCTGAATGGCGGGTAAGGCGTTGGAATAAATACTGAAAATGGCTTCTGAAAAGAACCACTAAACCGGTTTAGTGGTTCTTTTTCCCAGACCGAAAATATCCGGAATATCCAACAGAAAACCCGCGGGAATGCCCGCGGGTTTTCTGTAATCTCTATTGAATGACTGCGAAAATCAGCGCCGACGATCGCGGCGGGCAGACATCGGTTGGAACGCAACGCCAACGTGGGCTTCGCAATAGGGCTTGCCCGGTTCCGAAGGCAGACCGCAGAACCAGAATTCCTCGGTTGCCGGATCGCCAATCGGCCATTTGCAGGTGCGTTCGGTCAATTCCATCAGGCCGATCTTTTTGGCTTTCTTTTCCACTTCGCGCACGGTTGCCAGCGCTTCGGGGCTGATTTCGTTTGCCGAAGGTTGTGGCGGCAGGGGTTGGCCGGCCGGAATGATGGCCTTGCGCGGGGGCAGAACAGGTTTTGGCGCCGCATTGGCGGGCGCGGCTTTGGGTTTGGCCTTGGCCGTCGGTTTGGCGGCGCGGGCTGCGGCCGGTTTTGCCGCGGCTTTGGGTTTGGCCCCACCCTTGTTGCCACTGGTAGCACGGTTGGACAGGCCAAGGCGATGCACCTTGCCGATCACTGCATTGCGGGTCACACCGCCCAGTTCCTTGGCGATCTGGCTGGCGGATTGGCCTTCGCCCCACATTTTGGTCAGCGTTGCAACGCGGTCGTCTGTCCAGGACATCTGTTTTCCTTAACTGAAAATGGCCGTGGCGCAGGCAGGCTTGCCCCGTTCCAACGACCACTCTGGTAGAATTCTGTTGCTGGCATTTTATACGGCCCGCGCGCAGGATACAAGCGTCATGGTGTCAGGCGGGGTCTTTGGGTTTGGTTAGCCGTTCCAGACGCAGCCGGTCGCGCTCGTCCGTCAGCCGCCAGACCGATCCGAATGTCGCCGCCAGCACGCCCAGCCCCGTTGCCCCGCCGATCAGGAACATCACCAGCAGTTGGTATTTTACCGCTTCGGTCGGGTCCACGCCGGACAGGATTTGCCCGGTCATCATACCGGGAAGCGAGACGATGCCGACCGCCCCCATCGCATTGATGATCGGCATAAAGCCCGAGCGTAGCGCACGCCGCAGCACGGGGCGCAGGGCGGACCAGCGGGTTTGGCCCAGCAACAGTTGTGCCTCGATCGACACGCGCTCGCGGCTGATACCGGTATGCAGCGCGTCCAGCGCCAGCGATATGCCGTTCATTGTGTTGCCCAGCACCATCCCCAACACCGGCAGGGCAAAGCGCGGGGTCCACCACGGGTCCGAGCCGATCATCGTGGTCAGGGCAATCACCGTGATCCCCGCCCCCGCAAAGGCCATCGCGCCGGTGCCGATGCCAAAGCCCCACAGGCCGCGCAACTTGCGGTCCTGCCGCGCCCAGACTTCGCGACCTGCAAACAGCACCATCGAGGTTGCGACCAGCAGGGTTAGCCATGGTGACAGGATCGCAAACAGGCTTTTCAGCAGCAGCCCGACCAGTATCAGTTGCACCACCATGCGCACAGCGGCGATGGCCAGTTTGCGTTCCAGTCCAAGGTGAAGCCACAGTGACAACAGCCCGTTGATCACCAGAAAAATCGAGGCCAGTAGCAGATCGGTATAGGTCAGGGCGATATAGCTGCTCATGCGGCCACCTGTTGCAACTGGCCATCCTCAAGGCGCAGGATACGGTGGGCCAGCCGTTTGGCCTGTGCCGCGTCATGGGTGACGATCAGGATGGCGGTGCCTTTGCCCAGTTGCTGTTTCAACAGGGCCTCGATTTGCAGGGTGGTATCATGGTCCAGCGCTGCGGTGGGTTCGTCCAGCAGCAAAACCTTCGGGCCACCTTCCAGACAGCGCAGCAGGGCCAGCCGGTGCTTTTCGCCGGTGGACAGGCGGGCGACTTCCCATTCCATTGCGGTTTCGGGCAGGCCGACAAGGGACAGTTGACCGCGTATCCTGTCCGGCGCCTGAAAATGCGGCGCGACATGATCCAGCCACCAGCCGCTCTCGGCGGGCAGCATGGCAACGGTTTTGCGCCAGTCGGGCGCGGGGACATCGGCGCGGATTACGCCACCGGCTTGTACCTGTCCGTCATTCGGGTCCAGATCGACAATCGCGCGCAGCAGCACCGATTTGCCGGTGCCCGACGGCCCCGTGATCGCCACACATTCCCCCGCGCCCACATCAAAACTGACAGGGCCGATCATCAGGCGGGTCAGGTTGCTGACCTTCAGCAGGGGATTTTCGGGGTTCACAGGCGGATAATCCTTCGATAAGACGTTCCCCATGATTAAACGCCCGAATACCGCCCAGTGCAACCGACGCCGACGCTAAAGTAGCGTTTTCGGCCCATCGGGCCGTGTTTAATCCCGTGCCATGCGGCACACCTCTTCCTAAAATATTGACATGCCCCCGGCTTTGCGCCACCCAAGGGCTTCTTCTAAAGGAACTTTGCTATGATACCCTCTGTTTTGCCGACCTATAACCGGGCACCGCTTTCCTTCGTCAAAGGCGAAGGCAGCTGGTTGGTCGAGGCAGACGGGCGCCGATTTCTGGATTTCGGTGCTGGCATCGCGGTGAATGTTCTGGGCCACGGGCACCCCGCTTTGGTTGGCGCATTGACTGATCAGGCACAGGCGCTTTGGCATACGTCGAACCTCTATGAAATTCCGCAGCAACAGGCGCTGGCAGACAAGCTGGTCGAGGCCACCTTCGCCGACACTGCGTTTTTCACCAATTCCGGCACCGAGGCCTGCGAACTGGCAATCAAGATGGTGCGCAAATACTGGTTTGAAAAGGGCCAGCCCGAGCGGGTCAAGATTATCGCCTTTGAAGGATCCTTCCACGGCCGTTCGGCTGCGGGGATTGCTGCGGCAGGCTCGGAAAAAATGACCAAAGGCTTTGGCCCGCTACTGCCCGGTTTTGTGCAATTGCCCTTTGGCGATCACGAGGCATTGGCGGCGGAAATGGATGACACGGTCGCGGCGGTGATTGTCGAGCCGGTGCAGGGCGAGGGCGGTATCCGCCCGCTGCCGGATGCCTGCCTGAAGGGCTTGCGTGATGCCTGTGACGCGGTGGGCGCGCTGATGGTGCTGGACGAAATCCAGTGCGGCATGGGGCGCACCGGCAAGCTGTTTGCCCATGAATGGGCCGGTGTTGCGCCCGACATCATGCTGGTGGCCAAGGGCATCGGCGGGGGTTTTCCGCTGGGTGCGTTGCTGGCAACTGAAAATGCGGCGTCGGGCATGACGGCGGGCACGCATGGCTCGACCTATGGCGGCAACCCGCTGGCCTGCGCGGTGGGCAACGCGGTGATGGAGATTGTCGCCACAGACGAATTTCTGGCCGATGTGAACCGCAAGGCAGGCACCCTGCGCCAGTCGCTGGAAGGGCTGGTTGCGGCGCATCCCGATGTGTTCGAGGGGGTGCGTGGTTCCGGCCTGATGCTGGGGCTGAAATGCAAGGCGCCCAATATGGATGTGATCAACGCGGCCTATGGGGCCGAAGTGCTGATCGTGCCCGCGGCGGACAATGTTGTGCGGCTGCTGCCCGCGCTGAACATCCCCGACGAGGATATTGCCGAAGGCGTGGCGCGGCTGGACAAGGCGGCAAGCGAAGTTTCCAAAGGACTGAAACCATGAACCATTTTCTTGATATCCACACCACCGATGCCGACGATCTGCGGGGCATGATCGATCAGGCCCAGGTGATGAAAGAGGCCCGCAAGGGCCTGCCCAAGGGCACGCCGGACGCGGACCAGCCGCTGAAAAACCACATCGTGGCGCTGATTTTCGAAAAACCGTCAACGCGCACGCGGGTTTCCTTTGATGTGGGCGTGCGGCAGATGGGCGGCGAAACGCTGGTGCTGTCGGGGGCCGATATGCAGTTGGGTCATGGCGAAAGCATCGCCGATACCGCGCGGGTTCTGTCGCGCTATGTCGATATGATCATGATCCGCACCTTCGAGGAATCCGTGTTGCAGGAACTGGCCGAATACGCCGATGTGCCGGTGATCAACGGGCTGACCAACCGCACGCACCCCTGCCAGATCATGGCGGATGTGATGACGTTTGAGGAACACAACGGCCCGATCAAGGGCAAGAAAGTGGTCTGGACGGGGGATGGCAACAATGTCTGCGCCTCGTTCCTGCATGCGGCGGGGCAGTTCGGGTTCGACTTTACCTTTGCCGGACCACCTTCGCTGGACCCTGAACCGGAATTCGTGGACCTGGCCCGCAGCAAGGGCGTGAATGTGGTGATTGAACGGGACGCCGAAAAGGCGGTGCAGGGGGCCGATCTGGTGGTGGCCGACACATGGGTTTCGATGCACGACAGCCAGTCCACCCGCCAGCGCCGCCACAACCTGCTGAAGCCCTATCAGGTGAATGACCATCTGATGGAGCAGGCCAAGGACGACGCGCTGTTCATGCACTGTCTGCCGGCACATCGGGAGGAAGAGGTGACATCCTCGGTGATGGACGGCGAAAAATCGGTGATCTTTGACGAGGCCGAAAACCGTCTTCATGCGCAAAAGGCGGTGATGCGCTGGTGTCTGGGGGTTTAGGGGGGGGGTTAATTGTCGGTCCGTAGGCGGGTGAAGCCCGCCCTACGGGTTGTCCCGAAATTTCAAAAAGGGAGAAAAACCGAGTGATCGAATTCCAATATTTCTTCAGCCTCTTCAACTGTAACATTACTTAGGCTCAGGACTCATTGATTAACCCAGAAGATAACGATAGCAGCTATTTGGATTGCTGACAGGAAAGTATGGGCGCAACGGTCGAACCGCATGGCGATGCGTCGCCAGTCCTTGAGTTTGGCAAACATATTCTCGACCTTGTGCCGCTGTTTGTATAAGGTTTTACAGTACGTTGCGGGGTGTTTACGTTTGGCTCTGGGCGGTATGCACGGGGTAATGCCGCGCTTGATCAGAGCCGCGCGGTAAGCGTCGCTATCGTAACCTTTATCGCCAAGCATTTCCTTTGCTGCAGGTAAATCAGGCAGTAATGTTGCCGCACCTTTATGATCGGATTGCTGGCCCTCGGTTAGTAACAGCCGCACCGGGCGGCCCTCGCCGTCACAAACCGCGTGCAATTTGGAGTTCAATCCGCCTTTGGTGCGGCCAATAGCGCGGGGAACATCCCCCCTTTTAACAGGCTGCAAGCCGTGCGGTGCGTTTTGAGATGTGTTGCGTCAATCATTAACCGATCCGGCGGGCCATTTTCGGCGACCAAAGCCGTGAAAATTTTGTCAAACACCCCCATCTTCGACCACCTGATAAACCTGTTATATAAGGTTTTATGCGGCCCGTAGACCTCCGGAGCGTCCCGCCAACGCAAACCGTTGCGGATTACATGAATGATACCGCTGATAACTTTGCGATCATCCACCCGTGGCACGCCGTGCGACAAAGGAAAATACGGTTTTATCCGCGCTAACTGTGCTTCGCTGAGCCAAAATTGATCTGACATACCACCCTCCTAATGTTGTGGAGCACAGTGATTCAGAATTTTGTCAGATAAGCAACATATTAATGGGTCCTGACCCTAGGTGCCCAGTTGAATTCGAGAATTTTTTGAAAAAATCTTGCACATCGCAGTCCATTGCAATCCACCTCACTTGGTTGTTGTCCAATAATGCTGAAAAAATTTGGCGTATTTGTCCTTTTGTAAAATGCTCAAATTCCATAAGCTCGCTAATAACTTGATGGGTTTCAGAAAAATTAGGCGAATTGATCAGCCGTCGTACTAGCTCATCTTTTTTAAATTCGGTGGAGAGATTTATTTGCGGAAAACGGGCCTTAAAAAAATTTGATAATGAGTTATGGAGGGTAACGGCGCCCCACTTGCGTGAGTTGCTCCATTCTAATGAAAGGAAATCAGATATTTGACCGGATTTTAAAGGTGATGTGAAATCACCATCTAGTGTAACTAGATCAAGGTTGCCGCTTTTAGTTTGATCTAACAAACATTGCCAATGTATTGCATCACCAATAGAATTCCGTTTTCCAGGTGGATCGCCTGAAGCAACCCTAAAATGTACTTTTTCCATTATTTCAGCAGTGATAGGTAAATCCTCAGCTAGTTCAAATAATCCGGCGATTAACTTGTCCGCCCCTAGCGACCTATTCTCTATATCCGTGTTAATTTTCGTGACTAATTTTGCGTGAATTTTGTTTGCTTCTTTTAAATGTGATCGTATTTCTTCAAGTTCGCTATAGTCGTTGCAATAATGAGGGAATTCTTTTCCAAAGTTAGCATTCTTGAATTCGTTGAAGCCCGTCGCAATTTTGTTCTCCCTGTTTCTATCAACTTCCCTCCTTAGTTGATCGTTTGAATATAAGATAATTTCTTCGTCTCCAATTAGCTTTACAACTTTGGCTAATTCTACGAGATCATCTTTGCTGGATTGGAAGAATGATAGGAAAATATTGGCGTCCAGAAATAGTTGCTGTGCCATTTTTCATCACCTCACAAACTTCTTGAACTTCACCCGCTTCGGCTCCAGCGCATCCGCCCCCAGACGGCGTTTCTTGTCTTCCTCATAATCCTCGAAGTTGCCCTCGAACCACTCAACATGGGCTTCGCCCTCGAACGCCAGAATGTGGGTGCAAATCCGGTCCAGAAAGAAGCGATCGTGCGAGATGACCACGGCACAGCCGGCGAAATCGACCAGCGCGTCCTCGAGTGCGCGCAGGGTTTCCACATCGAGATCATTGGTTGGCTCATCGAGCAGCAGCACGTTACCGCCGGAGCGCAGCAGCCGCGCCATGTGGACGCGGTTGCGCTCGCCCCCTGACAGCATCGCCAGCTTCTTCTGCTGGTCGCCACCCTTGAAGTTGAACGCCGAGCAATAGGCGCGCGAGTTCATTTCCGCATCGCCCAGCATGATGATGTCCTGACTGTCGGTGATCGCCTCCCACACAGTCGCGTTGTCGTCCAGATCGTCGCGGGACTGATCGACGTAGGACAGCTGCACCGTATCGCCAAATGTGACGGTGCCGGCGTCGGGTTGTTCCTGCCCTGTCATCATCCGGAACAGCGTGGTTTTACCGGCACCATTGGGGCCGATCACACCGACAATCGCACCGGGCGGGACGGTGAAATCAAGGTCCTCGATCAACAGTTTGTCGCCCATGGCTTTCTTCAGCCCTTCGACCTGGATTACCTTGCCACCAAGGCGCGGGCCGTTGGGAATGATGATCTGCGCCTTGCCCATTTTTTCGCGCTCGGACATGTTGGCCATGTCGTTATAGGCGTTGATACGGGCCTTGGATTTGGCCTGGCGGGCTTTGGGGGATGCGCGCATCCATTCCAGCTCGCGCTCCAGCGTTTTCTGGCGGGATTTATCCTCGCGGGCCTCTTTGGCCAGACGCTTGGATTTTTGCTCCAACCATGAGGAATAGTTGCCCTCCCACGGCACGCCTTGGCCGCGGTCCAGTTCCAGAATCCAGCTGGTGATGTCGTCGAGGAAATAGCGGTCGTGGGTGACAATCAGGATGGTGCCCTTGTAATCCATCAGGTGCTGTTGCAGCCAGGCGATGGTTTCGGCATCTAGGTGGTTTGTCGGCTCGTCCAGCAGTAGCATGTCGGGCGCTTCCAGCAGCAGTTTGCACAGCGCAACGCGGCGCAATTCACCGCCAGAAAGGGTCGAGACATCGGCGTCATCTGGGGGGCATCGCAGGGCCTCCATGCTGACATCGATCTGTGCGTCCAGATCCCACAGGTTCTGCGCGTCGATCTCGTCTTGCAGTTTGGCCATTTCGTCTGCGGTTTCGTCCGAGTAATTCATGGCCAGTTCGTTATAGCGGTCCAGAATGGCCTTCTTTTCGGCGACCCCCAGCATCACGTTTTCACGCACGGTCAGGGATGTGTCCAGCGTGGGTTCCTGCGGTAGATAGCCCACCTTGGCACCTTCGGCGACCCATGCTTCACCGGTGAAATCCTTATCCATGCCGGCCATGATTTTCATCAGGGTGGATTTGCCAGACCCGTTCACCCCGACCACGCCGATTTTCACACCGGGCAGGAAATTCAGGTGGATATTTTCAAACAGCTTTTTGCCGCCGGGATAGGTTTTGGACACGCCGTCCATGAAGTATACATATTGATAGGCCGCCATGAGGGTGCTCCTGAATGGGGTTTTGATTTGAGGCCTGAATAACGAAGGGAGGGAAGAGAGGCAATCTACTCTATATCCAAAGTGCGAATTGTTCCCCAAAGCAGTCCGGCCAACCGGGGGACGATATCACCCCGGTTGTTTGTTTGGGCGGGGGGCCATCCAGAGGCTCTTTGATCGTTTTCAGGCCAATTCAAGTCTTCCTCAAGGCAGAATGACCATCGGTTTATTGCTTCGTCCAAAAAACTCGGATCGGGAACTGTGCGGTTCGCACGCAGACCTAACGTCTTCTGAACCGTTTCAAAGGGCAGTTCTCCCTCGCGTGCCAGTACGGCAGTATCTGGGTCAATCGATTCCATAATCAAGAGGCCGGCCAATATGTGTGCATCCGGCCGATAGGCTAGCTTGTTTCTAGCGGGGGCAAGTATTGCAGAGGTTACCAGCCTTTCACAAGATCGAAGATTGGGCAATCTATCAGGAGGCATGTTCTCTAAATAGCAATTGATAAAATCGAGATATTGATCTTCTGTTAAGCCTTGAGTTTCGGCAAGCTTTTTAAAGTATTCGAAGCTGCCTTTATTGTATTTATTCCATTTATCACCCTCTACAGAAAACTTTACGTTTATGAATTTCTGCAGGTATTTCCCTGCGTCAATTTCTGCCCCGTATCTGCTTCGAACACTATTTTGCAACTCATTCAAATTCACCCCCAACACAAAATGCACATTATCCACGGCAAAGAAGTGCTTTATCACCTCTAGCATGGTTAACGCATAGTCAGGGCGGCAGCGGTCCAGCTCGTCGATGATGATGACGATTTTCTGCGGGATGCCATCGTTGTCCGGCTCTGTTAGTTTCCTAAGCGCAGTTCGGAATTCTTTCATTGCGGCGCGCCGTCCATCTTCTTTCTTCCAGAAGTTTTCGGACGCTTTGCTTAACTCCTCGTTGCTTGAAGCTACTACTGCATCCCCCACAGCACCGGCTATTTCACTTACTCCGGCAGTTGCGGCAGCCAAGCCAATACGCGTAGCAGGGCGCCATACCTTTGAAACGGCCTTCTTGGCTGCTCCTATCGCCTTGCCCGCTTTTGAATTTGGGTCGAACTGGTCAGAGAGCACCCCCGTTAAAGCAATCAGGGGGTCAACTAGGTAATCATGTTCGAAAGCATCAAAATAGATAACCTTGGCCTTGCCGTCATTCTCATTGGTATGTGCTCCGGTCCAGCATTTCAGAAAGAACGACTTGCCGCTGCCCCATGATCCGT
Organism: Profundibacter amoris; assembly: GCF_003544895.1. GTDB lineage: Bacteria > Pseudomonadota > Alphaproteobacteria > Rhodobacterales > Rhodobacteraceae > Profundibacter > Profundibacter amoris. Next base: position 620,185 of record NZ_CP032125.1, read on the forward strand.
CCAGCGCGATAACAATCGGGTCTTCGGTTTTTTCAACCAATTCCGACAGCACCTTGCCAGTTTTGGCGCGACCCAGTTGACAATGCTTGTCAAACCCGTCTTTGCCGATATCAATGTCAGGCTCTTTTATTGTCAGGCGCATTTGGCACTCCAATGATGGAAAAGAATTGGGTAGACTTTATCAAATGTATCAAAAACTTCCATATGCGGCGAAGGGCCCGCGCATCGACCTGTGGGCAATCATTTGAATTGCCCGTCTCGACGAATAGTGCGGCATCGGGTATCCCTGCTGCGGTCCCCATACTGCAGGAAAAAGCCGCCATGACAAAACCCGAGCGCCCGCCAAAACAATTTCCGCCCGTCTATCGGGCTGCCGAGGACCGGTATGAAAAGATGGTTTACCGCCGTTGTGGCAAGTCGGGGGTCAGGCTTCCGGCCGTATCCCTGGGGCTGTGGCACAATTTCGGCGAGGACACGCCGCATGACATAAAACGCGCGATGTGCCGCACAGCGTTTGATCTCGGGATCACCCATTTCGATCTGGCCAATAATTACGGCCCGCCCGCCGGCAGTGCAGAACTGGCCTTCGGGGAAATCCTGCGCACCGATTTTGCCGGTTACCGGGACGAGCTGATTATATCTTCCAAGGCCGGATATGACATGTGGCCCGGCCCTTATGGCGAATGGGGCAGCCGGAAATACCTGATTGCATCCTGTGATGCGTCACTGGAACGGATGGGGCTGGACTATGTCGATATTTTCTATTCTCACCGGTTTGACCCTGAAACCCCGCTAGAGGAAACCATGGGCGCGCTGGATCATATCGTGCGCTCGGGGCGGGCGCTCTATGTCGGGATTTCATCCTATAATTCCGCGCGCACCCGCGAGGCGGTGGCGATACTGAAGGATCTGGGCACCCCCTGCCTGATCCACCAGCCCAGTTACAACATGCTGAACCGCTGGGTGGAAAGCGACGGGCTGAAGGATACTTTGGCCGGGCTTGGCGTCGGCTCGATCGCGTTTACGCCTTTGGCGCAGGGGATGCTGACGGGGAAATACCTGAAGGGCGTGCCGGAAGGCAGCCGCGCCACACAGGGCAAATCCCTGTTGCCGGGGATGCTGAGCGATCATGCGTTGCAGGCCATTCGCGGGCTGAACGACATTGCGCAGCAGCGCGGGCAGACTTTGGCGCAGATGGCGATTGCATGGGTGCTGCGGGGCGGGGGGATCACCTCGGCCCTGATCGGGGCGTCACGGCCGGAACAGATTGTGGATTGTGTGGGTGCGGTCGGTAATCTGGAATTCAGCGCGGAGGAACTGGCCGAGATCGATGCGCTGGCGGGGGACGAGGCGATCAACCTCTGGGCGCAATCGAGCGAGACGGACTAGGCGTGCCGGGGCAGGGGCTTCCATATGCGGCAAAGGGCCAGCGCATCGGCCTGCTGGGCGGGTCATTCGATCCGCCGCACCTTGGGCATGTGCATATTTCCAAAGCGGCGTTGAGGCGGTTCAATCTGGATCAGGTGTGGTGGCTGGTGTCGCCCGGCAACCCTTTGAAAAAGGATGCGCCAGCGGCGATGGAGAAGCGGCTGGCGGCCTGTCGGGCGATTGCGGACCATCCGCGCATCAGGGTGACGGATTTCGAGGCACGGGTAGGGACGCGGTATACCGCCGAGACCTTGCAGGCCATATTTGCGCGGCGGCGCGGGGTCAGGTTTGTCTGGTTGATGGGGGCGGACAATCTGGCGCAATTCCATCGCTGGCAGCATTGGGAATGGATCATGGAAAACGTGCCTGTCGGGGTGATTGCGCGGCCCGGTGACCGGACTTCGGCGCGTATGTCCAAGGCGGCCAAGCGGTATGAGGGGTACCGGTTGCGCGGTTCACAGGCTGGAATATTGGCAGACAGCCCGCCGCCGGCGTGGTGTTTTATCAATGTGCCGATGGTGGATGTGTCCTCGACCCAGATACGGGCGCGGGGTGAGTGGGCGCGTTAAAATAGGAGGCAGCCTGCAAAACGCCATTGTCCTTGACCGGCGGGTTTGGTTTACTGCGCCATTATGAAGGGTCAATTTTCAAGACGGTTTATTCTGGGGGCTTTACTGGCCAGTGCTGCGGATGTGGCATGGGGTGATGCGCCGAAGGTTTCGATCCGGCCGGTGCCGCGGGCCGGCAATTTTCACAAACAGGCGGTGAAGGGGGCGGATGCCCTGATCGCGGCGGCGCGGTTGGGGGGCAAGGTCAGTTTTGTGGTGGCGGATGCCAAAACGGGGCTGATACTGGAAACCGCCAATCCGGTGTTGCCGCAGCCGCCTGCCAGTGTGACCAAGACGATCACATCGCTTTATGCGCTGGATACGCTGGGGGCGGGGTACAGGTTCAAGACACGGTTGATGGCAACAGGGCCGGTTGTGAACGGGCGTCTTAAGGGCGATTTGGTACTGGTGGGCGGCGGGGATCCGACACTGGACACGGATGATCTGGCGGATATGGCGGCGGCGTTGAAACAGGCCGGCGTGCGCGAGGTTTCGGGCAAGTTCAAAGTCAATTCCAGCGCGTTGCCCTTTATCAAACAGATCGACAAAAGCCAGCCGGATTATCTGGGTTATAATCCTGCGGTATGCGGGCTGAACCTGAATTTCAATCGTGTGCATTTTGAATGGAAACGCAGTGCCAGCGGCTATGATGTGGCGATGGATGCGCGGACCAGGAAATACCGCCCCGGCGTGCGGATCGCCAAAATGCGTGTGGTGGATCGGGATTTGCCGATCTACACCTACAAGGATTCCGGCGGGGTGGACAGTTGGACCGTGGCGCGGCGCGCCTTGGGGCGGAATGGCAGCCGCTGGTTGCCGGTGCGAAAACCGCACCTGTATGCGGCCGAGGTGTTCCAGACTATGGCGCGATCCCAAGGGATCAGATTGCCGCGTGCGGTGGTGTCCAAAGGGGTGGCCAAGGGCACGGTTCTGGTCGAGCATAATAGCGAGCAATTGCAGGTTTTGCTGAAGGCTTTGTTGAAGTTTTCCAACAACATGACGGCCGAGGCGATCGGCATGACAGCCAGCGCGGCGCGGAGCGGAAACATCGGATCGCTCAAGGCATCGGCCAAGAAAATGACGGACTGGACGGCCAGCCACACCGGTGCGCGCAAGTCGAAGTTTGTGGATCATTCCGGCTTGGGCACGGGGTCGCGGTTAACGGCGGGCGATATGGTATCCGCGCTGGTGCGGCAGGGGCCGAACGGGTCACTGGCGCATTTGCTGAAACCGATTGCGTTGCGGGACGCGAACGGGCGGGTGATCAAGGGGCATCCGGTCAAGGTGCATGCCAAAACGGGGACGCTGAATTTTGTATCTGCCCTGGCGGGCTATGTGACCGCGCCGGATGGCACGCAACTGGCATTCGCAATGTTCATGGCCGACGAAAAACGCCGCGCAGGGGTGGCCAAATCGGACCGCGAGGCCCCGCAGGGGGCCAAGTCCTGGAACAAGGCGGCCAAGCGGTTGCAGCAGGCGTTGATTGAAAGATGGGCGACGCTTTACGGGACGTGATGTTTCATACAAACGGTACATTTCAGCGCCCGTTTTGTACAATACAGCCCTATAGCGCCCCGATCAGATCGGCATAGCTGGAAAACACCCAAATCGTGCCATTGATCACTGCGCTGTGGTTCATCCTAAACAAATAGTAAAACAGGATGACCGGTAGCCAGATCGAGAGCGAGATCATACCGCAGACCATCGCCGAACCCTGCCAGCCGTCGATGTCCGAGCCTTCGCCACCGGAGGCCAGTTTTCTGATGGTCCAGTTGCGCAGGAAGGCGGGATACTGGATCAGAATGGTGGCAACCCCGACCATCAAATGCAGCAGGGTTGGCAATAATGTCGAGCCGAGCATCAGCGCCAGCCACCAGAAATCAGACGGGTTGTTTTGCAACTGGTCGAACAGGGTGGAAAGATCAAGCAGCGGGGTGCCATCCTGTGGGCGGACCAGATGGATATAGCCGATCAATGCAAAGCCGAGCAGAAAGAAGACCGACAGGCCACCAAGGGTATCAAGCAGGGCGTTGAACCAGATTGGTTTTGTCAGGCCACGACGTAACAGATACCGGGTAAGGCCGGTCGAGGTGAAATCGGCGAGCGCATTGAAGATCGGGAAAATGGCGAAGAACAACAACAGATAGGTTGGAGAGGGGGATTCGGTGGTAGATAAACTAGGAACTTGTTGGACTGAAACTAATAGCAAGATAAGCAGGAGGATTAGATAAAGCATACGGAAAATAGGCTGGAAGCCGAACCTTGCCTCGGTAAAGGATAGTGCGGTGGCAACTGCAACTACAAAGGCGATTATACCCTTGAGACCGAGTATAAGGATAATTACGATTATGATTGCAGATATAGTTCCAGCTATGCCAACGGTTACAAGTGCTAATGCAATAATACCTGCAAATGCGAGGTCTGTTGGCAGTTCGACCCGATTTCCAACGGAAAATATGAAGAATGAACCGCCTAATAAAACCAATAACTTGAGAATGGAAATTGGTGTGCGCAAACCGAATACTGTTTTTCTGTGAAACAAAAAAACATAAGAAAACAACAGGGCTAAAAACCAGAAAAATACAATAACTCGTGCTGTTGCTGATCCAGCCGGTGCAATCAGGGTATTGCCCAGTTGTAGAGGGCTGCCGAAAATCCATTGCCCGACAAAGCCAAGCACCGGATAGGCGATGGCCAGCAAGGTTGACAGATTGATCAACCCGTGACTAAAGGCGATGCGGGCGGAGTTGGCTTGTGCTATTAGTTCGTGGACGGAAAGGGTCCGGTCAATCCGGTCTAGAATACGCCCCATGGTGCGCCTGTAGCGGGCTTTCCAGTTGTTTTGATATAGGTCGCCGATCCAGCGTTTGCGGTTGGTGTTATTTTCCCACAGCTTGCCATAGGGGCTGGTGGTCAGCAGGAATACCAATGTGAAAAAAGGGCCGAACACGAACCAGCCCTTTGCCCAAAGAAATGCAAGTATTTGTCCCATTGTTTCACGCCCTTACGCCGCCTCAACCTAGCGTAGTTTAGGGCGCGAATTGGCGCAAGGTTTTATACGTTACGGCAACACATGCCTTGCCCGTGCGCCGCGCTCGATCGCGGCGGCGTGCAGGCGGTCGATGTTGAATTCATAGCGGATTTCCTCGAGCAGGCGCAGTTCGGCCTCTTTCAGTTGCCCGTCCGCCGCGGCCACATCGCAGGCCAGCGCATAGGCGGTTTCATACAGCCGTTCGGGCAGGTCGTTGCGGATCAGGCCGAACAGGGCGTCCAGTCCGTCTTCTTCACCGAACAGGTCGAACACGGTTTGCGACACGGTTTTCACCCGATCCATATCATAGCCCGCAAACACCGGCAGGTGGTTGACGATGGCCTGTATGGTCACAAGTTCCGAGGTGCGGATGTTTTCATCCGAGGCCGATACGGCAATCATCACAGCGACAAGGCAATCCTGCGGGGTCAGCGAATGGGGGATCTGGTTCACGATATAATCCTAAATATGGGGTATTCTATCAGGCCAGAATATTGACGCGGGCGGGACAGGGCAATAGGGACGTTTGCAAAGACGGGTGTAATTGCCCAAAACCTGCCGAGAAAGTGAAACAAATGTCCGAACTGCGTGAAGCCGCGATGAATTCCAAAGCCTGGCCCTTTGAAGAGGCGCGCCGCGTTTTGAAACGGCTGAACGGCAAGACGCCGGATAAGGGCTATGTTTTGTTCCAGACCGGCTATGGTCCGTCGGGCCTGCCGCATATCGGCACCTTTGGCGAAGTGGCGCGCACAACAATGGTGCGCCGCGCGTTTGAAGCGTTAAGCGACATTCCGACCAAGCTGATTTGTTTTTCCGATGATATGGACGGGTTTCGCAAGGTGCCCGGCAATCTGCCCAATCAGGAAATGCTGGCCGAGGATCTGAACCTGCCATTGACTAAGGTGCGCGATCCGTTCGGCACGCACGAGGGGTTCGCCCAGCACAACAACGCGCGGCTGTGTGCGTTTCTGGACAGTTTCGGGTTTGAGTATGAATTTGCGTCTTCGACAGAGTATTATACCAGCGGCAAATTCGATGATGCCCTGCTGACGGCGCTGGAGCGGTTTGACAAGATCATGGAGATCATGCTGCCGACCCTGGGGGCCGAGCGGCAGGCGACCTATTCGCCGTTCCTGCCGATTTCGCCCAAGACCGGACATGTGCTGCAAGTGCCGACGCTGGAACGCAATGTGGAAAAAGGCACGATCGTTTACGAGGAACCGGATGGCGAGCGGGTCGAGGTGCCTGTGACCGGCGGCCATGTGAAATTGCAATGGAAGCCGGATTGGGGCATGCGCTGGGCTGCGCTGGGTGTGGATTACGAAATGTCGGGCAAGGATCTGATCGACAGCGTGACGCAATCCAGCAAGATTTGTGCGGCCCTCGGGGCGCGGCCTCCAGTCAGCCTGTCGTATGAATTGTTCAACGACGAGCAGGGGCAGAAGATTTCCAAGTCCAAGGGTAATGGTCTGACGATGGAGGAATGGCTGGCCTATGCGCCGCCGGAATCCTTGCAGTATTTCATGTATCTGAAACCGAAAACCGCCAAGCGGCTGTATTTCGATGTGATCCCCAAAGCGGTGGATGAATATCACCAGCAGTTGCGGGCCTATCCGACGCAGGATCTGAAGGCGCAGTTGAACAATCCGGTCTGGCATTTGCACGAGGGCAACCCGCCCGAAAGCAAAATGGTGGTGCCCTTTGCGATGTTGTTGAATCTGGCCAGCGTGGCCGCGGCCGAGGACAAGGACGCCTTGTGGGGATTCATCAAGCGCTATGCGCCGGATGCCAGCCCGAAAACCCATGCCGATCTGGATGCGGCGGCGGGCTATGCGGTGAAGTATTACAACGACTTTGTGAAGCCGCAGAAAACCTATCGACTGCCCGACGACAAGGAACGTGCTGCGATGCAGGATTTGGTTGAGCGCCTGAAGGCGTGGGATGGCGGTCTGGATGGCGACGCGCTGCAATCCATGGTGTTTGCTGTGGGCAAGGAACACGGGTTCGAGCCGCTGCGGGACTGGTTCAAGGCGTTATACGAGGTGCTTTTGGGCGCATCCCAAGGGCCACGTTTTGGCGGATTCATTGCGCTTTATGGTGTGGATGAAACCGTGGCGGTGATCGAAAAGGCGCTGGCGGGCGGGTTGGTTTAAGGCAAAACGGATATGGCACAAAAGGACCGGCTAAAGTGGGACACGAAATATAGCGATGGTCATCACCTGATTGAAAAGGGTGAGGCCAGTTTCATGCTGAAGCGGTTCTATCACAAGGCACCGGCAAAGCGGGCACTGGATGTGGCCTGCGGCACGGGGCGTAATGCGCTGTTTCTGGCGGAACACGGGTTTGAGGTGGATGCGCTGGATATATCACCGGTGGGATTACAGCGGTTACAGGGCCATGCCGAACAGATTTCAGGGGCTGGCACGGTGAATTGCCAAGTTGTTGATCTTGATGAATATTCCCCGCCCAAAGCAAACTATGATCTGATTGTTGTGACCAACTATCTGAACCGGTGTTTGATCCCGAAACTGGCCCGTGAGTTACGTGAGGGCGGGGTATTGGTGATTGATACGTTCATGGTGGATTCCCGAAGCGGGGCGCAGGATTTCAATCCTGATTACCTGCTGCGTGCGGGCGAATTGCCCACCTATTTTGATGGTGCCTTTGAAGTTTTGGCATTCGAGGACGCCAGAAAAGGGCGTTGTAATACTGCACTGTTGAAGCAGGCGATCGCGGTGCGGAAAATTCCGGCCTGATCCTGCAAGTGTGCCTTACCGAACGCAATGGTTAAGGCTGGTTAACCCCCCTTTGATACATCTATCCCCAATTCGGGCCACGGGTCCGGGTTTTCAAGAAACTACTGAAATTCGAGCGGATTGATGGCGGCCGTTGGCCCCATTTGCGGTGCTGTCTGTCAGCGCGCATTCCGGATATGTGGAAAGGGGTTAGGATGAACAAAGCGATCACCGACGGGCTGGTTTTTACACCGCCAGAGTTTGCCAGCGGGTTGAATGTCTGGTCCAGTCAGGATGGGCTGGCGGGGCAGGATACCTATGCGAATGCGGCCAATGCGGCCTTTGTGCCGGCGGATGCTGATTTTTCCGGCTGTCTGGAGCTGGAGAAAACCACGGCCACACAAAAGCTGCGCTATATGGGGCAGACGCCGATCCTGCCGGGGTGCTATTTGCGCATCACTGTCAAGGTCAAGGCGATGAGCGGCAACCTGATGGATGTGCGGATTGCCGGTTGGGCCGGAGATTCGGCCGATAACCATGTGCCGGGTCTGGTCGAAGTCGGGCCGAGTGTGACGCTGACCTCTTATGGCGAGGTGGTGACGGTTTCGGCGATTGTCGGCACGGGGGTGCGCAGCGGTGTGGATATGCAATGGGGCAGCGCACCGGTTTACGGGCATTTCGGGCTGGATTTGACGGGGCCGACCGGCGGGGTGATCCGCATTGACGATTTCCAGATCGAGGACATCACCAGCGCGTTTTTGCGCGATATGATGGACTGGGTTGACGTCAAGGATTACGGCGCGATTGGTGACGGGGTGACCGATGATCAGGCCGCGTTCGAGGCGGCGGATACGGCGGCGAACGGGCGGCGTGTATTGATTTCGGCAGGCACTTATTACCTGGCAGACCATGTGACCTTTGAAAACCCTGTGCGGTTTGAAGGCACCGTGGCGATGCCGGTTGCCAAGCGGCTGGTGCTGCGAAAAAATTTCGATTTGCCGACCTATATCAACGCTTTTGGTGACGAAGAGCTGGCAATCAAGAAAGCCCTGCAAACATTGCTGAACTATTCCGATCATGAATCGCTGGATATGTGCGGACGGCGGGTGGAGCTGACGGCGCCGGTTGATGTGCAGGCGGCGGTGGCGAACCGCGATACTTTTGAATCGCGGCGGGTGCTGCATAACGGGCAGTTCAATATCATTGCCGGACCGGCGTGGGATGCGGATGTGGTGACATCAACCGCCACCTATTCTGCGGCGGATCCGAAAACCCTGACAGCGGTTGCGAATGTGGCCAATATCAAGGTCGGCTCACTGGTGGAAGGGGCCGGTGTAGGCCGCGAGGTTTATGTGCGGGCGGTGAATATCGGCGCGGGAACCGTGACGCTGAACCATGCCTTATACGGGGCGGCAGGCACGCAGACCTATACGTTCAAACGGTTCAAATATGCGCTGGATTTTGGCGGGTTTGTAAAGATGAGCCGGTTCGAGCTGGACCAGATTGAACTGCTGTGCAATGGCGATGCCAGCGGGGTTATGTTGCCGATGGATGGCCGGATGTTCCAGATCCGCAACAGCAGTATTTCGCGGCCAAAGGACCGGGGGATTACATCGGCGGGGATTGGCTGTCAGGATATCCACATTGACGGCAACCAGTTTTTGTCGAATGAAATGGGATTGCGGGCGCAGGATCGCACCACGGTGATGCTGAACGTCAACAAGAACGATGCGAAAATCCGCAACAATCAGGTGCACCGTTTCGCCCATTTCGCGGTGATAGGCGGCACCGGCACCATTATGACCGGCAACCACTGGTATCAGGGCGACAACGAAACCGCCGGTTTGCGCACCGCCGGGGTGGTGTTTACCAGCCGGACTGTGAATTCGATTGTTGATGGCAATTATGTGGACAACGCGTTTATCGAGATGACGAACGAACATGATGCCAACCCCGATCTGGTATCCGGTTATTCCTTTGGCGGGCTGACGATTACGGACAATGTTTTCATGGCCAGTGACGCCGCGAACTGGTTCAGCTGGATTGTGATCACCCCTTACGGAACAGGTCATTCGATTGACGGGCTGACCATCACAGGCAATTCGTTCCGCGCCGTTGCGGGAACAATCACGCGGGCAGACAGGGTGGATACGACCCACGCCGATCTGGATTACTGGTCGTTCCGCAATATCCTGTTCGACGGCAATACGTTCCACGGTGTGAATGAACGGGTGCAAAGCCCGACCACGGTGGAATTCAGCCAGAATTCCAATGCAACGACATGGAAGGTACCTTTTGCCCCGCATTTGCCGTTTGGCGGTTTGGCGCGGCGCGTGACTGCTATTGTGGCGGATGGGCAGATTACCTCGGGCACGGCAACGCGGGTTGATGTGATGCCCTATTCCGAGCGGACCAAAGGGGCCAATTTTGACGAGGTTTGGCTGAATTGGCCAGCGGCCTGTCGTGGCAAGGTTCAGGTGACAGCGCGGGTCGACCGGCCTTTGTAATTCCAGAGATATTTGTTTGATTTTGAAAGCGGGGCGCAGAAATGTGCCCCGTTTTCATGTGTTTGCTTGACCTGTCGCCCCGAGTGGCGCAGCCTTGGAAAAGATGTAGGCAAACAGGAGAACGACATGCGTTTGATAACGGGGATGGTTTTTGCGGCGATGATGGCAATGCCGAACATGGCAACAGCGGAAAACAAACCGGTGAACATCCGTCCCGATGTGGCAACGGTTAGGGTTGAAACCGAAGCAGGGCTGGTTGAAATTGGACGTATTCAGGATAATGACAACCATTTGACCGGCGACTGGGCCAAGACATCCCGCCCTTGTCCCGTGTTTTGTATTCAGCCGATGTCGCCGGCGGAAGGGGTGACAACCATCGGGGAAATGGAGATACTGGATATGTTGCAAGACCCCGATGCGATCGTGGTCGATAGCCGGCTTGCCAAATGGTATGACAGCGGCACAATCCCCGGCGCGCTGCATATCCCCTTTGGCGAAGTGGCCGACCGGCTGGGGGAACTGGGTTGCGAGCCTGATTTTGACGGTTGGGATTGTTCGACTGCCAAAAAGGTGGCGCTGTTTTGTAACGGGCCGTGGTGCGGACAATCGCCAACCGCGATCCGTGCGATGTTGTCAGCGGGTTTTCCGGCCGATAAGGTATATTATTATCGCGGCGGGATGCAGGTTTGGCGTATGCTGGGCCTGACCGTGATCGAACCAAAAGATGGATAACCCTTAGGCGGAGGAATACATATGCCAACTATTACCAAAGGCGGCGCGCCGCAAACTGTGATCACCACATTCGATGTCACTCCGGGAACCTGTGAGGATTTACAGGAATTGCTGCAGGAAGCCTATGACGAGGTGATCAAAAGCCAGCACGGATTTATTGGTGGTGCCATTCATGTGAACGACGCCGAGACCCGCATTTGCAGCTATTCCCAATGGCAAAACCGCGAGGATTTCCAGGCGATGCTGCGCACCCCCGAAATGCGCCGCCGCAATCGCAGGATCAACGAGCTGTGCAAGGGGTTCGAGCCGGTGATGTATGACGTGGTGGCGTCCTACGACTGAGAGTGTTTGAGCGAGCGCAGGGCCAGATCGGCCTTGCCCTTGGTCAGCCATGAAAAAGCGAAGGCCCAGATGCCTATCGCCTCGATCCAGAAAATGATATTCCAATCCGTGACCAGGCTTTGCATTTCGGGGCTGCCTTTCAGTTTGAAATAGGAAAATAGCAAGATCAGCACTGTGGAAACGGCAATGATATGGCCGCACCAGATGTATATCCGGCGGCGCACAGGCCTGGCGGTTTTGGGGAATTGTACATAGCAGAATATGGCCAGGCAGACGAAAAACACCGTTGCGCTGGTATAGTGGAACAGCGGGCTGATTTTCAATCCCAGCGCCTGTTGGGATACGGTTACGATGGCATCGCTTTCATTTGGAAACAGGGCGACACCAAAGGCGGCAATACCTGCGGCTGTGGCGACCAGATCATCCGAAATACGCTCATTCGGTTTGCGTTTATACCCTTTGTAGGACACCAGAAAGATGCCGATGGCAAACAGGCAACCAACAAAGATGTCGCGCAGTTTGGTATGGTAGAAATCGCTGATCGAGGGTTCCAGCCGCGCATTTGATAGCAGCCCGCCAATGATCAGAACGAGTGGTAAAATCACCCCCAATATCCCCAGCGCACGACGCACCCTGTGGTAAGACAGCACAAGGTCATGGTTATTTTTGGTTGTTGTATCGGGGGTCTTTGGCATGGGGTGAACCTGCTGAAAAGCCTGATTTCTAGCGGTATGCGCCCGTCATTTCAAGCGTTTCAAAACTGCTTCCAGAACCCCAGTTTCAGGTTCTGGCTGTCATCCCCTGTCAAACCGTAAACAACCCCGATCTCGATATGCGTTCCTTTCTGGCGCTGCATTCGCCAAATCAGCGAGGGCGAGAATTTGGCATAGGCAGGTGCATCGGGCACCTTGCCGGTTTGCAACTGCCAGATCAGCATCACACGGTCGGATGGCTTCATCCCCCATGTGAAATCGGCCTTGTAGGTGGCACCGGACTGTCCGGGCACGGTGATTGAACTGTCCAGAACCCAGGCCACCGACATATCAACGGCCAGCCAGCCCCGTTGCAACCCGCGCCCCCAGGACGCGCCGATTTTGGCCAGCTTTTGGTTGGTGGTCGTGCCCCACGGGTTCGGGATGCTTTTTACCCCAAGCCCGAAACTGACGGCCAGACGGGCAGGGTGATCGGCCTTGCCCAGCGGGGTGCGCAGGAACAGATACGCCTCGGACGGGGTGCCGGTGGCCCCGAGGGTGCCGTCAAACCCGACCGTCAGCCGGTCGGTCAACCCGTATTCGGCATAAAGGGATGTTCCGGTTGCATAGCGGGTTTGCGGGGCGGCCGATATTTCGTTTGCAAAGGACAGGAAAACCTCGCCTTTGTCACGGGGCCAAGCGCCCGCATGGGAAAGGGACGGCAGAAACAAAAGAAATATCAACAGGATACGCAATATTAACCCTCGCTTTGATCCGCCCTCGCCAACAGGGTGCCGTGAAAATGGTAAACAAGGGGTTAACCCGGACGGGAAACAGGGTTGATGTGCATCATGGCAACAGGTTGCGGCGGGTTGGTATAATGCTGACGAACGAAAAAAGGAGACGTCCCATGTATAAAAACATAATCGTACCCGTCGCACTGGACCACGGCCACGATCCGGCCGAGGCCATTGCCATTGCCAAAGCCCTGCTGGCGGATGGCGGCAAAATCACTCTGCTGAGTGTTGTCGAGCCGGTCCCGGGTTATATCGCAACCTATATTCCCGAGGGTCAACTGGAAAAAAACCGGCACGAGGTCATCGAAAATCTGCAAGCGGATGCAGCCGGAGACGAGAGTATCGACACCCGCGTGATCATGGGGCACCCCGGTGCCGCGATTGTGGACCACGCCAATAACAATGATGTCGATCTGATCGTGATTGCCTCGCATAAGCCGGGGTTGCAGGATTTCTTCCTTGGCTCGACCGCCGCGCGGGTTGTGCGGTACTCCAAATGCGCGGTTCATGTGCTGCGATAGGGTAGTGGCGGGGTGAACCCCGCCCTACGCTTATTCCGGAAACTGGATGCGGCAGTTTGTGATTGCCGCGTCCATCTTGCGCCTTTCAGCGGGCAGGCGGCGTTTTAGCTGCGCCAGTTTGCGCCGTTCCTCGGCCACGTCGATGGTGACGGGGGTTTCCTTGGTGCGGTATTCGGTGTGGAAGCAATTATAGGGGTTGTCGTCCGCATCATAGCAAACGTCGATCACCTCGTAGGGTTCCTGACTGCGGTGGATGGCATAGCCGCGGTCGATGTTGCCTTGGGTGGTGCTGATCAGGGCCTGCATCGTACGCACCTGATTGCTGGCGGTGTTGATGCATTGTTCCTGCGGGGTGGCGCAGGCGGCCAGAATCGCAAGGGCGGGAAGGGCAAGGTGTTTGAGCATCGGGTGTCGTCCGGTTGGGATGTGCGTCCAAGACGGAGTGTTGGGGATTTGAGGGGGGATGTCAAATGTGTGGCGAGGTTTGAATAGCCCTCTGCAAAGCCGGACTAACGCGCAAAAATGGCGGCGCCCGACCTGGTGGGCGCGTGCCACTGCATGCTCCACCTGACGGAGCGTCTGTATCATTCATTTACCTTTCACCCTGTTGCAACGTTGCGTAGCGCCCTCCATGGGGAGGTCGGGCGCTGTCATTTTTGCAAAATGACGGGTGCCAGTGGTGCAGGGTTTATAGGTCTACGCCCAAATGAGGCGAGGGATCAATAACGCCTACCTCTTCCCCCACTTCCGGCTTGACCCCGCCTTGCCCGCCGTTGACCGCCCCCCTGCCGCGCTTGCAGCCTCGACCGCCGATTGCCGCGCCAGCGGGTCGTCCTTGACTGCCAGTTCCACCGCTTCCAGTCGCCGCACTTCGTCACGCAGGCGGGCGGCTTCTTCGAACTCCAGATTTTCGGCGGCTTTGCGCATGTCGCCGCGCAGCGCTTCCAGATGGGTTGCCAGATTTTCGCCGATCATCGGTTTGTCCACGGTGGCGGTGACGCGCGCCAGATCCGTGTCGCCGTCATATAGCCCCGACAACACGTCGCCGATGTTCTTTTTCACCGTTGCCGGCGTGATGCCGTGTTCTTTGTTATAGGCGATCTGGCGGGCGCGGCGGCGTTCGGTTTCTTTCATCGCGCGCTCCATACTGCCGGTGATCCGGTCGGCATACATGATCACGCGGCCCTCGACATTACGCGCCGCCCGCCCGATGGTCTGCACCAGCGAGGTTTCCGAGCGCAGGAAGCCCTCTTTGTCGGCGTCCAGAATGGCGACCAGACCGCATTCTGGAATGTCCAGCCCCTCGCGCAGCAGGTTGATGCCGACCAGCACGTCGAACGCCCCCAGCCGCAGGTCGCGCAGGATTTCGATGCGTTCCAGCGTGTCGATGTCGCTGTGCATGTAACGCACGCGGATGCCCTGTTCGTGCAGGTATTCGGTCAGGTCTTCGGCCATACGTTTGGTCAGGGTGGTGACCAGCGTGCGCATGCCCTTGGCCGCGACTTTGCGCACCTCGTCCAGCAGATCGTCGACCTGCATTTCGACAGGGCGGATTTCGATCACCGGTTCCAGCAGGCCGGTGGGGCGGATCACCTGTTCGACAAACACGCCGCCCGATTGCTCCAGCTCCCAGTTTTGCGGGGTGGCAGAGACGAAGATGGATTGTGCGCGCATCGCATCCCATTCCTCGAACTTCAGGGGCCGGTTGTCCATGCAGGACGGCAGGCGAAAACCGTGCTCGGACAGGGTGAATTTGCGTCGGTAGTCGCCTTTGTACATGCCGCCGATTTGCGGCACGGAAACGTGGGATTCATCGGCAAAGACAATCGCGTTGTCGGGGATGTATTCAAACAGGGTGGGGGGCGGTTCGCCCGGGGCGCGGCCGGTCAGGTAGCGGGAATAGTTCTCGATACCGGCGCAAAAGCCCGAGGCCTCCAGCATTTCCAGATCGAACCGCGTGCGTTGCTCCAACCGCTGCGCTTCCAGCAGTTTGCCCTCGGCGTTGAAGTGGTCCAGCCGCACGCGCAGTTCTTCCTTGATGTGTTTGATGGCCTGCAAAAGGGTCGGGCGCGGGGTGACGTAATGCGAATTGGCGTAAACCCGCACCTTGTCCAGCGTGGCGGTTTTGGCACCGGTCAATGTGTCGAATTCGGTGATCCCTTCCAACTCGTCCCCAAAGAAGGACAGCCGCCAGCCGCGATCCTCAAGGTGGCTGGGCCAGATTTCAAGGCTGTCGCCGCGCACGCGGAATGTGCCGCGGGCAAAGGCGTTGTCGTTGCGTTTGTATTGCTGGGCAATCAGCCCCTGCATGATCTCGCGCTGGTCGTATTCTTCGCCGGTGACCAGATCCTGCGTCATCGCGGTATAGGTTTCCGGCGAGCCGATGCCATAGATGCAGGACACCGATGCCACAATGATCACATCATCGCGTTCCAGCAGGGCGCGGGTGGCGGAATGGCGCATCCGGTCGATTTGTTCATTAATGGCGCTGTCTTTTTCGATGAAGGTATCGGTGCGGGGCACATAGGCCTCGGGCTGGTAGTAGTCATAGAAGGACACGAAATATTCGACCGAGTTTTCGGGGAAGAACCCCTTCATTTCGCCATACAACTGCGCCGCAAGGGTTTTGTTGGGTGCAAGGATGATCGCGGGGCGCTGGGTTTCCTCGATTACCTTGGCCATGGTGAATGTCTTGCCGGTGCCGGTTGCGCCCAGCAGCACCTGATTGCGCTCGCCGGCATTGATGCCCGCGCTCAACTCCTTGATCGCGGTGGGCTGATCGCCTGCCGGTTCAAACTCGGTGTGCATGACAAAGCGTTTGCCACCTTCGAGTTTCTTGCGCGGTTCCGGGGTGTTTTGCTGCATCGCGTGATTCCTATCTGGGCCGCCAGTTTTGATCTGTTTTTGTTCTTCTGCAAGGGGGTGCTTTGGCACAGTTAGAATTCCCCATGTTTTTATGGTAAAAGAGTGTAAGTTTTATCAAATAGTTAAAACTATAGGAGGATTTTTAGACATTTTGCCACAACTCAAGGGGTATTTTTCTGTTGCCAGTTAGAAAAACTATGCTTAACGTAAGGGGGCAAGCAGAAGAATTGATTGTCGATCAAGCGCACACCCACCCCACCCTCGCTCCCTAGCACTTGATCGGCAATCGCTTGTTTTTTCCCGGTACGGTGCAGGCGATGTGGTGATTTATCGGTGGGTTTGTGTGCCGAAATCCGGCAAATCGATATCCGGTTCCCTGCCTGTGCAATGTATGCTTGCGCATGCCGCCGATATTCGGGATAACAGGACAACGGAAAATCGGAGACTCAATCATGCTTGCGCGGATTTACCAACCTGCCAGAAATGCCATGCAATCGGGCACAGCCAAAAGCCGTAAATGGGTGCTGGAATTTGCACCCGAAGCTGCCCGTAACATCGATCCCTTGATGGGTTGGACCGGGTCCAGCGATATGGATTCGCAAGTGCGGTTGAAATTCGACACCAAAGAAGCCGCAATCGAATATGCCGAACAGCACGGCATTGACGCACAGGTGTTCGAGCCACACAAACGCAAGCCGGTGGTCCGCCCCGGCGGTTACGGCGAAAACTTTGCCACCAACCGGCGCAGCGTCTGGACCCACTAGGGGTTGCTTTTTCGCGTCCTTTCTCGCAGTAAGCCATGAAATTGGTCCCGTAGCTCAACTGGATAGAGCACCTGACTTCTAATCAGGGGGTTGCAGGTTCGAGTCCTGCCGGGATCGCCATATGTCTACTGGAGAAGACCGAGCATGGATCAGCCCCCCATTCGTATCAACCGTGTGCGGCATCTGGTTGTGTATGTTGTACTGCTGTTCGTTGTGGTGCTGGGGCTGGAAAATACCGGTCTGGATATCGCAATTCAGCATTTCTTTTATCGCAACGGCGCGTGGCTGGTGGATAGTGCCCAGCCGGTGATCCGGTTCCTTTTCTATGATGCGCCGAAAAAACTTCTGGTGCTCTATGCCATCCTGATCCTGCTGGCGCTGGTGTTGTCCTTCGTGCTCAAACCCATGCGCCGTTTTCGCACCCGCAACAATCTGTTCATTCTACTGTGCCTGCTGCTGGTGCCTGCTGTGGTCGGGCTGGGCAAAAAGGAAACCCATGTGCATTGCCCTTATCAGTTACAGGAATTCGGTGGCGAAGTGCCCTATGTGACGCTGTTTGAAGCCAATAAATACGAAGCACCGGGGCGGTGCTTTCCGGCGGGTCATGCCTCGGGCGGGTTTGCGCTGTTGTTGTTTGTGCTGATTGCCGCAACACGACGCCAGCAAATGGCGGCGCTGTCGGGGGCGATGGCCTTGGGCTGGGCGATGGGGGGCTACCAGATGGTGAATGGGCGGCATTTCCTAAGCCATACGTTAACCACCATTCTGCTGGCCTGGATCGTTATCCTGCTGGTGCATCTGGCGCTGTTTGGCCGACGATACTATAGCGTTTCGACTTGAGTTTGAAACATGCCCTGCCAACGAACGCCATTGCTGCGCAATCGCTGCCTCGTTGGCAGGGCATATTTCACAGATGCAATGAAAAGCCGAAACGCTTTATTCCGGCTCGAACCCGTGAATCAGGTGGCGCAGGCCGATCAGACCGCCGGCTGCAATCGCGGCCAGTGTGACAGGGCCGGAATAGGCCAGCGTTGAAAACGCCGACAGCCCCTGACCGACCGAACAGCCCAAAGCGGTGACGCCGCCGATCCCCATCAGGGCAGCACCGCCCACCTGACGGCCCAGTTCGCGCGGGTCTTCGCAGGCTTCCCATTTGAAATCCCGTTTGATGGACGAGCCGATGAAGGCGCCGATAATCACACCCAGAACCGAGCCAACGGAAAACACCAGACCACCGGCCGAGGATGTCATCAGCCAGATCAGCGTGCGACCCAGCGGGGCGGTGAAGGTATAGCTTTCGACCATGACTTCGCCAAAGCTGCGGTCGTTCAGGAACGACGTGCCCCAGAACCCGAAAGTGATGGCAAATCCGACCGCAACCGACCAGAATATCTGTTCGTGATTGTTGCGCAGTTTTTCATAGGACAACGCCCACAGGATCAGCACGGTGGCAAAGGCCAGCGCGATGGCGAAGGGGGCTATGCCGGTGGCCGCCCCCAATGTGTAGGCGATCGAGCTGATCTCTTCGGAAGGTTCTTCCTTTATCAGCAACAGACGCGGGGCGGCCAGCGGGCCGTTCAGAGTGATAAAACTGAATATCGCCATAACCACCAGCACCACCAGGGCGCGCAGATCGCCGCCGCCAAACCGTGTTAACGCCGAATAACCGCAGTTGCCAGCCATCGCCATGCCATAGCCAAACAGCAATCCGCCGAAAATACTGGCCAGCGGGTTCCATTTGACCTGATGATAGAAGGACAGGGAGAAGTCGAAAATTCCGGCGGTGTTCAGGGTGAAAACGCCGATGATCGCTGCGCCAAGGGCCATGCCCCACATCCGCAAACGGGTCTGGTCTTGCCCGTAGACAGCAGTTTCCAGCGCGCCCAGCGAACAGAAATACCCCATCCGTCCGGCAAGGCCCAGAATAACACCGCCAAACAACCCGACAAGGGCCGCCTGGGCGCCAAAAGGCAGCAAATCCATAAAATCCTCCCGCGTGCCGGTTTGTCCGGTCTGTTCTCGGATAGGATATTTGTGCGACAGACTGCCATGCAGGTTCAAGGAAAATCGTGTAACAAGGGCTGGAAAAAGGAAAAACCCGCAAGGCCAATCAAGGCCATACGGGCAATTACTGCGGGTTGCGCCCCGCAAGGGCCGTTACAACCCGACAAACCGGGGTGGGTCAGGCTATTCCTGTTCGGTGCCGCAGAACAGGTTGTAGACCAGATCGATTGCCTGACGGGCCTTTGTATCGCCCAGCTTGTAATAGATCGTTTTGCCTTCGCGCCGGTATTTGACCAGCACTTCCAGCCGCAGCCGCGCCAGTTGCTGGCTGACGGATGCCTGCCGCGATGACAGCAGTTTTTCCAGCTCGGTCACAGTTTTTTCACCCGATGACAGGTGGCACAGGATCATCAACCGCCCCTCGTGTCCCAAGGCCTTTAGAAAGGACGAGGCTTCGCTTGCGCGCCCGCCCAGTTCTTCGGTGTCGACGCCATCTTTGCTGGCTGCCGTGTTGTTAAAACCGGTTAGTGTCGCTTCCATTGGAACGCTCCTTACTCTTAATCAGAACCCGGGTTCGTCATTCGGCCCAAAACGGGCAATTTCATTGACCGGCACAGAAGGTTATCCCCTGATACGGCATTTTCGGCAGCTCCAGAACCTGTCCTTTGGGCAGGTGTGCGATATTTCGCGCGTTGGCTGTAAACCATCATGCGCCCGGATCCTTTTGCAGATCCTCGGGCAGCTTTTTAATCATGGTTTCCATGAACCACCAGAAAAACTCGTCGCTTTGATACCCTTCGATACGACCGACTTCCTGACCGTCGTTCAACAGGATGAATGTCGGCGTATAAACAGGCGGGGAATTCAGCGTAATACCCTTTTCAAGCGGGGCATGAATCATCACTTTTACCAGCGGTGCGATGCGCCCTTCGGCAGTTTTCGGGTAAATCGGCCCGATCTCGGCCTTCCAGCGTTCGCACCATGGGCAGCCATCCTGCTCAAACATCATCAATCGTACATCTGCGATAACCTGTTGGGATGTCAGGAAAAATCCAAACATCAATCCAGATAGTAAGGTTAATATCCGCAACATCAAACGGTATCCTTGCGTTACATAGATATATGATAATATGTTTTGACCAAGCGGACAAGGACAACACAACATGTTTGATGCGACATTTGGCGGCGCGATGCTGCAAGGTTTGATTGCTTTCTTTTCACCCTGCGTGCTGCCAATGGTGCCATTTTACTTTAGCTACATGGCCGGGATTTCGATGTCGGAGCTGCAAAGCGATGACAGTATCGCACCGGGCGCGGCGCGGCGGCTGGTTATTTCTGCGCTGTTTTTTGCGCTGGGTGTGACGACGATCTTCTTCCTTTTGGGCATGGGGGCCACGGCGGCGGGGCAAACCGTGCGGATGTGGAAAACCGAGCTGACCTACGCGGCGGCGGCGATCATATTCGTGTTCGGCCTGCATTTTCTGGGCGTCTTGCGGGTGCCGTTCCTGTATCGCGAGGCGAAATTCGAAAGCAAGGCCGACCCGTCCACCATAGTTGGCGCTTATGTGATGGGGCTGGCGTTCGGCTTTGGCTGGTCGGCTTGCGTTGGGCCGATGCTGGCCAGCATCCTGTTTCTGGCTTCGATGAAGGATTCGGTGATGCAAGGCGGGTTGCTGTTGATGACTTTCGGTCTGGCCATGACATCGCCCTTTGTTCTGGCCGCGTTTTTCGCCAAACCGTTCCTGCGCTGGATGGCGCGGAATCGCAAATATCTGGCCTATGTCGAAAAAGTGATGGGGTTGATGCTGATCCTGTTTGCTATTCTGATGGTGACAAACACCCTGAATGTCATCGCCAATTTCATGATCGAAATGTTCCCGTGGTTCCAGACCATCGGCTAGCACTGAAAGGATACCCCATGCGTTTTCTCGGATTTGTATTTGCGGTTTTGATGGCGGTTTCAATGCCTGCGATCGCCGTTGAAATGGGCGACGACGGCTTGCACAAACCGACATGGCTGGAAGACACCTTCAAGGATGTGCGCGAGGATCTGGCCACAGCCAACGCGCAGGGCAAGCGGCTGTTGATCATCTGGGAGCAACGCGGCTGTATCTACTGCAACAAAATGCACAACGAGATTTTCCCACAGCCGGAAATTGACAAACTGCTGCGCGAGAAATTCTATGTGGTGCAGATGAACCTGTTTGGAGATCTTGAAGTGACCGATCTGGACGGCACGGTTCTGCCTGAACGTGAAATGGCCGGTCGCTGGGGAATCATATTTACACCGACCATGATGTTCATGCGCGATGGCGAGACGGACGAGGATCTGGCCAGCGAATTTGCCGCCGCCACCATGCCCGGTGCCTTTGGCAAATACACCACGCGGCATCTGATGGAATGGATATTGCAAAAAGGGTATGACGGGGACGAGCCGTTTCAGAAATACCACGCGCGGATGCTGAAAGAAGAGGGAATTATCGAATAGAATATCCGCCGGTTTCGGGCCGGAATTAAAAAATTTTCTTGCGGATCACCCCGCGTTTATTGGGGTTTTTGCAAAGATTTTGCGCTGATACATTCATACATACTAATTTATTCCAAATATCGGTTGCGGGGGTGCGACAATTTGTTCTACCATTTGGGTTCGGAGGACAGAATCCAATGGGAGGAAATATAATGAAGCCAGCTGTTTTAGGCATGGCCGTCTTGTTCGCAGCAACGACTGCGGTATCCGCAGCCGAGGTTGCGCCAGGTGACGTGGTTTTCGATGAGGGTGCAGTTGCCCAGTCGCTGACCGGTGTTCCTGGTGACCCGGTAAACGGGCGTATGGTTGTTGCCAGCAAGAAACACGGGAATTGCGTCGCATGTCATACGAATGACGAAATGCCCGATGTTGCGTTCCAGGGCGATATCGGACCCAATCTTGCGGGTGTCGCAGATCGTTACAGCGAAGCGCAGATCCGGGGCATTCTGGTGAATGCCGACATTACTTTTGAAGATTCGTTTATGCCATCATTCTACCGCGTAGATGGGTATATTCGTCCCGGCAAGCGTTACACCGGCAAAGCGGCGGATGACACATTCGGCCCGCTGCTGAGTGCGCAGGAAATTGAAGATGTGCTCGCATATCTGACAACCCTTAAATAATGAAAACGAGGAGAATTCATATGGAATTGACGAGACGCAATGCACTGGCCATCGGTGCCGGCGCGTTCGCCGCGACGATCCTGCCCTTTAAGGTATCCGCTGCTGCGGACGAGGCCATGATGGCCTTTACCGGCGGCGCGGATGTAGCCGACGGCGGAATCACGATCACAAGTCCCGAAATCGCGGAAAACGGCAACACTGTGCCAGTATCCGTAGACGCCCCCGGCGCGGTTTCGATCCTTTTGCTGGCTGACGGCAACCCGGATCCGAAAACGGCTGTTGCCAACTTTGGCCCGCTGGCCGCTGCGCAGAGAGTATCAATGCGCATCCGTCTGGCCGGTTCGCAGAACATCGTTGCAATTGCCAAAATGGCCGACGGCAGCTTTGTCAAAGCATCGAACCCCATCAAAGTTACAATCGGCGGCTGCGGCGGCTAATCTTCCAAGGAGAAATCAACATGGCATCTGGTGTAAAACCCCGTGTTAAAGTGCCCAAGTCCGCTGCGGCTGGCTCGAGCATCACAATCAAGACCCTGATCAGCCACAAGATGGAATCAGGTCGTCGTAAAAACAAAGCCGGCGAACTGATCCCGCGCTCGATCATCAATCGCTTTACCTGCGAATTCAATGGTCAGCCCGTGATCGAAGTTCTGATGGAGCCGTCGATTTCGACCAACCCGTTCTTTGAATTTGACGCGACCGTTCCGGAAGCAGGCGAGTTCAAATTCACTTGGTATGATGACGATGGCGATGTTTACGAAACATCCAAACCCGTTGCGATCGCCTAAGCGACTTTGAACTACCGACAGGGAGGAGACATAATAATGAAGAATAAGTCGCTCAAAGCTACTTTTGGTGCTGCTGCCGCAATGGCTGTATTGGCACTTGGTTCCAGCGCTGCATTTGCCGAAACCGATCTGGACAAAGAACTGATCGTGAATGGCGAAGAAAAGCTGGTGACACGCGCGCCGGCTGCGGATCATCTAAAGGGCAATCTGGACGAGGTGTTTTCCGGCTGGGTTTTCCGTGCCGATGAAACGCAAGCATTGCAAATGGATGACTTTGACAACCCCGGCATGATCTTTGTGGATCAGGCAATGGATGCCTGGAATACTGTTGAAGGCACCGAAGGCAAATCCTGTGCATCATGTCATGGTGATGTCGAGGAAAGCATGGCTGGCGTGAAGGCTGTGTATCCCAAGTGGAACGAAGCCGCTGGCGAAGTGCGTTCGCTTGACATGCAGATCAACGATTGCCGGACAACCCGCATGGGTGCCGAGCCTTGGAAACTGACCAAGGGCAAGATGACAGCAATGAATGCGCTGATCACGTTGCAATCGCGTGGCATGCCGGTGAATGTGGCTATTGACGGGCCGGTTCAGTCGATGTGGGAACGGGGTAAGGAAATGTATTACACCAAGACCGGTCAATTGGAAATGTCCTGCGCCAATTGCCACGAGGACAATTATGACAGGCGCATCCGTGCCGACCATCTGTCCCAGGGCCAGATCAACGGCTTTCCGGTATATCGTCTGAAGAACGCAAAACTGAATGCGGTTCATGCCCGCTTTAAAGGTTGTGTTCGTGATACCCGCGCCGAAACCTACAAACCGGGCAGCGAGGATTTCCTTGCGCTGGAACTGTATGTGGCATCACGCGGTAACGGTTTGTCGGTCGAAGGGCCTTCGATCCGCAACTGATCACTTTCTTGCGCCCCGCCCGAACCGGCGGGGCGCAATTGCATTTGTTTGTCCATTTATTGAATTTTGCGGGGCAGGGGGCATTTCGCCCTTGGCCCTGTGTGACTGTGAACCAAGGGAGACTACAATATGATTTCGCGTCGCGACTTCTTGCAGGCAACAGTAGCGGCTTCGGCCATTTACGGCGCATCGGGCGTCGGGAATTGGGCCAGGCTGGCCGCACAACAGGCGCTGACGCAGGATCAACTGCTGAATTTCGATACCTTCGGAAATGTCACCCTGATCCACATCACCGACATCCACGCGCAAATGAAGCCGATCTATTTCCGTGAACCCGAGGTGAATCTGGGTCTGGGTGATGTAAACGGCCTGCCGCCACATGTCACCGGCGCCGATTTCCTGAAAATGTTCAACATGAAGCCCGGCACCCCCGAAGCCTATGCCCTGACCTATGTCGATTTCACCTCGCTGGCGAAAACCTATGGCCGCATGGGCGGGATTGACCGGATCGCAACCGTGGTCAACGCCATCCGCGCCGACCGCCCCGAT
The DNA here is from genome assembly GCF_003544895.1 of Profundibacter amoris. Taxonomy (GTDB): domain Bacteria; phylum Pseudomonadota; class Alphaproteobacteria; order Rhodobacterales; family Rhodobacteraceae; genus Profundibacter; species Profundibacter amoris. The sequence continues at coordinate 644,609 of NZ_CP032125.1, forward strand.
GCGCTGCTGCTGGATGGTGGTGATACGTGGCATGGCTCTTATACCTGTCTGAAAACCCAAGGGCAGGACGTTGTGAACCTGTTCAATCGCCTGAAACCCGATGCGATGACGTTCCACTGGGAATTCACGCTGGGGTCGGATCGGGTGCGCGAAATCGTTGACGGGCTGGCCTTCCCTGCGATGGGCCAGAACATCTATGACAACGAATGGAACGAACCATCGGAAGATTTCGCCGACTACCAGTTCTTTGAACGCGGCGGCGCCAAGATCGCCGTGATCGGGCAGGCCTTTCCCTATATGCCGATCGCCAACCCCGGCTGGATGTTCCCCGAGTATTCCTTCGGTATTCACGAGGAACGGATGCAGGAAATGGTTAACGAAGTGCGCGCCGCCGGTGCCGATCTGGTGGTTTGCCTGTCGCACAACGGTTTTGATGTGGATCGCAAGATGGCCTCCAAGGTCAAGGGCATCGACATCATCCTGACCGGCCACACCCATGACGCACTGCCCGAACCTGTGCTGGTCGGGGAAACCATGCTGATTGCGTCAGGCTCGAACGGTAAATTCGTCACCCGCCTTGATCTGGATGTGCGCGATGGCCGCCTGATGGGGTTCCGTCATAAACTGATCCCGATTTTCTCGGACGTGATTGCGGCCGAGCCGGAAATGACCGCCGCCCTCGAAGCCGAACGCGCGCCCTTCAAGGCCGAGCTGGAAGAGGTGATCGGAAAGACCGACAGCCTGCTTTACCGTCGCGGCAATTTCAACGGCACATGGGACGATCTGATCTGTAACGCCCTGATTGACGAACGCGAGGCCGACATCGCCCTTAGCCCCGGTTTCCGCTGGGGTCCAAGCATGATGCCGGGTCAGGACATCACCCGCGAGGATATTTTCAACGCCACTTCGATGACCTATCCGAATTCCTACCGTTCGGAAATGTCCGGCGAGCAGATCAAGATCATTCTGGAAGATGTGGCCGACAACCTGTTCAACCCTGCCCCCTATTACCAGCAGGGCGGTGACATGGTGCGTGTTGGCGGCATGGGCTACCATATCGACGTCAGCAAGAAGCAGGGTGAACGCCTGTCGAATATGACCTTGCTGAAAACCGGCGAAGCGATTGATCCGGCGAAAAACTATGTGGTGGCCGGTTGGGCATCGGTGCGTGAAGGCACCGAAGGGCCGGCGATCTGGGATGTGGTTGAAAACTATATCAAGCGCAACGGCACCGTGCATGTTGACCCGAATAAATCGGTTATGGTGACAGGTGCCTGACACACCGGATAAACCCTCCAGCCGCCGCGCGTTTCTAACCGCAGGCGCGGCGGCTGGCGGGGCTATGCTGACGGCTGGCCCCGCCCGCGCCGGTGATCCGGCAATCACCGAAATGCAACCCTGGCGGCGCAATCTGGGTGACCCGATTGATGACGCGCTTTACGGGATGCCGTCACCGTTCGAAGCCGATGTGATCCGCGGGCGCGTTGAATGGCTAACCCCCGATGCCTATACCGCGATCAATTTTACCCCCCTGCATGAACTGGACGGCATCATCACCCCGAACGGGCTGTGTTTCCAGCGTTCGCACGCAGGGGCCGCACAGGTTGATCCGGCAAAATACCGGCTGATGATCAACGGCCTGGTCGAGCGCCCTTTGGTGTTCACCTTGCAGGATTTGCAACGTTTCCCGCGCGAAAACCGCACCTATTTTCTGGAATGCGCTGCCAATTCCGGCATGGAATGGCGCGGCGTGCAGATGGACGGGGTGCAATTCACCCACGGCATGATCCACAACGTCGAATATACCGGCGTGCCGCTGCGTTCCCTGCTGGAGGAGGCCGGTGTGAAAACCGCCGGTAAATGGCTGTTGGCCGAAGGGTCGGACGCCGCCGCGATGAGCCGCTCGATCCCGCTGGAAAAGGCGCTGGACGATTGTCTGGTGGCCTTCAATATGAACGGCGAGGCCTTGCGCCCTGAACAGGGCTACCCCGTGCGGCTGGTGGTGCCGGGCTGGGAAGGCAACATGTGGGTGAAATGGCTGCGCCGGATCGAGGTGGGCGACAAACCGTGGCACCACCGCGAGGAAACCAGCAAATATTCCGACCTGATGGCAGACGGGCGCACGCGCCGGTTCACTTGGGAAATGGATGCCAAATCGGTGATCACCAGCCCCAGCCCGCAAGCACCGGTGCTGCATGGCAAGGGGCCGCTGGTGGTATCCGGTCTGGCGTGGTCGGGGCGCGGAACGATCCCTCAAGTGGACATCACGCTGGATGGCGGTATCAACTGGGTCAAGGCGCGGCTGTCGGGGCCGAGCTTCGACAAGAGCCTGCACCGGTTTTATTATGAATTCGACTGGGACGGGCGCCCCCTGCTGTTGCAAAGTCGCGCCCATGACAGCACCGGCTATGTGCAGCCCACCAAAGAGGCGCTGCGCAAATTGCGCGGGGTGAATTCCAATTACCATAACAACGGCATCCAGACATGGCATCTGCAAAGCGACGGGAGGGTGGAAAATGTCGAAGTTTCCTAGCCTGATCCTTGCCTGGATGTTGATGGCGATTGCCGCTGTGGCCGAGCCACTGGGCCTTGGCCGCGTGGCCGAACCGGACGAGATTGCCGCATGGGACATCGATGTGCGCCCTGATGGCACCGGTCTGCCAGCGGGCAGCGGTAGTGTGGCCATGGGCGAGGAGGTGTTTGTCGAGAAATGCGCCGCCTGTCACGGGGATTTTGCCGAAGGCGCGGGGCGCTGGCCTGCGCTGGGGGGCGGGTTGGATACCTTGCAGGATGAACGCCCCACGCGCACGGTCGGCTCGTTCTGGCCTTATCTTTCAACGGCTTACGATTTCATCAATCGGGCCATGACCGTGGGCTATGGCGAGCCTGCCAGCGATGACGAAATATATGCTATCATCGCCTATATCCTGTATTCCAACGATCTGGTGGATGACGATTTCGTGCTGAGCCGCGAGAATTTCACCAGCATACGCCTGCCCAATGAAGGCGGGTTCTATATGGATGACCGTATTCAGACCGAACACCCGCTGTTCACCCGACCTGCCTGTATGAAGAACTGCAAGGATGATGTGCAGATCATTGCGCGGGTGGAAACAGCATTTATCCCGGCCGAGATGAACGGGGGCGGAACCGAACAGGACCATTTGGCTATCGGCGAAGCCCTGTTTGGCCAATGCCGCGCCTGCCACCAGATCGGTGAGGGGGCTCAAAACGGGGTTGGTCCGGTGCTCAATGGCATTTTTGACATGCCTGCCGGTTCGAATGACGGGTTCGGTTATTCGGATGCGTTTGCGATGATGGCTGACAAAGAACTGGTCTGGGATTTCGACGCCTTGGACGCCTTTCTGAAAGACCCTCAGGGGTTCATCCCCGGCACAACAATGACATTCACAGGAATAGAGGAGGATTTTGATCGAAATGCGCTTATCGCTTATCTTCAAGCACAAGGCCCCTAAGGAGAAGCGAACAAGGATATTATATGCCCTGTTTGTCGTCACCGCTTTGGCCTTTGTTGCACCCCCTGCATACGCCAATCACCCCGGTGACACGGAACGGGGCGAGATCATTTTCAAGAAATGCCGCAGTTGCCATCAGGTTGGCGACGGGGCGAAAAACCGGGTCGGGCCGCATTTGAACGGCCTTTTCCAGCGCCGGGCCGGTTCAGTCGAAGATTTCAGATATTCAAAGGATATGGTCCGATCAGGGGCCGATGGCCTGTTCTGGGATCACGATACGCTGGATATCTATCTGGAAAATCCGAAATCGCTAATCAGTCGTACGCGGATGAATTTCCGCGGGCTGAAGGATGCGCAGGACCGGGCCGATGTCATGGCCTACCTGCGCCAGTATTCGGATGATCCGGCAGATATTCCCGAGGCATCCCCCACAGCAGAGGGAACCGATCACGAAGTCGACCCCGAGATACTGGCGCTTGTCGGTGATCCGGAATACGGCGAATACCTGTCCAGCGAATGTGTGAGTTGCCATCAGATCGACGGGGATGACACGGGAATCCCCTCAATCACCAATTGGCCGGCCGAGGATTTTGTCATCGCCATGCATGCCTACAAGGAAAAGAAACGCGTGCATCCGGTGATGCAGATGATGGCCGGTCGCCTGTCCAACGACGAGATTGCGGCCCTGGCCGCTTATTTCGGGAACCTCGGAGAATAACCGGGGCCCACCAACCAAGAGCAATATCAACCAGAGAGGAAGAAACAATGAAACTTAACAGACGTATATTTATCGGTTCGGCAGCTGCCGCTTCGGCGACACTGTCGGCCCCAATGGTGATGGGAGCCGCACACGGCATACCCAAAGTTGTGGTGATCGGCGGCGGTGCCGGTGGTGCTACCGTGGCCCGTTATCTGGCCAAGGACAGCAAGGGTGCGATTGACGTCACGCTGGTGGAACCCACCCGCACCTATTACACCTGCTTTTTCTCGAATCTGTATCTGGGTGGTTTCCGCGAGTTTTCCTCGCTGGCGCATACCTATGGCAAACTGGCTTCGGAATACGGGATCAATGTGGTGCATGACTGGGCTGTCGGGGTGGACAAGGACGCAAAGACGGTCACGCTGGCCGGTGGGGCGGTGCTGCCCTATGACCGTCTGGTGCTCAGCCCGGGTATTGATTTCCGAGATGGGGCTGTGCCGGGCTGGGATGTGACGGCGCAACAGAAAATGCCCCATGCTTACAAGGCCGGATCGCAGACCCAGTTGCTGAAGGCACAGCTTGAGGCAATGCCGCAGGGCGGCACCTTTGCAATGGTGGCCCCGCCCAACCCCTACCGCTGCCCACCCGGACCCTATGAAAGGGTGTCGATGGTGGCCCATCATCTGAAGGTGAACAATCCGACCGGCAAGATCCTGATCCTTGATCCCAAGCCGAAGTTTTCAAAGCAGGGGCTGTTTCAGGATGGTTGGTCAACCCACTATGACGGCATGATCGAATGGGTCGGCCCTGATTTTGGTGGCGATATGGTAGAGGTGCGCCCCGATACCATGGAAGTGGTGATCGATGGCGAAGTGACAAAGGTGGATGTCTGCAACGTGATCCCGGCGATGAAGGCCGGTCGCATTGCCGAGGTTGCCGGTGTCACCAATGACAAGGGTTGGGCCCCTGTTCATGCCGCCGATATGCGTTCGAAAATGGATGATAATATCCATATTCTGGGTGATTCCAGCATGCAGGGCGATATGCCGAAATCCGGTTTTGCCGCCAATAGTCAGGCCAAGGTGGCGGCCAATGCCATTCGCGGCGCGCTGACCGGATCAAAGGTGTTTCCGGCCAAATTTACCAACACCTGTTGGTCGCTGATTGATACCGATGACGGCATCAAGGTGGGGGCCTCCTACGAGGCCACGGATGAAAAGATCGCCAAGACGGATGGTTTTATCAGCAAGACCGGCGAAGATGCGGCCCTGCGCAAGGCAACCTACGAGGAAAGCGTCGGCTGGTATGACGGCATCACTTCGGACATGTTCGGTTAAGTGGCTATTTTAACAAAAGCGGTTGCGGCGGGTAACTGCCGCAACTTTTCAGGTTTTTGTCGCGTCTTTGTCAAAGCTGCAAAACAGGTTGTAAACCAGATCGATCATCTGGCGCGCTTTGTTATCGGCCAGCGCGTAATACATGATTTTCCCGTCACGGCGGCAGGACACAAGCCCTTCCAGACGCAATCGGGCCAATTGCTGGCTGACCGCAGCCTGACGGGTTGATAATAGCTGTTCCAGCTGGGTCACAGATTTTTCGCCCGAGGACAGGTGGCACAGGATCATCAGGCGCCCTTCATGGGACAGCGCCTTTAGAAAACTGGCGGCGGCCTCGGATTGGCTGATCATATCGTCCGGGTTCACCGGCATTTCGTGATCATCGTTTAATGCGTTTGCTGTAGAAGGCAAAATTCCTACCCCTGTCTAAAATAAATCCTGTTCATATTCGCATATTAGCATGGCAATTCCGAAAAAGCGAGAATATCGCACGGAATGGCAGGATTTTGCTGTTTGCGGTCTATTTAAACAACACAACATTGCGCCGTGCGGCCCCCGTGCGGGTGTCTTTGATCGCATCGTTGATCTGATCTAGTGTAAAGCGGCCTGAAACCAGTTCATCCAGCTTTAGCCGACCCTGCTGGTACAGGTCCATCATCCACGGAATATCGCGTTTCAACACCACATCGCCCATCTTGCAGCCCAGCATTTGCTGGCCGGTGGCGGCGGTGATCACAGGTTCATAAGACGCCTTGTCGCCGGAATGGGGCATGCCGACCATCACCAGCTTGCCTCCCATCGCCAGATAGCGCGCGGCGGTGTCGTAAACGGCAGTGGCGCCAACGGTGACAAACACCGCATCGGCCATCTTGCCGCCGGTTAGCTTGCGCACTTTGCCCCATGGTTTGGGATCACTGGCCAGAATGCCGTGGGTGGCGCCGAATTCCATCGCCACGTCCAGCTTTTCCTCAAGCATATCTATGGCGATGATCTTGGCCGCACCGGCAATTCGTGCGCCCTGAATGGCATTCAGACCCACGCCGCCGGCCCCGATCACAACCGCCGTTTGTCCTGCCCGCAGGCCCGCCGTATTCACCACCGCGCCAACGCCGGTGATCACCCCGCAGGACAGCAGACAGGCCGCATCCATCGGCATATCGTCAGGAATCGGGGCGATTTGGCTGGTATCGACCACCACCTTTTCGGCAAAGGCCCCGCATTCCAGCCCCTGCGCCACCGGCCCGCCGTCAAGCGTGGTTAGCGGCCCTTCCATACGGGGCTGGCTGTTGCAGATCACCGGCTTGCCGGTTGCACAGGGCATGCATTCGCCACAGGACCGGATCAAGGTGACAAGCACAGCATCACCCACCTGCACCCCCTTTACCCCGTGGCCAATGGCGGTAATCCGTCCGGCGGCTTCGTGGCCGTAAACCGCAGGCAAATGCCCGCCCCAGCCACCATCCATAAAGGAAATGTCGGAATGGCAGATGGCGCAGGCTTCCAGTGTCACTTCGACTTCGCCTGATTTCGGGGCGCGCAGGTTCAGGGTTTCGATGGTCAGCGGCTGGCCGAATTCACGGGCAACGGCGGCGCGGATATTGGTCATTGGGGTCTCCTCGGGATTTGGGGCGAGGGGAGCGCATATTTTCCCCTATGGCAAGGGCTGTTCCAGAGTTTTCCGTTGCGAGGCCGCAAAATAGATGCCGATGCAAACCGCAATCATGCCGGTCGACAGGAAAAACGGCGCACCGGGCATGTAAAACGGCGCACGCACCGATATGAAATAGCTGAAGGTCTGGGTCATCAGGATCGGCGATACGATGGTGCCGATCGAGCCGATACTGCCCAGCAACCCTTGCAATTCGCCCTGTTGGTTGTCCTCGGCGGTGTGCGACATGATCGCCATCAATGCGGGGCCGGAAACCGAGCCCAAAGCATTCAGCGGGGCCAGCATCATCACCAGCCAGCCATAGGGGATCAGCCCGATCATCAGAAAGGACAGCATGTTGACGACCAGCCCGAACAACAGCGTGCGCTTTTCCCCCAGACGGGCGATGATATGACGGATCAGGAATCCCTGCACCACCGCCAGCGAGATGCCAAAGATTGCCAGCGAATAACCCACCATCAACCCGTCCCAGCCGAACCGTTCGCGGGTGAAATAGGCCCAGACGGCGGGGTAAACAAAAAAGGCGATGGAGTAGAGCAGATGCACGGTTAACAGCGGTTTTAACCTCGGCAGGCGGGCGATGTGTTTGAACGCCCCCAACGGGTTGGCGCGGCGCCATTCAAACGGGCGTCGGATGGTATCGGTTACAGTTTCGGGCATCACGAAATAGCCGAAAGTGAAATTGGCGGCGGCCAGTGCGGCGGCGGCATAGAACGGCGCGCGGGGGCCAAAGATGGACAAAACCCCGCCGATCAACGGACCGATGACAAAGCCGATGCCAAAGGCGGCACTGACCAGGCCGAAGTTTTTGGCCTTGTCCTTGGCGGTGGAAATATCGGCCATAAACGCGGTGCCGGTGGACTGGGTGGCGGCGGTGATCCCTGCCACAATACGCCCGGCCAGCAGTATCCAGATGCTGCCGGCAACGGCCATCACCAGATAATCCAGCGACATGAAGAACAGCGATACCAGCAACACACGGCGCCGGCCAAACCGGTCGGACAGGTTGCCGATGGTGGGCGAAAACAGGAACTGCATCACAGCAAAGCTGGTCGCCAACACCCCGCCCCACATCGCCGCCGAGGCCAGATCGGTATGGCGCAACTGCCGGATCAGATCCGGCATCACCGGCATGATCAGGCCAATACCCATGGAGTCGATCACTAGCGTGATCATGATGAAAAGAATGGGCAGGCGGGTTTTCATTGTCAGGTCCGGTTTGGTGCGCGTTCCTGATGGCTATCAAACTGAACTAAACAGTTCAATAAGTTTTTGCAGCTTCGGCAAAAGCGCGGGCCTGTGCGGGGGCTTCGCCCAGTTGGGTAACTGGCGTGAACAGGCTGGCGGGGATGTCGGGCCATTTGGCATGGGCCAGTTCGGGCAGGGGGATTGTGTTGGTTTTAGCCTGCTGGCACAGGGCTTTGACCTCGGTTTGGGCTTGCGGGCGGGGCATGAATTTGGCCAGCTCGAAGCTCAGGGCCTCGGCATGGATCAGGCCCAACCCGTCGTTGATATGGGCCAGCATCCGGTCGGGGTCGGGTGTGATATTGCCGGTCAGCTCACCCGCCGCCGTCAGGGCGCGGCCGGTCGCCATGGTGATTTGCCCAAGGTTCATCCATTCAACAAACCACGCCGCCCCGTCGCGTTGCTGGCGGTGGATTTGCGCACCCTGAATAGCGCTGTTTAGCGCCGTGGCCTGCCGCGCCAGCGCCACCAGTAACGAGGGCAGAACCGGATTGGATTTCTGCGGCATGGTCGAGGACGCGCCACCGCTGCCCAGCGAAACCTCGGCAATGCCGGACTGGGTCAGCAACAACAAATCCCCGCCCATCTTGCCAAGGCTGCCTGTCACCAGCGCCAGCCATCCGGCATATTCGGCGATACTGTCGCGGGTGCTGTGCCAGGCGGTATCGGTGGCCTCCAGCCCCAGTGCCCCGGCCATTTTGCGGCGCAATACGGGGGCGTTTTCCAGTTGCGAGGCTGTGCCTGCCGCCCCAAACAGGCTGATCCGCAGCAGACGCGGGCGCAGTTCGGTCAGACGTTGCAGATGGTCAATCAGCGGCATCCCCCATGTGGTCACCGTGGCGCCGAATGTGGTGGGCGAAGCGATTTGCCCATAGGTGCGCCCCGCCATCGGCAGATCGGCATGGGCTTGGGCCAGCGCGCCGAGGGTTTTGATGATCGCCTGCAAGCGCCCCTCGAACAGCGCCAGAACCTGTTTCAACCGCAGCACCAAAGCGGTGTCCATGATGTCTTGCGAGGTCGCGCCCCAGTGGAAATACTGCGCGTGTTCCGGTGCGTCCGTGGCGGCGTGAAAGGCCTTGACCAGTGCCGGAACCACCACCGCATTCACGCCCGTTTCGGCGGATAATCCGGCGGGGTCGATCTGCACTTCCATTACCGCGCGTTTGATAAATGCGGCGGATTCCGCAGGGATTACCCCCAGTTCCCCCTGTGCTTGTGCCAATGCCCCTTCGACCAGCAGCATCGCCCGCACCTCGGCGCTGTCGGAAAACAGGCGGGCGATGTCATCATCGCCAAACAACCCGCGCATCATGGCGCTGTCAAAGGGGGTAACAGCCATCTATTCCTCCAGACCAAGAATGGTGCGCGCCTGTTTTGGCGTGGCGACGGGGCGGTCATATTTGGCGCAAAGATCAGCAGCGCGGGCGACCAATGCGGCGTTTGAGGAGGCCAATGTGTAGCGGTCCAGCCGGATGTTGTCCTCAAGCCCCGTGCGGGTGTGACCACCGGCGGCGATGGACCATTCGTTGATCCTGATCTGTCCCGCGCCCACACCGGCGCCACACCACTGCGCGTCCGGGGCAAGGCGTTTTAGCGTTTGGATGTAGAAATCGAACACATCCTTGTCCACCGGCATGGCGTTTTTCACCCCCATTACGAATTGCACATAGAGCGGCTGTTTCAACCGCCCGTCCTGCGCCATCGCCGCGGCCTGAAAGATGTGGCTCAGATCGAAAGCCTCGATCTCGGGTTTGATACCGTATTCCAGCATCCTGCCCGCCAGCCAATCGACCAGATCAGGCGGGTTTTCGTAAACGCGGGTGGGGAAGTTGTTGGAGCCGACCGTGAGCGAGGCCATATCGGGGCGCAGAGGCAGCATGCCGCCGCGCTCCTGCCCCGCACCCGAACGGCCACCGGTGGAAAATTGCACGATCATATCGGGGCAATGTTTGCGGATGCCCTCCATCAGCAGGGCGAAACGCACGGGGTCCGAGCTGGGCGAGCCGTCGTCATTGCGCACATGGCAATGAGCGATGGAGGCACCGGCCTGATAAGCTGCATGCGTGCTTTCGACCTGTTCGGTAACGGTCACGGGCACCGCCGGATTGTCGGATTTCTGCGCCACCGATCCGGTGATCGCCACGCAAATGATGCAGGGGTTCGTCATCGCTTAAATATCCAGAAACACTGTTTCATCCGGCCCCTGTATGCGGATATCGAAACGGTATGTCACGCCTTTGTCGCCTTCACTGCGGGTGGCAATTAGGGTCTGGCGGCGGTGGGTCTGTTCAATCAGGTTCAGCACGGGGTCGGTGCTGTTATCGCAATCGTCAAAATACATCCGCGTATTCAGGCCCAGATTGATGCCGCGTGCGACGATCCACAGGTTGATATGCGGGGCTTGTGTGGTGCCGTTTCGCCCCGGTGTGGCGCCGGGTTTGATGGTGTCAAAGCCCCAGAAACCGGTGTCGAAATCGGTGATCACCCGCCCCCAGCCGCGAAAGCCCGCTTCAACACCGCGCCCGTCCTCGGGGTGGGCGTAATGGCCATCCGCGTTGGCCTGCCATGCCTCGATCAGCACATCCTTTATGGGCGCGCCGGTGCCGTCATAAACGCAGCCCTCGACGCGGATGCGTTCGCCTTTGGCGTTGGGTCCGGCGATGTCCCAGCCCAATTCCTGTTTGAATATGTCAAAACCGGCAGCACGCGGGGCAAGGCCGATGTGGACATAGGGGCCGGCAGTTTGTGACGGGGTCTCTTTCAAATAGTCCATCAGTTGCCCTCCAGCCGGTTTTCAAACAATGTCGAGCGCCGCCCGCGCAGCACGATGTCGAAGCGATAGGCGATGCTGTCCAGCGGTACGCTGGCGTTCATGTCGAGTTTGGCGACCAGTTGCTCAATCGCCTCGGCATCCGGTACGGTCTGCATGATCGGGCATTCGGCGATTAGCGGATCGCCCTCGAAATATAGCTGGGTGATCAGCCGTTGGGCAAAACCCGCGCCGAAGATCGAGAAATGGATATGCGCGGGCCGCCAGTTGTTGACCCAGTTGCGCCACGGATAGGCGCCCGGTTTCACGGTGCGGAAATAGTAGTAGCCGTCGGCATCTGTCATGGTACGCCCGCAGCCGCCGAAATTGGGGTCGATCGGGGCAAGGTAGGTGTCCTTTTTGTGCCGGTACCGCCCACCGGCATTGGCCTGCCAGATTTCCACCAAGGTATTGGGCACAGGGCGGTCGTTTTCATCCAGCACACGGCCATGCACGATGATGCGTTCGCCAACCGGATCGCCGCCGTGGCCATAATTTTTCAGCAGGTCGTTATCCAACGGGTCAATGTCATTGTGGCTGAACACGGGGCCGGTGATTTCCGACAGGGATTGTTCCAGTGACAACAGCGCGTATTGCGGCGAGCGGGTGATGGATGTCTTGTAATTTTCCGATTTCGCAGGCGGGTGGTGCAGGCGGTCGCGCATGTAGTATTCGGCGGGTTTCATATCTCGACTCCCATTTCGGCATAGGTGGCCTTGGCGATTTTCAGGGCGTGGTTGGCGGCGGGCACTCCGGCGTAGATGGCGACGTGCATGAAGGCTTCACGCACTTCCGCAGGCGTGGCGCCCGTATTGGCGGTGGCGCGGATGTGCATGGCGACTTCGTCCCAGTGGCCACCGGCGGCCAGAAGTGCGAGCGTGATCAGGGATCGGTCGCGTTTGCTGATGGTGTCAGAGGCCCAAAGGGTGCCCCATGCGGTTTCGGTGATCATTTCCTGAAAAGGCGCATCAAAGGGTGTTTTGGCCAGTTCGGCGCGGTCCACATGGTCATTGCCCAGCACAGCGCGGCGCACTTCCATGCCTTTGTCATAGCGTTCAGACATGGCCTTGCTCCTCAAGAAAAGTGGTCAGGACGGCGGCGTATTCTTCGGGTTGTTCGACACAGGGCAAATGGCCGGCACCACGGATCAGATGAAACTTTGACCCTTTCACCAGATCGGCGGTTTCGCGCACCAGATCGGGCGGGGTCGAGCCATCTTCGGACCCCGCAATCGCCAGTGTCGGCAGGGTCAGCCGTGCGGTGCTGTCGAACAGATCGGTTTGTGCAATCGCGGCGGAACAGCCCAGATAGCCGGCCACCGGCGTGCGGCACAGCATATGCCGCCAGCCCGCCAGTTCCACCGGGTTTTCCTGCCGCCAGCGCGGCGACAGCCAGCGTTCCAGAATGGCGGCTTCCAGTGCTGCAATCCCGCCCTTGCGCACGGCCTCGATCCGGTCCTGCCACATGGCGGGGGTGCCGATTTTGGCGGCTGTGTTGGACAGCACCAGACCGCGCACCAGATCCAGCCGTTCCGCCGCCAGCCCCTGCGCGATCATGCCGCCGATCGACAGGCCGACAAAGATGCAGTTTTTCACCCCCAAATGGTCCAGCAGCGCCGCCGCGTCCGTCACCAGATCCCCCATGAAGTAATCCCCGTCGGGTGCGCCGGTCAGCCCGTGGCCGCGCGTATCATAGCGGATCAGGCGCAAGCCCTTGGGCAGATGCGGCAACAACCGGTCCCATAGCCGGAAATCCGTGCCCAGAGAATTGGAAAACACCACAGGTGCGCCGTTCGGGTCGCCCTGATCGGCGTAATGCACTGTTATTCCGTTCAATTCCACCATCTGCATCAGTACGACAACCCCACATAGTTTTGCGCCAGCACCTTTTGTGCGGCCTCGTTTTCCGCCAGAAATTCCTGATCCGCGCGCTGCATTTTCAGATCGAACGCGCTTTGATCGGGGAAGCGGTGCAGCAGGTTTGTCATCCACCAGCTGAACCTTTCGGCCTTCCAGATACGGGCCAGTGCGCGGTCGGAATAGCGTGCAAGCCCGTCAATATCCTTGTCATGATAGGCGGCAATCAGGGCGTTATACAAATAATGAATGTCCGAGGCCGCCGTATTCAGACCCTTGGCCCCGGTCGGCGGCACGATATGGGCGGCATCCCCGCATAAAAACAGACGCCCCCAGCGCATCGGTTCGGTGACAAAACTGCGCAACGGGGCGATGGATTTCTCGATCGCGGGGCCGGTGATCAGTCGTTCGGCCACGTCTTCGGGCAGGCGGCGTTTCAATTCGTCCCAAAACACCGCATCACTCCATTTTTCCACCCCGTCGGACAAAGGCACCTGAATGTAATAACGCGACAGGTTGGCGTGCCGCATGGAACACAGGGCAAAGCCGCGCTCCGAGCTGGAGTAAATCAATTCGTGATGCGCCGGCGGGGTTTCCGACAGCACCCCAAGCCAGCCAAAAGGGTAAGCCTTTTCATAGTCACGGCGCAGCGTGTCGGGGATGGTCGGGCGACTGACCCCGTGAAACCCGTCGCAACCCGCGATGTAATCGCAGTCTATCCGCGCTTCGCCCTGACCGGCGTCATAGGTGATGTAAGGCGCGTCGGTATCGGCCCCGTGGATCTGCACGTTCTCGGTGTTGAAAATGATCTGCCCGCCCATCGCCTGCCGCGCGTCATACAGATCGCGGGTAAGTTCGGTCTGGCCGTAAACCACAACCGAAGTGCCGGTCAGCGCCTTGAAATCAATGCGGAACTGGTCATTCCCGTAGGCAATGCAGGTGCCGTCATGGGTGAAACTTTCGGCATCCATCCGCGCTGAAACGCCCGCCTCGCGCATCAGATTGACAAAACCGACCTCAAGCACCCCCGCCCGGATACGCCCCAGCACATAATCGCGGGTTTTGCGCTCCAGCACCACGGTATCAATGCCCTTGCGGTGCAATAGCTGACTTAGCAACAGCCCCGAAGGGCCGCCGCCGATAATGGCAACTTGCGTGCGCATTTGTTTTCTCCCTGTTCGCAGGCAGTATCAGGGAAAGTAGTTTGCAATGTCAATTAAATTGATGCCTTACCCATCAATGGAAACCACCGCCAGCCCGACCAGAACAAAGCCGGCGCCGACGATCTGTCGCGAGGTCAGGCCCTCGCCGATACTGAAAGCATAGGTCAGAACGATCAGCGTTTCGACCGCGATAATGACCAAATATAACACGCCAAGGTTGATCTCCCGCATAAGGATGATTTCGGCAAAGTTGCAGCAAGAAAACCAGAGAGAAGGAATAGAACCGCATTCCCACTCCAAGTGCTGGAGGCCATTTTCATACCGATGGTTGCGCCAGAATATCCCAACAAGGCGACCAAAATCAAAACACCGGTCTTCAGGTATACGCTGTCCATATCAATAGATTTCCCTAGCAATAGTTTGCAGATGATAGGCTATTGTGGAGTTGGTAGAGTATTATGGATTGTTGATAATTGGTGTATTTTGCCAGAACGGACCTTCGGTGCCAAGGCAGGAGGCGAGAATACACCAACACAGGCAAAGAACAGCCCAAAGGCAGAACAAGAAAAAGCCCCGGAAGCGTGTTGGGAGGAGACACACAACCGAGGCTAGATAACCAAGCTATGGATAAACTAGCATTTTTCGAACTGCGATCCTAGTCAGGTATACCTTACCCCACGTCAAACAGTTGCATATGTGCCATGATCTGCCCGTGGTCCGAGGCCAGTTTGTTATACGGGGCCTCGTCGTGTGAGCCGTCAGTGATGTGGTCATTGTAGACGCTGAAATACTCCATTTCGCCCATACGGTTGTTGTTGTCCGGATGGAAATGGCGGCTCATCAATATCTGGTCGATGCTTTCGTAAACGCCGCCAAAGGCCGAGGTGTAAACCACATCCCGCATGGATTTTCGCACGAACAGCTTTTCGGCGGAATGCAGGCGGACGCGCTCGATTTCGCCGCGAATTTGTTTGTCTTCCTCTTCGGTATAACGGTCATTGGGGGATTTCGCGTCATGGCGCAGCATCCAGGTGTAGTTCTTGAATGGTATCTCGCCGGAAATAATTTCACTGCTGACCGCATTTTCGTTGTCGTTTAAATCACCCAGCACCATCACCGGATGGCCATCCTCCAATTCATCAATAATCAGGCGGCGCAGCACCCAGGCCTCGGCCATGCGGCGCAGACCGGCCCGCAATGATCCCAGTGCCCGACCGGCGGCGTCATAACGGGTCAGGTCGGCTTCGGGCGCAAATTCGGCGCCTTTCGGGGTAACGAACTCTCCCAGTTTGGATTTCAAGTGGCAGTTGAAAACCGTGATCACACGGTTGCCAATCGGTATGCGCACCTTCTGGATCGGGCGGGACAGGCGGGAAACGGTGTAATAGCCGCCATCCCCGCCACCAAGATCCTGCATCGGGATTTTCATAGCCGGTTTCAGTTGTTGAATGACCACAGGTTTGCCGCGAAACCCGAACCGCGACAGGATCGCAAGGCCGGGGCGGCGCTGGCCGGGTTCGCCATCATTCACGTTCGGGGCAAAGGCGATAGCGGCATCCGTATAGGGGCTATAGGCCAGTTTGCGGAAAATCGCCTTTTTGGCATAGCGCTTGTTGCGGTCGGGGATCGTCACCTCGTTTGTGGCAATGCCGCGCCGGTCGGCCTCGGCGATCACGGCCTTCAGGGCGTCCTCTTCAAAGATTTCCTGAAAACCAACGATATCGGCGTTCAGTTTTACCACCTGATCGGCCATCCAGTCTTCTTTCCATGCGTATTCCTCGGGGGTGTAGTGCATGAACCTATAGTATTCCTGATCTGCCCCGATCAGGTTTTTGACGTTGAAACTGGCAATGGTGAAACGGGTCATTTTCGCTACTTTCCGTATTTTGCAAGAGCCTGCGAGAATAGCGCGGCATCGACATTTCCGCCAGAGGCAACAACGATCACCGTGTCACTTTGCAGCGTTTCGCCGTGGAACAGGGCGGCAGCCAGTGCCGATGCCCCGCCCGGCTCGGTCACGATTTTCAATCGGGTAAAAGCCTCGGCCATTGCGCGCAGGCAATCATCGTCAGGCACCACCAACCCCGCCCCGCACAGGCGTTGCAGGATGGGGAAAGGGACAACGCCGGGGGACGGGGTGATGATAGCGTCGCAGATGGATCCGGTGGTCGCGGGGTTCTGTTCGATCTTGCCGGATTTCAGCGAACGGGCCACATCGTCAAAGCCTTCCGGCTCGACCGGATGCACCTTCATCCCGGGTGCTTTGGCCTCGAGCGCCAGCGCGATGCCCGAGGTCAGGCCGCCCCCGCCGCAAGGCACCAGAACCTCGGCCTGTGTCACGCCCAGTTCAGCGGCCTGTTGCGCGATTTCAAGGCCGGTTGTGCCCTGACCAGCCACCACCAAGGGTTCGTCAAATGGTTTGATCAATGTTAATCCCCGTTCCCCTGCAAGACGCGCGCCGATCTCGTCGCGGTCCTCGGTGGCGCGGTCATACAGGATGACTTCGGCACCCAATGCTTTGGTGTTATTTATCTTCAATTCGGGCGCGTCCGAGGGCATGACGATCACCGCCGTGGTGCCGTGTTCGCGTGCGGCCAACGCGACGCCTTGGGCGTGGTTGCCGGAGGAAAAGGCGATCACGCCTTTGGCGCGGATGTCGGGGTCAAGCGCGGACAGGGCCGACCATGCGCCGCGGAATTTGAAGCTTCCGGTGTGTTGCAGGCATTCCGGTTTCACCAGCACGCGGCGCCCCGCGATTTCGTCCAGAAAGGGCGAGGACAGCAGCGGCGTGCGGCGGGCTTTGCCGTCAATCCGTTTTGCGGCGGCTTCGATCATGTCGATGTTCATTTCAGCGTTCCTGTTACATTTACTTGTCCGTTTCTTTGCGTAAGCATGTCATGAAGTTTCCGGAATGTAGAGGAAAACCCGCAAACCGAACCAAAGTGAGGTGAAACACACGCGAGTGTGATTGAAGCGGAGAGATTAAAACCGCATCCGTGGGTGTGAGTATAATGGGTGCCTTGATCCGAGGACCTGCAAAACTCAATCAAACGGAGAAAACAATGCGTTTTTCATTTCCTATGCTGGCTATACTGCTGACAACGTCAACCGCCGCAATGGCCCAGAGCAGTTCACTATATGACCCAGCGATCAAGCACATGCCCAAAGACGGGGTTGTCAAACTATACGGGGCCGGTGGCCCTCATACGGCTTTTGCCAAGGTTGCGGCGGCATGGGAACAAAAAACAGGCCAGAAAGTGGAAATCATTGCCGGACCGGAAAAGAAATGGTCGCCTTTGGCTCAAGCGGATGCAGACATATTGTGGGGAACATCCGAGCAATCAATGACGGCGTTTCTGGAAACCTACAAAACATTCTCGTCGGATCAGGTTGAGCCGATCTATATCCGTCCGACAATCATTGCTGTCAAAGCGGGTAATCCCAAGAATATTTCCGGCTTTGACGATCTCTTGAAACCGGGGATGAAGATCGTCGTGACCGAAGGGGCGGGTGTTTACAACACGTCAGGAACCGGCACATGGGAAGATGTTGCCGGACGTTTGGGACGGCTTGGTGATGTGACCGCATTTCGCAAGAACATTGCCGTTTTTGCCAAAGGGTCAGGGGCAAGTTATCGCGCGTTTAAATCAATGGATGCGGATGCCTGGATCACTTGGCCAAACTGGCCGGCATCAAAAGGCGAACTGGAGCAAGTCGATATTGCGCCAGAACGAACTGTTTGGCGGGATGTTAATGTGGCGTTGTCGCCTGATGCAGATCCGGAAGCGCAGCAATTTCTGGACTTTTTGCTGACAGAAGAGGCCCAAAAGCTGATGCTGACAGAAGGGTGGGTTCGTTAGGATCAAAGATTGTGGCGGCCAGAGGTTTTCTGGCTGCCATTATTTCAATGATCCGGCAAGTTGCGGGATGGTGGTCAGATCGGGCAGGGTATGGGCCGGTTGCCACGGCAGCCGGTCCATCGGTTCGCCCGCGCGGTTGACCCATGCGGTTTGAAAGCCGAAACCGGTAGCATGGGCGGCGTCCCAGCCGTTTGATGAGACGAAAAGCACTTGGTCCGGGATGCAGGAAAACCGTTCGTTCACAAGGGCGTAAACACTGGCATGCGGTTTGAACACACCCACGGATTCAACCGACAGAACATCATCCAGCAGGTCGCCAATACCGGCCGATTTCACCGCCCCGTCCAGCATATCGGGCGAGCCGTTCGACAGGATAGCAGTGTTCATGCCCGCCTGTTTCAAAGCCCCCAGCATCGCGGGGACTTCCGCGTAGGCGGACAGTTCCCAGTAAAGCGCCAGCAGGCGTTCGCGCAACTCGGGATCGGGCAGGTTGTTGGCCTCGAGCGCCCAGTCCAAACCATCCTGTGTGACGGCCCAGAAATTGGTATGGGCACCGGCCACGGCGCGCAGCCATGTGTATTGCAACTGTTTCAGGCGCCAGTCATTGGCCAGCTTTTGCCAGACCTTGGCAAAATCCGCGCGACCGGGTTCAGCAGCGACCTGGCGGGCGGCGGCTGAAACATCGAACAGGGTTCCGTAGGCATCGAAAATGCAGGTGGTGATGGGCATGGCGTGTCCTTCCGGTTGCGGGCAAACAGTGGCACAGGGCGGTTCATCTGAAAAGGGGGATTTGGGCGGTCTGATTTGCGTCTGCAAAACGTCGGATTCGCGTATGGCAAAATGCAGACCGCCGGAACGGGGCGCTATAGCTTGCTGTGAACTTCCTCGACGAAGGTCTGGTCCTCCATCGGCGGGCGCACATAACCCTGCACCACGGGCCGGTCTTCCAGCATGATGGGTTCGGGGGTTGTGTCCTCATACGGGATCTGGTTCAGCAGGTGGGTGATGCAATTGATCCGCGCGTGTTTCTTCACGTCGGAATTGACCACATACCACGGGGCCTGTTTGATGTCGGTATGGGCGAACATGATGTCCTTGGCTTTGGAATATTCCACCCAGCGGTTGCGCGATTCCAGATCCATTGGCGATAGTTTCCAGCGTTTGGTCGGGGTGACCAGACGTTTCTGGAACCGGCGTTCCTGTTCCTCGTCCGATACCGAAAACCAGTATTTGATGATCTTGATGCCGGAACGCACCAACATGCGTTCGAATTCGGGACAGGAGCGCAGGAAATCCTGATGTTCCTCTTCCGTGCAGAACCCCATCACCTTTTCCACGCCGCCGCGGTTGTACCACGAGCGATCAAAGATCACCATTTCACCGGCCGAGGGCAGGTGGGCGACATAGCGCTGGAAATACCACTGGGTTTTCTCGCGTTCGGTCGGGGCAGGCAGGGCCACCACGCGGGTGATGCGCGGGTTCATCGGTTCGGTGATCCGCTTGATGGTGCCGCCTTTGCCGGCGGCATCACGCCCCTCGAATATCACCACGACCTTCAGGCCCTGTGATTTGATCCATTCCTGCATTTTGACCAGTTCGATTTGCAGGCGGGCCAGTTCGGCCTCGTATTTTTTGTTGGATATCTTTTTCTCGGCCATTTGGACACTTTCTTTGAAACTCGCGCGCGTTTACCCGCTCAAAGCTAGATCAAAGAAGGGGATTGGTCGAATCCTAAATTCCCCGCGCGCTCATCGCTTCCCTGCGGTCGCTTTTCGTAACATAAGCGAGGAAAGCCGTCAGGCTGGAGGAGCGCGGGTTACAGGTTTTCCGGCTGCGCCATGCCCAGCACATGATAGCCGCCATCCACATGGATGATTTCGCCGGTGGTGCAATTGCCCGCCTCCGAGGCCAGATAGACGGCGGTGCCACCCACGGCCTCTAAAGTCGCATTGCTGCGCAAGGGCGCGTTGGCTTCGGTGGCGCGGTAGGTTTTGCGCGCGCCGCCGATGGCTGCACCGGCAAGGGTTTTCATCGGGCCAGGCGAAATGGCGTTCACGCGGATGCCGTCGGGGCCAAGGTCATTGGCCAGATAGCGCACAGCCGATTCCAGTGCCGCCTTGGCCACACCCATCACGTTATAGAACGGGGTGACGCGGGTGGACCCCTGAAAGGTCAGTGTCAGGATGGTGCCACCATCGGTCATCAAAGGGGCGGCGCGGCGGGCCACGTCGATCAGGGAATAGCAGGATATATCCAGCGAGTTTTTGAAGTTGGCGCGCGAGGTATCAACGAAGCGCCCCGTTAATTCGTCCTTGTCCGAAAACGCCAGCGCGTGCACGACAAAATCAAGGCTGCCCCATTGCGATTTGATCTGGTCAAAGGCGCGGTCCATCGAGGCATCATCGGTCACGTCCACATCCACCAGAATGTTCGATCCCAAGGATTGGGCCAGCGGGGCGACCCGTTTGCCAAAGGCTTCGCCCTGATAGGTAAAGGCCAGTTCTGCGCCGGCCCCTGCCATTGCTTCGGCAATACCCCAAGCGATAGATCGCTGGTTCGCAACCCCCATGATCAGGCCGCGTTTTCCTTTTAACAAATCCGACATAAATAGTTACCCGTGATACTTGCTCATCGCGATGGTGCCGTTTGTGCCACCAAAGCCAAAGCTGTTTGAAATGACCGTATCCAGACCTGCATTTTCGACAAATTCGGTGCAGATTTCATCTGGGTTAATTTCGGGGTCCAACTCGGTGATATTGGCCGAAGGTGCGATGAAATCGCCCCCCAGCATGATCAGCGAATAGATTGCCTCGTGCACACCTGCGCCGCCCAGACAGTGGCCGGTGACCGATTTGGTCGAGGTGATCGGCGGCACGTTGCCTTCGCCAAAGACGCGGCGCACGGCGTGGACTTCGGTCACATCGCCCGCAGGGGTCGAGGTGCCGTGGGCGTTGATATAGCCGACCTTGCGATCGCCAATGGTGCTTAGGGCCAGCTTCATCGAGCGTTCGGCCCCTTCGCCCGACGGCGCAACCATGTCGTGGCCGTCCGAGGTGGCACCGTAACCGGTAACTTCGGCGTAGATTTTCGCGCCACGGGCCAGTGCGTGTTCCAGTTCTTCCAGAACCACAACGCCGCCGCCGCCGGAAATGACGAACCCGTCGCGGGTGGCGTCAAAGGCGCGGGATGCTGTTTCTGGGGTGTCGTTATATTTGCTGGACATCGCGCCCATCGCGTCGAACAGGCAGGACAGGGTCCAGTCCAGTTCCTCGCCACCGCCGGCGAAAACGATGTCCTGTTTGCCGAACTGGATTTGTTCAACCCCGTTGCCGATGCAGTGCAGGGATGTGGTGCAGGCCGATGTGATCGAGTAATTCACGCCCTTGATTTTGAACGGTGTGGCAAGGCAGGCCGAGTTGGTCGAGGACATGCAGCGGGTGACCATGAACGGCCCCATGCGTTTGGGCGCGCCTTTTTCTTTCACGATCTTGTGGGCCTGGAAGAAGTTCGAGGTCGAAGGCCCGCCGGATCCCATCACCAGACCGGTGCGCGGGTTGGAGACGTCACTTTCCTCGAGGCCGGAATCGGCAATCGCCTGTTCCATCGCGATATAGTTATAGGCCGCCCCCGGCCCCATGAACCGCAACTGGCGTTTGTCGATATGTTCTGCCACGTCGATTTGCGGCATGCCGTGGATCTGTGACCGGAACCCGTTTTCGGCGTAATCAGGCGCGGCAATGATGCCGGATTTGCCCGAGCGCAGGGCTTTGGTCACTTCTTCGACGTTGTTTCCGATCGAGGAAACGATGCCCATTCCGGTAATGACGACGCGACGCATGGCGTTCTCCTTAGTCTTTCGCGGCTGCAAGGCCGACTTTGAGGTCTTTTACGGCATAGATTTCTTCGCCATCGGCAAGGATGATACCATCCGCCACACCCAGTTTCAGGCGGCGGTCGATGACGCGGGTGAAGTCGATCTTGTAGGTGATCATTTTGGTTTCGGGGGTGACCATGCCTGAAAATTTGACTTCGCCGACACCGATGGCAAACCCTTGCCCCTGCATGCCGCGCCAGCCGAGGTTGAAGCCTGTCAACTGCCACAACCCGTCAAGGCCAAGGCAGCCGGGCATCACCGGATTGCCGGGGAAATGGCAGGGGAAAAACCAGAGATCGGGGTGGATGTCGAATTCTGCAACGATATGGCCTTTGCCGTGTGCGCCAGCGTCACCGGATACATCGGTGATCCGGTCCATCATCAGCATCGGTGGCAGCGGCAATTGCGCGTTGCCGGGGCCGAAAAGTTCGCCATTGGCGCATTTGATCAGGTCGTCTTTGTCAAAACTTGTTGGAAAATCGGCCATTCAGCCCAGCCCCCCGTTAGATATTACATGTCCCTTACGGGCCTTCTATCATCGGGTGGTAAATGGTGGCAAGGGCTGGCTGCTGCAAGGGGGTGATATATAATGCGACTGATTTGCAATTGAAATTCTCCCGCAAACGCCTTTATATGTAATGTGTAACAGAGGATGCGCGATTATGACGGTAATGGCTGCGGAACGTGGAAAAGAATGGCTGAGCGGGGCGGGATTGCGCCCGACGCGGCAGCGGTTGTCTTTGGCCGGATTGCTGGTCGGGGATGGACAGGACCGGCATGTGACAGCCGAGAGCCTGTATGCTTCGGTTTTGCAATCGGGTGAAAAGGTATCGTTGGCAACGGTTTACAATACGCTGCGCGCCTTTTGTCAGGCCGGTTTGATGCGTGAGATCATGGTGGACGGGGCAAAAAGTTACTTTGACACCAATATGTCGGACCATCCGCATTTCTACTGGGAAGACAGCGAAGAATTGATGGATGCCCCCAGCGATCAACTGGAAATCTGCCGTTTGCCCGAGGCGCCTGCGGGGGCCGAGGTCAGCAAGGTGGATGTGGTGATCCGGCTGCGGCGTAAATAAGCCCCTGCTAAACGGAGGCCCTTGCGGGCCGCTTTATGTCTCGGCCCCGTAAAGGGGCCTCGGGATTGCCTGCGGCGCGGATATTTTCACAAAAGAGAAACAGGGTTATGGCAGCGGGCTGATGCCGATCACCGGTTCGTGCAGGTAAAGCAGGGCAAGGTAGATGGCAGTGCCCAGTGCAAAGCGCATTATGCCGCTGCGGGTGAATTTGAAGCTGCGTTTGGTGTTGGACAGGCGTTGCCATTCATCCGCCCCGAGGATGCGCCGCGCGCGTTTGTCGATGATGCGCATGCCAAGGATCGAGAAGGCGGCGAACAGGCCGAAGACGATGACATGGGCAAGGTCGCCATTGGGGACCATATGCGCCAGTGACCAGATCAGCAGGGTGACCAGCAGCGGGTGGCGGATCCAGCCGATCAGGCCGGGGTTGTCGGGATCAAAGCGGTCATTGTTGCAGCCGCCAAAGGACAAAGGATTGGGCCGGCACAGGGTCATGGTGAAAATCAGGGTGGCGAAATACATTGCTGTCAGGGGCACATGGTTTTGCCATGGCTCCCACCCCCAGATTTCAACGTATGGCGCGCGGCCGGCGGCGACGATGATCCATGTCAGGATGGCGGTGGACAGAGCGGAATAGGCCAGTGTGAATCCGATCGGCCCGATCAGTGCGACAATGCGCGATTTAACAGCAGGGCGTGTCGGGATCGAGTGGGACACGAAGAACACCACGAATGCGGCGATGAATTCCCCCCAGTCTGATAGCAGTTCCATGTGGTTTTCCTGTTCGGTTGTCGTGCCTCTAATCAGGGATTGCGCCTGCGGTTTTCAAGCGCGAAATGGCGGGGCGGCGCTTTTGTCACAAGGGGGTATCATATTCATATAATTTGACAAAGATCATACCCGTTGCGCCCGGTTTCTGTAAGGATGGGGAAAATATTCAAAAGGAGGCCTCCTGTGTCCTATAAAGATTTGCTTGTCCATCTGGATGATACCGATATTTGCGCCGAACGTGTGGCGGCGGCTGTGGCATTGGCCAAGCGCGAAGGTGCACGGCTGACCGGCATTGCGCTGGCGCTGGAATCGACGATTTCCACCTATATCGGCATTGATTTCCCCTCGAGCCTGACCGACGCACAGCAGGAAATTGTGCAAAAGGCGGCCAGAAGTGCTGTCGAGAAATTCGAATCAGCCGCGATCGGGGCCGGCATCGAGTTCCGCAGTTGGGTTGTGGCCTGTTCGGCCTCCAAGGCGCCGGCGCGGCTGGCGTTTTTTGCCCGCCATGCGGACCTGATCTTTGTCGGCCAGCCCAATCCGAACGAAAAGGGCAAGGCGTTTCAGGAAAACCTGCTGGAAGCGGTTTTGCTGAACACCGGTCGCCCGGTCTATGTGGTGCCCTATATCGGGCGCTTTGACGCCAAAGTGCGCAAGGCCGTGATCGCATGGGATGGTAGCAAAAAAGCCGTTCGGGCGGTGAATGATGCCATTCCGATGCTGAAGGCGCGCAAAGAAGTGATCGTTCTGGTGATCAATCCGAAAAAGCGCAGTGGCGAATTTGGCGGGCAGCAGGGCGAGAACCTGGTCGATCATCTGGAGCGTTATGGCATCAATGCCAAGGTGGCGACGGTGGTCAACCCCGATTTGTCGGTCGATACCACAATCCAGAACTACATTTCCGATTCCGGTGCCGATTTGCTGGTGATGGGGGCTTTTGGCCATTCGCGCCTGCGGGAAAAGGCCTTTGGCGGGGTGACGGATTCAATTCTGCACCAGATGATCGTGCCGGTGTTGATGGCCGAATAAGGATTTCGGGGTGGTGGTCAGAACCACTGCCCCGGTTCCATCAGCCCCAGATCCATCAGTTGCCGGGAATTCCATTCGAATTTGGCCGAGTTGTGCCATTGGAAGGTTTCGATATCAAAGGTCGAGCCGGGGTTGTGTTTTAGCGCCTTGGCAACGCGGAAGGAACAGATCGCGGCCGTGATATTGTGGTGCCATTCGCAGGAATAGGTATTGTATTCCTCGTCATTGAAGGTGTGGTCGGGGCGCAATTCCAGGCCCTTTTTGGTGCGAAACAGGGCGATACGGTCGATCTTGCGGCGCTCCCACGGGATGTGTTCCTCGAACCGCCAGCGCAATCCGCCGTAAAAATCCAGTTGCCGATCTTTGGGGTGATGCCGGTTTGTGGCGTCCTCGCGGGCCAGTGCGTAATAGCCGGTTTTGTCCAGATGGGCGTTTTCCAGCGACACCGCATCGGGGGAGCGGTTCAGGTCATTTGCATACAGGTCGATCGCATAGGTCAGGACGCTGTTGCGGCGTTCCTCGGTGTGGAAGGCGAGCATTTCGGCCACGGTGCGGGTCTCGCAGAACGGATAGAACAGGTATTCGGCGTTGAAACAGTAATAGAGCCATACGCCCGGTGCCGCCGAAATGATGCTGTTGACGGCGGTGGTCATCGCATTGTCGGCGGACATGTCATAGGGGATCAGGTGGATTTTATCCGTGTTTTCCGGGGCCGGTTCCATACCGTCGCCGGCAAACACCAGAACCGATTTGAACTCCAGTTGCAGGTGGTGCTGGATGGTGCTGTCGACTTCGGTCGCATCCTCGACCAGAATCAGGGCGACCGGCCCTTTGGCCAGCGCCTGTTTGCCCCTGTTCAGGAAATCCGCCAGATCGTTATACCGCATTTTTTCGCTACCCTTTACCCGCTTGCGGCCAGAATCGGCCATTTCGCACTTCATTGCAAGCCTTGCCAAGCCGGTGTAGAGGTGCATTCCGAAATTCCTGAATCCGGTGTGCCCGATGTCGAACAACAAAAAGCTGTATATCAAGACCTATGGCTGTCAGATGAACGTCTATGACAGTGAACGCATGGCCGAGGCGCTGGGCGCATCCGGTTACGAGCAGGTCGAGGCCCCCGAAGGCGCGGATATGATTCTGCTGAACACCTGCCATATCCGCGAAAAGGCGGCTGAAAAGATTTACTCGGAACTGGGGCGCTACAAGGGTATCAAGGCGGAAAACCCCGATCTGAAGATCGGCGTTGCCGGATGCGTGGCACAGGCCGAGGGCGAGGAAATCATGCGCCGCCAGCCGATGGTCGATCTGGTCGTCGGCCCGCAGACCTATCACCGTCTGCCCGAGATGATGAAACAGGTCGAGGCGGGGGAAAAGGCGCTGGATACGGATTTCCCGCTGGAAGACAAATTCGAACATCTGCCGGACCGCCCTTTGCCGCGTCGTGCGCCCTCGGCGTTTTTGACGGTGCAGGAGGGGTGTGACAAATTCTGCGCCTTTTGCGTGGTGCCCTATACCCGCGGGGCCGAGGTGTCGCGCCCGCCGGAACGGATTTTGCGCGAGGCCCGCGAGTTGGTCGAACGTGGTGTGAAGGAGATCAATCTGCTGGGGCAGAATGTGAATGCCTATAACGGCGGCGACTGGACGCTGGCGCAACTGATCTGGGCGCTGAACGATGTGGACGGGCTGGAGCGTATCCGCTTTACCACCAGCCACCCCAACGACATGACGGATGATCTGATCGCCGCACACGGGGAGTGCGATAAACTGATGCCCTATCTGCATTTGCCGGTGCAATCGGGCAGCGACAAGGTGCTGAAGGGGATGAACCGCCAGCACACCGCCGAGCATTACATCCGCCTGATCGAACGTATCCGCGCCGCACGCCCCGACATCCTGATTTCCGGTGATTTCATCGTCGGCTTCCCCGGCGAGGAGGACACGGATTTCGACGCGACAATGGATCTGGTGCGCGAAGTGAACTACGGGCAGGCCTATTCGTTCAAATATTCCGCCCGTCCGGGCACACCTGCGGCCGAGCGCAGTTTCGTGTCGGTCGAGGTGGCCAACGCCCGTTTGCAGCAGTTGCAGGCCCTGCTGACCCAGCAACAACGTGCCTTGCAAGAGGCGATGGTGGGGCAGGAGGTGGATGTTCTGTTTGAAAAGAAAGGTCGCCTTGCCGGACAGATGATCGGCAAAAGCCAGCATCTTCATGCGGTGCATGTGGCGGGGCCGGATTTGCAGGCTGGTGACATCCGGCGGGTTCGGGTGGTGAAAAGCGAAACAAATTCGCTAGGCGGGGAACTGCTGTAGACGGAAATGTAACTGTGATGTGAAATGATCCGGTTGCACCTTGCGCGCATGCGTCCAAGTTGGCACCATTGCGGGGCAAGTTTTGACAAACGGAGATTTGATTGGCCATAAGTGCAGCAACACCGCCGAACACCCCGAAAGAGGTTCTGCTGGAATTTCCCGACAACCGTCTATTGATCGACCTTTGCGGCGAATATGACCGCAACCTTGCCCATATCGAACAGCAGTTTTCCATCCAGATCGCACGGCGCGGCAACCGGCTGGCATTGATTGGCGAAGAGGATGCGGCCCTTGCCGCCGCCCGCGTTCTGAACGCGCTTTATGCGCGGCTGGAAAGTGGCCGGCCGCTGGAAATGGGCGATGTCGAGGGCGAAATCCGCATGGGGGATTCGGCGGTGATGGACGCCGCCCCCGATGGCGAACAGATCGAGATGTTCAAGGGCGGTCCTGTTGAAATCCGCACCCGCAAGAAACTGGTCGAGCCACGCACCGAGGCCCAGAAGGCCTATGTCAGATCCCTGTTTGAAAACGAGCTGTGTTTCGGCATCGGCCCGGCGGGCACCGGCAAAACCTATCTGGCGGTTGCGGTCGGGGTGAATCTGTTTCTGGATGGCAAGGTGGACAAAATCATCCTGTCGCGCCCCGCGGTCGAGGCGGGCGAGCGGCTGGGCTTTCTGCCCGGCGACATGAAGGACAAGATCGACCCCTATATGCAGCCGCTGTATGACGCCCTGTCGGATTTCCTGCCCGGCAAACAGGTGGCCAAACTGATCGAGGACAAGCGGATCGAAATCGCTCCGCTGGCCTTCATGCGCGGGCGGACTTTGTCCGAGGCTTTCGTGGTGCTGGACGAGGCGCAAAATGCCACCTCGATGCAGATGAAAATGTTCCTTACCCGTCTGGGCAAGGGCAGCCGGATGGTGATTACGGGGGACCGCTCGCAGGTGGATTTGCAGCGCGGGGTCGTGAGTGGTTTGCACGAGGCCGAGCGCCTGCTGAAGGGCATCAAGAAAATCGACTTCAACTATTTCACCGCCAAAGACGTAGTGCGCCATCCGCTGGTGGCCAGGATTATCGAGGCCTATGACGCCGATGGAAACTGATCTTGTCGGGGTGAATATCGAGGATGAGCGCTGGCACACGCTGGGTATCGAGGCGCTGGCACAGCGGGCTTGCGCAGCGACTTTGCAACATCTGGGGATTGATCCGCAGTATTTCGAAATCAGTCTGCTGGCCTGCGATGACACACGGATTGCCGATCTGAACGCCGAGTTTCGCGGCAAACCTGCGCCAACCAACGTGCTATCGTGGCCAGCGCAAGACCGCGCGCGCCCCGGGGAACATCCCTTGCCGCCCGAGCCGGACCCGAGCGGCATGCCCGAAGAACTGGGCGATATCGCAATTTCCTATGATACCTGCGCCCGCGAGGCGGCCGAGTCCGGCAAGGATATAAACGACCATGTGACGCATTTGCTGGTGCACGGGGTGCTGCATCTGTTGGGATATGATCACATATCCGATCAGGATGCCGCGATAATGGAACGATTAGAGGGCGAAGTGCTTGGCAAACTGGGCATTTCAGACCCATATAGGGTGCAGGACACATGATGTCCGCTGAACTGGAAAGGAAAAATGGGCGACACGACTGACGGTTCCTCTAACGCGGCGCAAAGCGCGCGGGACGGACAAAACAAAGGGCAACGCGGCTTTTTCGGCCGCCTGATGGCTGCCCTTGGCCCCACCAACACAGCTGACAAAAACAGCGAGGCACAGACAGGACAGGCTGCGCCCGCCACAGATGTGCGCGGTATGCTGAACCTGCGGCGCATGTCGCTTGAGGATGTGGCGGTGCCCAAGGCCGAGATCGTGGCGGTGCCCGAGGACATTAAAAAAGATGATCTGGTGCAGTTGTTCCGCAAAACCGGCCTGACGCGGATACCGGTTTACAAGGAAACGCTGGATACGCCTGTGGGGCTGGTGCACCTGAAGGATTTTGCGCTGAAACACGGGTTTAACGGGGCCGGTGGCCGGTTCAGCCTGAAGAAACTGCTGCGCCCGCTGTTGTTTGCGCCACCCTCGATGCCGATCGGGGTGCTGCTGCAAAAGATGCAGGCGGACCGGATTCACATGGCGCTGGTGATTGACGAATACGGCGGGGTTGACGGTCTGGTCACGCTCGAGGATCTGGTGGAACAGGTGATCGGCGAGATCGAGGACGAACACGATCTGGAAGAGGACCAGTTCTGGATCAAAGAAGGGCCGGGGTGTTATCTGGCGCAGGCGCGCACGCCTTTGGAAGAATTCGAGGCCGAGATCGGGCATCGTCTGGTGGATGAGGACGAGGAAGAGGAGATCGACACGTTGGGCGGTCTGGTGTTCCTGCTGTCGGGCCATGTGCCTGCACGGGGTGAAGTGGTGGTGCATCCGGACGGGCCGGAATTTGAAGTGGTCGATGCCGATCCACGCCGGATCAAACGGTTAAGGGTGCGGTTGCCGGATGCCAAGGGTGACTGACTTGGCGGGTTGGTCCACGCGGCGCAAGATGTTGCTGGCCTTGGCCGGCGGCGCGCTGACGGGTCTGGGGCAGGCGCCTTTCGGGCTGGTCTGGCTGGCGCTGATCGGGCTGGCCGGCGGGGTCTGGTTGTTCCAGAACACCGCGACAACGCGGCAGGCGGGCTGGATTGGCTGGGCCTTTGGCGTTGGATATTTTGCGCTGGTTCTGAACTGGATAGTCGAGCCGTTTCTGGTGGATATCGCCACCTATGGCTGGATGGCCCCCTTTGCCCTGATCGGCATGGCCGCCGGAATGGCACTGTTCTGGGCGCTGGCGTTCTGGCTTGCACGCTGGCAGGGACGCGGGATTGCCTTGGTGGTGTTCTGGGCCGGCACCGAAGTGCTGCGCAGCGTGATCCTGACGGGTTTTCCGTGGGGATTGCTGGGATATATCTGGCTGGATACCGGCATAGCGCAGTTTGCCAGCCTGATTGGCCCGCATGGATTAACCTTGCTGACATTGGCGGGCGTCTGGGCGCTGGTCACAGGATTGGGGCATCGCAAACGTATAATTCTGGTGCCGGTTGTGGTGATTGTGGGCGCGGGGCTGTTGTATCTGGGCAATGGACAGGCGGCGTCCAAATTACTGTATCTGGCCAAAAATGGTGGCAACTCCGAACCAAAATTTGTCCGCATCATCCAGACCAACGCACCGCAGCACGAAAAATGGAACCGCGAGATGATACCGGTTTTCTTTGACCGGAATTTGCAGTTCACGGCAGCCGTGACCGAGCGAAAGCCCGATCTGGTCATCTGGCCGGAAACTTCGGTGCCTTATCTTCTGAACAGTGCCGAAGGGGCATTGCAGGTAATTGCCGATGCGGCCGACGGGGTGCCGGTGGTGCTGGGGATGCAGCGGCGCGGGGCGGCGGGCGAATATTACAATTCGCTGGTGGTGCTGGGCGCGGATGGCGTGGTGGCGGATGTCTATGACAAAAGCCATCTGGTGCCCTTTGGCGAATATATGCCCGGTGGCTGGCTGGCGGCAAAACTGGGCCTGACAGGGCTGGCCGCGCAGGGCGGTTTCGGGTTTGGCTCGGGCGACGGGTTGCGACTGGTGGATATTCCGGGGCTGGGGCGTGCCTTGCCGTTGATCTGTTACGAGGCGATCTTTCCCGAAGAAGTGGGTGGCGTCACACCACGCCCCGACTGGTTATTGCAAATCACCAATGATGCGTGGTTCGGCAATCTGACCGGCCCGCAACAGCATCTGGCACAGGCGCGTTTCCGCGCGATCGAGCAGGGCCTGCCGATGGTGCGCGCCGCCAATACCGGCATTTCCGCCATGATTGATGCGCGCGGGGAAATCACTGCGCAACTGGGGTTGGGGGTTGCGGGGTATCTGGATGTGAAATTGCCACATGGCCTGCCCCCGACACTGTATTCCCGCACGGGGGATTTGCCGGTTAACCTGTTGTTGATCGTTGCCGCTGCCGCGTTATTGCTAAAAAGACGCAGGTTTATTGGTTGACCCCGTCGTGCCTGCCCCTTATCGGGGATGGATCAAACCGCTACAACGGCTTCCTGACGTGGCGGTGTAACTTATCACTGGAGCACTATTCATGTCCCGTCAGAACTATACCTTCACCTCGGAATCCGTTTCCGAAGGTCACCCCGACAAGCTGTGCGACCGCATTTCGGATGCTGTTCTGGACGCCTTTCTGGCCGAAGAGCCGGAAGCCCGCGTTGCCTGCGAAACATTTGCGACCACAAACCGTGTGGTCATCGGCGGCGAGGTTGGCCTGTCGGACAAATCCAAGCTGAACGAATATCTGGGCAAGATCGACCAGATCGCCCGCGATTGCATCAAGGATATCGGTTACGAGCAAGAGCATTTCCACTGGAACACCGTCGAGGTAACAAACCTGCTGCACGGTCAGTCCGCGCATATCGCACAGGGTGTGGATGCTGCTGAAGGCAAGGATGAAGGTGCTGGCGATCAGGGCATCATGTTTGGCTATGCGGTGGATGAAACACCCGAGCTGATGCCCGCCCCGATCCAGTATTCCCACGCGATCCTGCGGCGTCTGGCCGAAGTGCGCAAGGACGGCACCGAGCCGACATTGCGTCCCGATGCAAAATCGCAGATTTCACTGCGTTACGAGGATGGCAAGCCGGTCGAGGTGACCTCGATCGTGTTGTCGACCCAGCATTCCGAGGAATGCCAGACATCGGACGACATCCGCGCGATTGTCGAACCTTACATCCGCGAGGTTCTGCCAACGGACTGGATTACGGATGCTACAAAATGGTGGGTCAACCCGACCGGTACCTTTGTGATTGGCGGCCCTGACGGGGATGCCGGCCTGACCGGCCGCAAGATCATCGTCGACACCTATGGCGGGGCCGCGCCGCACGGGGGCGGGGCATTTTCGGGCAAGGATCCGACCAAGGTTGACCGCTCGGCCGCCTATGTCGCCCGCTATCTGGCGAAAAACGTGGTGGCGTCGGGGCTGGCGAACCGCTGTTCGATCCAGTTGTCCTATGCGATTGGTATTGCGCGGCCTTTGTCGATTTACTGCGATACATTCGGCACCGGCGAAGTGCATGATTCCGTGATTGAAAAAGCGATTGATCAGGTGATGGACCTGACGCCGCAAGGCATCCGCACCAAATTGCAGATGAACCGTCCGATCTATGCCCGCACGGCGGCCTATGGCCACTTTGGCCGCGCACCCGAAGCGGATGGCGGATTTTCCTGGGAGAAAACCGATCTGGTCGAGGCCCTGAAAAAAGCTGTATAACGAACGGCGGGGTAGAGCATATCGCGCCGGATTGAATTCATCCGGCCGGGCGAACGCACCTGCATTGCAGGTGCTGCCTCACCCAGCCGGATGAATGCCCGTTTCCGGTCAGGCGCGACACGCTATAAACCCCGCCCTACGGCTGACGGAAATATAGGGTGGGCAATTTGCCCGCCTTTCTTTTTGGATGATGAAGATGAGTGATAAAAACACCCCCAAAACCCGCCCTTACCGGAATTTCTATGGCCGCCTGAAGGGCAAGGCCCTGCGCGACAGCCAGAAGGTTTATCTGGACGAGGATCTGGCAAGGCTTTCGCCCGGTGCTGTGGGCTGGGATGAAAACCCCGACCGGTTGCCGCTGGATTTGAAGGCACTGTTTGGCGGGCGGCCGGTGTGGCTGGAAGTCGGCTTTGGCGGTGGCGAGCATATGGTGCATCAGGCCGCGCAAAACCCCGATGTCGGGATCATAGGTTGCGAGCCGTATATCAACGGTGTGGCGATGTTGCTTGGCAAAATCCGCGAGGCCGGAGTGGATAACGTGGCGGTGCATCCCGGAGATGTGCGCGATCTGTTCGATGTGCTGCCCGATGGCTCGATTGATCGGGCGTTTTTGCTGTATCCCGACCCATGGCCCAAGGCGCGCCACCATCGCCGCCGGTTTGTGACACCCGAACATCTGGACCCCTTGGCGCGGGTGTTGAAAAAAGGTGCAATATTTCGCGTGGCGACCGATATTCCGGATTATGTGCGCCAGACGATGGAGCAGATGATGGCGCGGGACGATTTTGAATGGTTGGCCGAAGGGCCGGACGATTGGCGAAAGCCCTGGGGCGACTGGATTTCCACCCGTTATGAAAAGAAGGCGCTGCGCGAAGGGCGGGTGCCTCATTATATGACATTCCGGCGGGTTTAGAGGGCAGTCCAAAGGAATTTTATGCCTCCGGCGGGGATATTTCGGGAACGATAATGGGAAGGGCATGGCGCAGGCAAATGGCTTGGGCTATGCAGGACGTAACGCAGTTTGACGAGGAATGTGCGATGTCAGGTCATGGTGAACCAACCCCGATGAAATCCCGCCGCGGCGGTGCGCTGAAGGGTGTGGCCGAGGTGCCGGGGGACAAGTCGATCTCGCATCGGGCGCTGATTTTGGGTGCGCTGGCGGTGGGTGAAACCAAGATCGCCGGATTGCTGGAAGGCGATGATGTGCTGGACACGGCGCGGGCGATGCGCGCCTTTGGGGCGGATGTGATCGAACATGGCGGCGGGGATTGGTCGGTGTTCGGGGTCGGGGTTGGCGGCTTTGCCGAGCCGGACAATGTAATTGATTGTGGCAATTCCGGCACCGGTGTTCGTTTGATCATGGGGGCGATGGCGAGTTGTCCGATCACCGCGACATTCACGGGGGACGCCAGTTTGCGCAGTCGCCCGATGGGGCGGATCACGGGGCCGGTTGGATTGTTCGGGGCGCAGGCTTATGGCCGTGTTGGCGGGCGGTTGCCGATGACCATTGTCGGTGCCGCTGATCCGGTGCCGGTGCGTTACGAGATGGAAGTGCCCTCGGCACAGGTGAAATCGGCCGTGTTGCTGGCGGGGCTGAATGCGCCGGGGCAAACGGTGGTGATCGAGAAGGAACCGACGCGGGATCATACGGAGCGGATGCTGGCGGGGTTTGGTGCCGATATTTCGATCGAGGAAACCGGTGAGGGGCGCATGATCACCCTGACAGGTCAGCCGGAATTGCAGGCGCAGGATATTGTGGTGCCGCGTGATCCAAGCTCGGCCGCTTTTCCGGTCTGTGCGGCGTTGATTGTCGAGGGGTCGGACGTGTTGGTGCCCGGGATTGGTATGAACCCGACGCGCAACGGCTTGTTTACCACGTTGCGGGAAATGGGTGCCGATCTGACATACGAGAACGAACGCATCGAGGGCGGCGAGCCGGTGGCCGATCTGCGGGCGCGCTATTCGCCCGATATGGTCGGGGTCAAAGTGCCGCCGGAACGCGTGGCAAGTATGATTGACGAATACCCGATCCTTTCGGTGGTGGCGGCCAATGCGACAGGTCAGACCGTGATGCGTGGTGTCAAGGAGTTGCGGGTCAAGGAATGTGACCGGATCGATGCGATGGCGCGGGGGCTTGAGGCCAACGGTGTTGCTGTCGAGGAAGCCGAGGACATGCTGACGGTGACGGGGCAGGGGGCTGGCTCGGTTACCGGGGGCGGCACGTGCAAGACCCATCTGGACCACCGGATCGCGATGAGTTTCATGGTGCTGGGCATGGCCAGCCAGCAGCCGGTTTCGATAGATGACGGGGCGCCGATCACCACCAGTTTTCCGATTTTCGAGCCATTGATGGCTGAATTGGGCGCGCGGTTGGAGCGTTCAAACTAGGAGGGCGAAATGCGTCTGGTTTTCTGGCTGATCTTTGCGGTGACGATGGGCATCTATCTAACGATGGTGCTTTGGTCATTGCCCTATATAACAGCCGAGGCCAATGGCCTGTTGCCATTTGATTTACGTCTGATCGGCTATGGTTTTGACGACGCCGCATTTTTTCGCGAGGCGATTTCCGAAGAGGGAAGGCAGTTTTATTTAACCGTTCAGCAAAGCCTTGATGGTGCTTATCCCGGGTTAATGGCGGTTACATTGGTGATGGCATTCAATATGCTGTTTCAGGGTTTCGGTCGCTATGTGGCATCCGGCATTGCGGTTCTTGCGGCTATATTTGATTATCTTGAAAATGCCGCTGTTGCCGGAATGCTGAAAGCGGCTTTAATTGATGTGACACCGGATATGGTTGCCCGAGCAAATATGTGGACCGTGCTGAAATCGGCGACGTCGACGTTGGCCTTTGCTGCACTTTTGGTTGGGTTGGTGGTGGCGTGGCGTCGCAAAAGAAAGGTCGCGGGATGAAACATACCGGCAGTTGTCTATGCGGGAAAATTACGTATGTCATCACCGGCCCTTTGCGGCCTGTGGTTGCCTGTCATTGCACCCAGTGCCGCAAGGCCAGCGGGCACCATGTGGCGGCGACGTCGTGTTATCGGGATGATATCGAAATCACGGGCAAGGTGACGTGGTATCAATCATCCGACACAGCGCGGCGCGGGTTTTGCGGGATATGTGGCAGCAATCTGTTTTGGGACGGGGCAGGGATGAACCTGTCGATATTCGCGGGCACGCTGGACGGGCCGACTGGGTTGACCATGAAAGGGCATATTTTCTGCGCCGACAAAGGGGATTATTACGAGTTGGGGGATGATCTGCCCAAGGCGGATGGCCGGGATCCGGCGTTGACCACGATGGTTCCCTGACGCGGCAATGCATTGTTCGCGGGTTAAGATATTATATATACTCGCGGAGCATAAGTTGCGCAGGGTTATTTGCCAGTGATGGCGTGGCCGATTTCGCGATATGCGTCCAGAACCGGTGCGGGCAAGTTGCGTGCGCCAATTTCCCAGTCACCATCGATGCCACCCGCCCAAGTATAGCCGACCAGCGCGGCGATATCGCCACGGCTTTTGGCGTAGGCGTAATAGGCACGGGCGACGTTTGCCATATTATCCGGAGCCAGCCCTGCACGGGTGTGGTGCGGTGTGTGATGCGCATCCATCACCATAACCAGCGCCTGATCCGGCGACAGCATGGCGGCGGCACGGTTCAGATAAGCGGGGTAGCGCGGTTCAAGCGCGGGATCGGCTACGGTGTAGGCATTGAACCCCCAATACTGGATGTTGCGGGCAATCGGGGCGGGGCCATTCGGGGAATAGGCCTCGATCACCATGATCGGGGTTTCAGGATAGAGGGTGCGCAGGGTAAGCGCTGCATTCTCCAGATCGGCAAGGGGCAGGTGGCGGCGGGTCGGTTCATCCGCAAGGTAAAAGATCAGACCACTGGCGGGGACGCCGCTTTGGTTGATGGCCTGTTGCAGCATTTGTAGTAAGGTGCCGCGTTGGACGTTTGGCTGGAGGCGCCCGTTCTGTTCGCTGAAAAAGACCGGTTCGATGTAAAACAACGGGGTGAACTGGCGGGCGGACTGATGCAGCCTTTGGGCGGTAGTCTGCGTGTTATCGGCAATGCAGACCTGATTGAGGTTGGTGAAACCGGCAACTTCATCGGTGTAATCGGTCTTTACGATATCATCATGCGGATCATCCAGACCGCAATTCACAGCGGCAAAGCCGAAATATTCGAGCGGTGTGTCGCCATAGGCCGGCAGGCCGGTGGCAAGGAGTAGCGCGAATATGATGGCGGGGTTTTTCAGGATTCTACTCCTCTTCCGCATTCATGTTGAGCCATATTCTGGCATAAGCTTCGCCCATGCATTCCTCATTATCAATTGTGTTGGCCCAGTGGGGAATGACGGTTTGGATGTTGCAGGTGGTTTCGGCCAGATCAATCCGCAGCCGATGTTGGCGTTCCAGCAGGCTGTAGTACCGGTGGCTGGTTAAAGCATCATTGCTGAAATCGGATGACCCGGGGACAGCGTTCAGTTTTTCATAAAACGCGGTGTGGGCGGCGCTTTCCCAATACTCGCGGCCTTTATCAATAATTTCGGCGCATTCGATGTAGTTGATGCCGCAGGATATGTCGGTGTTGTGGCTGGTGGGGATACTGTTTCGCTCGATATTGCGGGCGATTTTCTCGATACAGGAATTTTCGGGCACCTCGCGAATATCAACCTCTTCCAGCCGGCCCAGCATCTCGCAGCGTTCAAGAGTGGCGATGTTCAGTCGGTCGGCCGGGAAACCGGCATCCTTAAAGGCCGTCACACAGCCTTCGACGTTGGCTGTTTGGCATTCGTCCAAAGCGTATGCAATTTCGCGGCGCAGGGTATAGCTGGCGGTAAGGACGTCCTGGCACTTGCGATAAAGGTTTTCGGACGGGGTGCTGATACAGTCATCAAACTGTTTGTGCAGATCGAAAGCAAACGGTGTGAGTTGGGTATCGGCACGCGGTGCTGTGGCGGTCAGGCAAAGGGCGAGGATCATCAGGATACGGGTCATAATGCACTACTTTTTCAAAATTGCTTTTTCTTGGGGGCATTGGGGAATAGAAAGGGGGAAATGTCCAGAGCAGGGATGACAAGCAATGAGTTTCACAGTGGCAATCGACGGGCCGGCGGCCTCGGGCAAGGGGACGATATCGCGTGCGGTGGCGGACCATTTCGGCTTTGCCCATCTGGATACGGGGTTGTTGTATCGGGCCGTTGGGCGCAAGGTTTTGGACGGGGTTGATCCGGTTCAGGCCGCAAAGGCATTACAGGCCGAAGATTTGCAAGGCGATGATTTGCGCACATCCAAAGTGGCGCAAGCGGCCAGCAAGGTGGCGGTGATCCCCGAGGTGCGGCAGGCGTTGCTGGATTTCCAGCGGGCCTTTGCGATGCGTAGCGGCGGCGCGGTGCTGGACGGGCGCGATATTGGCACGGTGATTTGCCCCGGGGCGCAGGTGAAGCTGTTTGTCACGGCTTCTGATGCGGTGCGGGCAGAGCGGCGTTATCTGGAGCTGTCCACCAAGGGGCAGGATGTGACCCGCGACGGGGTGCTGGAAGATTTACGCGCCCGTGACAAACGGGATCGGGAGCGGGACGCGGCGCCGTTGGTGGCGGCGGAGGATGCGGTGGTTCTGGACACCAGCGAGATGTCGATTGACGAGGCTGTGGCCAAAGCGGTGGCGGTGATTGAAGCGCGTATTGCAGCGGGTTGAGTGGTATGGCAGTTGATACGGGAAGTGGTGAAATCATTGTCCATCGCGGTGGCGGTTTTGTGGACGGGGCGCGGGCTTATAAAATCGTTATCGACGGTATTGTTTCCGGTAAAATTTCCAAAAAAGGCACGCTGCGGTTGAAGGTTCCGGCCGGCGGACACGAGGTGGTCGCGCGGGTGGACTGGTGTGGCTCACCCCCGGTTCGGTTGTCTTTGAAACCTGGCGAGGTGGTCGAACTGGGGGTCGTGAATGGATACGGGCTGTGGAAGATAGCGCTGGGCGCGATGTTCATTCTGCCGGGGATTTACATGTTTACGGTCGGGGCCAACAGATACCTGAAACTGGGGGTGATCGGCTGAGGCGGTATTCGGCAGGCGAAACTTGCCGCCGCCCCTTGCGTTACAGGCGTTCCCGCCCTATATAGCGCGGGTCGAAGGGCCGTCAGAGCCATAGCACATGATACGAGCAGGGTCGGGATTAACCTCCGGCCCTTTAGTATTATGTGGTTTTGTGTTGGGGCATCCCGATTCGACCAACGTCAACCTGAAAGACCGGCGGAGCCAACCGCGCGGCCAGTAACATAAACGTAAGGAAACCGAGACCACATGGCTCACTCAGCATCTATGGAGGACTTCGAAGCCCTCTTGAACGAAAGCTTCGAAATTGACACACCCAAAGAAGGGTCTGTCGTAAAAGGCAAAGTTATCGCAATCGAAAGCGGTCAGGCCATCATCGACGTAGGCTATAAAATGGAAGGCCGCGTCGACATCAAAGAATTCGCAAATCCCGGTGAAGAACCCGAAATCGCCGTTGGCGACGAAGTAGAAGTATTTCTGCGTCAGGTCGAGAACTCCAAGGGCGAGGCTGTTCTCAGCCACGAAATGGCCCGTCGCGAGGCCGCCTGGGATCGTCTGGAAAAAGCATACGCTGACGAAGAACGCGTTGACGGTGCCATCTTTGGCCGCGTCAAAGGCGGCTTTACGGTTGATCTGGGCGGCGCTGTTGCGTTCCTGCCAGGATCGCAAGTCGACGTGCGCCCCGTGCGTGATGCCGGTCCGCTGATGGGTCTGAAGCAGCCGTTCCAGATTTTGAAAATGGACCGTCGTCGTGGCAACATCGTTGTATCGCGTCGTGCTATCCTTGAAGAATCCCGTGCCGAACAGCGCGCCGAGGTTATCGGCAAACTGGCCGAAGGGGATACCATCGAAGGTGTGGTCAAGAACATCACCGAATACGGTGCCTTTGTTGATCTGGGCGGTGTTGACGGGCTGTTGCACGTTACCGACATGGCATGGCGTCGTGTGAACCACCCGTCCGAGATCCTGACAATCGGCGAAACAATCACCGTTCAGGTTATCAAGATCAACAAGGAAACCCACCGCATCAGCCTTGGCCTGAAACAGCTGCAGGATGATCCCTGGTCGCTGGTCGAAGGCAAATTCCCGCTGGAATCTGTGCACACTGGCCGTGTGACCAACATCACCGACTATGGCGCATTCGTCGAACTGGAGCCGGGTGTCGAAGGTTTGGTTCACGTTTCCGAAATGTCCTGGACCAAGAAAAACGTCCACCCGGGCAAGATCGTTTCCACCTCGCAAGAAGTCGAAGTCATGGTTCTGGAAATCGACAGCGCCAAGCGCCGCGTTTCCCTTGGCCTGAAACAGACCCAGCGCAATCCGTGGGAAGTGTTTGCAGAAACACACCCTGCCGGCACCGAAGTCGAGGGCGAAGTCAAGAACATCACCGAATTCGGTCTGTTCATTGGTCTGGACGGCGACATCGACGGCATGGTCCACCTGTCGGATCTGACATGGGAAGGCCGTGGCGAAGACGTGATTGGCGACTACCACAAAAACGACGTGGTCAAAGCGGTTGTCACCGAAGTTGATGTTGAAAAAGAACGCATTTCCCTGTCGATCAAGGCCCTGGACGGTGATCCGTTCGAAGGTGCGACCGATGGAGTGAAGCGCGGTTCGATCATCACTGTCGAAGTAACCTCGATCGAGGATGGCGGCATCGAAGTGACATATGAAGGCATGAAATCCTTCATCCGCCGTTCTGACCTGTCACGCGATCGTGCGGAACAGCGCCCCGAGCGCTTCCAGGTTGGCGACAAGATCGACGTTCGCGTCACCAATATCGACGCAAAAACCCGCCGTTTGGGTCTGTCGATCAAAGCCCGCGAGATCGCCGAAGAGAAAGAGGCCGTGGCACAATACGGTTCCTCCGATTCAGGCGCATCACTGGGTGACATTCTGGGCGCAGCCCTGAAGGGTGACGAAGAAAAATAAACCCGCTACGGGTAACAAGATTTGGGCGGCCCTGTGTGATGCAGGGCCGCCTTTTTTGTGCGAATCGGCAGTTGCTTGCAAATGGCGGCGGGCGCCGTAATGCGGGTGGCAAACCCGAAAAAGGGCCTTCCGCGACGTAATATCGCTCTAAATCAGCGCATTAGCCTGATATTTTCTTCTGATTGGCGCTGCTATTTGTTTCTCAAATGAAAAATTTCCGCTTATAGTCGGTGGGATAGTCGCGCATCAGCTGCCTTTGCAAAGCTATCTGCAAAAACTTTATTCTCGGGGGACGGAACGGATGATCAGATCAGAGTTGGTTCAGAAAATTGCGGATGAAAATCCACATCTTTATCAACGGGACGTCGAACGCATCGTCAACACCATCTTCGAAGAAATAATCGACGCGATGGCTGCGGGAAACCGTGTTGAACTGCGTGGTTTCGGTGCCTTCTCGGTGAAAAAGCGCGACGCGCGGATCGGTCGCAATCCACGCACCGGCGAATCCGTTAAGGTCGAGGAAAAACATGTGCCGTTCTTCAAGACCGGCAAACTGTTGCGGGACCGTCTGAACGGTAAATAATCGGGGTTCATTCCCATGCGTTACATTCGATATGCTTTTATTCTGACCCTTGCGGTCTGTTTGCTGACGATTGCGATGGCCAATCGCGGTTCGGTCACGCTGCACCTGCTGCCCGAAGAGCTGGCAGGGTTCGCCCTGTTGCCCAATACGCTGGAATTGCCGCTGTTCGTGGTGATTTTCGGCGGGATCATTGCCGGTTTGCTGATCGGTTTCATCTGGGAATGGTTCCGCGAATACAGAATCCGCGCCGAGGCCATGCGTGCACAGCGGACCGTGAAAAAGCTGGAACGCGAAGTGGGGCGTTTGAAGGGTGACAAAGCCGACGACAAGGACGAAATCCTTGCCCTGCTTGAGAAGAGCGCCTGAACAGGCTAAAGCCCCTTTATGGCAAATGAAACCAAAGTCAAAATCTGCGGGTTAGGCACGCCGCACCATGTTGCTGCGGCTGTCGCTGCGGGGGCGGGGTATCTGGGATTTGTGTTTTTCCCGAAATCGCCGCGTAATATCAGCATTGCGCAGGCCCGCGATCTGGCGGTGGATGTGCCAATCGGCGTGGCCAAGGTGGCGCTGGTGGTGAATGCCGATAATGCCACGCTGGATGCCATTCTGGAGGCTGTGCCGCTGGACATGTTGCAGTTGCACGGATCGGAGACTGTCGAAAGGGTGGCCGAGGTAAAGCAACGCTACGGGTTGCCGGTGATGAAGGCCGTAGGGGTTGCCGATGAAAGTGATCTGGCGGCGCTGGATGAATACGGGCTGGTGGCCGATCAGTTGCTGGTGGATGCAAAGCCGCCCAAGGGCGCGGATTTGCCCGGCGGTAACGGCTTGGCGTTTGACTGGCGTTTAATTGCCAACCGGCGCTGGTTTGCGCCGTGGATGCTGGCCGGCGGATTGACCGCCGCCAATGTGGCCGAGGCGGTGCGCCTGACGGGTGCGCGGCAGGTGGATGTTTCCTCGGGCGTGGAAAACGCGCCGGGGGTAAAGGATGAAGAATTGATCGCAGGCTTTATCAGGGCCGCGCAGGGAGAAGCAGGATGACCGACCGGATTAACAGCTATAAAACAGGCCCCGACGAAAACGGCCGCTTTGGTAATTTCGGCGGGCGGTTTGTGTCCGAAACCCTGATGCCGCTGATCCTGTCGCTGGAAGAACAATACGAACGCGCCAAGACGGACGAAAGTTTCTGGGCCGAGATGAATGATCTGTGGACCCATTACGTTGGTCGCCCCAGCCCATTGTATTTTGCCGAACGGCTGACCGAACATCTGGGCGGGGCAAAAATTTATCTGAAGCGGGATGAATTGAACCACACTGGCGCGCACAAGATCAACAATGTGCTGGGCCAGATCATTCTGGCACGCCGCATGGGCAAAACCCGTATCATCGCCGAAACCGGCGCGGGACAGCACGGGGTGGCAACGGCCA
The DNA here is from genome assembly GCF_003544895.1 of Profundibacter amoris. Taxonomy (GTDB): domain Bacteria; phylum Pseudomonadota; class Alphaproteobacteria; order Rhodobacterales; family Rhodobacteraceae; genus Profundibacter; species Profundibacter amoris. The sequence goes on from NZ_CP032125.1 coordinate 687,086, forward strand.
CGGTTTGCGCAAAATTCGGGTTGAAGTGCGTTATTTATATGGGCGCGCATGATGTAGAGCGCCAATCCCCCAATGTGTTCCGGATGAAGCTGCTGGGGGCCGAGGTTGTGGCCGTGACCTCGGGTCGTGGCACGCTGAAGGATGCAATGAATGACGCGATGCGCGACTGGGTGACCAATGTGGACGATACATTCTATTGCATCGGCACAGTGGCCGGCCCGCACCCCTATCCGGCGATGGTGCGTGATTTTCAGGCGATCATCGGCAAGGAGGCCAAAGAACAGATGCAAGCCGCCGAGGGGCGTCTGCCCGATACTTTGATTGCGGCCATCGGTGGTGGCTCGAATGCAATGGGGCTGTTTTTTCCGTTTCTGGATGACGAAAGCGTCAACATCATCGGGGTCGAGGCCGGCGGCAAGGGCGTGAACGCCAAGATGGAGCATTGCGCATCCTTGACCGGCGGTCGTCCTGGGGTGCTGCATGGCAACCGCACCTATCTGTTGCAGGACGATGACGGGCAGATTCTGGAAGGGTTCTCGATTTCGGCCGGACTGGATTACCCCGGTATCGGCCCCGAACACAGCTGGCTGCATGATATTGGTCGTGCGCAATATGTGTCGATCACCGATGTCGAAGCGCTGGAGGCGTTCCAGTTGAGTTGCCAGCTGGAAGGCATTATTCCGGCGCTGGAGCCCAGTCACGCGCTGGCTCATGTGATGAAAATTGCACCCGATTTACCCAAGGATCACCTGATCTGCATGAACATGTGTGGCCGTGGCGACAAGGATATTTTCACCGTGGCCAAGGCGCTGGGTGTGGATATGGATACGGGGGCGTAGGCACCACATAACGGGCTAAACTTTGGTTTACTCCGTGAAAGAACGGTCTGTATAAACCCGCGGTCAATACTTATTGTGCCGTTTAGGCCTATATACCAAGGTAGAGAAAGGATACGGGGGTATGCCTTTCGTGATATGCCCTTTGGAGGGGGCATCCTTAAAACGGCGTAGGGTGAAGAGGTTTCAAAATGTTGAAACGGATCATATTTATTCTTGTTCTTGCCATGGCCTTGCCTATGGCCCAGCAGGTTTTGGCCAATCCGATTGCAGATAGCGCTGTGTCACAGTTACGCAAACAGGGGTACAATGATATTCAGGTCAAGCGAACACTGCTGGGACGGATTCGGATTACTGCCACCAACGAGACCTATACACGAGAACTGGTTATCCACCCGATCACCGGAGAAATCATGCGGGATAGATGGTCGACAAATGCCCAATCCGCAAATACGCCTGATCCGATTGCAATCAATCCAGAAGGCAACGGTGGTGACGGCGACAGTGATGGCGACGGTGATGGCGACGGTGATGGTGACGGCGGTGATGGCGAAGGCGGTGACGGTGATGGTGATGGTGACGGCGGTGATAGTGACGGCGGTGAAGGCGGCGATGGCGAAAGCGATCATGACTAATAGCAGCAATTGCTTGAAAAGGAATATTTTGCGTGTCGGATAAGAATCTCATCCTGATTGCCCTGATCATTCAGGTTGTTTGTTCCGTGTTTTTCATTACCGATATGGCCTCGACTGTCTTTGGTCTGTCCCTGATGCCAACCAGTTGGATGCTGTACGAGTTGATGGAGATCTCGGCCGCTTTGGGGCTGGTCATCGGTTCAATCGTCAGTGCGATCGCCCTGCGTCGTGCCTCCAAACGTCGGCAGCGGCTGGAAACACAGCTAAAGGCGGCGTCCGGTGCATTTATGGAAATGCTGAATGAAAAGCTGGCCGAATGGGGGCTGACACCGGCCGAGCAGGACGTGGCGTTGTTTGCCATAAAAGGGTTTTCCACCCGCGAGATTTCGGAAATGCGCAATACGTCCGAAGGGACGATCAAGGCCCAGACCAATGCGATTTACCGCAAGGCGGGCGTCAGCGGGCGGCCACAGTTGTTAAGCCTGTTTATTGACGATCTGATGGGGGATGCGCTGATTGCTGAATAGGGCGCTTTGCCCCGCTGCCAGTATCCCCGTTTATATTCAATTCAGGCGTTCCCGAAAATCATGCTTTTCAAGCAGCTCCAGCGGGACAATCTCCAGCGCCCGTTTGTGCGTCGCCGACAGGTTGACCTTGGGGGCGCAATCTTCATCAACAGCCTGCAAAAATCGGCTGGCGCAGAGGCACCATTGATCACCGGCCTTCAGACCCTTGAAATTGAATTCCGGGCGGGGTGTGGATAAATCGTTTCCCAGATATTTGGAAAAGGCCAAAAATTCATCCGTCATGATGACACAGACCGTATGGCTGCCTTTGTCCTGATTGCAGGTATTGCAGGCCCCGTCCCGAAAGAAACCTGTTAACGGGTCCAGCGAGCAGGGGGCAAGGGTTTTGCCATAGACATTCACAGAGGGGTGCTTTTCCATTTCCGGCTCCAGTATTCGGGTTCAATCCATGTATAACCTAAAACCATCCTCAATTCTGCCCTGAATTCGCGTCCCCCGCCGGTAAGAGCGGATTTGCAGTTGCCCGCGATAGCCGCTTGACCATACCCTGCCAATCCAATAGTAATCGCCACCTGTAAGCGGGCGTTGTGTAGTGGTAAGACCTTAGCCTTCCAAGCTAATGACGCGGGTTCGATTCCCGCCGCCCGCTCCAGACAATCCGGTATCAACCACCTGTGACGATCCACCACTTGTTCCGCACGCGTCAAAGCCTTATGACGCAATCCTGAACATGCGAATAAGGACGGATTAATATGGCACGCGGTACGACTCCTGACATGGATAAACGCGAGAAATCCAAAAAGGTCAGTGCGCTGTCCGGTTTGGTCCCGTTCCTGCGCCCCTACAAGCTGATGGTGGTTCTGTCCGGTATTGCCTTGGTGTTCACCGCGACAATTTCGCTGATTCTGCCAATGGCCGTGCGCCGCGTGGTCGACGGGTTCAGCGAAGACAATACCGCCCTGCTGGATCAGTATTTCGGCGCCGCACTGGCGATTGCTGCCGCATTGGCTGTTGGCACAGGCTTGCGGTATTATCTGGTGACACGTCTTGGCGAACGGGTGGTTGCGGATATGCGCAAGGCGGTGTTTGACCGTGTGATCACCCTTAGCCCCGCATTTTATGAACGCATCATGACCGGTGAAATCCTGTCGCGGATCACCACGGATACCACGGTGATCCAATCTGTAATCGGCTCTTCCGTTTCGGTTGCCCTGCGCAATGTGCTGCTGTTGTTCGGTGGCATGGCACTGATGCTGTATACCAGTGCAAAATTGACCGGTCTGGTATTGCTGATCGTGCCCGCCGTGATCATCCCCATAATCGTTCTGGGGCGCCGTCTGCGTAAACTAAGCCGCGAAAATCAGGACTGGATTGCCGCCAGTTCCGGTTCGGCCTCGGAATCCTTGGGCGCGGTGCAAACCGTTCAGGCCTTTACACAGGAAAAGGCCACGGCGGGCGGGTTTGATGATGTCACCGAAAAAGCCTTTACCGCTGCCAGCCGCCGGATCGGCACCCGTGCGGTTATGACCATGATCGTGATCTTCCTGATCTTTAGCGGGGTTGTAGGGGTGTTGTGGATTGGTGCACGCGATGTGCAATCCGAAGTAATGACGCCGGGCCAGTTGGTGCAATTCCTGATCTACGCGATTCTGGTTGCAGGTGCCGTCGGGGCCTTGTCGGAAATCTGGGGTGAATTGCAGCGCGCTGCAGGTGCCACCGAGCGGTTGATCGAGCTGCTGGAAACCGAGGATACAGTCAAGGATCCGGCCCGGCCCGTTCCTTTGCCAAGCCCCGCCAAGGGCGCAATCATCTTCGAGGATGTCAGCTTTTATTATCCGGCCCGGCCTGAACATGCCGCCCTGAACGGGATTTCGGTCGATATCAAAGCCGGTGAAACCGTGGCGCTGGTTGGGCCATCCGGTGCGGGCAAGTCAACCATCATCCAATTGCTGCTGCGGTTCTATGATCCGAAAACCGGCCGCATCACGATTGACGGTGTGAACCTGCGCGATATGGCGCGCGGTGATTTCCGGCAGGCGATTGCACTGGTGCCGCAAGATCCGGTGATCTTTGCCACATCCGCGCGTGAAAACATTCGCTTTGGCCGCCCTGGTGCGACCGACGCCGAAGTGGAAGAGGCCGCCAAGGCCGCCGCTGCGCATGACTTCCTGACCGCATTGCCGGAAGGGTATGAAACCTATGTCGGCGAACGCGGTGTGATGCTGTCCGGCGGGCAAAAGCAGCGTATCGCCATCGCGCGGGCCATTTTGCGTGACGCGCCTATTCTACTGCTGGACGAGGCAACCTCGGCGCTGGATGCGGAATCCGAACGCGCGGTGCAACAGGCAGTCGAACGCATGGCTGCAGACCGCACAACATTGATTGTGGCGCACCGTTTGGCGACGGTGAAAAAGGCCGATCGCATTCTGGTATTCGAAAACGGGCAGATCGTGGCCGAGGGTAGCCATAAGGATCTGGTCACCCAAGGCGGGCTGTATGCACGGCTGGCGAAACTGCAATTCACCGATGGAATCGCAGCCGAATAGGGTTTTTCCGCTGCGTAGCCCTTGCGTGTTGCGCTGTTTACACCCATTTTCCCCTGTAACAAGTTCTGCACAACGCAGACATAGGGAGGAATGAATGACACGTTTTGCGACTTTGGATGATGTTCAGGCGATTGTAAAAGAGGGCGCTTGGGCAGACCGTGATCTACCTCAAACCATGTATCAGTTCCTGACCCGGGTGGCGGAAAAACATGGTAACCACAATGCGGTATCGTTTCAGATTACATCCGGCCCGACAGACAGGGCGGAAACCCTGACATGGCGCGGGCTGCATACCAAAGTAGTGCAAGCGGCAAATATGTTCCGCGGTATGGGCATCGGCGAAGATGATGTGGTGGCCTATATGCTGCCCAACAGTAATGAAACGGTAATAACCATGCTGGCGGGATCAATCGCTGGCATCGTCAACCCGATCAACCCCTTGCTGGACGCTGAACAGATTGCCTCGATCCTGCGGGAAACCGGTGCCAAGGTTCTGGTGACGCTAAAATCCTTTCCCAAAACCGATGTGGCGCAAAAGGCCGCCGAGGCTGTCGCACTGGCCCCGAATGTCAAAACCGTGGTCGAGGTGGATTTGCTGCGCTACCTTTCCCCGCCCAAAAGCTGGATCGCAGGATTGATCCGGCCGAAAAACCCTGTGAAGCACAACGCGCGGGTTGTGAATTTCACAAAGGAAATGTCACGCCAGAACACCACGCTGGATTTTTCGGATTCTGAGGGGGATCGGGTGGGGGCCTATTTCCACACCGGTGGCACCACCGGCATGCCAAAGGTCGCGCAGCACAAATATTCCGGTATGATCTATAACGGCTGGCTGGGTGATACCCTGCTGTTCGACGAAAACGACACGCTGATCTGTCCACTACCGCTGTTCCATGTTTTCGCAGTGCAGGTGGTGCTGATGGCGGTGATCGCATCGGGCGCGCATGTGGTGTTCCCGACACCTGCGGGTTATCGCGGGGACGGGGTGTTCGACAACTTCTGGAAGCTGATCGAACGCTACAAGGTGACATTCGTTATCACCGTTCCCACCGCCATTGCCGCGCTGATGCAGCGGCCCGTGGATGCGGATGTGTCCAGCCTGAAAACCGCCTTTTCCGGCTCGGCCCCGCTGCCGGTTGAATTGTTCAACCGGTTTGAAAAAACCACAGGTGTCAATCTGGTCGAAGGTTATGGTCTGACCGAGGCAACCTGCCTTGTGGCAATCAACCCGCTGGATGGTGAGAAGAAGATCGGCTCGGTCGGATTGCCGTTCCCTTATACGGATGTGCGTATTCTGGATTCCGCCGAGGACGGAACGGTTAAGAAAGAATGTGGCGTTGACGAGGTTGGCGAGATTTGCGTTTTCAACCCCGGCGTTTTCCCGGGAAATACCTATACCGAAGCGCCGAAAAATGTTGGCCTTTATGCGGATGAAAAATATCTGCGAACGGGTGATCTGGGCCGGTTGGATGCAGATGGTTATTTGTGGATCACAGGCCGCGCCAAGGATCTGATCATACGCGGTGGCCACAACATTGATCCGGCCGAGATTGAAGAGGCATTGGCAGGTCATCCTGCCGTCGCCTTTGCCGGTGCGATCGGGCAGCCTGACAGCTTTGCCGGTGAATTGCCTTGCGTCTATGTCGAGCTGGTGGACGGGGCGACTGCGACTGTCGAGGAACTGATGGAATATGCCAAAAAGAATGTTCACGAGCGCGCCGCACGTCCTAAGTATCTGGAAATTCTGGACGAGTTGCCGAAAACAGCGGTTGGTAAAGTGTTCAAACCCGATCTGCGCAAGCGGGCAATCGTGCGGGTGTATAATGACGCCCTGAACAAAGCAGGGCTGGCCGCCGAAGTTATCCGTGTTGTTGACAGTAAGAAACGCGGACTGGTTGCACAGGTTGCCAAAACCGGAGATGTCGATGAAGCGTCGGTGGCTCACTTGCTAGGTGAATACACGCGCCCATGGGAATGGGTCGAGGACTAATCCAGCAGCAGCAAGATTGTTAAAAACAACGGCCCGGCATGACTGGTGAACAGATCATACCGGGCCGTTTTTCAGAATATCGGAAAGATTACTGCTTTGGGCAGGTATATTCGACTTCTATCCGCTCTGTACCTCTGCGTACAACGCGGTAGCATTTTTCCGGCTCTTTTGCTTCTTCAACAACAGGCGCATCTTCAATATCCAGCAATGTTGTCTGGTCTACCTCGATACTGCTGTCAATGACCGTGGCATCGCCAACACCAACCAGCGACAGGGACAATCGGCCCGTCGATTGGGCCTGTGCAAGTGAAGCAACCTGTTGCGGTGTTGCCTCGACTGTGACAGTGCGCGCGATGTTGGCATCACCAATGTCATCATTGGCGGATTGGTCAATCGCAATAAGGGCAACCCCTGATTCAATCAGCTTTGTGATATTGCCGCCGGCATTTCTGTTTGGCGGACGTCCGGTCCAATATACATCGACATTATCCCCTGGGCGCAAGAAGCCGGAAACACCACTGCTGGCGTCAACCTTGATCGCAAAAGCGCGCATCCCGGGGGACAGACGCGATGTGATACCCGCGTCTTTGCCCGGCGCGGTCACCTTGATGGCTAGAACCGGTTCGCCCGCTTCCATTGTACGCAGAACCGCGCGCAATTTATCACTATCTTTGGGGAACAGGTCTTCACCCGGTTTGCCATCTTCTGTTTCGGCTGCGGGGAAGGTGAAAACGCCATCGGGCAAGGAATCTACCGGCCATTGTTGAAGGCGGACATCATCTTTTGTCAGTTTGCTACCATAGGTGACTTTGTTTTTTACGACAAAAACATTGACGGTTTCAACCATGCTGTTTGCAATAGCTTCAAGCCGTTGTTTTTCAGCCTGATAATCGCTGAAATAACCTTTGGTCATATAAACGGCAAAACCGGCCAGTCCCAATCCTAAAATCAGAACCAAACCAAAAACCATTCGCATGATGTATCCTTTCGCTTCCTATGCTTTGTGGGCATATAATCTATTACCAATCACATCAATAGACAATGATTGCGGCAATAACGTGAACAAAAGGCGGGTTTTCTTTGGAAGCTCAGAAACGTTGTCGCCTTGGTATTAGGCGAGGGTGCGATCCGATTAGAATGTTGGGTCTACACCGGCTGCATCAAGGACTGAACCGATAGCAACTGTTTTGTCTTCTACCTTTGGGCGAAGCACCAAAACAACGGCCAGACCAAGTCCTGCAATTGCAGCAGTGAGCACAACCCAATCAACGGTGACAGCCCCATCTTCAGATTTAGTGAATTCGATTAGAGTATTCAGCATGTCCGTCTCCGTGTGCCCATCTTATGGTTGTGTGGTTTTTTAAAAACTACCGTTGCACTGTGTTCAAAATGTGGAAGCAGGAAGGAATAAAACAGGCATGCATTAAACTGGATCTTCCCTACCAGCCAAAGAAAAACCGCGCCCGGTAAGGGACGCGGTTTAACAATTCTCGAAAAACTTCGGCTTAGAAGTTTGTGGAAACAGTCATGCTGTCCATAGCCGAGCCGATTTTGTTTGTCAGTGTTTCTGTCTTGCCTTTGATCAGCGACAGAACAGCAAGGCCCAGGCCAACAACAGCAGCGGTCAGAACAACCCAGTCAACGGTTACAGCGCCAGATTCGTTAGCAGCAAAGTTTTTGATAGTGTTCAACATTTTATTCATCCTTGGTTTAAGTTTGTTTGTAGTGGTATCGTGGAATTAGAAGTTTGTGGAAACAGACATGCTGTCCATGGCCGAGCCGATTTTGTTTGTCAGGGTTTCTGTTTTGCCCTTGATCAGCGACAGCACAGCAAGGCCCAGGCCCACAACAGCAGCAGTCAGAACAACCCAGTCAACGGTTACAGCGCCAGATTCGTTAGCAGCAAAGTTTTTGATAGTGTTCAGCATTTTATTCATCCTTGGTTAGCGATCTAAATTGTTACTCATTCCTATGCGGGTTGTTCGGCGTTCTGTTGTTTGCCTATGTCCGCGTCGGGATGGGTATATATAGCCGCCTGAATGGGGCGAGAATTTGGCAGGTATCGTACAAATTTAAGCTATCGTTAATATTTTCTCTATTTTATGCATAAGTGTATGAAATAATTAAGAATATTATGGTTAATAAATTTTGATTTTGCGAAAGTTTTTGTGATTGTGTGTGAATTTGGGCGGATTTTCTCTGGATTCGGGCGGAATATCTGGCTTTCGGCCCATTTATTTGCGACAGTGAATCAATAATATTCTCGAGGCAGAGCAGGAATCCGCATGAAGCGGCGCTTCGTAACATTAATAGTGACTGCCGCTGTGTTTCTCGCGGCTCAGGTGCAGGCGGATACGCCGGCACCCTATCCCTCTTTTACCTTTAAACGAGTCGGGCTGCCGGGTAAATCAGGCGGGGGCCGTATAAAGGTCCAGATCGATCCTGTGGCACAACGCGAGGCCTTGCGTGTGACCAAGCATACAGAACCCGAGGAAACAAAAGCCCCTGATGCAGTGCCGGATACACCCACGGTATTATCAGGGCTTGATTGGTATTGGATCGGCGTTTCCCCAAAACTGGAAGATTCCAGCCCCGGGCGATTGGATATCGCGGTTTCTTATCTGGACAAAGGGCCCGAGGGGAAAACCGTTCCCGCACCGCGTTTGCAAAAAATGCAGGATATCGCCGAAAAATACGGTGTCGATATTCTGAAGGCCACAATCGGCACAGATGTTTCCCCTGCACTGGTGTTGGCTGTGATCGGTATTGAATCGGCGGGCAATCGCAATGCCGTCAGTTCGGCGGGCGCGTCGGGTCTGATGCAATTGATGCCCGATACGGCCAAACGCTTTGGTGTCGAAGATGCGACGATTGCCGAACAGAATATCAAAGGCGGCGTTGCCTATCTGGATTGGCTGATGAAAAAGTTCAATCGTGACCCGGTACTGGTTCTGGCCGGTTATAACGCGGGCGAGGGGGCTGTGATCAAAAACGGGGGCGTTCCACCCTATGCGGAAACGCGCGCCTATGTCCCCAAAGTGCTGGCCGCATGGAAAGTGGCGCGCGGCCTGTGTATAACGCCGCCGGAACTGGTGACCGACGGCTGTGTCTTTGCCGTTAGGGGGCTTGCATCCAATGACTGACAACAAACCGCTGGTGCTGGATGTCGATGGCACCTTCCTGAACACCGACATGTTGTTCGAGAATTTCTGGGCCGGCCTGGGCCAAGCGCCAATCGCGACCCTGAAAATCTGTGCCACGCATTTTCGCTCGCCGGCCCGCCTGAAACAGGAACTGGCCGCGCTGGTGACAATGCGCACCGATTTGTTGCCGGTTAATCCGCAGATCAAAGCCGTTGCCGAAGAAACGCTGTCGTCAGGGCGCGAGGTGGTGCTGGCCTCGGCTTCTGATCAGGTGCTGGTCGAACAATTGGCCAAGGACCACGGGTTAAGCCCGCGCAGCTTTGCTTCGGACGGGCGCACGAACCTGAAAGGCGACGCCAAGGCCGATGCGCTGGTGCAGGCCTATGGCGAAGGCGGCTTCCATTATGCCGGCGATAATAAGGTGGACCGCGCCATCTGGCAGCATGCCGATGGTGTTCTGATTGTCGGAAACCACCCCAAACTGGCCTCGGAAATGACCGCAGCAGGGAAACAGGTTGCCGAATATCCCGCAGGCTGGAAGGCCCGCGATCTGATCCGCGCCTTGCGGCCGCACCAATGGGTGAAAAACGTCCTGCTGTTCCTGCCGGTTCTGGCGGCCCATAATTTCACCCCGTCGGTGATGCTGATGGTGCTGCTGGGGATGGTCGCATTTTCGGCGGCCGCGTCTTCCATATACATAGTGAATGACCTGCTGGATCTCGAGGCCGACCGCCTGCATGTCAAAAAACGCCACCGCCCCTTTGCGGCGGGTAAGGTTCCGATACGTGTTGGTATGATCACAAGCATTGGGTTGGCACTGTTGGCGCTAGGGATCGGTGTCTACCTTGGCTGGGCTTTTCTGCTGGTTGTTATACTGTATATGGCGCTGTCGCTGGCCTATTCCCTGCGCCTGAAACGGATGCGCTGGGTGGATATCGCGACACTGGCCAGCCTTTATACCCTGCGCGTGGTGGCCGGTGCGGCGGCCAGCGGCGTTGTTGCCTCGGGCTTTATGCTGGTCTTTATCTTTCCGGTGTTCATCACGCTGGGCTGTGTGAAGCGCCTGACCGAACTGACCCTTGCCACCTCGGACGAACGTCTGCCCGGGCGAGGGTATGGTCGCAAGGACCGCGAAGATTTGCTGAATGTCGGCGGTCTGGGCGTGGCTGGTGCGTTGGTGATTTTCTTCCTTTACAGTTTCAGCGAACAGGCCACGATGCTTTATCCCACCCGCTGGCTGCTGTGGGTCGGGTTGCTTCCGCTTGCATGGTGGCTGATCCGGATGCTGCGGCTGGGCTATCTGGGTAAACAGGATTACGACCCGATCGTTTTCGCCATGACCGACAAACGCGGTATCGGCATCCTGCTGATCCTGCTGTCGCTGATGTTCTATTCGGCAGGCCTGTGGCAGCAATGGCTCGGGTTTTGAGCGACAAGGCGAAATCCCCGCTTGCCGGCATCCGCGTGCTGGATGCCTCGACCTTCATCGCCGGCCCCTCCTGCGCCGCTCTGCTGGGGGAATTCGGGGCCGAGGTGATTAAGGTCGAACACCCCGTTGGCGGCGATCCTCTGCGCAGGCTGGGCACCGATAGCGGCTCTGATGGTCGTTCGCTGCTGTGGTTGAATGAGGGGCGCAATAAACGATCCGTCACCCTGAACCTGAAATCCGAGCGCGGGGCGGCGATGTTCCGTGATCTGGCGGCAAAATCGGATGTGGTGATCGAAAATTTCCGCCCCGGCACCTTTGATAAATGGGGTCTGTCGTTTGAAACCTTGCGCGCGGCGAACAAGGGTTTGATCATGCTGAAAGTGTCGGGATACGGGCAGGATGGCCCTTACCGCGACCTGCCCGGCTTTGCCCGCATTGCGCATGCAATGTCTGGCCTCAGCCACCTGACCGGCGAGGTGGACGGCCCGCCGCTGACCCCCGGCTCAACCTCTTTGGCCGATTACATGTCCGGGCTATACGGGGTGATCGGCATTCTGATGGCGCTGCGGGCGCGCGATGAATCGGGGCAGGGGCAGATGATTGATGTCGCCCTATATGAATCCGTGTTCCGCGCACTGGACGAAATCGCACCGGCACATGCGCTGACCGGTAAGGTGCGCGGGCGGCAGGGCATCCACACGGTTAACGCCTGCCCGCATGGGCATTTCCAGTGCAGCGACGGGAAATGGGTGGCGATTGCCTGCACCAATGACAAAATGTTTGTGCGGTTTTGCGCGGTGATGGCGCGTCCTGATCTGGCCACGCCGGACAAATACGCCACTGTGCAGGCCCGCATTGATGACGAGGTAACAGTCAATCGCATCGTGCAGGACTGGACCAATGCCCATACCCAAGCCGAGGTGCAGCAGGCGTGTAACGCGGGCGAAGTGCCCTGCGGCGCGGTTCTGTCGATCGAGGATATTGCCAATGATCCGCAATACGCTGCCCGCAAAACCCTGACCGATATGATGGTCGAAGGGGTGGGCACCCTGCCTTTCCCCTCTCCTTTGCCGCGCCTGTCGGAAACCCCCGGCAAGCTGGAAACGCTTGGCCCGAAGATGGGCGAAGGCAATGCCGAGATATATGGCAACCTGCTGGGGTTGTCCAAAGATGATCTGGAAATGTTACAAAACAAAGGCGTAATCTAACCCCACCTTTGTTCCGTGGGCTTTCGCCCGTTTTCGCCTGAAACGCTCCCCCGGAGCGTTTCTAGAACGGCTCAAACTCCCCGCCGGAGGCATAGAATCTCTTTGGTGCCTAGATCGACATCTTCTTGAAGATGAATTCAGGAATCGACCGGATAATCAGCATGATATAGCGCCAGAAAAACGGCGTGTAGATCACGTTGCGCTTTTTATCCACGGCCTTCAGAATATCCGCGGCCACCTTTTCGGGTGTGGCCACCAGAAACATCCCCTCGATGCCCCATGTCATGCCGGTATCGACAAATCCGGGTTTTACCGTCACCACATGGCCACCGGCCCGTGTCAAACGGTTGCGCAGACCCGACAGATAGGTCGCAAAGCCCGCCTTGGCCGCGCCATAAACATAGTTACCGATCCGCCCGCGATCCCCCGCGACCGACCCCACGCCGACCACGCAGCCACCGCCGCGCGCTTCCATTTCGGGTGCGATCCCTTGCAGGAATTCGGCAGGGCCGGTGAAACTGTCCTTCACCACCCCCTCGATCAGGGAGGGGTCAGCATCGATATCCTCTTGCGGCGGCATCGAGCCGACGAAAACGGCGACATTGATCATCCCGTCCTCGCGAAGCGCCCGTTTATAGATCGGCGCGAAACTCTCGCGTTTGCGGGCATCAAACTTTATCGCCTCGGCCACAGCCGCGCCGCGCTGGGCGCAATCGGCAGCACTGCGTTTCAGATCGTCCATGTCACGACCGGCCAGCAACACCCCGTCGCCCCGCTCTGCCACGGCCCGGGCAAAGGCTTTGGCCATTGATGATGTGGCCCCCAATATGATCCAGGTCTCGCTCATGATTTGCTCCTCAGATCCAGTCGGCGGATAATGTCGGTGATGTAATGCCCGTCAGGATCGGCTTTTTGTACCTCGGCCTGATAATCGGCAAATTCGGGATACATCGGTTTTACCTGTGGGCCTGTGGCGACGGAATCCTTGGCCAGATAAATCCGCCCGCCTGCCGCTTCGGTCATGTCGATCAGCGACTGGATCAGATCCTTGGCCCCTGTGCGGTTCGGGAAATCGACCGCCAGCGTGTAGCCTTCCATCGGAAAGGACATATAACCGCCGCGCCCCTCGCCCATGCGTTTGAGCACCGCCAGAGGCGAAGCAAGGCCGGAATTGGCAATCCTTTCCAGCATCTCGCGCAGGGCGTCGGCCTGTGCAATCGGCACCACGCACTGGAACTGGTGAAAGCCGCGTTTGCCATAAAGGCGGTTCCAATCGTGGATCGCATCCAGCGGAAAAAAGAAATCGGAGATCGGCTTCACAGTGGTGCGCCCCGATTTGGGCACGCGGCTGTAGTAAAGTTTATTGAACAGCCGCACCACAGGTTTGGACAGCGCAAACCCCGGCGCATTGAACGGTACCGAGCGCGATTTCTTCGGCTTTGGCACCAGCCCGGCGCCGGTTTCGCCCTCTTCCAGAATACCGCGCCCCAGATCGTCGCCCTTGGCCGTGGCGTCGATCCAGCCGACGGTATAGGTGGCCTTGGAGCCATCAAGCGCGGCCAGAAATTCATCCCATCCCTCGATCCGGCGTTCGGTCACCATCATCACATCGCCCTTGCAGGGGATCATCTGCAATTTGGCACTGGCGATCACACCGGTCTGGCCCAACCCGCCAACGGTGGCTTTGAGCAGGCCCGCGCTGCGTTTGGGGCTGATCACCTGTTTTTTGTCGCCGTTCAACAGGGTCAGGCTGATCACATGCTGGCCGAAACTGCCGATGCCGTGGTGGTTTTTGCCATGTACATCATTGGCAATACAGCCCGCCACCGTGGCAAAGCCCGTTCCGGGCATCACGGCAGGTAGCCATCCTTGTGGCGCAAACAGGCGGGCGAGTTCGCCGATCTGGCAGCCGCCTTCCACCTCGATCACACCGGTTTTTGCGTCAAATGACAAAACCCGATCCATCCGCGTCATATCAATCGCGTGGCCACCGTCGTTCAGGCAGGTATCGCCGTAAGAGCGGCACATGCCGATTGCGGGTGATGGTTCTTCGGCGATCAATGCCTCAAGCGTCGATTCACGTTCGGGTCGGGCCAGTTGCCCCGTTGCCCTGTGAACCCGGCCCCAGCCGGTATAATCAGCGGTTTTCCAGCGCATGTTGTGTCCTTACAGAAATACGTTCGGCAAACGGAAAGATGATCAGCCCGATGCCGATGGCGAACCACAGGGTTGTGATCCGGATGATTGCGGTGGCGGGCAGGCTGATTTCCAGCGGCACGCCTTCCATATGTAACAGGGCGACCATCGCCGCCTCGGCCCCGCCAACCCCGCCGGGTGAACCCGTGGCCCCACCGGCAAGTGTGGCAAAGACGAAAATGCCAACGGCCGACCACAGGCCGACATCGGCCCCCAGCCAACCCAGCAGCAGATAAAAGGAATAGCCCTCGGCCAGCCATCCGGCCAGTCCAAGCGCCAGTGCGGCCAGCATCACGGGGGCGTTTGAAAACTGTTTCAGGGAACGGGCGGCCATGCGCACGCGGCCGAACAGGCGTGGCCAGCGGCCCGTTGCCTTGTACATGTAAGTCACCAGACGGGTCAGCAGGGCGGGGCGCGTGGCGATGATGGCGACGATGATCGACACCACCACGACCGGCACCGCACCGGCGATCCCGCGGGTGGACATCGACAGCGCTACGCCCAGAATAACCGCTATCGCCGCCAGGTCCGAGGCCCGGTCCATCAGCACCAATGGGGCCGTGCGTTCCACCGCCCAGCCGGTTTCGCGTTTCAGCCAGCGCATTCGCACCAGTTCTCCCACGCGGCCGGGGGTGACGCTCATGGCGAACCCGCCCAGAAAATGGCGCATGTCCTGCAACAATCCGGTGGGCAGACCCAAGCGGCGGGCGAACATATGCCAGCGCAACCCGCGCAGCAGATAGTTGACCAGCGACAGGCCGAACAGAACCGCGACATAGGAAAGTGATAGCTTGGCCAGTTGCGCGCGGGTTTCTTCCCAACCCGTCGCGGCGGCCATACCGAACAGCCCCACAAGCATCAGCGCGAACAACCCGCCCAGAATCAGCACATCCTTCCAGCGCCGCGCGGGGCGGGGCAAGGGGGCAGGTTCGGGGGCTGTGCGTGTCATATCCATTAACCGCGATCTAGGCTTTAATTGGGGCGAGAATATGAAGCTGTTTCGCAAAAGGGAACAATGCTGTGGCGGTTTTGTGATAAAGTGACCCCGAAAGCGCGAAAAGCCCCGCAAATGCTGCGGGGCTTTGGTTTTTCAGGCAAAATTTGGCTTAGACCAGCGTTGCCTCGGTCGCGGTTTCGATCTGGCCCTGCGTGACATCAGGGGCCAGCTCGACCACCTTCAACCCGCCTTCGACCACATCCAGCACGCCCAGATTGGTGATGATCCGGTCCACCACGCCCTTGCCGGTCAGGGGAAGGGTGCATTCCTTTAGCAATTTGCTGACACCGTGTTTGTTGGTGTGGTCCATCACCACCACCACACGGCCAACGCCCGCCACCAGATCCATCGCGCCGCCCATACCTTTGACCAGCTTGCCGGGGATCATCCAGTTGGCCAGATCACCGTTTTCGGCCACCTCCATCGCACCCAGAATCGCCATCGCGATTTTGCCACCACGGATCATGGCAAAGCTTTCGGCACTGTCGAAATAGGCGGTTTGCGGCAGCTCGGTGATGGTCTGCTTGCCGGCGTTGATCAGATCGGCGTCGATTTCATCCTCGGTAGGAAAGGGGCCCATACCCAGCATACCGTTTTCCGATTGCAGGGTGACTTCGATCCCGTCGGGAATATAGTTGGACACCAGCGTCGGGATGCCGATGCCAAGGTTCACATACCAGCCATCCTGCAGTTCCTGTGCTGCGCGGGCAGCCATTTGATTGCGGTCCCATGCCATGTTCAGGTCTCCTCCCGATCATCCAGTTCAAAAACAATATCGTTGATTGCCATTTCGATCTCGCCCAGCTTGTGCATCATCATCATGGATTTTGCGGCCTCGACGACCATTGCGTTATGGGCCGATGAAACCTCGTTCGGGAAATGCGCATCAACCAGTTTGCGGGCCTCGACAATCCATTCATAGAATTGTGACGGGATATCGTTTTTACGTTGTGTTTGCGCTTCGGTGGGTTTGTTTTCTGTGCTCATCCTACCCTCCTATGCTTGGCGAACTGTGCGTTGCTCGATGCGTTTTTCATGGTCGCCCTGAATGATGCGGTGAACATAGATGCCAGGCATATGGATCAGATCGGGGTCAAGGCTGCCTACCGGCACGATTTCCTCGACCTCGGCCACACAGACGCGGCCGCATTTGCCCGCAGGCACGTTGAAATTGCGCGCGGTTTTGCGGAAAATAAGGTTGCCGGTTTCATCCGCCTTCCATGCCTTGATGATCGACAGATCGGCCACAATCCCGCGTTCCAGAATATAGGTTTCGCCGTCGAAATCCTTGTGTTCCTTGCCCTCGGCGATCACCGTTCCAACACCGGTTTTGGTGTAAAACCCGGGGATACCGGCGCCACCGGCGCGCATCCGTTCAGCCAAAGTGCCCTGCGGATTGAATTCCAGCTCCAGCTCGCCGCTCAGATACTGGCGCATGAATTCGGCGTTTTCCCCGACGTAAGAGGACATCATTTTTTTGACCTGCTTGGTTTGTAGCAATATCCCGATACCGAAATCGTCTACACCGGCGTTATTGGATGCAAATGTCAGATCCTTGGTGCCCGCGTCCCGAATGGCGTTCAGCAGCAATTCAGGAATGCCGCACAGGCCGAACCCGCCCGCTGCAATGAACATTCCGTCCTTTAGCAAACCATCCAGCGCGTCAGCCGCTGATGCATATATCTTTTTCATGAATGGACCCCCGAATATTGTGTCACTTGCAACGATGTGTGACGGGGGCTGCATCAAGAGTCAATCACCGGGCAAGTGATTTTCGCGTCAGTTGGGAAGGGCACTGTCTTCGTATTGTGCAACAAAATCGCCGCTCGGAGGGATTGGTGTAATGATGTCGATCAGAACACCATTTGGGTCAGACGTGATAAAATGACGTTGTCCGAATTCTTCGTCACGCAGGGATTTCAAAATTGGCAATCCAGCTGATTCGATTTGGTTGTGAACAGTATCAACATCCTCGACTTCGAAATTCAGGATTAACCCGGATGTTTTTCCTCGGGCCTTTTGGGGGATCGTCTCGTGTTGTCCGTTAAGGATTGCCAAATTCACTTCCGGAGCGTTTTTGGATTGCAGATGAACATACCAGTCGGCTTCGAACAGCGGGGTAAAGCCGAAGTGTTCACAATAGAATCTGACGGTTCCAGAAACATCGTCAGTTTGAATGACTGGGTAATATTGTGTGCATTTCATGGTTGTATCCCTTCATATAAACATACATAGTGAATGTATACGTTATTAAACATACAAGGTGTATGTATGCAAGAGAAATCGACTCGACGATCAAACAAAGCTCGCAGCGAAGAAATGCGGGCACGCCTGATAACGGTGTCCCGCAAGCTGTTTGCCCAAAAAGGGTTTGCCGAAACCGGTACACCTGAAATTGTAAAAGCCGCCCAAGTGACCCGCGGCGCGCTTTATCACCATTTCGCCGATAAAACGGACTTGTTTCGCGCGGTGGTGTTGGCCGAAGCCAATGATGTGGCGAACGATATTGCGTTGCATTCGAATGCCAATTCAAACGCTGCAGAGGCGTTGCGGGAAGGGGCAAAATCCTATTTCAAATCAATGCAGAAACCCGGTCGAGTTAGGTTGTTATTGTTAGACGGCCCAGCGGTCTTGGGTCAGAAGGAAATGGTATCTATTGACGCAACAACGGGGGGAAATGCGTTGAAAGAAGGCTTGAGCGCTTTGCTATCTGACAATGCAGCACCGCTTGCTGCGTTGGCAGAAATAATATCTGCCGCATTCGATCGCGCTGCATTGGCGATTGCAAATGGCGCAAATGAAACACCCTACTTTGACGCAATATCACTTGTTCTAGAAGGGCTCGCTGTGGGACAGAAACGGCGCTAGGATTTCTTTTTCGTTGCCGGTTTTTTCTTGGCGGTTGCCTTCTTCTTCTTGGGCGCCGCCTTCTTTCGCCCGCCCTTTTTGGCGGCCTTGGCGGTGATCAGTTCCACCGCCATATCCATTGTCACATCCGCCGGTTCCACATCCTTTGGCAGGGTCGCGTTGACCTTGGCCCATTTTACATATGGCCCGTAACGCCCGTCCATCACGTTGACGGGGCCACCCTCGGTCGGGTGTTCACCCAGTTCTTTCAAAGGCTTGGCTGCTGTGCGCCCGCGTCCGCCACCATTGGCGCGTTTCTCGGCCAGCACTTCGACAGCGCGGTTCATGCCGATGGTAAAGACTTCTTCCACATCGGGGATGTTGGCATAAAGCTTTTGCTCCTTGCCATCCTCGTCCACTGTGGTGTGCAGCACATAAGGCCCATATCGCCCGATATTGGTTTCCACCTTGCCACCATCAGGGTGATCACCGACAAACCGCGGCAGACTTAGCAGGGTCAGCGCCTTTTCCAGCGTCATATCCTCGGCTTTCCAGCCCTTGGGCAGGCTGGCGCGTGGCGGTTTCTTATTGTCTTCGGTGACTTCGCCGCGCTGTACATAGGGGCCGAACCGGCCCGAGCGCAACGAGATTTCATCCTCGCCATCCATGCCCAGAACGCGGTCGCCATTTTCGCCGTTTTCCCCGCCCAGCGGACGGGTATAGCGACATTCGGGATAGTTACCACAGCCGACAAACCCGCCACTGCGCGAGGTTTTCAGATGCAGCTTGCCTTCGCCACACAACGGGCAGACACGCGGGTCGGACCCGTCTTCGCGTGGCGGATACAGGACCGGTGCCAAGGCTTCGTCCAGCTTGTCCAGCACCTCGGAAATGCGCAATTCGCTGGTTTCCGCAATCGCGGCGGAAAAATCTTTCCAGAACCGGTCCAGCACGTTTTTATAGTTGCGGTTGCCGGCGGAAACGTCGTCCAGTTCCTCTTCCAGATTGGCGGTAAATTCGTACCCGACATATTTGCGAAAAAAGTTCAGCAGGAAAACGGTGACCATCCGCCCCTTGTCCTCGGGGAACAGGCGGTTCTTTTCCTTGCGGACATATTCGCGGTCCTGAATCGTGGTGATGACCGAGGCATAGGTCGAGGGACGGCCGATGCCCAATTCTTCCATACGTTTGACCAGGGTTGCCTCGGTGAAACGGGGGGGGGGCTGGGTGAAATGCTGCTCGGGGGTGACGGATTTTTTGTCAACCGCGTCGCCCTCGGCAACCTGCGGCAGGCGCTTGTCGTCGTCATCCACCACCGCATCATCGCGGCCCTCTTCATAGACCTTCATAAAGCCGTCAAACAACACCACCTGACCGGTGGCGCGCAAAACAACCTGCCCGTCATCGCTGCCCACATCAACCGAAGTGCGCTCAAGACGGGCCTGTTCCATCTGGCTGGCCAGCGTGCGCTTCCAGACCAGATCATACAGCTTGCGCTGATCGGCCTCCAGCCGCGCCAGTTTGCCCGCATCCACCGACATATCGGTCGGGCGGATACATTCGTGGGCCTCTTGCGCGTTCTTGGCCTTGTTCTTGTAGATACGCTGTTTGGCGGGGACGTATTCCTTGCCATAACGGCTTTCGATTTCGGCGCGGGCGGCGGTTACGGCCTCGGGGGCCATGTCGATGCCGTCGGTCCGCATATAGGTGATGTAACCGGCTTCATACAGGCGCTGTGCGGTGCTCATCGTCTGGCGGGCGCCAAAGCCGAATTTGCGCGAGGCCTCTTGTTGCAGGGTCGAGGTCATGAAGGGGGCGGAGGGGTTGCGGTTGGCCGGTTTTGCCTCGACCTTTTGCACCATCAGATCACGGCTGTTGACCGCCTGCACGGCCAGTTCGGCGGCGGTGCTGTTTTCCAGATCGAATTTGTCCAGTTTCGAGCCGGCCAGATGGGTCAGACGCGCCTCGAAGGCCTGACCGCGCGGTGTGGTCAAGGCGGCTTTGACGCTCCAGTATTCGCGGGCATTAAAGGCCTCGATCTCCATCTCGCGCTCGACGATCAGGCGCAGACAGACCGATTGCACCCGTCCGGCAGATTTTGCGCCGGGCAATTTGCGCCACAGAACCGGCGACAGGTTGAACCCCACCAGATAATCCAGCGCGCGGCGGGCAAGGTATGCCTCGACCAGCGGCATATCCACCTGACGCGGATTTTTCATCGCTTCGGTGACGGCGGATTTGGTGATGGCGTTGAATACCACGCGGGAAACGGGGGTGTCTTTCTTGATCGATTTGCGCTTGCGCAACGCCTCTTCCAGATGCCAGCTGATGGCCTCGCCCTCGCGGTCGGGGTCGGTTGCGAGGATCAGTTCGTTGTCGTCTTTCAGGGCGTCGGCGATGGCTTTGACGTGCTTGCGGGAATCATATCCGATTTCCCATTTCATCGCGAAATCGTGTTCCGTATCGACCGATCCATCCTTTGGCGGCAGATCGCGAACGTGCCCGTACGAGGCCAGAACGGTATAGTCATCCCCCAAGTATTTATTGATGGTTTTGGCCTTGGCTGGGGATTCGACAACGACGACGGGCATGAAATTCCTCTCGACTCAAGCAACAGAGCTAATGGCGGGGCAAAAGAGGGGGGATCGGATCAAATGTCAATGGGGCATGAAATCTGTTGTCTGGGTATCGGGCGCATCGGGCTTCTCTTTTGTGTAAATATCCCCGCCGGAGGCAAGAAAACTTTTAATGCCTCCGGCGGGGATATTTACACCATTTGGAAACAGGATCTAATGGGCCAGTGACAGCAAGCCACCGGGCGCGCGGATGATTTTGCCGTCCAGTTCAAGGTTCAGCAATTCGGGCGCGACCTTTTGACTGGGCAGTTCCAGATCACGGATCAACTGGTCCTCGGCCAAGGGGCTGGGGCCAAGCCGCGACAGGATTTCACTGTGCAGTTTCGAGGTGTCGCGCAAGCTGCGTTCGGGTTTGGGGGGCTGTTGCGGTATCGGCGCAGGTTGGGCAACCTGTTCCTTCCCAATCGCCTCGATCACATCTTCGGCGGATCGCACCAATGTTGCCCCGTCCCGCAGCAGCGCATTGCAGCCAAAGGCGCGGGCGTCGAACGGATGGCCCGGCACCGCCAGCACATCGCGCCCCTGATCCAGTGCGTTCTTGGCGGTGATCAGGCTGCCCGATCGTGCGGCAGCCTCGACCACCACAACAGCGTTGGCCATACCGGAAATAATCCGGTTGCGACGCGGGAAATGGCGGGCCTGTGGCTGGGTGCCGATGGCAATTTCCGACAGGCGCAGACCGGTTTTGGCGATATCATCGGCAAGGGCAGCGTTTTCGCGCGGATAGATCACGTCGACGCCACCGGCCTGCACAGCGATGGTGCCACCATCCAGCGCGGCCAGATGGGCGGCGGTATCGATACCGCGGGCAAGGCCGGAAACCACAACATAACCGGTGTCGGTCAGCCCTTCGGCCAGTTTACGCGCCATGCGGGTGCCTAGCGAGGATGCGTTGCGTGCGCCCACCATCGCCACCATCGGGCGGGCCATCAGGGCGGTGTCACCAATGCACCACAGCAACGGCGGCGGATCGGGGATGTCGGTCAGGGTGGCGGGGTAGGTCGCGTCGCCATAGCAGACCATCGTTGCGCCCACGGCCTTGGCGGCTTTCATTTCGGCAACGGCCACGCCTTCGGGGCAGACCGTGTAATCCTGCACCCCGGCCGCGCGGGCGGTTTCGGGCAGGGCGGCCAGCGATTTCTGCGCCGACCCGTGTTCACGCATCAGCCGGAAAAATGTCGAAACCCCGACCCTGCGCGATCGCAACAGACGGAGCCACGCCAGCCGGTCATCATCCCCTTTGGGTGGGGTGAGTGTGGTGGGGTGTGAAGAGAATAAATCCTCGGCCATTGTCGCTCCGTCTATATGCGCGACTCACTATGGGCGAAGATGGTTAACAGTTGGTTTACAGCGCCTTTTGCAAAATCCGGCAGGGCAGCAGGTAGGGACCTTCGGCTGTATCCAGCGGCACATTTTCCAGCGCATCGCCATCCCAGCCGTTGCGCTGGTAAAAGGCGATGGCGCGGGCGTTTTGGGGGATCACCCAAAGCTGGCCAACCTCGATTTCACTGTCTTTCAACCGCTTTTCGCCAGCTTGGATCAGCGCATCGGCGGTGCCTGTTCCACGGGCCGCAGGGGAGACGTAAAACTGGTAGATTTCATCACCCTTGACCGTGCAAAACCCGACAGGGGCGCCAACAGGGCCGACAACATCGGTGGTTTCCAGCATGTTTTCCAGCCGGATGCGCAAGCTGTCACTGTTGCGTAACGCCTTGAGTTCATCGGGAACATGATCAGCGTGGGCTTCAAACCAGCCATCGAACCAGATGTCGGCAAGGGCATCCATATCTTCGGCAACAGCGGGGCGGGTTCGGGGCATGTCCGGGGTCTCCAGCGCGGATTTGATGCGCTGTTTTACCTCGCGCACAACGCGATTGCCATCCTGAATGATGCCCTCTGACACCATGCGGGAATGCAGGGTTTCGGCCATGCCTTCGGACACATTCAGCACGGATTTCAGCATCGTCGGGGTGCAGGTTTTGTGCATCGCCATCAGGTAACTGGCCCATGAGGACGCACCTGTGGACACGGCGATCGGGGCGGCCACGGGCGCACTGGCAGCGGCGGAAACGGCACTGGCAGGCAGGGCGGGGGCGGCGAAAAGGGCGGCGAGGCGGGTGGTGAATTGTCGTCTGTTCATGGGGTTTATATAGGGCGGCAGGCGCAGATTGCGAGTGGTTCGCAGGAAAAAGGCGCAAGGGGTAAGGATTTTGCAACGCTGTCATCCCCGCGCAAGCGGGGACCTATTTCAGCACAGCTCCTGGGTTCGGGAGGTCCCCGCTTGCGCGGGGATGACAAGGGTGCGGGCTGTTCGCCACCTTCGGGTTTTGCAGGCTTGCACCACCAATGCGGGTGGCGCATTGTGGGGGGGATTGACGGTAAGGAATACTATAGTGACCGAGAAACTGACAGACCCGAGCAAACCGGCGCACGAGATTATCGAGGTGCTGGAAGACGGCGATGCTATCCGCAATGACGGGGTGCGGTTGCAGGCGGCGAACAAGAACCCGTGGTATGTGCTGGCGACGATTTATGGGGAGCAGGCGGAGGAGGCCGATATTGGGAACTATGATCAGATACTTGCTGCTAAGAACAGGCGGGCTTGGAATGGGTGGTCTTGTCGCAGTTTAAATGATGAGGAACGAAAGAAATTAGCTGAAAAGCTGGATTTACCAGAGATCGAATTGAAACCACTAAGCGATGAGGAATGGGATGGAATCAATCAAGAATTTGCATTAAGAATGCAACGTGTTGATGTTGAGGCGGTGCAAATTTCATCCATTGAGGACACGTATGATTTTTCACAGGTTTATTATAACAAACCTGTAGTCTTTGATAGATTTGCATTTGTTGGTGGCGCCTTATTTGGCAAGGCTGTATTTCAGAATTTAGCTGCTTTTGAGCATTCAGTATTTAGAAGTGCTACTATATTTAACTCTGCCAAGTTCTTAGGTTATGCATCATTTTCCTTTGTAAAGTTTTCCTCAGTAGCTGGTTTCGGCTCAGTTGTTTTTCTTGGTATCGCGGATTTTATACATGCAAGATTTAATAGTATGGCTGTGTTTGACGACGCTGTTTCTCATGACCGCATGATCTTTAATAATGCCAATTTTAATGGAAGCATACAATTTAACCATTCGAAGTTTATTACTTCAATACCGCAGTTTCATGGGGCCATTTTGAGCGATGGACCTGTTTTTTCAACAAGAGGAAGTGATCAGTTATTCTGGCCCCCAATTAAAGGGGCAATAAAGACTAACGAGTATCATAAGCCTGTTTCGGTCATGCCCGCCGCCGACCAGAAACGCGCCTATAACCGGTTGCGGCTGTTCATGAACCGGTCTGTGCAGATCGACGAGGAGCAGTTTTTCAACCGGCAGGAGATGCGGTGCAAGCGGGAGGTCGAGGAAAGCAAAGCGATGCGCCTGCTGTATGATCTGTTCGAGAGGGTATCGGATTTTGGCAGTTCGGTGCTGCGGCCTGCGGGGTGGTTGTTTGTGGTCTGGCTTTCGGGGATGATTGCCAAACTGGAAGCCGTTCAGGGGGAGTGGTATCCGGACTGGCATTCGGTCCCGTCGGCGATGGGCTGGAGCTTTGCCAATTTGTTTTCGTTCTTTGGTTTCCACAAACGATATTTCGGAGAAGAGGAATTGAATGCAGTGTTGCAGGTGACTGGCGGGGTTCAGACGGTTGCTGGTTTTATCCTGCTGTTTTTTCTTGGCCTTGGTCTGCGCAACAGGTTCCGGTTGCGGTAAATAACAACCCCCGTCATTTTGCAAAAATGATAGCGCCCGACCTCCCCCAGGAGGGCGCTTTTGCCAGGTTTCGAATTATTGGAACGTTGCGGGTTTCGGAGCGTTGGTTTGCCAAGAAATCGTATCGACGCCCCCCTAGGTCGGGCGCTATCATTTTTGCAAAATTCAGCCCGCGCCACCCACTGTCAGCCCGCCAATCAGCAGCGTGGGCTGGCCCACACCCACCGGCACCCATTGGCCGGATTTGCCGCAGTTGCCGATGCCGGGGTCCAGGGCCATGTCGTTGCCAATCGCACGGATCTGTTTCATTGCGGCGGGGCCATCGCCGATCAGGGTGGCGCCTTTGACGGGGCTGCCGATTTTGCCGTTTTGCACGCGATACGCCTCGGTGCAGGAGAACACGAATTTGCCGTTGGTGATATCGACCTGCCCGCCGCCGAAGCCGACCGCATAGATACCGTCCTTCAGGTCCGCGATGATGTCTTGGGGGTCGGTGTTACCACCCTGCATGATGGTGTTGGTCATGCGCGGCATCGGCGCGTGGGCATAGCTTTCGCGCCGCCCGTTGCCGGTGGGGGCGACCCCCATCAGGCGGGCGTTCTGGCGGTCTTGCATATAGCCGACAAGAATGCCGTCCTCGATCAGCACATTGCGCCCCGAAACGGTGCCCTCGTCATCAAAGCTGATCGAGCCGCGCCGGTCGGGGATGGTGCCGTCATCCACCACGGTCACGCCTTTGGCGGCCACCTGTTGGCCGATCAGGCCGGAAAAGGCCGAGGTGCCTTTGCGGTTGAAATCCCCTTCCAGCCCGTGGCCGACCGCTTCGTGCAGCAGGATGCCGGGCCAGCCGTTGCCCAGCACCACATCCATTGCGCCGGCGGGGGCGGGGACGGCAGACAGGTTGACCAGCGCGATGCGCAGGGCCTCGCGCGCGACAGGTTCCCAATGGGCGCGGTCAATCAGCAGGGTCAGGCCAGCGCGGCCACCGCCGCCCATGCTGCCGGATTCGCGGCGGCCGTTTTCCTCGACGATCACCGAGATATTGACGCGGGACATGGGGCGCACATCACGGATGATATGTCCCTCGGGGCGCAGGATTTCGATTTCCTGAATGCTGGCGGCGATGGTGGCGGACACCTGAATGACGCGTTTGTCCAGTGCGCGGGCGAAGTCGTCGATCTCGCGTAGGGTGTCGATTTTGACGGGGAAGCTGGCGTCGTCCATCGGGTTTTGGTCGGTATAGAGACGCTGGTTGGTGGGGGCGGGGGCCTCGGCCCAGGTGCCGCCGCCTTCGCCCACGGCCAGACGTGCGGTTTTGACAGCCCGTTTGATCGCGGCTTCGGTGATTTCGGTGGAGTGGGCATAGCCGGCGGTTTCACCGCACACCGCACGCAGGCCGAACCCTTCGGCGGCGTCATAACTGGCGGTTTTCACGCGGCCGTCATCGAACACCAGCGCTTCGCTACGGCGGCGCTCAAGGAACAACTCGCCATCGTCCGCCCCGTCCGTGGCCTGTTTCAGCAGGTCCAGAGTGCGGTCCCGATCAAGGGCGTTTTCTAGCGGGCGAAATCCGGTATCGGCCATGTTCTTTCCTTATGTTTGCAAGTGCGGAATATATTATTCGCGCGGTTTATGCAGGTATTTCTTGATTCATGTGGGCTTAATATGGTTTCAATGAAAGTGGAAACAATGAAATTCCGGCCGCTGGAGGGCCGCATGGAATTTCAGGGCGGTAACAGCTGCCATAATACGAACAGGGACAAGACATGCGAATACAGACTATACTACCCGGCCTTTGGGCCACAATTTCCGTTATATTTATGGGTTTTTCAGCTTCGGCGCAGGATGCGCTGGAGGGGTTGGAAATTATCGGAAAGCCAATCCCGAGAGGGGTGAATATGCAACCTGCCAGCACTTCGGTTGCGACAGATTTGCAATGGCTGGACGGGATGGTGCTGTGGATTATCGCGGTCATTACGATCTTTGTGACGCTGCTGCTGCTGATCGTGATCGTACGCTATAACCGCAAGGCCAATCCGGAACCGGCAGGATTTACCCATAACTCACCGCTGGAAATTGCATGGACGCTGATCCCGATCATCATTCTGGTGTTCATTGGTGCGTTTTCGCTACCGGTGCTGTTCAACAGTCAGGAAATTCCCGAAGCGGACCTAACCATCAAGGTGACGGGCAACCAGTGGTTCTGGACTTATGAATATGTTGATGACGGATTTGAATTCGACAGCATGATGCTGGCGCGCGACGAGCTGGAGGCGGCAGGGTATACGCAGGGTGAATACCTGCTGGCCACCGATACCGCCGTTGTTGTGCCTGTGGGCAAGATCGTGGTGATGCAGGTTACCGGCTCGGATGTGATCCATTCCTGGGCCATGCCGGCCTTTGGTGTGAAGCAGGATGGCGTGCCGGGCCGGTTGGCGGAACTGTGGTTCAATGTCGACAAGGAAGGCATCTATTTTGGCCAGTGTTCCGAGCTGTGCGGCAAGGATCACGCCTATATGCCGATCACGGTCAAGGCGGTCAGCCCCGAGAAATACGAGGCATGGCTGCAAGGCGCCAAGGCGGAATATGCCAATGTTCCCTCCGCGATTGCGGTTGCGTCCAACTAAGGCGGGGTAAACCCCGCCCTACCGGTGACGGTCGGGGCGGGATGGGTTTTCGGCCAACTGCCAGGAGGCAACAAAATGAGCGATGCAAGTCTGAATACCACCTCATATGACAACGAGGCCGGGTTTGGTGATTTCTTTGCCCTGCTGAAACCGCGCGTCATGTCGCTGGTTGTGTTCACCGCCTTTGTCGGGTTGCTGGTGGCCCCTGTGTCGGTGCATCCGATCATCGGGTTTGCCGCGATCCTGTTTATCGCCATTGGCGGCGGGGCGTCGGGCGCCCTGAACATGTGGTGGGAGGCCGATGTGGACGCACTGATGAAACGCACCCGCAAGCGGCCTATTCCGGCGGGCAAGATCACCGCGGGCGAGGCCAAGGCCTTTGGCCTGACGCTGTCGGTGATGGCGGTTGTGATGTTGGGGCTGGCGGCGAATTTCGTGGCCGCCGGATTGCTGGCCTTTACCATTTTCTTTTACGTCGTGGTCTATACGATGGGCCTGAAACGGCGCACGCCGCAGAACATCGTGATCGGTGGCGCGGCAGGGGCTTTCCCGCCGATGATCGGCTGGGCGGTGGCAACCGGTGGCATTTCTATCGAAAGCGTGTTGATGTTTTCCATCATCTTCATGTGGACCCCGCCGCATTTCTGGTCGCTGGCGCTGTTTATGAACGATGATTACACCAAGGCCGGCATTCCGATGCTGCCCGTCACCCACGGGCGGCGGGTCACGCGGGCGCATATTCTGGTCTATACGCTGTTGCTGGCCCCTGTGGCCGTGGGCGCAGGGTTCACCAGCATTGGCGGGCCGGTTTACCTGACGGCATCGGTGCTGCTGAATGCGTGGTTCATCGCGGGGGCGGTGAAAATATGGCGGCGCAGCGAAGAGGCGGCGGTGGCCGACAAATACGCCGCCGAGCGCAAGTTTTTCCGTATTTCGCTGCTCTATCTGTTTCTGCATTTCGGCGCGCTGCTGGCCGAGGGTATATTGCGCAGCTTTGGCATGGGGGGCTGGTAGAATGGCGATTGCAAAAGAACATGAAATCCACCGCCGCCGTTTTGGCCGCAACGCGGGCGTCGGGCTTGCATTGCTGGCATTTGTGGTACTGGTTTACGGCGTGACCGTGGCCAAAATGCAGAGCGGCGACAAGATGGAAGCGGCGGATCATTCGCCGCGCATCAGTATGACGCCAGAGGTGCCCAGCGAATGAGCCGGCTGGATGCCAAAAGCAAAACCGTGCTGCAAACCGTCGGGGTTGTGGTGTTCATGGGGGCGATGGCCTGGGCCTCGGTGCCGTTTTACAACTGGTTTTGCAAGGTCACCGGCTTTGGCGGTACGACCAATGTGGCCGAGAGTGGTTCAGACGTGGTTCTGGACCGGATGATCACGGTGCGCTTTGACGCCTCGAAAGACCGCGATATGCCGTGGGAGTTCAAACCCATGGTGCGCGAGATGGAGTTAAAGATCGGCCAGACGGGGCTGGCCTTTTATGAGGCCTACAACCCTACCGACCGGGTGATCGCCGGCACGGCCAGCTATAATGTCGTGCCCTATGATGCGGGCGGTTTTTTTACCAAGATCGACTGCTTTTGCTTTACCGAACAGGTGCTGCAACCGGGGGAACGGGTGCAGATGCCCGTGACCTTCTATATCGATCCCGAAATCGTAACGGACAGGGATGCGAAATATATCAAGCACATCACGCTGTCCTATACGTTCCACGAAACCGAACTGCCACAGACCGAGGCGCGCGCGCTGCCAACGGATCTGGGCCAATAGAAACTATCCCAAAGAACAGGGGGACGCCGAAAATGGCACACGAAAAGAACCACGACTACCACATCCTTGAACCTTCTATCTGGCCGCTGCTGGGGGCCTTGGCCGCCCTGATCATGCTGGGCGGGGCGGTGCTGTACATTGCTGACGGCGGGCCATGGATGTTCTTTGCCGGATTGATTGGCGTTTTGTATGTCATGTATGGCTGGTGGTCCGAAGTGGTGCACGAAGGGCAAACAGGGGATCACACGCCGGTGGTGCGGATCGGCCTGCGCTATGGCTTTGTGCTGTTTATCCTGTCGGAAATCATGTTCTTTGCGGCATGGTTCTGGGCGTTTTTCAAAAGCGCGCTGTTTCCGATGACCGAAGGTTATCCCAAAGTGGAAGGTGTCTGGCCACCGGCGGGGATCGAAACCTTTGATCCATGGCATTTGCCGCTGATCAACACCTTGATCCTGTTGTTGTCGGGGGTCGCGGTGACATGGGCGCACCATGCGCTGGCACATGAAAACAACCGCAAGGATATGGTCACGGGGCTGGCAATCGGCATCGGGCTGGGGGCGCTGTTTACGTTTTTTCAGGCGTACGAATACAGCCACGCGGCATTCGGATTTACCGACGGGATTTACCCGTCCACATTCTATATGGCGACGGGGTTCCACGGCTTCCATGTAATTGTCGGCACGATATTCCTGACCATTATCCTGATCCGCGCGCTGAAAGGGCATTTCACGCCGGAACAACATGTCGGGTTTGAAGCGGCAGCGTGGTACTGGCATTTTGTGGATGTGGTTTGGCTGTTTTTGTTTGCGGCGATTTATATCTGGGGCGGTTAACAAGAGTTTTCTTGCGCTTCGCGCGAGGATATTTGTAGAACAAAGATGGGCGCGGTCGGGTATTGGCCGCGCTTTTCGTTTGGGAGAGATGTGTTGAAGAAACCTGTCCTTGTGCCTTTGTTGTTCGGTCTGGTCGGGGCCGCGATACTGGTTTCCTTGGGGGTGTGGCAGTTGCAGCGGTTGCAGTGGAAAAATGCGATGCTGGCCGAAATCGACAGGGTGATTGCGGCGGAACCTGTGCCGTTGCCAGATCATCCCGATAAGGCGGTGGACCAGTTTTTGCCTGTGGATGTGCAGGGGCAGATCACGGCGGATGAAATCCATGTTTTGGCCAGCACCAAGGACACGGGGCCGGGGTGCCGGATTATCAGCGCTTTTGAAACAGACGGCGGGCGGCGGATCATGCTGGATCGCGGCTTTGTTGCCATCCCTGCCAAAGATGCCCCGCGCCCCGCCATTCGGGCGCGGATCATTGGCAATCTGTTATGGCCGGACGAGGCAGGCGCCTCGATTCCCGAACCGGACACGACCAAGAACATCTGGTTTGCCCGTGATGTGGCGGGAATGGCCGCCAAACTGGGCACGGAACCTGTGTTGCTGGTGCAGCGCCTCAGTTCCGAGGAAACCCCCGTTACCACACCATTTCCAGTCACCAGCGCCGGTATTCCCAACCGCCATCTGGAATATGTTGTCACATGGTTCGGCCTTGCGCTTGTATGGTTGGGGATGACAGCGTATCTGATCTGGCGTATCAGGCGCAGGAACGAATAAAGGCGATTAGTCATGCGATATATCTCGACCCGTGGAAAAGCCCCCGAGCTGAGCTTTGAAGAGGCGATGTTGACGGGGCTGGCCCGTGACGGCGGATTGTATGTTCCGGCGACGGTTCCGGTGATGTCCAGGGGCGACATCGCGGCGCTGGCGGGGCTGCCATACGAGGAAATCGCGTTTCGCGTGATGCGCCCCTTTGTCGAGGGCAGTTTCACGGATCAGGAATTTGCCGACATCATCGCGCGGGCCTATGACGGCTTTGGCCATGATGCGCGCGCACCACTGGTGCAACTGGGGCCGAACCATTTCCTGCTGGAGCTGTTCCACGGCCCGACACTGGCCTTCAAGGATTTTGCAATGCAGCTGATCGGTCAGTTGTTTCAATCCGCTTTGGCCAAACGTGGCGAGCGGGTGACGATTGTCGGCGCGACCTCGGGCGATACCGGATCAGCGGCGATCGAGGCGTTTCGCGGGCTGGAGGCGGTGGATGTGTTCATCATGTATCCGCATGGCCGTGTGTCGGATGTGCAGCGCCGCCAGATGACCACGCCGGATGAATCCAACGTGCACGCGCTGGCGGTGCATGGCGATTTTGACGATTGCCAGGCGCGCCTGAAGGACATGTTCAACGATTTCGAATTTCGCGATCGGGTGAATCTGGCCGGGGTCAATTCGATCAACTGGGGCCGTGTACTGGCACAGGTGGTTTACTATTTTAGCGCCGCAACCGCATTGGGCGCGCCGCACCGGTCGGTCAGTTTTACCGTGCCCACCGGCAATTTCGGTGACATCTTTGCGGGCTATATCGCGCGGCAGATGGGCCTGCCGATTGACCGGCTGGTGATTGCCACCAACCAGAACGACATTCTGCACCGCACCTTGCAAACCGGCGCCTACAGCACCAGGGGCGTGACGCCCAGCATCAGCCCGTCGATGGATATTCAGGTTTCGTCCAATTTCGAGCGGGTGTTGTTTGACGCCTACGGGCGCGATGGCAACGCTGTGGCGCAAGTGATGGACGAGTTGAAGAACAGCGGCGAATTCACCATCAGCCAAGGGGCCATCAACATGCTGCGCGAGACGTTCCAGTCGGGCCGCGCGTCCGAACAGGAAACCATGGCCACGATCAAAGACATGCTGGCCCGCACCGGCGAGGTTCTGTGCCCCCATTCCGCCGTTGCCGTGAAAGTGGCCGAAGAGCATTTGGGGGACGAGCCGATGATCACGCTGGCCACCGCCCACCCCGCGAAATTCCCCGCCGCGGTGGAAGAGGCCTGCGGCATCCACCCGCCGTTGCCCGCCCGCATGGGGGATCTGTTTGCGCGCAAAGAACGGTTTACCGAGGTCGATAACCATCTGGCCGCATTGACCAAACTTATTTCGGATCGGATTTCCTCTTGAGCGTTAAATTCCACACCCTGGACAACGGGTTTCGCATCGTCACCGAAAACATGCCCAGCCTTGAATCGGCGTCGCTTGGCATCTGGGTGATGGCCGGTGGCCGCCACGAGCGGGCCGAGCAAAACGGCATTGCCCATTTTCTGGAGCATATGGCCTTCAAGGGCACCAAAACCCGCAGCGCACTGGATATTGCCGAAGCGATCGAGGACGTCGGCGGCTTTATCAACGCCTATACCAGCCGCGAGATGACGGCCTATTACGTGCGCGTGTTGGGCGCGGATGTGGGGCTGGGGCTGGATGTGATTTCGGATATTATGCTGAATCCGGTGTTTGATCCGGCGGAAATCGAGGTCGAGCGCGGGGTGATCCTGCAGGAAATCGGGCAGGCGCTGGATACACCGGATGATGTGGTGTTCGACTGGCTGCAAGAGGCGGCCTATCCGAAACAGGCGATTGGCCGTCCGATCCTTGGACCGGCGGAACGGGTGCGCGGTTTCGGGCGTGATGATCTGAAGGGGTTTGTTGCAGAACGCTATGGTCCGGCGCAGATGATCCTGTCGGCGGCGGGGGATGTGGATCACGATGCGATTGTGCGCACCGCCGAGCGGCTGTTTGGCCATTTGCCCCGCCGCGACAGTGTGGTGGCAGATGCGGCCCGTTTCATTGGTGATGAACGCCGCGAGATTAAGGAGTTGGAGCAGGCACATTTCACGCTGGCGCTGGAGGGGCCGGATTACCGCAACCCCGATATCTACACCGCGCAGATTTTCGCATCCACATTCGGGGGCGGCATGTCCTCGCGGTTGTTTCAGGAGGCGCGGGAAAAGCGGGGCTTGTGCTATTCGATTTTTGCGCAGGCCGGCGCGTTTTCGGACAGCGGCTTGATGACGATTTATTCGGGCACCAGCGGGGACAAGGTGCATGAGCTGGCGCTGCTGGTGGTGGATGAAATGAAACGCGCCGCCGATGATATGTCGGAGGCCGAGGTGGCCCGCGCACGGGCGCAGATGAAGGCGGGGCTGTTGATGGGGCTGGAAAGCCCCGAGCGGCGTGCCGAACGTTTGGCGCGGCTGGTGTCGATCTGGGATCGGGTGCCGCCGCTGGCCGAAACGGTCGAAATGATCGATGCGGTGGACATGCGCAAGGTGCGCGATTTTGCCGGTGCCATGGCGGAAAATTCCAATGCGGCGCTGGCGCTGTATGGGCCGGTTCAGGACGCACCAACATTGGCCGATATCAAAGCGCGACTGGTGGCCTGATGTTTCGACGGCGGCGCAATATCCGGATCGAGTCTGAAAGGATGACTCTGCGCCCGCCGCACCATTCCGATTTTCGCGCATGGACCGCGTTGCGCCGCCACAGTGCCGAGTTTCTGACCCCGTGGGAGCCGACCTGGAGCAAGGA
Source organism: Profundibacter amoris (assembly GCF_003544895.1). GTDB lineage: Bacteria > Pseudomonadota > Alphaproteobacteria > Rhodobacterales > Rhodobacteraceae > Profundibacter > Profundibacter amoris. The sequence continues at coordinate 720,643 of NZ_CP032125.1, forward strand.
CCACCTGACCCGCAAGGGGTTCTCCAACCGCGTTTACTGGTCGCAACGCTCGATCAACGCGGGGTCGGCGGTGCCGGTGTTTCTGGAACGGCGCGCGGATGGCGTGTTGCTGGGCGCAATCACGCTGGACAATATCCGGCGCGGACCGGCACAGGCGGGCACGCTGGGCTACTGGATCGGCCAGCCCTATGCGCGCATGGGGTATATGAGCGAGGCAATCGCGGCGCTGGTGCATTACGCCTTTACCACGCTGGACCTGAGCCGGATCGAGGCCGCCTGCCTGCCCGAAAACACCCCCTCGCGCGGGGTGCTGGAAAAGGCGGGGTTCAAATACGAAGGGGTGGCGCAAAGCTACCTTCAGATCGACGGGCGCTGGCGCAATCATGTGCTCTATGCCAATCTGCGCGGGGACCGGCGGGGGAAGACCACCGTGGACTGATGACCGGCGATCAAGAGGCCCCGGATCAGGTCCGGGGCAGCCATCGGGCTGTAAAACGAGGACGGGATATCAAATGCTGAACCCTGCTGACAGTGCTTTTGAAACCACCCTGCGCGGGCAACTGCCGGAGGCCGTATTCCGCCCCCTTTCCGCGAAATATCTGGAAGAGCCGCGCGGGCGGTATCAGGGCACGGCAGGGGTGCTGGTGGCGCCTGAAACGGTTGATCAAGTGGCATCCGTGATCCGCGCCTGTGCCGCCGCACAGGTGGGCGTGGTGCCCTATGGCGGGGGGACTGGGCTGGTCGGGGGGCAGGTGTTGCCCGAAGGGCCGGCACCGGTGATCCTGTCGCTGGAACGCATGAACTCCATCCGCAACATCCGGCCCGCCGAAAACGTGCTGGTGGCCGAGGCCGGCGCGGTGTTGCAGGACATCCAGACCACCGCCGAAGATGTAAACCGGCTGTTCCCGCTGACGCTGGCGGCGCAGGGGTCTTGCCAGATCGGCGGCAATCTGGCGACCAATGCGGGCGGGGTGAATGTGCTGCGCTATGGCAATGCCCGCGCGCTGTGTTTGGGGCTGGAGGCGGTGCTGCCGAATGGCGATATCTGGCACGGGCTGAAACGGCTGCGCAAGGATAACACCGGCTATGATCTGCGCGATCTGCTGATCGGGGCCGAGGGCACGTTGGGGGTGATCACTGCGGCATCCCTGCGGCTGTTCCCGCGGCCGGCCGAGGAGGGTGCGGCGCTGATGGTGGTGGGGTCACCGGCCGATGCGCTGGAGCTGCTGGCACTGGCGCAGGAACATTGTGGCGAAACCGTTTCGGCGTTTGAACTGATCAACGGCATGGGGCTGCAATTCCTGTCCGAAACCATGCCCGACATACGCCTGCCGTTTGACGACATTCCCGAATGGGTGGTGCTGGTCGATCTGGGCGTGGCGCGCGGGCAATCGGCAAGCGACATGCTGGAAGGGCTGTTTGCCGATGCCTTTGAACGCGGGCTGGTCAGCGACGGGGTAATCGCGCAATCGGCGGGGCAGCGGGCCGATTTCTGGGCGGTGCGCGAAACCATCCCCGAGGCCAACAAGCGGATCGGCTCGATCGCGTCGCACGATATTGCGCTGCCGCTGTCGGTGATACCGGAATTTATCGAGCGCGGGGCGCAGGTGCTGGCAAAGATCGGCGATTTTCGCATCAACTGTTTTGGCCATCTGGGCGATGGCAACCTGCATTACAACATGTTCCCGCAGATGGGGTGCGACCGGTCCGAATATGACCCCTTGCGCGGTGCCATCAAGGACGCGGTGCATGATCTGGTGCATGACTATGACGGATCCTTTTCCGCCGAACACGGGGTGGGGCGGATGAAGGTCGCTGATCTGGCACGCTATACTGATCCGGCAAAACTGGCGGCCATGCGGGCGGTGAAGGCGGCGCTGGACCCTGCGGGGATCATGAATCCCGGGGCGGTTCTTTAGCCTGCTGCCAACGAACGCCTATCACGGCGCCCGCGTTTCAAATCAAACACCTTTTGGCGCGGGATCCATTCGTATTTTTTGTCCAGCTTGGGGTCGCCCCAGAACAGCTTGCCGCCCCAGCGCCACGGGTCCAGCACCAGACCGTCATACATGCCGTCACCCTTGGCGCTGATCACAACGGTGCTGTGGTCGATCCGCAGGGCCTTTTCGGAATTGCCGATGGCGCGGTGCAGCTCCAGTGTCTGGAAATTTTCCTGCGCCAGACGTGTTTCCATATCCTGTGCCCATTGCCAGCACAGCCCGCGCGGGCGCAGGCCCTGATTGACCTTGATATTATGGATAATCGGCGGGTCGGTGATCTGGTATTCCCTGGCCAGTTGCAGCGGGTAGGTAAACGCCACATAAGCCGCGCGCTGGGCTTCCTCGGGATCGACATCGGGGCCAAGCGCCTGAATGGCTTGCGCCAGTTCCGCGATCTGATTGTTGCCGGGGGTAGGGGGGCCACTTGAATATTTCCCGCAAGCCCCGAGGAAAAGGGCTGTCATCAGCGACAGCAGAAAAGTAGATTTACCAATCATTCCCGACCCTTTGTAGATGGTGTTCCGATACCAGTTTTCTAGGGGTAACGGGTTGGGCAAAGCTTGTCCAGATTACACAACAAAAAGCGCAGGGATTGCGGGGTCACAATGGGGTGAGGCAACGGCAAAAGCGAACGCCCCGTCGGGGGGCGACGGGGCGTTCATCTAGTCTAGCAAACAGAGGTCTGCTCCCAAACAGACAAGACAGGTTTGCCGTGATTCTGCTTAAGGAAAGGTTTACGCCCCCTCGAATTCGCACAGGACATGCACATCCATACCCATGTCCTCCAGCACCTTGCGCCCGCCCAGTTCCGGCAGGTCGATGATAAAGGATGTGCTGACGATCTCGCCGCCCAACCGTTCGATCAGCTTGATCCCGGCCGCAGCCGTGCCGCCGGTGGCCAGCAAATCATCAACCACCAGAATACGTTCGCCCGCCTTGACTGCATCGTCGTGCATTTCCATCACCGCTTCACCGTATTCCAGCGTATAGGCTTCGGAAATCACGGCACCGGGCAGTTTGCCTTTCTTGCGGATCGGCACAAAGCCGACGGTCAACTGGTGGGCAATCGCCCCGCCAAGGATAAAGCCGCGCGCCTCAAGCCCCACAACCTTGTCGATCTGCATACCGGCATAGGGGTGCAGCATCTGGTCAATCGCCATGCGAAACCCGCGCGGGTCGGCAAACAGGGTGGTGACATCGCGAAACATGATCCCCTCGTGCGGGAAATCCACGATGGTGCGGATATAGTCTTTGACGGATTTCATCTGGAGTCCCCTTTGGTGATCACAACTTTTCAGGATGATTGATAGGCGAGCCAAAGCGCGCAAACAACGGTGTTATTGTCGCAAAGTGGCAAATACGGGAAATATGCGGAATCGGATGCAGAATATGCGTCGATTCTTGATCCCGATCATATTCAGCATTTAGCACAAGTTTTAAACTTTAACAGCCGGTAATCCGGCAGAAGTATTAAGGATAGGGAATTGGAATAATGTGGAAATTCGGTATTGCAGCCCTTGGATTGGGCTTGTTGTCAGCCACGTCGGTATACGCACAATCTGCCTTTGACGGGCGGTATTGGGGGCTAACTCTGGGATATGGAAACGGAGACATGACCCATATCAACCTGCCAGGTGGGGTCGATAATGTTAACGGTGCTATTGCTGGCGGGTTTGTTGGCTGGAATGGCAGCAAGGGCCGGATTGTATACGGGATTGAAGGGGATTTGTCCTTTGGCCGGCTGGACGCATCCCAACCGTGTAACAATCCAACCTGGACTTGCAAGGCCGAGATCAGCGCGCTGGCCACTTTGCGCGGGCGCGTGGGGGTCGAAAGCGGGAAAACCCTGCTGTATCTGACCGGCGGTGTTGCTGCTGCAAGGATGGAATTTTCAACCACCAACAGCGGTGGAACGGTATTTCCCGATACCAATACAGCAACCGGCTGGGTGGCCGGGCTGGGGGTCGAGGGGAAATGGCGCTCCGGTCCGTGGAACTACCGCGTCGAATATATGCACATGGATTTCGGCAAGGAAACCTATCAGACGGATGCTCCTTATATCTCCGATTTTGACAGTGATATCATACGGGTAGGTCTGTCAAAACGCTTCTGAATTCAAAATGGAAGACCTGCCCCGCAAGGATCTGGGCAGGTCTGTCAAAATCAACTGCTGTGCAAAAAGTGCATCACGTCGCCGTCCTGCACCTCGTAGGTTTTGCCCTCGACCCGCATTTTTCCCGCCTCTTTGGCGCCCAATTCGCCGCCCAAACTGACAAAATCGTCATAGGCGATCGTTTCGGCGCGGATAAAGCCTTTTTCGAAATCGCCGTGGATGACACCGGCGGCCTGCGGGGCAAGGGTGCCCTGTCTGATGGTCCAGGCGCGGGCCTCTTTGGGGCCGACGGTGAAATAGGTTTCCAGATGCAGCAATTCGTAACCGGCGCGGATCAGGCGATCCAGACCCGGTTCTTCCAGCCCCATTTCGGACAGGAACATTTCGGCCTCTTCCGGCTCAAGCTGGCTGATTTCTTCCTCAATCGCGGCCGATATGATCACATGCGCGTTGCCCTCGGCAGCGGCCATTTCGGCCACGGCAGCGGAATGGGCATTGCCTTTGGCCGAGGCATCCTCTTCCACATTGCAAACATACAGGATCGGCTTGGTGGTCAGCAGTTGCAGCATTTTCCACGCTTTGGCGTCTTCTTCGTCCACCTCGACCAGACGGGCGGGCTTGCCACTTTCCAGCATCGCCAGCGCGTCCTTTAGCAGACGTTCCTGCTGCACCGCGTCCTTGTCGCCACCGCGCACCTTGCGCACCAGCCCCTGCAGGCGCTTTTCGATCGATTCCATATCGGCCAGCATCAATTCGGTTTCGATGGTTTCAGCATCGGCCACCGGATCAACGCGCCCCTCGACGTGGGTGACATCACCATCTTCAAAGCAGCGCAGCACATGGGCAATCGCATCCACCTCGCGGATCGTGGCCAGAAACTGGTTGCCCAGCCCTTCGCCCTTGGACGCGCCTTTGACCAGCCCGGCAATATCAACGAATGTCATGCGGGTGGGCAGGATCTGTTTGGAGCCGGCAATTTCCGCCAGCTTGTCCAGCCGCGCATCGGGCACGGCCACTTCGCCGACATTGGGTTCAATCGTGCAGAACGGAAAATTCGCGGCCTGCGCGGCGGCGGTTTTCGTCAGCGCGTTGAACAATGTGGATTTGCCGACATTCGGTAACCCGACGATACCCATCTTAAAGCCCATGGTTTGATCCTTGATCCAGTTTCCCGCCGCTTCTAGTCGGTCAGGCAAACAGACGCAAGCCAGCGGCGGTTATCTGCGGGACTGCCTTTGTCTCACCGGATTAACACTTCGCCCTATGTGCGACGGAAACATTTTTCATTCCACATTCCCTGCACCACTCACTTTCTGGTAACTCACTTGTTAATAACGGAAAATCACCCGGTAACACGTTCGGGGTAGGGCGGATTGTGTGAGCTGTCCGCGGCTTCTAGGCTGAAGAGGCACCCATAACCCCGGGAGGATCCCATGAGAAAACTTCTAGCACTATCGGCATTTATCGCATCTATCGCCAGCGCCGCAACGGCAGGGGAATGGGTGTTGGGTGCGGGCAGCAGTCTGTTTCATGATGCCAATTCAAACAGTGGCTCGATCGTATCGTTCGAGTTGCACAGCGAGCCTTTCTTTACCCGCAACCGTTTCAGCCTGCGCTATATGGGCGTTGTCACAGGCCATGCCACGGGCGATGTGTTTGTCGGGGTGGGCCTGTCCAGCGTTTATGATTTCGACAATCGCTGGTATATCGAGGGCAGCATCGCACCGGGGTATTTCAATGAATCCAGCCCGGGTAATGATCTGGGAAGCCCGTTTGAAATCCGGCTGTTGCTGGGGCTGGGGTATGAATTGAACTCGGGTGACAGTATTTCCTTTGCGGCGATGCATAAATCGAACGCCTCGACCGCGTCGCGAAATCCGGGGGTGAACGGGGTATTGTTACGCTATCATCACAGGTTTTAGCCCCATACCGGCAGGCAAGGCCCGCTGAAGGATTGCAATTCGGCGGGAATTTGGGCACATCAGGGCGTATTCAATATAAGGGATGCCCAGATGACACGGATCGACCGCAAATTCGCCGAACTGCAAGCCAAAGGTAAAAAGGCCTTTGTATCCTACATCATGGCGGGGGACCCTGATTTTGACACCTCTCTGGAAATCGTCAAAGGTCTGCCTGCGGCGGGGGTGGATGTGATTGAACTGGGTCTGCCCTTTACCGATCCGATGGCCGACGGCCCGACGATCCAGCTGGCCGGTCAACGGGCGCTGGCGGCGGGAATGACCTTGCAGCGCACATTGGATATGGCGCGGGAATTTCGCAAAACCGATGATACAACGCCGATCGTGCTGATGGGCTATTACAACCCGATCTACAATCGCGGGGTGGACAGGTTTCTGGTGGACGCCAAAGAGGCCGGGATCGACGGGATGATCGTGGTGGACCTGCCGCCCGAGGAAGACAGCGAATTGTGCATTCCGGCGCAGGCGGCGGGGCTGAATTTTATCCGTCTGGCAACCCCTACGACTGATGACGTGCGCCTGCCAAAGGTGCTGCAAAATACCTCGGGGTTTTTGTATTACGTTTCGATCAACGGCATCACCGGCGCCGCCGAGGCCGATGCCGCAGACGTTGGCCCCGAAGTGGCGCGGATCAAGTCGCAGACCGATATTCCGGTGATCGTGGGCTTTGGCATCAACACACCGGACAAGGCCGAAGCGGTGGCCAAGGTGGCGGACGGGGCGGTTGTTGGCTCGGCCATCGTCGGCCGGATCGCGGCAGGCGATAGTGTGGCGGATGTGCTGGCGTTTGTGAAAACGCTGGCGGACGGGGCGCATCGGGCCTAGGGTTTGGAGAACCTTGCAACAGAGGGCCGCGCCTGACCCTGGGAGGGTGCCGCCTGCTGTTGGTTGAAAACGGGCTGTCAGGATACGCAGGGCGTTGTGCCTAATGCAACGCTGCAATGCGCCCTCCCGTGGGGAGGGTCGGGCGCGGCCCGGCGCTGCCGTGCCAAGGTGCCGCGTAATGATTAGGACAAAGGACAAAACCATGAAACAAGACCCGATCGCACAGATTGCCCAAATCAGACAATCCCATCCGAACAACCTGATGGCACGCCATTTCGATATGGCGTATTTCCGCGCTCTGGAACCGGCCCTGCAACAGCGCCTGCTGAAAATCATCGCCTCGGGCATTGCCAACCCCGACAGTTCGATGGGGGCCTATGCGATGGACGCACAGGACTATGCCGATTTCGCGCCGTTCTTCGATGCGCTGATCCATGATTTCCACGGCATCCCTGACGATACCCCGATTGCCCAGCCGCATGATTGGAACACGACGCAGGCGGCTTGTGATCTGGGCGGGATTGATCCGGCGCTGAAAGATGTTTCCATGCGGGTGCGCGTGGCGCGCAATGCGGCGTCCTTTCCCCTGCCCGGCGCGATGAACAGGGATCAGCGGGTGGCGTTTGAAAGCCTTGCGGCGGATGCCTTTGCCAAACTGGCAGAAAATCCGGCCTTCGGCGGCGAATACCTGTCGATCACCCCCGGTTCACCGCACGAGATCAGCGCGGATGAATACGACCGCCGCGTTGCCGCCCACCAGATGTTCAAGGACATGAGCAACGACCGTTTCCTGAACGTCGCGGGGATTTCCGGCGACTGGCCCTATGGGCGCGGCATGTATGTGTCCGAAGATCAGGATTTTCTGGTCTGGGTCGGTGAAGAAGACCACCTGCGCATCATGGCGATGCAAAAGGGTGGCAACCTGAACGCGCTGTTTGACCGCCTGCATGCGGGGCTGACGGTGCTGGAAGGGCTGCTGCCCGAATTCGCCATGTCCGGCAAATACGGCGCGATTGCATCCTGTCCGACCAATCTGGGCGCGGGTATGCGCGCCAGCCTGCATATGAAACTGCCCAAAGTGACCCAGGGCGGCACAGACCTGTCCGCCATTACCGACGCTGCCAAAGGGTTGGGTCTGGCGGTGCGCGGGGCAGGGGGTGAGCATTCGGACGCAGGGGCGGACGGGCTGGTCGATATATCCCCTTCGGCACGGTTGGGGGTGTCGGAAATGCAGATTATGCGGCGACTGTATGACGGGGCGGCGAAGCTGTGGGCGATGGAGAAGGCAGCATAGTGTGCCGTTATCCGGCGCAGCAGCTTAGCTTTGCGACGTCTTTCTCGAAGGTTTGCGCGGCCAGTTTCAGCCCTTCAACCGTTGTCAGATAGGGAAAGATCATCGCGCCAAGGTCGTCATAGGTCATCCCTGCCTTCAGCGCCATTGCCACCGTCTGGATGCTGTCCGCCCCTTCCGGTGCCAGAATATGTGCCCCCAACAGTTTCTTGCTGCTCTTGTCCGCCACCAGTTTGATCAACCCGCGTGTATCGCGTGCCGCCAGGGCGCGCGGAACATGTTCCAGCGGCAGAACCGAGGTGACGGTTTCAATGCCCTGTGCCCCTGCAGCGGCTTCGGTCAGGCCGACGCTGGCCACTTGCGGGTCGGAAAACACCACGGCGGGCATGGTCGAATTGTCATAGGCCAGCCCCGCATCAAGGATTGCATTTTTCGCAGCAATTTTTGCCCCGTAAGCAGCCATGTAAACAAACTGGTCCCGCCCGGTTACATCGCCAGCGGCATAGACATGGGCAAGGCTACTGCGCATCTGTGCATCGGTCACGATGCCGCCGCGTAGGTTGGTCTTTATCCCCGCCACTTCTAACGCCAAAGCATCGGTATTGGGCACGCGCCCTGTGGTCAAAAGCAGACGTTCGGCTGTCACGGCAAGCGGCTTGCCCGCCTGCATGGTCTGCAAACTGACCTGCCCGCCCGTTTGATTGAACCTGCCATAGGTCAGCCCGTCCAGAACCGTGATTCCCTCGTCGGTAAAATACCCCGTCAATGCGGCGCTGATTTCCGGCTCGGCATTCGGCAACAGGCCGTGACGGGTGACAATGGTCACTTCCACCCCCGCCCGCGCAAATATCTGGGCCAGTTCCACCCCGATATATCCGCCGCCCATGATCATCAGCGACTGCGGCAGGACCTCAAGCTCCAGCGCGGTGGTGCTGTCCAGCCAGTCGATGCCCTCCAGACCGGCAATATCGGGCACATGCGGGCGTGATCCTGTGGCAATTATCACCTTGCCTGCCTTGATCGCCTGACCGTTGACCAAAACACTGCCATCGGCCTGAAATTGCGCGGCCCCCTCGATGTAGGTCACGGCATCGTAATTGGGCAGAACGTCGATGTATTTCGCCGCCCGCAGATCGTCCACCAGTGCTTGTTTCTGGCGCACAACAGCGGCCCAGTCGGTAACCTTGGCCGTTGCCGTGATCCCGTCAAACCGGCTGGCCGCTGTGGCGGAATGCATGATTTCGACCGCACGGATCATCGCCTTTGACGGCACGCAACCGACATTGACGCATGTGCCGCCAATGGTGCCATGCCCGATCAAGGCAACATTGGCCCCGTCCTCGGCCGCCGTAATCGCTGCGGAAAATCCGGCAGATCCCGCCCCGATGACAAGCAGGTCAAAACCGCCATCCGGTTTCTTGTCGCTACAGCAATCTTTCATTTCGATAATCCTTATTGGGCTGCACCAGACTGACCACGTTTGCGCCAAAGTGCATAGATCGTCAGCAGGATGAATATGCCAAGGGCCGGAAACAGCACATAATCCAGATAGCCGACCAAGGCCGACAGGCCGACGATGCCAAACAGCACCACCAGAACCGGAGTAAAGCAGCACAGCGCAGCCGTAACGGTGCCGATGATGCCGACCTTTAACAATGATTTATCATTCATGGGGTCAGGACTCGCCGTCTGTCACCGTCGCTTCATATCCGGCCGAGGCCGAGGCGGCGGCGATATCGTCAACTGTCGCGATTTCGTCGTCAAAAACAACGAGGGCGGTTCGTGTGTCTGAATCCGCCGTCACCGATATGACGCCATCAACACCGCCCATTGCGGATTCAACGATAAAGGGGCAACTGGCGCAATACATGCCGGGGACGGCAAATTTTACGGTTTGTTCGGCTGCAAACAGCGGCGCGGCAACCAATAGGCCAATCAGGGCAAAGGCGGGCATTTGTAGTTTCATAAGGTTTCCTTTCAAAGTCCAAGCATGACGGGGGCAATAATCGGCGCGATCCAGTTCCAGAAAATTGCCAGAATTATCAATAAGGTAGAGCCGAACAACGCCCCTTTGACCAACCTGTTGGGCAAGGGTCGGGCGCAGGCTTTGCCATCGCAGCAATCTTGGGGTTTGCGATATACCAGCCAGTAACCATAGCCCAGAAACCCGAGCGTGATCACAATGAAGAATGGCTTATAGGGGGCCAGAGCGGTCAGATTGCCGACCCACGCGCCGGAAACTCCAAGGCTGAACAGGATCAAAGGAATGATGCAACAGCTGGAAGCCGCAACCGCCCCAAGGATACCGCCTGCCGCAATCATACGGTTCTTGCGGCTTTGGCTGGTGGATTGCTGTCCCTGTAGATTAGTTGTTTCAGTCATAGTTATCACTCGCGGTTGGTGCTACGGGATGATATATAGGATCTGTAGCAACTACAGATACAAGAGGTTTTCCGATGAACGGGATCACGAACACGCGAGCCTATCCGATTGGCCGGATGTCGCGCGAAACCGGCGTCAATATCGAAACGATCCGCTATTATGAACGGATCGGGTTGCTGCCAAAGCCGGATCGGACGGCAGGGGGCAACCGGCAATATAATCATGATCAGCTAAAGCGGTTGTTCTTTATCCGGCGGGCGCGCGGGCTGGGGTTTGCACTTGATGAAATCCGGGACCTGTTCGAAATGGCGGATCGTCAGGATTTCTCTTGTAGCGAGGTGCATGATCTGACGGTTGATCATCTGGCCTCGGTTCGGGACAAAATCGCCAACCTGAAAAAGCTGGAAAAGATGTTGTCGGATATGGTTTCCCAATGCAGCCGCGGGGATGTGCCCGAATGTCCCATTCTGGATGCTTTGTTCGAGGTTAACTAGGGCATCGTATTTGCCAGCGCATTCCGGCTTTGCTAACCTGACCCTGCTCAAGTCGGCAGGCAGTGAGCGAAATCGGTGTGTGCCATATCAAATCTGTTCGTCAGAAAGGTATGACATGACACAAAGACCAAAACGCCGGGGTCGTAAATCACCGCCGCAATCCGTAAAACCCGCCGACGCTTTTTCCATCGACCCTGTGTTCGCCACCCGACCGGGGTTTGGCTTTCTGGATGCCGACCGGCTGGAATTCATGCAGTCCCGTGCTTTCGCCCTGCTACAGGATTACGGCGTTATGGTGGTGCATCCCGCCGCCAAAGCCGCGTTTCTAAAGGCCGGTGCGAAAGAGGGGGCCGAGGCCGGACGCATCCGTCTACCCCGCGAACTGGTTGAGGAGGCATTGGCAGCCACGCCGAAAACCGCGCTGTTTGCAGGGCGCAAACCGGAATTCGACATGCAGGTGCCGCGCCCCGATGCGGGCTTTATCCTGCGCACTGGGACGGGTGGGCACGGTTATGTTGACCCGCGGGATGCCAGCTATCGCAATATGGATGTGCAGGCGGCGCGGGAAATTGCAGCGGTGGCCAATGATCTGGACCAGATCGGATTTATCGCCCACCCCTTCGTGCATGGCGTGCCCGAGGTCACGGCAGATATCCACGCCTATGCAGCGATAACTGCAAACACCCATAAACACGTCTGGATGCAGCCCTATCAAAAGGAAAACATCGAATATCTGATGAAAATCGCGGCGATTGCGGCGGGGGGCGAAGATGTGCTGCGGGCGCGGCCCTCGACCAGCGTGATCACCTGTTCCTTTACCCCGCTGGAATTCAAATACATGGACACCGAGGTGATCATTCAGGCCGGACAATACGGCGTGCCGATCCATGCCTGTTCGTTGCCCTCGGCCGGTGGAACGGCGCCTTTGTCGGTGCCATCCCTTGCGCTGATGGCGGCGGCGGAAATTCTGGGGATGATGACCATGACGCATATCCTTGCGCCGGGCACGCCGGTGATCGCCACCCCGCTGATGTTCGCGCTGGATATGCGCACGGGCAGCGCGCTGCAATCCAGTGTCGAGGCGATGCAGGCGGCGAATATGGCGATCCAGTTGATGAAAAGCTTTGGCATGATGACGCATACTTACGGCTCGGGCTCGGACACGCCGGATGCCGATCACCAGTCGATGGCGGAACGGGCGATGCTGATGCAGAACGTCGCACTTGCGGGGGCCGATATTCTGGGCGGTGTGGGGCAATTGGAGTGTGCCACGGTGTTTTCGCCGGTGCAGGCAGTGCTGGACAATGAAATCGGCGCGATGGTGCGGCGGTTCCTGCGCACGCCCGCGATTGATGATGCCAGCCTGAACTGGGACGGGATGATGCAGGTTGCGGTTGGCGGGCATTTTCTGGACAGCGACCATACGGTTGCCCAGTGCCGTGATCAGTTCATCCCTACGGTGTTCCAGCGCGACGGGCGCGATGATTACGAAAAGAACGACAGGCGCGGCGCGTTCGAGGCGGCGCGGGATGCAGCGCTGGCCTCGATTGCGGGGGCGCCCGGGGGCGGAATGCTGGACGAGGACCAGACCCGCGAGATTGCCGAACTGGCGGCCAAGGCCGATGAACATATCGTGCGGGTCTATTCGGGGCGGGTCGAAACGATATAGAGGGTGTCGCGCCTGATTGGATTTCCCGCATTCATTGGCCGGACCGAGGCCGCGTTCGCGGTAGCGATTGCGTTCGGTCCGGTTGATGAATTCAATTTGGTGCGACATGCTCAAGGGTCGGGTTTGGGCTTGAGTTTTGCGGCGTATTGGTCGCAAGGTTTGACCAATACGCACAGTTTTGAGTCGTGAAAGGATGCCCGATGGCCGTGATCACCAATATTGACGATCTAAAACAGATTTACCGGCGCCGTGTGCCCAAGATGTTTTACGACTACGCCGAAAGCGGTAGCTGGACCGAACAGACCTTTCGCGAGAACGTCACGGATTTTGACAAGATCCGCCTGCGCCAGCGGGTCGCAGTGGATATGACCGGACGCAGCACTGCCACGCAGATGATCGGCGAGGATGTGAGCATGCCCGTCGCGCTGGCCCCCGTGGGCCTGACCGGAATGCAATGCGCCGATGGCGAGATCAAGGCGGCCAAAGCGGCCGAGGATTTCGGCGTGCCTTTTGTGCTGTCCACCATGTCGATCTGCTCGATCGAGGATGTGGCCGAGAACACCACAAAACCCTTCTGGTTTCAGGTCTATACCCTGAAGGACGATGATTTCATGAAACGCCTGTTTGATCGGGCGCGGGCGGCGAACTGTTCGGCCATCGTGATTACGGTTGATCTGCAACTGCTGGGCCAGCGCCACAAGGATCTGAAAAACGGCCTGTCCGCCCCGCCCAAACTGACGGTAAAATCCGTGGCCAACATGATGACCAAGGTGCAGTGGGGCCTTGGTATGCTGGGCACCAAACGGCGGTTTTTCGGCAATATCGTTGGCCATGCTGCCGGTGTGACCGACCCGTCCAGCCTGTCGGAATGGACGGCAAGCGCCTTTGACCAAACACTGGATTGGGACCGGATCAGGCAGTTCAAAAAGATGTGGGGCGGCAAGGTGATCCTGAAGGGGATACTGGATGTCGAGGACGCGAAAAAGGCGGTGGATGTCGGGGTGGATGCGATCATCGTGTCCAATCACGGCGGGCGGCAACTGGACGGGGCGCTGAGCGCGATCCGCGCGCTGGGGCCGATTCTGGAGGCCGTTGGCGACAATGTAGAGGTGCATCTGGACAGCGGTATCCGTAGCGGTCAGGACGTGCTGAAGGCGATGGCGATGGGGGCCAAAGGCACCTATATCGGGCGGGCCTATACCTATGGTCTGGGGGCGATGGGTCAGGCGGGCGTGACCAAGACGCTTGAAGTGATCCACCGCGAAATGGACCTGACGATGGGGTTGTGTGGACGGCGCAGGATTGACGAACTGGACCGCGATGTGCTGCTGATACCCAAGGGGTTCGCGGGGGAGTGGGAGTAGAAACCCGACCGGCCCGGGCCGTCTGGAAAGCGTATGATTTGGGTCTGCTTTGCGTATGGCAAATGTGCATAATGTGAAGGGTGGTATTTTCGCACGAGTTTTTCCTTCACATACCCGCGATTCCCGTCTATACGCGCGACTTCACGCGGGACTACACCCTTGGAGGAGCCCGCACTAACCTAGGAGAATTACAATGGCTGGCAAGATTCCAGATCTTATTGTCACGGAACGCACGGGGACAGGCAAGGGGGCCGCCCGTCAAGCACGCCGTGACGGCATGGTGCCCGGTGTCGCATATGGCGGCAGCGCAGACCCGCTGCCGATCAACATCCCCTTCAACGTGCTGATCAAATACCTGCGCGCAGGCGGCTTTCTGTCGACCCTGTTCAACCTGAAAGTCGAAGGCCACGACGACGTGCGCGTCATCTGCCGCGACATCCAGCGCGATGTTGTCAAAGACCTTCCGATCCACGTTGATTTCCTGCGTCTGCACCGCGACAGCCGCATCGACCTTGCGATCCACGTCGAGTTCATCAACGAAGAAGAATGCGTTGGTTTGGCCAAAGGTGGCGTTCTGACAGTTGTGCGTCCCGAAGTGGAACTGAACGTGCTGGCTGGCGACATTCCGGATCACATCACTGTGGATCTGGCCGGTCTGGACGTTGGCGATACGATCACCATTTCCAGCATCGAACTGCCCGAAGGTGTGACACCGACAATCACCGACCGTGATTTCGTGATTGCCAACGTGCAAGCGCCGACCGTTGCAACAGCCGAAGACGAAGCCGCCGATGCAGAAGCAGCCGAATCCGCTGAAGGCGAAGCAGCCGAGGGTGAAGAGGCAGCAACCGAAGAGGGCGCCGAGGAGTAATCCTACCCCTCATTTGCTAATATTTGAACGCGGGGCCAATTCGGCCTCGCGTTTGCGTTTTCAGCCTATACTTCGTCTGCGACCCGCTTAAAAACCACCACCTGCCCGCGTGAGCCGATTGGGCAATAGGTGAGACCGGAGGCGGACATTTGGTCGAATATCTGTTTGATGACCCGATCGGGATATAGGGTTGGGTGCAGTTCGATCACCAATAAGCGGATATGTTCGGGCCAGAGGCTATCGAACAGCCCTTCCTCGCCACCCTCGATATCCATAATGACAACCGTTGGCTTGTGCTCTTGAAACAACGTGCCGATTTTGATTGCCGGTACCTTGACCGATTTCGTCGATTTCCATTTCTTAGCAATTGTCGGATTAAGGGATGATGCCCAAAAAGCCGCGGTTATATGGAATGTAATTTGGTCCTCTGAAAAATCGTCAGGCACGACGGCGGCATTCACCACGGTCACGTCCTCAAGCGCGTTTGCTGTCAGGTTTTTCTCGATCACCGGTATCATTTTCGGGTTGGCCTCGATTGCCAACAGGTTTCCCGCATCAATCCGGCAGGCAATCTGCATCGCGACATATCCGGTACCGGCCCCCAGCTCCAGCACGCGGTCCTGTTCTTCAATATGCTTTTTCACGGCATGGGTCTCGTGGCCTTCATATCGTCCGCCTTGCATTGACCTGCGGATGTTGTCGTTCATCAGGTGATCGGGGATACGCAGTATGAAACTGTCTATCAGGTACTTGGGCAACTTGACCTCATTTATTGCAATATTGTTGCGTTGCAACCCGACTAGCATTTTCCTAATACTGTTGCATTGTAATTCTATCGGAGAAGCAGTGTGCGTTTGTTTGTCGGCCTTGGAAATCCCGGTGCGAAATATGCGCACAACCGGCACAACGTCGGGTTCATGGCGTTGGAACAGATTGCTTTGGGCCACGGCTTTGGCCCGTGGCGCGGCAAGTTCCAGGGCAGTGTTGCCGAAGGCCGGCTGGGGCGTGAAAAGGTGATCCTGCTGAAACCGGAAACTTTCATGAACCTGTCGGGTCAGTCAGTGGGCGAAGCGATGCGGTTCTACAAGCTTACGCCAGATGACGTGGTGGTTTTCCATGACGAACTGGATCTGGCCCCCGGCAAGATCCGCGTCAAACAGGGTGGCGGCCATGCGGGCCACAACGGTTTGCGCTCGATCCATCAGCATATCGGGCCGGACTATGGCCGTGTGCGGATCGGCATTGGCCATCCGGGCCACAAGGACCGCGTGTCGGGCTATGTGTTGCATGATTTCGCCCGTGCGGATGCCGAATGGCTGGACGATCTGCTGCGCGGTATTGGTGACGGGGCAGTTGATCTGGCCGAAGGGGACAGTGCAAAATTTCTGAATGCGATCGGCCTGCGGATGAAGCCGCCGGTCAAGGCCAGTAAGGCCGAAAAATCGTCTGCCGTGAAGGATGCGCCAAAGCCGGAACCGGTGGATGATCGCAACCCGATGCAAAAACTGATGGATAAATTCAGGTAGTTGCGTTGACTTCCTTCGCCGGTTTCGCAAAGTCTTGTCCGACAAAAAGGAGTGGGACATGGGCCAAGCGCAATGGGAATTCTGGATCGACCGTGGCGGCACCTTTACCGATGTGGTGGCGCGCCGCCCCGATGGCGGGGTGGTGACGCATAAACTGCTGTCCGAGAACCCCGAACGCTACAGGGATGCGGCGGTACAGGGTATTCGCGAATTGCTGGGGCTGGGGGCGGATGATCCGATGCCCGAAGGCGCGATTTCGGCGGTCAAGATGGGCACTACGGTGGCCACCAATGCCCTGTTGGAGCGCAAGGGCGAACGCACGCTGCTGCTGATCACCGAGGGGTTTCGCGACCTGCTGCTGATCGGCTACCAGACCCGCCCAAAACTGTTTGATCTGGAAATAAAACGCCCTGATCTGCTGTATGAAGACGTGGCCGAAGTGCCCGGGCGGCTGGATGCGGATGGCGGGGTGGTGACTCCGCTGGATGAAGGCGCGGCGCGGGCGGCCTTGCAGGCGGGTTATGACAGCGGCATCCGCGCGGTGGCGATCGCGTTCCTGCACGGCTATCTGAACCCCGCGCACGAGGCCCGCGTGGCTGAAATTGCCCGCGAGGTCGGTTTCACGCAGGTTTCGGTCAGCCATCAGGTTTCGCGACTGGCCAAGCTGGTCGGGCGTGGCGATACCACGGTTGTGGATGCCTATCTGTCGCCCATTCTGCGGCGCTATGTGGAACAGGTCGCGGGCGCGCTGGATGTGGGCAAGGGGGGCTGCGAGCGGCTGTTGTTCATGCAGTCCAACGGTGGTCTGACCGACGCGGCGCTGTTTCAGGGCAAGGATGCGATCCTGTCGGGACCGGCGGGCGGGATCGTCGGCATGGTGAAAACCGGCGAAGTGGCGGGGTATCAGCGGCTGATCGGCTTTGACATGGGCGGCACGTCTACGGATGTCAGCCACTATGCAGGCGCTTACGAGCGGTCCTTTGAAACCGAGGTGGCCGGTGTGCGGATGCGCGCGCCGATGATGGATATTCACACGGTGGCCGCCGGTGGTGGCTCGATCCTGACCTTTGCGGACGGGCGTTATCAGGTGGGGCCTGAAAGTGCGGGCGCCGATCCGGGACCGGCCTGTTACCGGCGCGGTGGGCCACTGACGGTGACCGATTGCAACGTGATGCTGGGCAAACTGAACGCGGATCATTTCCCGCATGTGTTCGGCCCGAACGGCGACCTGCCGCTGGATGTGGATGTGGTGCGCCGCAAGTTCGCGGAAATGGCTGCGGAAATCGCTGCCGCCACGGGCCTGCCGCTGCAATCGCCCGAGGCGGTGGCCGAAGGGTTCCTGCGCATCGCGGTTGATAACATGGCCAACGCGATCAAGAAGATCAGCGTGCAGCGCGGGCATGATGTGACCGGCTATACCCTGCAATGTTTCGGTGGTGCGGGCGGGCAGCACGCCTGCCTTGTGGCCGATGCGCTGGGTATGCGCCGCGTGTTCGTGCACCCCTATGCGGGGGTGTTGTCGGCCTATGGCATGGGGCTGGCCGAGATCCGCGCGCTGCGCGAACGGCAGGTGGATGTGCCGCTGGAACAGGTGGCGCAGGCGGGCGCGGTGCTGGCGGGTATTCGGGCCGAGGCCGAAGCCGAGGTGCAGGCGCAAGGGGTGGCGCAGGTGACGTGCATTGAAATGGCATATCTGCGCTATGACGGCTCGCATCAGGCGCTTGAGGTGCCGTTTGGCACAGCGGCGGAAATGCAGGCGGCGTTCGAGGCCGCGCATAAGCAGCGGTTCGGGTTTATCTCGCCAAAGCGGGCGATCCTGTTTGATATGGTCAGCGCCGAAGCGGTGGGCGATACGGGCGAAGCCCCCAAGGCGCTGGGCCACAAGGGTGGCGCGGCCGAACCGGTGGCGCATGTGCCGTTCTATGCGGAGGGCGCGGCGCAGGAGGCTCCGTTGTTCAACCGCGAGGATCTGGGGCAGGGGGCCAAGGTGGCCGGCCCTGCGATTATTACCGAGCCTACGGGCACCAATATCATCGAGGCAGGCTGGGTGGCGCAGGTCGATGCGCTGGGCAATCTGGTGATCGAGCGCGGGCAAAAGAAACAGCGCGCAGCCGCGGCCGGAACCGATGCCGACCCCGTGTTGCTGGAAGTATTCAACAACCTGTTCATGTCGGTGGCCGACCAGATGGGCGCGACATTGGCCAATACATCATGGTCGGTGAACATCAAGGAACGGCTGGATTTTTCCTGTGCGATTTTTGATGTGCACGGCGATCTGGTGGCCAACGCGCCGCATGTGCCGGTGCATCTGGGGTCGATGGCCGACAGTATCAAAACCGTGATGCGGGAAAACGCGGGCGATATTCACGAGGGCGACGCCTTTATGCTGAATTCGCCCTATAATGGCGGCACGCATTTGCCCGATGTCACGGTGGTGACGCCGGTTTTTGTGGAGGGGGAAATCGTGTTCTGGCTGGGATCACGCGGGCATCACGCCGATATTGGCGGGCGCACGCCGGGGTCGGCCCCGCCTGACAGCACGCATATTGATGAAGAAGGCGTGCTGATCGACAACGTGCGCCTGATGTCGCGCGGCAAGCTGTTGGAGGGGGAAGCCGAAGCGGTTCTGGCCTCGGGCCGGTATCCCTGTCGCAACATCGCCCAGAACATGGCCGATCTGAAGGCGCAGGTGGCGGCGAATGAAACCGGACGCCAGGCGTTACTGGGCGTGGTTGATCAATTCAGCCTGCCGGTGGTGCGGGCCTATATGGGCCATGTGCAGGGCAACGCCGAAGAATCTGTGCGTCAGGTGATCGGGCGGCTGAAGGACGGGGAGTTCACCTATCCGATGGACAGCGGCGCGGTGATCAAGGTCAGGGTGACGGTGGATCGGGACGCGCGGGAAGCGGTGATAGATTTCACCGGCACCTCGCCGCAGGACACGGGCAATTACAACGCGCCTTTTGCGGTCTGTTCGGCGGTGGTGCTTTATGTGTTTCGCACTATGGTGGGGGCGGACATTCCGCTGAACCAAGGGTGTTTGAAACCGCTGAAAATCATTGCGCCCAAGGGCACATTCCTGAACCCCGAATATCCGGCGGCGGTGATTGCGGGCAATACCGAGGTGTCGCAGGCGACCTGTAATGCCCTATACGGCGCACTGCATGTAATGGCTTGTTCGCAGGCCACGATGAACAATTTCATCTGGGGCAACGAGGCGTTCCAGAATTACGAAACCATCGCCGGTGGCACGGGGGCAGGGCCGGGGTTTGATGGATGCGATGCGGTGCAAAGCCATATGACCAACACGCTGATGACTGACCCCGAAATTCTGGAAAAACGCTTTCCGGTGCGGCTTGAGGCCTTCGGGATAAGGCAGGGTTCGGGCGGCGCGGGGCGCTGGTCCGGCGGCAACGGGGCTGTGCGGGTGATGCGTTTTCTGGAGCCGGTGAAGGTGACGACCCTGTGTTCGCGCCGCGTGGTGGCACCGTTCGGGGTGGAAGGTGGCGCGGACGGGGCTGTGGGCGTGAATGTGGCGGTGATGCCGGATGGAACACGGTTGGAGCTGAAGGGCAATGACGAGATCGATTTGCCCGCTGGCGGGGTGTTTGAAATGCAAACGCCCGGTGGCGGTGGCTGGGGGAAAGCCGAATAAAGCACAGATGTGAAAACCCCCGCTCGTAAAGGGCGGGGGTTTTCTGTTTATTGCGTCCGGGGGTGCCGGCAGAGAACTGCCGGCTATTGTTCAACCCTATTCGTCAATATGTCCGGCCATGCCGCCTGATACTTCTTCTGTTGCTTCCGCAGCCAGATGTTCCGGCAGGATCAGGTTCAGAACAATCGCGATCAGGGCAGCGGGCAGAATCCCCGAGGCCGCCAGAATTCGCAGGGAATCCGGCAGGTGCTGTAGCGCATTCGGGGCACCTGGCGCCAGGTTCATCGCCTCGAGCTGGAAGCCAAGGCCTATGGAAATGGCGATGGCAAAGATCACCATATTGCGCCGGTCCCATTTCACATCGGACAGCATCGAGACACCCGCCGCAACAACCATGCCGAACATGACAATCACGCCACCACCCAGCACTTCGATTGGAATGGTGCGAATAACAGCACCAACTTTGGGGATCAGACCTGCAATAATCAGGAAAATAGCTCCGATGGTTACCACATGGCGGCTCATGATGCCTGTCATGGCGATCAGGCCAACGTTCTGGCTAAAGGACGTATTGGGAAGCGCCCCGAACACACCGGCAATCGATGTGCCCAGACCATCGGCGAATGTCGCGCCCTGTATTTCCTTGTCGGTTGCTTCGCGTCCGGCGCCGCCCTTGGTGATGCCTGAAACGTCGCCAACGGTTTCCACCGCCGACACAAAGGCCATCAGGCAGAACCCGATAAGGGCTGCCGAGGAAAACTCGAACCCGTATTTGAACGGGCTGGGGAATTCGATAACAGCCGCGCGTGCCCATGACCCC
The DNA here is from genome assembly GCF_003544895.1 of Profundibacter amoris. Taxonomy (GTDB): domain Bacteria; phylum Pseudomonadota; class Alphaproteobacteria; order Rhodobacterales; family Rhodobacteraceae; genus Profundibacter; species Profundibacter amoris. The sequence continues at coordinate 741,632 of NZ_CP032125.1, forward strand.
GAGATGTCGGCGAATGAAACCATTCCCATCATCATGGCATAGAAATAGCCGACAACAATTCCGATCAAAACGGCCGAAACCGCCAACATACCGCGGGTGTAGAATTTCAACCCCAGTGTGACAATGATCACTACACCGGCGACGCTCCAGCTTAGGGCGCTGCCGTATTCGGGTTTGTCGAACATCTTTGCCGGCACACCGCCCGCAGCATATTCAATGCCCACTTTGACAAGGGCAAGCCCGATCATCATAACCACAAGTCCGGTTACAAGCGGTGGCAATGCAAAACGGATCTTGCCAATGAACAAGCCAAGGAACGCATGGAACAACCCCCCCAGCATAACGCCGGTAAACAGGACGCCCAAGGCTTCCGGCCCTTTGCCGGCCACCAGCGGAATCATGATCGGAATAAAGGCAAAACTGGTGCCCTGCACAATTGGCAATCCCGCGCCAATCGGCCCAAGCGTTATGGTTTGCAGTAAGGTGGCGACGCCTGCAAACAGCATCGACATCTGGATCATATAGCTCATATCCGGAAAGCCCTGCGCCCCCGCATCCGAGCCAAAGCCGAAGCCGGCGGCGCCGGCAATGATGATCGCCGGGGTAATGTTGGAAACAAACATGGCCAATACATGCTGGATACCCAGCGGTATCGCTTTGGCCAGTGGTGGTGTGTAGTTGGGATCGCGCAGCTGTTCCGGCGTCCCGATTGATGAATTGGACATGGGTCCCTCTCCAGTTGTGTTCGCGCTGTTTTTATTATGTTCGCGCTGTTTGATTTATTGGGTGATCGTCAGTGGTGTTGGTAGTTGGTATTCCTCCAGGTTCGGGGTTTCTCCGATGCGGTCGACAACCGCAAACAGGCCCGGTGCAGACAGCGGGGTCAGCACGCCGTGCCATGTGTTTCTGTGGTAATTGATACCCTGACCCGGCCCTGCGATAAAGGCGCGGATGTTGGCCGGTGTGCCGTTCGCGTCTTCGGCCACGATGACCAGATAGGCGTCAAGGCTCATCGGAATGAAGGCCTGCGCGCCGTCAGGGTGGCGTTCCAGCAGGTCCAGAGTATAGGGCAGGGCGCGTGGTTCGGCCTTGAACACGCTGATACCGGCGCGGCCATCGGGGCCGAAATCCAGCCGAGCGCGGTCGTGGTAGCGGCCGCAAAATCCGTTGTTGATGATCTTGTCCGGTTTGCCCACAGCCTGTAGCACATCGCCAAAGGGGGCAAAAGCGTCGGCTGTCAGGGGCCGGGCCTTGATTGCGGTCATGGCAGCACCAGAGCGGGGTGGCGGTTCACGTCTTTGTAGAGCAGATAGCGGAACGGGCTGGAGCCTGTGGCAATGCAGGCCTGCGGGCAAAAGGCGCGCAGCCACATGAAATCGCCGGGGCCGACCTTGACCCAGTCCTTGTTCAGCAGGTATTCTGCCGTGCCTTCCAGCACATACAGCCCGTGCTCCATGATATGGGTTTCGGCAAAGGGGATGCGCCCGCCCGGCTGGAAGGTGACGATATTGACGTGCATGTCGTGGCGCAGATCATCGGGATCGACAAACCGCGTGGTGGCCCATTTGCCATCGCAATCTGGCATGTGGGTCATCGGGGTTTGCGCGTCCGATGTGGTGAAATGATCAGGCATGGCCAGCCCTACGGTGGGTTGATAGCGTTTGCGGATCCAGTGGAACCCCAGCAGGTCGGGCCCGTCGTTTTTCACCGACCACACCGCGCCCGCCGGCACATAGGCATAGCCGCCCGCCATCAGGGTGCTTTGCACCCCGTCCACTGTCAGGGTCAGCGCGCCCTTGGCCACGAACAGCCCCGCCTCGGCGCCCGAGTCGGGTTCGGGCATGTCCGAGCCGCCACCCGGGGCTACCTCGACGGCATATTGCGCGAAGGTTTCGGCAAAGCCGGTCATCGGTCGGGCCAGAATCCACGCCCGTGTGCCGTTCCAGTTCGGAAGCGCACTGGTGACGATGTCGCGCATGGTGCTGGCGGGGATCACCGCATAGGCGCTGGTGAAAATGGCGGCGCTTTCGGGGTTGTCGGCCTGATCGGGCAATCCGCCGGTGGGGAAGGCATAGCTCATGGCAGGATGTCCTTTAGCCGGTAACGGGCGATGCGTTCGACCTGTTTGCAGGCCTCGGCAAATTCGGTGCCGGTGTCATTTTCGATGCGGGTTTGAAAGGCGGACATGATCCCCGCCTTGTCGTGGTCGCGCACGGCGATGATGAAGGGAAAGCCGTGTTTTTCCACATAGGCGGTGTTCAGCCGCTGGAAGGTTTCGCGCTCCGCATCCGTTAGCGCATCCAGTCCGGCGCTGGCCTGCTCGTTGGTGCTTTCGGCGGTCAGCCGTTTGGCCGCCGCCAGTTTGCCGGCCAGATCGGGGTGGGCCTTGAGCACCTCAAGGCGGGCGTCCTGCGGGGCACTGCGGAACACGCGGCACAGGGCGTTGTGCAGCCCGATGGCCGTGTCATGCGCCGGTCCCAGCTCCAGCCCGTGCGCGCCTTTGGCGATCCAGGGGGAATGCTCGAATATGCCGCCGTAGGTGTCCACGAATGTCTCGCGGTCCATTTCCGAGGGGCGCGGCCACGGCGCAGGGGCGGGGTGATGCTTTTGCCAATGTTCGGCAATATCAATCCGGCGCGGGGTCCATACGCCTTCAAAGCCTTGAATATACTCGATGAACCGCTTCAGGGCCTGCACCCGCCCGGGTCGCCCGACAAGACGGCAATGCAGCCCGACCGACATCATTTTCGCCTGCCCTGCCGCACCTTCGGCATAGAGCGCATCAAAGCTGTCCTTCAGGTAAGCAAAGAACTGATCGCCCGAATTGAACCCCTGCGGCGTGGCAAAGCGCATGTCGTTGGCGTCCAGCGTATAGGGGATGACCAATTGGTCCTGTTCACCATAACGCACCCAATAGGGCAGATCATCGGCATAGGAATCCGACACGTAATCCAGCGTGCCTTTCTGCGCGATCAGCCGCTCGGTATTGACCGAGCAACGCCCCGTATACCAGCCGCGTGGCGGCGCGCCGACCACTTCGGTGTGCAGGCGGATCGCCTCGTCTATATCTGCGCGCTCATCCTTTGCCTCGTAATCCTTGTACTCGATCCACTTCAACCCGTGGCTGGCAATCTCCCAGCCCGCGTCCTGCATCGCCGCCACCTGAACTGGCGCGCGCGCCAATGCCGTGGCCACACCATACACCGATACCGGAATCCCCGCGCCCGTGAACAACCGGTGCAGCCGCCAGAAACCGGCCCGCGCGCCGTATTCATAGATGCTCTCCATGTTCCAGTGCCGTTGACCGGGCCAGGCTGCCGCGCCAACGATTTCCGATAAAAACGCCTCCGAGGCCGCATCGCCATGCAGGATGTTGTTTTCGCCGCCTTCTTCAAAATTCACCACGAACTGCACAGCAATCCTGGCCCCGTCCGGCCATTTCGGATCGGGCGGCGTGGCGCCGTATCCCTGGATATCCCGTGGATAGCGTTTCATCATTCAGGCTCCTTCAGGTTTGCCAAAGTATATTACAGATAATCCTGATAGATTTTCAAAATATTCCTGAAAGTCTTATCGCAAACAAACCCCCTCGATTTTTGCCGCGATTACAGGCAGGGTGCGGGGCAACAAGGAGGGCGCAATGGCCAAAGGATTTTTGACAACCCACGTTCTGGACACCGCCCGCGGCATCCCTGCCGCCGGTCTGGCGATTGATCTATTCCGTATCAAGGGCGAGAGCCGCCGCCATATCCGCAGCCTGACCACCAACGCCGACGGGCGCACCGACAGCCAAATCCTGCCTGCCGATGAATTCGATACCGGCACCTATGAACTGCTGTTCCACGCCGGCGACTACCTGACCGCCAGCGGCACCCCGCCCGAGGATCCCCGCTTCCTCGACATCATCCCGATCCGTTTCGGCATTTCGGATATGGACTCGCACTACCACGTTCCGCTGCTTCTTTCGCCGTTCGGTTATTCCACCTATCGCGGTAGCTGATTTTCCAAATGGCCCAAATATCCGCGCCGCAGGCAACCCGAGGGCCCGCAGGGCCCGAGATATAAAGCGGCCCCGTCAGGGGCCACCACCCTTACAAATCCCCCGTCTGGCGCATCATCTCGGCCTTGCATCGGCTGGTGACGAAATCCACAAATACCTGAACCTTGGTGTCCTTCAATTTATGCGGTGGATACAGGCAAATCAGCTGCGTCGGCAGGGGCGGGCTGTTCACCGCCACCGGCACCAGCGCGCCTGCGCGTAAATGCTCGGCCACCTCGAACACCGGTTTCAGGATAATCCCGTGCCCTTCCAGCGCCCAGCCGGTCAGCACATCGCCGTCATCACTTTCAAACGGCCCCGTCACGTCAAACCGCTTCACCCCGTCCGGCATTTGCAATGCCCACTGGAATTCCTGCGCCCCCGGATAGCGCAGGTTCAGGCAGGCGTGATCCTTCAGCGCCGCGCCATCCGCCGGATTGCCGTGTTCTGCGATATATTCTGGGGCAGCACAGAGGAGGCGTGGGCAGTCGGCAATCACGCGCATTTTCAGGGTGCTGTCGGCCAGCGGCCCCATGTGAAACGCCACATCCAGCCCCTCGCTGGTGACATCCACCAGACGATCCGACAGGCGCAACCGAACGTCGATTTGCGGGTAATCATCCTTGAACGCGGGCACAAAGGGCGCGATGAACCGCCGCCCCACGCCCAAAGGGGCCGCCACGAAAACTGTGCCGCGCGGGTTTTTGTCGGCGTCGATAATGTCCGCTTCGGCCTCGGCAATCGCGGCCAGAACATTGCGCGCCCCGTTATAGAAAACCTTGCCGTTTTCAGTAGGTTGCAGGGCGCGGGTGGTGCGGTTGAACAGGCGCACTCCAAGGTGTTTCTCCAACTCCGAAATCCGGCTCGAGGCCACGGCAGGCGAGGTCCGCTGATCGCGCGCCGCTGCGGACATCGAGCCAAGCTCGTAAACCCGTACGAACATTCTGATATTGTTCACATATGCCATGTATTATCAAAATCCATTTGAAAGTGATGTGCTATTAAACGGATTAACAAAAAAGATGGTTTTGGTATAGCCTGACAGGAAAAACAACAGGAAGGCGCAACATGGATTACGCAATACTCGAATCGTGGCTGGAATTTGCAGTGCGCTGGGTGCATGTGATCACTGGAATCGCGTGGATCGGCTCATCCTTCTATTTCATCGCGCTTGATCTGGGCCTGCGCAAATCCAACGACCGGCGCAAGGATGTGCATGGCGAGGAATGGCAGGTCCATGGTGGCGGGTTTTACCACGTCCAGAAATATCTGGTTGCGCCTGATCGTCTGCCCGACCACCTGATCTGGTTCAAATGGGAAAGCTATTCCACATGGCTGTCCGGTTTTGCCATGCTGATTCTGGTCTATTACATGGGGGCCGAATTGTATCTGGTCGATCCGAACGTGATGGACATGCCGATATGGCAGGCGATCCTGATTTCGCTGGCCTCGCTTGCCTTTGGCTGGATCATTTACGACCTGATCTGCAAAAGCAAATTCGGCGAGGATAACACCCGCCTGATGGTGCTGCTCTATATCATCCTTGTTGCAATGGCGTGGGGCTATACGCAGGTGTTCACCGGCCGCGCGGCGCTGTTGCATCTGGGGGCGTTCACCGCCTCGATCATGACGGGGAACGTGTTTTTCATCATCATGCCGAACCAGCGCGTGGTGGTGGCCGACCTGCGGGCCGGTCGCACGCCCGATCCGAAATACGGCAAGATCGCCAAGCAGCGCTCGACCCATAACAATTACCTGACCCTGCCGGTGATTTTCCTAATGCTGTCAAACCACTATCCGCTGGCCTTTGCCTCGCAATACAACTGGCTGATTGCCGCGCTGGTGTTCCTGATGGGCGTGACGATCCGGCATTATTTCAACACGCGCCATGCCAAAAAAGGCAATCCTGTCTGGACATGGGGGGCCACGGCCGCGCTGTTTCTGGTGATTGTCTGGCTGTCCAGCCTGACATCCCCCACCGCCGAAACGGATAACGCGGCAATGAACCCTGCCATCCAGAAATTCGTTCAGGCCGAAGGGTTCGAGGATGCCTATGACATTGTGGTTGGCAATTGCACCATGTGCCATGCCGCCGAGCCGGGCTATGACGGCATCGCCTTTGCCCCCAAGGGCGTGCATCTGGAAACCGAAGCGCAAGTGGCGTTCGCGGCCAAGCGGATTTACCTGCAAGCCGGCGTGACCCACGCGATGCCGCCGCCCAGTGCATCCTATCTGGAACCCGAGGACCGCGCGGTTCTGGTGACGTGGTATCGCAACGCCACGGGGGGCTGAACGGATACGGGTTGCAGTTTTGAAATGTTATTCTATATCATGTGATAGTATAACATAAGGACGCTGCCCATGCCTGCCCCTGTTGCCTTTCATACCCATGACCACAGCCATTGCGCCGGTGATGTGCTGGGGTTTGCCGATACACGCGCCCGCGAAGCGGGTCTGCGCCTGACACCGGTGCGCCGCCGTGCGCTGGAAATCCTGCTGGAAAACCACCGCGCGATGGGGGCTTATGACGTGCTGGAACGGCTGGCGGCGGACGGCTTTGGCGATCAGCCGCCGGTGGCCTATCGCGCGCTGGATTTTCTGGTGGAAAACGGACTGGCCCATCGCATCCGTCGCCTGAACGCCTATGCCGCCTGCATGCACCCCGAAACCGACCACGCGCCGCTGTTCATGATCTGCCGCAGTTGTGATGCCGTAGCCGAAGCCCCCGCACCCGAAGTGCGCGATGCCGTGCGGTCCGTGGCCGACGCGGCAGGGTTCGCGGTTGAACGGGTCAATGTCGAGGTTCTGGGCCTCTGCCCCAACTGTCAGGGGGGCGCGGTATGAGCCTGATCACAGCCAAAGATGTCAGCCTGAAATATGGCACCACGCCCATTCTGGAGCATGTGGATTTCAGCATCGAGCCGGGCGAGATTGTAACGGTGATCGGTCCCAACGGCTCGGGAAAATCCACCTTGTTGCGTGCCCTGATCGGCGCCAAACAACCGGCCACAGGGCAGATCACGCGCAAAGCGGGCTTGCGGATCGGTTATGTGCCGCAACGGCTGATGGTCGAGGGGCATATGCCGCTGACTGTGCGCCGGTTCCTGTCGCTGCCTGTGCGTCACTCTGATGCCGAGGCCCGCGAGATGCTGGAACGCGTTGGCGTGGCCGGTTTTGGCGAACGCCAGTTGGCCGATCTGTCGGGCGGGCAGTTCCAGCGGGTTCTGCTGGCGCGCGCGCTGCTGGGCAACCCCGAAATCCTGATGCTGGACGAGCCAACGCAGGGGCTGGACCAGCCGGGCATCGCATCATTCTACCAACTGCTTGAGGAGGTGCGCCAAAGCATGGGTTGTGCCGTGCTGCTGGTCAGCCATGATCTGCATGTGGTGATGAGCACCTCGGACAGGGTGATTTGCCTGAATGGCCATATCTGCTGTCAGGGCACCCCGAGTGTGGTGTCCGAGGCCCCGGAATACCGCGCCCTGTTTGGCGAAGGCACCCATGGCACGATGGCGCTGTATCAGCACGCCCATGCCGGGGAATGCGACCACGATCATAGTGGAGGGCACGAACATGGATAATCTGTGGATGCCAATATTGGCCGCAACCGGTCTGGCACTGGCCACGGGGCCGCTGGGGTCCTTTGTGATCTGGCGGCGGATGGCCTATTTCGGGGATGCCACGGCGCATGCCAGTATTCTGGGCGTGGCGCTGGCCGTGGGGTTTTCGCTGCCGCTGTACCTGCCGGTGTTTGTGGTGGCGTTGGTGATGGCGCTGGTGGTCAGTGCCCTGTTCGGGCGCGGGCACACGATGGATTCCACGCTGGGCGTGATGGCCTATGGCGGGTTGTCCTTGGGGCTGGTGGCGATATCGCTGACCGACCAGCCGGATTTCGAACTGCATGATTTCCTGTTCGGGGACATCATGGCAGTGACGGGGGGCGATGTTGCGGTGATCTGGGGCGGGGCCTTGGCTGTGGTGGCCGGTCTGGTCTGGCGCTGGTCGCCGCTGCTGACGTCCACCCTGAACGAGGATCTGGCGGTGGCCTCGGGGCTGAACCCCAAACGCGAACAACTGGTTCTGACGCTGGCTTTGGCGGTGGTCGTGGCGACCGGGATCAAGGTGGTCGGGGCGCTGTTGATCGGGGCGATGTTGCTGATACCGGCGGCCGCGGCCCGCAGCTTTGTACGCACCCCCGAAGGCATGGCGCTGGTGGCTGTGCTGATCGGTGTGCTGGCGGGCGGCGGCGGGATACTGGCGGCGATGCAATGGAACATACCGGCGGGGCCGGGGATTGTGGTGGCGGCTGTGCTGGCCTTTGCGGGCAGTGTAGCATTGGGGCGCGGGCGTTAATTTGTGCCTATCAAGCCTGAGGGGCTGGCGATTTTATTTTCACCAGCCCGTATATTTTAACGTTTGTCGTAATACAGGCCCACAACGTGTTCGGCCTCGGCAAAGAACAGCCAACGCTGGGTCAGGATGCCGATGATGTGCGACACCAGTGCGGTGATTTGCAGATCAAACCGGCTACCCGATATCCCCGCCAGCAACAGCGGCAAAAGATAGCCCATTATCAGCGCAATCAGGCGCAGCTTCAGCACATGTTTGCGTGCCACGATATGCACCATTTCATTCAGCAGATAGTTGGTGCCGGTGTGGGGCGGTTCATACAGGCGCACCTTGCCGATGCTTCCCAGTCCGGTGGCGGTTTCCAGCGTATGCCCGCGGGCGGCAAAGCGTTGATCACCCGCAATCCAGACATAGAGTTGCACCACAAGGGCCAGCGTCAGAAAGATCAGCGTGCCCAATGTGTCACCGGCAAGGATTGCCCCGCCGCCAAGCGCCAGAAAAATGAACAGCGCCGAGGTGCTCCAGTGGTTCCAGCGCGGCACGGTTTTCAACTGCGCATACATCATCGAGGTGGTGTAGACCGTGACAAGCGCCATCACCGCACCCAGCCAGCCCAAAGGCGGTATCTGGATATTCAGGAATATATTGGCCGCGGCGAAAATCCCCATCACCGACAGGGTGCCAACGGCCATCCATGCCTCGCGCGACAGCCAGCTGGTGCGCCATTGGGTAAAGGCCTTGATCGCATTTTTAGGATTGCCAAGGTGGAAGGTCGAGGCAATCAGTCCGCCCACCGCCATTGCAAATGCGACAAAGAAGTAGGGGAAGGCGGCCCAGCCCTGCGGCGCAGGCAGGCCGATGCCAAGCCAGGCCAGAAAGCCGAAGCCGAGGCCGGAAAAGACGGTAAAGAAGATTACGGATGGTGCGGGATGCATCTTACAGGGCCTCCAGTGCTTTATCGAGCCAGCCGAGGAAGCCCTTGGGCGTATCGGCAACAGGTTTCATGGCCGGTGCAGAGGCATCTACATCTTCCAGCGTGTCCTTGGGGCGCGGCGGCAGGTATTTGTTAACCGGTTTGGTGCCTTGTTCGGGCATCAGGTCAATCCCGCCGCGTTCCGCGACCAGTTTGGAAACATTGCTTTCGGGGTCCGCGAAATCGCCGAAATGCCGCGCGCCGGCAGGGCAGGTGCGCACGCAGGACGGGATGCGGTCCACTTCGGGCAGGTTTTCGTTATAGATGCGATCAACGCACAGGGTGCATTTTTTCATCACGCCCGCCAGTTGGTCCAGTTCCCGCGCGCCGTAAGGGCAAGCCCATGCACACAAGCCGCACCCGATGCAGTCGTCCTCGTTCACCAGCACGATGCCGTCCTCGACCCGCTTGTAGCTGGCGCCAGTGGGGCAAACGGTGACGCAAGGCGCGTCCTCGCAATGCAGGCAGGATTTGGGGAAGTGGATGGTTTGCGAACAGCCGCCGGTATCGGGTTGCACCTCGAAGCTGTGCACACGGTTCAGGAAGGTGCCGTGCGGGTCTGCGCCATAGGCATCCACATCGGACAGCGGCGCGCCATAGTTTTCGGTGTTCCAGCCCTTGCAGGAAATCACGCAGGCATGGCAGCCCACACAAGTGTCCAGATCAATCACAAGGCCCAGTTTTTTGTCGGTCGATTGTGGTAGCTGTGTCATTTGCCCACCTTCCATGCCAGATTCTTTGGCCCCTTGCCGACGGGGGATTTGATCGGCGGGAAGTTCGGTTGCACCTCGTCCGGCGGGGCGACCTTTTCGATTTTCACCTTCAGGTCAAACCATGCGGCCTGTCCTGTGACGGGGTCGGAATTGTTCCAGCGCATACCATCCTTTTTGGCGGGCAGCAGTTCGTGGATCAGGTGGTTCAGCAAAAACCCTTTGGTGGCTTCGGGCGCACCTTCGTCCAGCGCCCATGCCCCTTTGCGTTTGCCGATGGCGTTCCAGGTCCAGACGGTGTTTTCATTCAGGCCCGCCTGATGCGCCACCGGAACCGTGATGGTGCCATGCGGGGATGAAACCTTGGCCCAGTCGCCCTCGGCAAACCCGTGCTGTTCCCAGATCTTGGTCGGGACATACAGCGGGTTTCGGCCATGCAACTGGCGCAGCCATGCGTTTTGCGTGCCCCATGAATGATACATCGCCATCGGGCGTTGGGTCAGCGCGTTAACGGTGAATTCGCCGCCTGCCTCGTTTTCTGCGACATTGGGGGAATACCAGACCGGCAACGGGTCCATCGAGACCTTCAACTGTTCGCGCAGGTGCTCGGGGGGCTGGTGTTCGCCAATCCCTTCGGCGGCACGCTGGAATTTGCGCATCGGTTCCGAGTAGACCGAGAACAGATAGGGCTGTTCATGGTCAAACAGGCCCACTTCGACCGCCCACTTTTGATAGGCTGCGTTCCACGGTTTGAAATAGGACGCATCCTCGGGGATGTGTGACTCAAAGAAACCGCCATTGTCGATATAGGCTTGCAACTGGTCGGGGTTCGGCTCGCCGCGCCCCACACCTTTGCCGTCTTTGCCACGGAAACCCGCCAGCGGGCCAACACCCGGGCGGCGTTGGTGGTTGACGATGTAATCGGCATAATCCTTGTAGATTGCCGCGCCTGCATCATCGACAAAACCGGGCAGGCCAAGGCGCACGGCCAGATCGATCAGAACCGATTGGAATCCGCGCACATCGCGGTCAGGCTCGATCACTGGCCAGCGGATCGAATCCGCCATCGCGTCGGCCTCGCAGATCGGGCGATCCAGCAGGCTGATACAGTCGTGACGTTCCAGATAGGTTGCGTCGGGCAGGATCAGGTCCGCATAGGCGACCATTTCGCTGGAATAGGCATCGGAATAGATGATGCGCGGGATGACGTATTCGCCGTCCTCGTCCTTGTCGGTCAGCATCTCCATCACGCCGGAGGTGTTCATCGAGGAATTCCACGACATGTTCGCCATGAACATGAACAGCGTGTCGATTTTATAGGGGTCGCCGGCATGGGCGTTGGAAATCACCATGTGCATCAGCCCGTGGGCCGACAGCGGGTTTTCCCATGTGAAGGCTTTGTCGATACGCACCGCGGTGCCGTCCGGTTTCAGACCCAGATCTTCCGGCCCCTGCGGATAGCCCAGATGCGGGCCGTTTAGCGGCTTGCCCGGTGTGACCTCGAAATGCGGTTTCGGGTGGCCCTCGACGGGTTTCGGATAGGGGGGCTTGAAGCGGAAGCCACCCGGTGCCTCGACACTGCCAAGGATGATTTGCAGCATGTGCAGGGCGCGCGCGGTCTGGAAACCGTTTGCATGGGCCGAAATACCGCGCATCGAGTGGAACGCGACGGGGCGGCCCTGCATTGTCTTGTGCTTGTCACCGCGAAAATCGGTCCACGGGATGTCCAGCTCGAAGGCCTCGTCAAAGGCCACGCGGGCAATGTCGGCGGCAATCGCGCGGATGCGGCCGGCGGAAATTCCACACCGTTCGGCCACGGCCTCGGGGGTGTATTCATCGGACAGGTATTTTTCCGCCATCAACTGGAACACGGTGCGATAGGGGGTTTTGCCCACCTTGTGGCTGGCGGCCAGATCGGGTTTCACACCCTTTTTGTCAAACGCGGCCAGCTTGCCGGTTTTGCGGTCGATCACCTGCATCTTGCCGGATTTGTTGCGCAGGAACAGGCCGTAATCGTCGGATTTGGGATCGTCATTGACCAGAACCGGCGAATTGGTGAATTGCGCCAGATAGGTCAGGTCGACCTTGCCCGCCTTTAGCAGTTCATGCACCAGCGCAAGGATGAACAGACCGTCGGTGCCGGGTGTAATGCCGACCCATTCGTCCGCCACCGCGTTATAGCCCGAGCGGATCGGGTTCACGCCGTAAATCTTGCCGCCATTGGCCTTCAGGCGGCCGATACCCATCTTGATCGGGTTTGAATCATGGTCTTCGGCCACACCGAAAATCATGAACAGTTTGGCACGGTCCCAGTCGGGCTGGCCGAATTCCCAGAAGGCGCCGCCCATGGTGTAGATGCCGCCAGCGGCCATGTTGACGGAACAGAACCCGCCGTGGGCCGCATAGTTCGGGGTGCCGTAATTCTGTGCCCACATGCCGGTGAAGCTTTGCGACTGGTCCCGACCGGTGAAAAACGCCAGCTTTTCCGGTGCGGTTTCGCGCAGGGGCTTCAGCCAGTCGGTGGCAATCGTCAGCGCCTCTTCCCAACTGATGTCCTTAAATTCACCCGACCCGCGCGGACCGACCCGCAACATGGGGTTTTTCAAACGCGAGGGCGCGTTGACCTGCATAATGCCGGCAGACCCTTTGGCGCAGAGCACACCCTTGTTCACCGGATGGTCGCGGTTGCCTTCGATATAGGCGACCTTGCCGTCCTTCATATGCACGTTGATACCGCAGCGACAGGCGCACATATAGCACGTGGTTTTGCGGATTTCGTCCGAGACCTTTGGCGATGTCTCAATCGCAGGCTGATGATGCGTCATGCGCGTCCCTGTTGTTTGTGGGCCGGATTCGTGTCCGGTGTTATTCCAGCCGGTTTACAAAATCCGCGCCTAACATGCAATAATTTGTATGTATTGATGTGAATGTAGACGATTCATCGTTCCTTTATCGGCACATAAGGGCGCATTTCGGGGCCGTTATAGAGCGTCAGGGGCCGGATCAGGATATTGCTGCGGCGTTGCTCAAGGCACTGAATCACCCAACCGGGCACGCGACCGATGGCGAAAATCGGCACATAAAGATCCATCGGGATGCCGTGCAATTGATAGATCACGCCGGAATAGAAATCGACATTCACGTTCAGGCCGTGGCGCGCATAGGGCTGCATGGCGTCAACCACCGCCTGCAGGATGTCATACCATTCCGGTTGCCCCATTTCCTGTGACAGCTTTTTCACCCCGTCGCGCATGTGGCGGGCCCGCGGATCCTCGGCGCGGTAAACGCGGTGGCCAAAACCGGTGACGGGTTCGCGGTTTTTGCGTTTGGCTTTGACATAGGCGGCGGCCTTATCGGCGCTGCCGATTTCGGCCACCATTTTCATCACGTCCTCGGCAGCACCGCCATGGGCGGGACCGGCAAGGGTGGACAGAGCGGTGACAATGGCGCCGTGCAGATTGGCATCGGTGCCGATGGTGACTCGCGCGGCAAAGCTGGAGGCGTTGGAGCCATGTTCGGCATGCAGGATGAAATCGACATCGGCCAGACGGGCGGCGTCGGCGCTGGGCTTTTCGCCCTTCAGCATCCACAGCCAGTTGGCGGCGTGGCCAAGCGTAGGATCGGGGGCCACCGGTGTGCGCCCGTTGCGGATGGCGTGGTGGGTGGCGACGATCATCGGCACCTGCGCGGTCAGGTTGATGCCGTTGCGGATGAAGCCTTCCTCGGACGTATCCGCGCTGCCCTTATCCAGCGCCGCAAGGGCCGAGGTGGCGGTGCGCAGCACATCCATCGGATGACCGCCCTTGATCTGTTCGATTACGGTATGGATTTCAGCGGGCAGGGTGCGGGCGGCTTTCAGGCGGGCATCGAAACCGGCCAGTTCGGTTTCGTTGGGTAGCTCGCCATGGATCAGCAGATAGGCGACCTCCTCGAAAGTGGACTGTGTGGCCAGATCGTGGATCGAATAGCCGCAGTAGGACAGCTCGCCCTTTGCGCCGTCGATGTGGCTGGTGGCCGAGCGTTCAAAATAGATGCCTTTCAGGCCGCGATTGATCTTGACGGTGTCGTTCATATCGGTGTCCTTTCGACGTGACTGGAAGGAGTGGCAAAGATGCCGGTATTGGAAAATTCAAAGACGAAAGCGCGGGCGCGAAACCTGCGGGTGGTGTTCCCCGAAGCAGGGGAAGATGCGCGGATTGACGAGGCCGCAGTGCGGTTACAGGCCGAAGGGTTGGCGATGCCGGTGGCACTGCGGGAACCGGACGCGGCGCAACTGGCCGCCTTGCTGGCCACACGCCCGATGAAAGAGGCACTGGCGCGGCGGATGTTGCAAAAGCCGCTGATCCGCGCGGCGGCGATGGTGGCGGCGGGGCAGGCCGATGTGATGGTGGCCGGTGCGGTCAGCCCCACGCGGCGGGTGATCGAGGCGGCCAGTATCGCGATTGGCATGGCGGACGGGGTGAAGGTGCCCTCGTCGTTTTTTCTGATGGTCTTTCCGGACGGGCGCGAACTGGTGTTTGCCGATTGCGCGGTGAATGTGGCGCCGGATGCGGCCACGCTGGCCGATATCGCGCGGGCCTCGGCGGCTTCGGGCGCGGCGTTGCTGGGGCAGGCGCGGGTGGCGATGCTGTCGTTTTCCAGCGGCACATCGGGCAGCGGGGCATCGGTTGACAGGGTGCGCGCGGCGGCGGAACTGGCGGGGGTGGTCGGCCCCGTGCAGGCGGATGCGGCGCTGAATGCGACGATTGCGGCGGCCAAGGGGGTGGAAGGCGGGGATGCCAATGTGCTGATCTTTCCGTCGCTGGATGCGGGTAATATTGCGTATAAACTGGCGCAGGAACTGGCGGGCGCGCAGGCGGTGGGGCCGTTTTTGCAGGGGTTTGCCAAACCCGTTTGCGACCTGTCACGCGGGGCGAGTGTGGAGGATATTATGGCGGCCACATTGGTCACGGCGGCGTTGTGAAACGGAGGCCCCGTGCGGGGCCGCTTTATATCTCGCCCCCTGCGGGTGCTCGGGTGCCTCCGGCGGGGATATTGGGGCCATTTGGAAGGGGGTGGGGCATTGTTCCCGCCCCCTTCTATTGTCGTCAGCTCACCTTTTGCGGGCGCATGTCGGCGGCGGAAATGCCGGCGACCTGAACAGGGGTTGTCATGGCATCGCGGCGGAAGGGTTCGCCCATTTCCTGATTCAGCATCACCTCGATAAAGGTGGTTTCGCCGTTTGCCTGATCCTTGACAGCCTTGGCCAGCGCATCAGTCAGGCCCTGCATGGTGGTGGCAACCACGCCGTTTACGCCACAGGCCTTGGCGATGCCGGCATAAGAGACGTTGTAGTCCAGCTCGGTGCCGACGAAATTGTCGTGATACCACAGGGTCGTGTTGCGCTTTTCCGCGCCCCATTGGTAGTTGCGGAAAATCACCATGGTGATGGCGGGCCATTCTTCGCGCCCGCAGGCCGTCATTTCGTTCATCGAGATGCCGAAAGCGCCATCACCGGCAAAGCCGACAACCGGTGTGTCGGGGCGGCCGATTTTGGCGCCAAGGATCGCGGGCAGGGAATAACCGCAGGGGCCGAACAGGCCAGGGGCAAGGTATTTGCGGCCGGTCTCAAACGTCGGATAGGCGTTGCCGATGGCGCAGACGTTGCCGATGTCAGAGGATATGATCGCCTCTTTGGGCAAGGACGCCTGAATGGCGCGCCAGGCCTGACGGGGCGACATGGCATCGGGTTTGGCGGCGCGGGCGCGTTCGTTCCAGTCGATGCCTTCGTCGCTGTCGTCTTCGTGATCCATCGAGGTCAGGCTTTGCGCCCAGGCGGATTTGGTTTGCGCGATCAGGTCAACACGGGCTTTGCGGCCTGCGTCACCGGCGGTATCGGCCAGTTGCGCAAGGATTTGTTCGGCCACCTTTTTTGCGTCCCCCGCAATGCCCACGGTCACCGGTTTGGTCAGGCCGATGCGATCAGGGTTCATATCAACCTGAATGATTTTCGCGCCCGTTGGCCAGTAATCAATGCCATATCCGGGCAGGGTGGAGAACGGGTTCAGGCGGGTGCCAAGCGCCAGCACCACGTCGGCTTTGGCGATCAGTTCCATTGCTGCGCGAGACCCGTTATAGCCCAGCGGGCCGGCAAACAGCGGGTGCGATCCGGGGAAGGCGTCATTGTGCTGGTAGCCACAGCAAACCGGCGCATCCAGTTTTTCGGCCAGCGCCTGACTGGCGGTGATAGCGCCGCCGATCACCACGCCAGCGCCATTCAGGATCACCGGGAATTTGGCGTTTGACAGCAACTCGGCCGCCTGCGCGATGGCATCCGCACCACCGGCGGGGCGTTCAAATTCGACGATTTGCGGCAGGGTAATGTCGATCACCTGCGTCCAGTAATCGCGCGGGATGTTGATCTGGCAGGGGGCGGATAGACGGCGCGCCTTGGTGATCACGCGGTTCAGCACTTCGGCCATGCGGGAGGGGTCGCGGACCTCTTCCTGATAGGCGACGCAATCGGCGAACATGCGCATTTGCTCGACTTCCTGAAAACCGCCCTGACCCATGGTTTTATTCGCCGCCTGTGGCGTGATCAGCAGCATCGGCGTGTGGTTCCAGTAGGCGGTTTTCACCGGCGTAACAAGGTTGGCAATGCCGGGGCCGTTCTGGGCAATGGCGATGGCCATTTTGCCGCTGGCACGCGCAAACCCGTCGGCCATCATACCCGCAGTATATTCATGGGCGCAGTCCCAGAAGGTGATTCCCGCCTTGGGAAACAGATCGGAAATCGGCATGAAGGCCGAACCGATAATGCCGAAAGCAGTATCGATTCCGTGCATTTGCAGCGTTTTGACAAAGGCTTCTTCTGTGGTCATTTTCATCGGCTTGATCCCTATATTTTGTGAAAGATGGCAGGACGTTCCCATGCCGTTATAGCAGGCATAGGAGGTCATGCAGACAGGGAATAGGGCCAGTTTCCAAATCGCTTTAAGGCCAGTTTGAAATCTGCCGGAAATGCTGTTGTTGAAGTAAATCCAATCCGGCTGGTTTCACCACACAACCCGAACGCATTTGCGGCTGCAAACGCTGCCTCGGTCCGGTCGGCGAATACTTGAATCCGGTCAGGCGCGATACGCTATAAAGAAAACGGTTGGCTTTGGGCCGCGAAAGTTCAAAACTGTGTGAAACACACGGATTAAGGGAATCCCCGAACCGGTATGGCTGGACGCTGTGCCGTGACGCGGGATTTGACGACTGGAAGAGGACATTGTGGAAATGCGCACGGTAGGAATTCTGGGCGGAATGGGACCTGAGCCAGCACAGGCCTTGCTGGAACGGATCAAGACGGCCGCAAAGACAAGACGTAAAAGCGATGAAGTGCCTTTGGTGGTGGATCTGGACACCAAACTGCCCTCATTGGTGGACGGGGGCGGGGCCGACCCCTTGCCGGTGCTGGTGGATATGGCCAAACGGATGCAGGACTCTGGCGCCCAAGCTCTGGCGATGCCCTGCAATGCTTCGCACCAGTTTGCCGGTGAACTGGCGGCGGCGGTGGATATTCCCTTGCTGGATATGGTGTTGCTGACATCGAAAACAGCCTGTGCGGCGGCGCGCAAGGGGGAAAAGGTGGGCGTGCTTGGCTCGCCTGCTTTGCAGGAAACCGGCATCTTTGACGCAGCGATCAACGCTTGTGGCGGAGAGGCGGTTTACCCCGAGGATTCCGATATGCTGCTGGATGCCATACGCGAGATACGCGCAACGGGGCCAACAGCTTCGGTGCGCAACAAGGTGGTTCAGGCCTCGCACAACCTGATCTGGCAGGGGGCGCATGTGCAACTGATGGGCTGCACCGAGTTTTCGCTGCTGGAACGTGCGCTGGACCCCGGCGCGGTCAAGGTTGATCCGCTGGATGTGCTGGCGCAGGCGATCGTGCGGTTTTCACGGGATCAGGCCGCGTGAACGATAGCGGATTTCAGGACGCGATAGTCGAATTTGCGCTGGGGCTGGAGTGGTCCGGCGTGCCCGAGGACGTGCGCGAGGTGTTCCGCCTGTCGCTGCTGGATTGGTGCGCTGTCGGTCTGGCCGGAGTGAATGAGCCGGTCAGTGTTAAACTGCGCGATATGGTATTGGCCGAGGGTGGCAGGGGCGAAGCCTTCGTATTTGGCGCTGATGTGGCGCTACCTGCCCGCGCGGCGGCGCTTGCCAACGGGGCGATCAGTCACGCGCTGGATTTCGACGATACCCATTTCCTGCATATCGGCCACCCGAGCGTTACCATTTTCCCTGCGGCACTGGCCGTGGCACAACGGGTCGGGGCGACGGGCGCAGAATTTCTGGCGGCGGCCTTGGCAGGATACGAGGCCTCGGTGCGGATCGGCCACTGGCTGGGGCGGGCGCATTACGAGGCAGGGTTCCACATGACCGCCACAGCGGGCTGTTTCGGCGCGACTATCGCCGCAGCGCGCCTGATGGGGGCGGATGCTGTGCAAATGGGCGCGGCGCTGGGGCTGGCCAGCACGCGGGCCTCGGGGTTGAAGGCGCAATTCGGCAGCATGGGCAAACCCTATAACGCGGGCATGGCCGCATCGGCGGGCGTCGAAGCGGCGTTACTGGCGGTGTCGGGGATGACGTCGGACGCCAGCGGGTTGGGCAGCTTTGCAGCGGGGCACGCGGGGGAAAGGAACGCGGCGGCGCTGGGCGAGCTGGGGCAGGTGTTTGTCACTTCCGCGGTCAGCCATAAATTCCACGCCTGTTGCCATGGCACCCATGCGGCCCTTGAGGCTTTGGCGAAACTGGATGTGGCTGCGGGCGAGGTAACAGGCGTGCAGATCACGGTGCATCCGCGCTGGTTGAAAGTGTGCAATCTGGCGGAACCGCTGACGGGGCTTGAGGCGAAGTTCAGTTACCGGATGTGTTTTGCCTTTGCCTTGGCGGGGCTTGAGACCGGCGCATTGGCGACCTTTGCGGATGAAAACTGTGCGGATCCGCGATTACGGGCTTTGCGCGATCTTGTGGCGGTGCAGGGGGATGCCTCGCTTGCCGATGGCGCGGCGCGTGTGCTGGTAAACTGTCATGGCGATATGGCGCGGCAGGCCGAATTCGATCTGGATCAGGTGTTGCCCTTGCCGCAACGACGCGACCGGGTTCAGGCCAAGGCAGCGGTTTTGATTGGCGAGGATAAAACGCGGCAGATTTGGGCGCGGATCGAAAACCTTGAAGTCACAAGAAATATGTCGGGTTTTATTTCCGCGCAGTAACATGCCCCTTCTTCTTTTTCTAAATATCTCCGCCGGAGGCAAAACGCGCGCGTTCCGACAGGGGCGCGCGCGGGTCGACGGGCGAAGCCCGGCGAAATCCTTAAGCCACAGCCTGTGCAGCGCTTTTCACAGCCTCTGCCGCATTGGTCAGCGCGTCGGCGATGTAATCCAGATCAGCCCGTGCCAGTCGCGCAGGCAGGCGCACATCGCAGGCCCGCATCAGCATGGCGCGGGTTTCGGGCAACTCGGGCGAATAACCGATGAATTGCCAGTTCCAGAAGGCCCGCGCGTTGTCTTTGGACAGGCCGAACACCTGCACCGCGATACCGCGTGCTTTGGCTTCCGAGGCAAAGGCCAGCGTTTCCTCGTCGGTAAATCCGTCCAGATTGAACTGGATTGAATCCGGTGCGCGGCTTTCGGGTTTCAACGGATCGGGTACCGTCAGGAAGGGCGAGGCATTGAGCTTGCCAGCCACATAATCATGGTTGGCCAGCCCGTCTGCCACGCGGCGGGGCACTTCCTTGATCTGCGGACGGATTACGGCGGCCGACAGGTTCTGCATCCGCACGTTATAAAGCGGCAGTTTGTTTTGCCAGTATTCGAACCGGTCATGCACCACCGGATGTTTCTTCCAGTTGTGTTCATAAGCGCCGGACATGATGATGGCCTGTGCGATCAGATCGGGATCATCGGTGATCATGATCCCGCCTTCACCCGCGTTGATCAGTTTATAGGACTGGAAGGAGAAACAGCCGATTTTGCCGATCGTGCCGATGTTCTTGCCGTTCCATGTGGTGCCCAGCGAATGGGCCGCGTCCTCGATCACCGGCACGCTTTTGGCGTCGCAAAGCTCCATGATCGCGTCCATGTCGGAGGTATGGCCGCGCATGTGGCTGATGATCACCGCCTGAATGTCATCGGTCAGCTTGGCGGCGAAATCTTCCATGTTGACGCGGTAGTTGTCGGCGACCTCGACCAGTATCGGCTGACATTCGGCGTGCACGACCGAGGACGGCACAGCGGCAAATGTAAAGGCGGGGATCAGCACTTTGGCGTCGCGGGGTAGGCCAAGGGCCTTCATCGACAGGAACAGCGCGTTCGAGCAGGAGGAAACCGCCAGCGCGAATTTGGCGCCCAGCAGTTCGGCGAATTCCTGTTCCAGCAGGGCAACAGGCGAAGCGTCAGCCGAGGTGTAGCGAAACAAATCACCGCTTTGCAGCATCCGGTCGATTTCGGCGCGGGCCGCTGCGGGGATGGGTTCGGCATCATAGACGTTCGGGGCTTCAGACATAGTTTCGCCTTTCCTGAATGTAGCTTTCAGGAAAACCGTATACCAATTGGTTAAAAATATCTAACGGTTTTTAACCGGTTCAGCGATTAAATGCCGAGCCGGTCGCGCAGAGAAAACCATGTCATGGCCAGTGTCAGGATCGGGGTCGAGAACATCCGCCCGCCAGGGAACGGCGTCACCGGCACGCGGGACAAAACGTCGAAGCGTTCGGATTGGCCCGCAATCGCCTCGGCGATGATTTGTCCCGCCAAAGTTGCCAGCGCCACCCCGTGGCCCGAGTAGCCCGCCGCCGTCAGAACATTGGGCGCAACACGGGCGAAATAGGGCATCCGGCTGGTGGTGATGCCCAATGTGCCGCCCCATGCGTAGTCGATTTTCACCCCCTTAAGCTGCGGGAACAGCTTCTCCAGCGGTTTTCGCACCTTGGCGGCAATATCGGTTGGAAACTTTACCCCATAGCTTTCGCCGCCGCCAAAAATCAGGCGGCCATCTTCGGACATCCGATAGTAATTCAGCACGAAATAGCTGTCGTAAATGCAGATTTCCCGCGCCAGAATTTCAGCAGCGCGCGCGCCCAAAGGCTCGGTTGCGACCATGAAGTTGTTAATCGGCATCACGCGGGCGGCAGTTTTGCGGTTTAGGTTGTTGGAATAGCCGTTACAGGCCAGTACCACATGGTCGGCCACCACACGGCCCCGGTCGGTTTGCACCACGGTTTTGTCGCTGGCTGTGCGACCGGCCTTGATGTTGTGAACATTTGATTGCTCGAATATTTTCGCACCGGCTGCCACCGCACCGCGCGCCAGCCCCAGTGCCAGATTTAAGGGGTGCAAATAGCCGCCATGACTGTCCAGAACCATGCCGTAATACTGGTCGGTTCCGACAATTTCTTCGGTGGCGGATTTGTCCAGAAACTGCCCGCCAAATCCATAGTTTTCGGCCAGATATTCGCAATCCCGCCGACCCGCATCCGCCTCTTTCTGGCTGAAATAGGCCGAGGCATGGCCGGGTTTGAACGCGGCATCCGGCGCATGTTTGGCGGCCAGATCGCGGGTGATTGTGATCGAGTCCTCGGCAATGTCCCAGAGCATTTTGGCATCCGCTTTGCCAAGCTTCTTTTCAAGGCTGGGCTGGCTCATATTGTGCCCGTGCCCGACCTGCCCGCCATTGCGCCCCGATGCACCAAAGCCGACGCGCTGGGCCTCGAGCAGCACCACGGAATAGCCCTTTTCAGCCAGATGCAGGGCGGTGGACAGGCCGGTGTACCCACCACCAACCACGCAGACATCGGCAGTGACTTCGCCTTTCAGATCCGGGAGCGGATCCAGCGGGGTGGCGGTGGCTGCATACCAGCTGTCGGGATACTGGCCGCGTTTATCGTTGGCATAGATCGGGTTCATACATTCAACAGGAGGTGTTCCCGCTCCCACGGTGAGATGACTTGCAGGAATTCGTCGATCTCGGCTTCTTTCACCATCTGGTAGACGCGACAGAAACGCGGACCCAGAACCTCGTGCATATCGGTGGCGGTTGCGAATATTTCCAGTGCGGAATGCAGATCACGCGGGATCGCCTCTTCGCGTTCAGATGCGTCGCCTTTGACCGAAGCATCGGGGCGTTTGCCCTCGATCAGGCCCAGATAACCACAGGCCAATGAAGCGGCGATGCCCAGATAGGGGTTGCAATCCATCCCCGCCAACCGGTTTTCCACGCGGCGGCTTTTGGGGCCACCCAGCGGGATACGGATACCGGCGGTGCGGTTGTCGCGCGCCCATTCCAGATTGATCGGCGCGGACTGGTCTTTCACATAACGCCTGTAGCTGTTCACATAGGGGGCCAGCAGCGGGATGACGGATGGCATGTGGTTCTGCATACCGGCGATAAAATGGAAGAAGGCATCGGTTTCGCCGCCCTGGGGACCTGAAAAGATATTGCCACCCTCTTCATCCAGCACCGAATGGTGGATGTGCATGGCGGATCCCGGTTCGCCCTCGATCGGTTTGGCCATGAAGGTGGCAAAACAGTCGTGGCGCAGGGCGGCCTCGCGGATCAGGCGTTTGAAATAGAACACCTCGTCAGCCAGTTTTACAGGGTCGCCGTGTTGCAGGTTGATTTCCACCTGACCGGCGCCACCCTCTTGGGTAATACCGTCAATCTCCAGCCCTTGTGCCTCGGCGAAATCATAGATGTCGTCAATCACGGGGCCGTATTCATCGACCGCCGACATGGAATAGGCCTGACGGCCCGCTGCGCGGCGGCCGGTGCGGCCCATCGGGGGTTCGATCGGTTTGGTGGGGTCGGTGTTGCGGGCCACCAGATAGAATTCAAGTTCCGGCGCAACCACCGGCGTCCAGCCCTTTTTGTGGTAAAGCTCCACCACCCGCTTCAATACGTTGCGCGGCGAAACCTCAATGGGTTTGCCTTCGCGGTTGGTCAGGTCATGGATGATCTGGAGCGTCCAGTCCCCGGTCCACGGGGCGGCGGCGGCGGTGGAAAAATCGGGCTTCAGGATCATATCGGGTTCGGTATAGCCCTTTTCCTCGTTCTCGGCGGCATCGGCATAGCCGCCGGTGATCGTCTGGTAGAAGATCGAATTGGGCAGGTAGGAGTGTTTGGTTTTGGCAAATTTGGTCGCGGGCATAGCCTTGCCACGGGCGATACCGGGCAGGTCCGAGATGATACATTCCACTTCGTCCAGACGGTGCCCTTCCAGATAGGCACGCGCCGCTTCGGGCAGTTTATCTTTCCAGTCGGCCATTATTTTGCCTTTCGGGGTTGTTTGAAAAAGGCCGCGATTTCATCAGCCAGCTTGTCTGAATCATTGTCGGTTCTGGCGTATTCCAGTGCTTGCAGCATCATATCGTCATCATAGATTTCGGGATTGCGGCGCAGGGTAATGTATTCGGAAATCACCGGATTGGAAAACTCGGGGTGCGGTTGGATGGTATAGGCGCGGTCGCCGTAAACCAGACCGGCATATTTGCAAAAATCGCTGCTGGCGATGACTTTGGCATCCTTGGGCACTTGCATCACCTGATCCTGATGCCAGGCATTGAGGGCAATATCGCCGTGCCCCTCGAATTTGTATTCATGGCGGCCGACCGCCCAGCCCTTGTCGAATTTTTCAACCTTGCCACCAAGGGCCTGCGCGATCAGCTGGTGGCCAAAACAGATGCCTACCATCGGGATGTGTTCTGCATAGGCCTTGCGCACGAAATCCTCGAGCGGGGGGATGAAGGGGTGGTCCTCGTAGGCGCCGTGGGGGGAGCCTGATAGCAACCAGCCGTCGGCATCATGCACGTCCTTTGGGAATTCCATGTCGACCACATAGTAGGTGTCGAAGGTAAAACCGTAGTCGCCAAGCAATCGTTTGAACCATTCGGCGTAATCGCCGTGTTTCTCTGCAACCTGCGCTAAGGCATGGCCGCATATCAGAAGTCCGATTTTCATTAATCACCAGATGTTGTTTGCCCATTGCTAGCCGAGGGATTGCAATCGGGCAAGGGGGAGATGGATTGCATGACGCAAGAAGTGCAGATTGTCGGGCCGGCGGGAAAGAACCATTAAACCGGTTTAATGGAAATGTTGTCCGCAGGGTTTTTCCGAGAATGTGGCGTAACAATTTGCCGGTGAGGGGGTTACACGGCTTCCAGATAGACTTCGGTTTGCTGTTGCCTGTTCAAATCGGTGATCTTGTGCCGCTCCTGATGTTTTGTAAGCACCATATTGCGGATCAGTTCATCGGGAAAAATCCGCCGGATCATGTCGGATGTGCCGAACATTTCAATCGCTGTGTGCCAGTCGGTGGGCAGCTGCGGGAGGTCCAGATCATAGGCATTGCCAGTGATCGGAGCGGGGGGCATGTGGCCGTCCTCGATCCCGACCAATGCCGCGCCCAGCACTACGGCCAGCATCAGATAGGGGTTGATGTCGCCGCCTGCCACGCGGTGCTCGATACGGCGTGCGGCGGGTGCGCCACCGGGAATGCGGATGGCGGCGGTGCGGTTTTCATGCGCCCATGAAATGCCGGTGGGGGCATGGGCACCGGGCACCATGCGGGCATAGGAATTGGCGTGCGGGGCAAAGATCAGGGTGCTGTCGGCCATTGCCTCAAGGCAGCCGGCAATCGCGTGGTGCAATTCGGGCGTGCCGTCCGGTCGGCCATCGTCAAAGATGTTGCGTCCCTCTGCGTCCACCACCGAAAAATGCACATGCATCCCGTTGCCCGCATCATCGGCAAAGGGCTTGGCCATGAATGTCGCGGCCATCCCGTGTTTGCGGGCCATGCCGCGCACCAGTATTTTGAACAGCCACGCATCATCGGCGGCCTTCATCGCGTCGCCGTGATTCAGATTGATTTCAAACTGCCCCGCGCCCGATTCCGAAATGGCGGCCTGTGCGGGAATGTCCATCGCCGCCGCGGCCTCATACAAATCGGTAAAGAAGGCATCAAACGCATCCAGCGCGTCCAGCGACAGGATGTCGGCCTTGTGCATCGGTTTGCCGGTCAGCGGCGAATGGGCGGGTGCAATGGTTTCACCGCTGTCGTCCACCAGATAGAATTCCAGTTCGGTTGCCGCCATCACCTGCCAGCCACGGGCGCCATAGCGGTCCAGAACCTCTTGCAAGGCATGGCGCGGATCGCCCAGAAACGGCGCACCGTCATCATGGTGCAGCACCATCGGGTGCAATTCGCTGGGGGTTTGCAGCCACGGCATCGGCACGGGGCCACGCCCTGTGGGGTGCAGGATGCCATCGGCATCGCCTGTTTCAAACACCAGCGGGCTGTCGGCGATATCCTCGCCGTGAATGTCGACATTCAGCACCGAAAACGGCAGACGCACCGCGCCCTTGTCCAGCTTTTTGGCATAGGAGGCCGGCACGCGTTTGCCACGCATCACCCCGTTCAGATCAACAGCAGCGACGCGGATGGTTCGGGGATGTTCGGACATGGGGCACCTATCGGATAACTTGTGGACGTATGCGCAGCTTGCGGCGCTGTTCCTGTGGCAGATGACGGTTCAGGCGTTTGTTGACCATGCCGTAAAAGAAAATCACGGTCATGGTCAGCATGATGAAATACATCGCCAGAATGGGGTAGGGGATAAACGGGTTGAAGGTTTTATCCGCGAAATAGCTGGCATAATAGAGCGCATCCCCTTTCTGCCCCCAGGCCGGAAAACTGGCAAAAAAGACCAGCGTGGTGGCGTGGAACATAAAGATCGCCTCGTTGGTATAGGCGGGCCAGGCCAACCGCAGCATGGTGGGCCAGATCACCCGCCGGAAACGGGTCCAGCCGGACAGGCCGTAGGCGTCGGCGGCCTCGATATCGCCTTTGGGGATGGACTTCAACGCGCCGTAGAAAATTTCGCCGGCATAGGCGGATGTGTTCAGGATCAGCACGATCAGCGCCCCCAGCCATGCGCGGGTCAGCCAGCGGGTTTCGACGGTGATTTCGGCAAAGCCCAGATTGATGTCCCAGCCCAGTTTGGGCAGCAGAACGAAGGCCTCGTAAAACAGGAAGAACTGGATGAACAGCGGCGAGCCACGGAAGATAAAAATGAACCATTCCGCCGGTTTGCGGATGAACCAGACACGGCTGCTTTTGGCAAGGCCCACCGCGGTGGACAGGAAAAAGCCGACCAGCAGGGCCAGCACGCCGAAATAGATATTCCACAGCAGGCCCGAGCCGATCAGGGTGAACTGTTCGCACAGGGTGAAATCCGATTTCGGCAGCAGGCGTTCGCCAATACCGATCGAGCGCAGCCCGTAATCCTGAATGGTTTGCAGGCAACTGTTCATGACATGCCCCCCATCGTGGCCTGCCCGCGTGTCAGCCGGTGCATCAGGCGGCCCAGCACAACCTCGCTGATGCGGGTCAGCAGCAGGTAGAACACCAGCAGGCCAAGGAAATAGTAAAGCCGCCAGTCAGGGTGCGGATAGGCAAAGATCTGGGTTTTCGAGCCACCCAGTTCGCGTGCCCAGTAAACGATGTCTTTCAGGCCCAGCAGGAACAGAAGCGGCGTCGCCTTGATCAGGATCATCCACAGGTTCGACAGGCCGGGCAGGGCGTAAACCCACATTTGCGGCACCAGTATGCGCCAGAATGTCTGGCGGCGGGACATGCCGTAAGCCTCGGCTGTTTCCAGTTGGCCATGGGGAACAGCGCGCATGGCGCCATACAGGACATTGGCGGCAAAGGCGCCAAAGATGATGGCAAAGGTGACCACCGCCAAAGCGAAAGAATAGGTTTCATGCACCCATGCAGCCGATGACGACAGGGGCATTTTGGCCTGCGCGCAAACCACGAAATCATTGCCCTGCCGGATCGGCATATCCCAGTCGGGGCATTTGATTTTATGGCGGATATATTCGATGCCCTGATCCAGCGCGATCACGAAGAACAGGAAAAACGCAATGTCGGGAACCCCGCGCACAATCGCGGTATAGCCCTTGCCGAACCAGCGCAGCGGCAGGAAATGCGAACGCGCCGCCATCGCGCCGCCAAAGCCGAACATCAGGGCGACGGGGGCCGTGACCAGCAACAGCGCCATCACCAGCCCGAACGAGCCATAGAACGCCATATGTTTGCCTGTTGTCAGATAACAGGCAAGCCATTCCATCCCTTCAAGGGTTTTCGGTTCTGTGCAAAAGGAAAACATAAGTCAAAGCGGGCAGGGCCAAAAACCGGCCCCGCCCTTGTCCATAAGGATCAGTTCTTATTCAAAAGTTGCGGCGTCTTCACCGAACCATTTCTTGATCATGGCGTTCAGAGTGCCGTCGGCCTTCATCGAGGAAATCGCGGCATCCATTTTGCCTTTCAGCTCGGTGTCAGATTCACGAACACCCATGCCGACACCGGCACCGATGATCACGTCATCACCAACGAATTTCAGCTCGCCGCCGCTTTCGGCAACGATCGGTGCAAGGTAATCCTTGTCGGCCAAAACCGCGTCGGCTTCGCCGTTGCGCACGGCGGCGATGGTTTCGTCAGCCGAGGCGAACTCGACCAGCGTCGCACCCGAGCTGGCGACATAGCCGGCCTGAATGGTGGCTGTCTGTGCGGCAATCACGCCGCCTTTCAGGTCGACCCCGTCGGCCATCGCAACATAGGCAGATGGAGAACCGGGGATGTATTCCTGTGTGAAATCGATCACTTCGTCACGTTCGGGCGTGATCGACATGCCGGCAATGATGGTGTCGTAATTGCCCGATACAAGGTTCGGGATGATGCTGTCCCAATCATTGGTGACCCATTCGCATTTCAGTTCGGCGCGTTTGCACAGCTCGTCGCCCAGCTCGCGCTCGAACCCGTCCACTTCGCCGGCGTCGTTGATGAAGTTATATGGAGGATAGGCGCCCTCGGTGCCCATGCGCACGGTGTCGGCCATGGCAAAGCTGGCAGAAAAAGCCAGAGCAGCCGTTGCTAGAATAAGTTTTTTCATTTGGTATCTCCCTAGGTTATCTTGGTGGTGCAGTTGTAACCGCCAAAGCGGTCGGATGTAAAACGCTGTGTCAGTCCGACACGGTGGCGCTGAGGAATTGTTGCAGGCGTTCGGATTTCGGATTGCCGAACAGTTCGGCGGGTGGCCCCTGTTCCTCGATCTTGCCCTGATGCAGGAAAATTACATTGTCCGACACATCCGCCGCCAGCCGCATGTCGTGGGTGACCAGCAGCATGGTGCGCCCCTCGTTGGCCAGATCCTTGATCACCTTGACCACTTCCTGTTCCAGTTCGGGGTCCAGCGCCGACGTGGGTTCGTCAAACAGCAAGGCTTCGGGTTCCATTGCCAAAGCGCGGGCGATGGCGGCGCGTTGTTGCTGGCCGCCGGACAGTTGCGCGGGCCAGGCGTCGCATTTGTCGCCGATGCCCACCTTGTCCAGATATTTGCGGGCGGCGGCCTCGGCCTCGGCCTTGTCGCGGCCCAGAACGGTGACGGGGGCTTCCATCACGTTTTGCAGGATCGACATATGGGACCACAGGTTGAACTGCTGGAACACCATCGACAGGTTGGTACGCATGCGGATCACCTGATGCTTGTCAGCAGGATGGCGGTGCAGCCCGTGCCCTCGCCAATGCACGGCCTCTCCCTTGAACAGGATGTCGCCCTGCTGGCTGTCCTCAAGCAGGTTGGCACAGCGCAAGATGGTGGATTTCCCGGAACCGGATGACCCGATCAGCGACACGACATCACCGGCATTGGCAGCGATATCGACGCCTTTGATGACCTCCAGATCGCCATAGCTTTTGTGGAGGTCGCGGATTTCGATTACCGGTGGGTTCGTTTCAGTCACGTTCAAAGCCGTTTGTTATTTCCCGTCAAAGCAATAGGGCGGGAAACGGGTGTAAATGCAACGGTAAAGTGGCGGTTGATTGCGTTTTCGCGGCGTCTGTTTGCGATGTCGCGCCGTTTTCGCGTCTTGGTGGTGACGATTTAGCGATTGTCCACACGCTGACGGGCTTTGGCCCTGTCCATATCGTTCACACCCAGCAAATCCGACACCAGTCGCAATACGGCATCTTCGTTTTCATCGCGCATTCCGTCTGTCAGCGCCACTTCCCATAGGGATTCGACAACAGCAACCCGATTTTCATGAGGCACAGCATCCTTGATCGCGCGGGTGAAACGCACCGTGTCGGGGGCTTCGGTTTCAAGAACCTCGCATTGTTTGCGCAATTCGCGGGCCTCGGCCTCGGTCAGATCATAACGGTTTGACAGGATCTGGTCGATCTTGGCCACTTCCCTTGCATCGTAATTGTTATCCGAACGGGCCACGCGCACCAAAAGCGCACCCAGCGCAAGGCGGGCATCGGTGTCCGTAAGCGGAGCGGGAGCGGGGGCAGTGAGCCGTTTTAGAAATTCGCCAAACATGCGGGTAGATATAGGTAGGCAAACTGCAAATGCCAATCACAAAGCGGCGCGGTTATTCGTCATAGCCTTCGACGATCACCAGATTGCCCTCGGACACCGGATCACGCAGCGCTTTGGCCGCCCTGTATTCGGGGCTGTCGTAACAGGCCTGCGCGGTGGCAACATCCTTGAATTCGATCACCACGGTGCGCGGGTTGGCCTGCCCCTCGACGATGGTTTGATCCCCGCCACGGATCAGGAACCTTGCCCCGTATTTGGCAAACGCTTCGGCGTTGGCGGCGCGATAGGCCTGATATTGCTCCAGATCATGCACCACGATCTGCCCGACCCAATACCCTTTTGCCATGTGCTTTCCTTTATACCAGACGTGAAGATTCGATCGCCGCCTTGATAAAGCTGGCAAACAGCGGGTGCGGCGCAAACGGTTTGGATTTCAGTTCGGGGTGGAACTGCACCCCGATGAACCACGGATGATCCGGCCATTCGATAATTTCGGGCAGGCGGCCATCGGGCGACATGCCGGAAAACCGCAGGCCGGTTTTCTCCAGCGCCTCGCGGTATTTCACGTCAACCTCGTAACGGTGGCGGTGGCGTTCCTCGATTGTGGTTGTGCCGTAAACTTCGGCCACTTTCGAGCCTTCCTCAAGCTGCGCGGTATAGGCCCCCAGCCGCATGGTGCCGC
Organism: Profundibacter amoris; assembly: GCF_003544895.1. Lineage (GTDB taxonomy): Bacteria > Pseudomonadota > Alphaproteobacteria > Rhodobacterales > Rhodobacteraceae > Profundibacter > Profundibacter amoris. The sequence goes on from NZ_CP032125.1 coordinate 771,792, forward strand.
CTTTGTCGTCATCCACCTTGCGGGCCACCTTGTGGTTGCCCTGAACCCATTCCTTCAGGTGGTAAACCACGGGGGTAAAGCGTTTGCCGCCAGCCTCGTGATCGAATTCCTCGGAACCGGCATCGGTGATTCCGGCCAGATTGCGCGCGGCCTCGATCACGGCCATTTGCATGCCCAGACAGATGCCCAGATAGGGCACATTATGGGTGCGGGCATATTCGGCGGCTTTGATTTTACCTTCGGTTCCGCGTTCGCCAAATCCGCCGGGCACAAGGATCGCGTCGAATGGTTCCAGATGGGCGACAGGGTCTTCGGTGTCGAACACTTCGGCATCGACCCATTCCAGCTTTACCCGCGTGCGGTTGGCCATGCCGCCGTGGGTCAGGGCCTCGGCGATGGATTTATAGGCGTCGCCCAACTGGGTGTATTTGCCGACGATGGCAACCTTCACTTCGCCCTCGGCGTTGGTCAGGCGGTCGGCCACGTCATCCCAGCGGGACATATCCGGCATCGGCGCATCGGTGATGCCAAAGGCATTCAGAACTGCGGTATCCAGACCTTCACGGTGATAGGCCAGCGGGGCCTCGTAAATGGATTTCAGATCATAGGCGGCAATCACGTTTTCGGTGCGCACGTTGCAGAACAGGCCGATTTTGGCGCGTTCCTTGTCGGGGATCGGATGTTCGGAGCGACAAACCAGAACCTCGGGGGCAATCCCGATCGAGCGCAGTTCCTTGACGCTGTGCTGGGTCGGTTTGGTTTTCAATTCGCCGGCTGCGGCCAGATAGGGGATCAGGGTCAGGTGCATGAAAATGCATTGCCCGCGTGGTTTGTCTTGCGAAAACTGGCGGATCGCTTCGAAAAACGGCAGGGCTTCGATATCGCCCACTGTGCCGCCGATTTCGCACAGCATGAAATCGACTTCATCTTCGCCAATCGAGATGAAATCCTTGATTTCGTTGGTGACATGCGGAATCACCTGAATGGTTTTGCCTAGATAATCGCCGCGCCGTTCCTTTTCCAGCACGGTGGAATAAATCCGGCCCGAGGATACAGAATCGGTATTGCGGGCGGATACGCCGGTGAAACGCTCGTAATGGCCAAGGTCCAGATCGGTTTCGGCACCATCATCGGTGACGAACACTTCGCCATGTTCAAAGGGCGACATCGTGCCGGGGTCGACGTTCAGATAAGGGTCAAGTTTGCGCAGACGCACAGTATAGCCGCGGGCCTGCAATAATGCACCCAAAGCCGCCGAAGACAGCCCCTTGCCAAGGCTTGAAACAACACCACCAGTAATGAAAATAAACCGTGCCATATGGCAAACGCCCCCGTGAGATATATCGTTATATGCAGCGCGTGCAGCCTTGCAAAAACCGCATCATCACGGGATTTGACATATAGTAGATTCGCGCGGATTTGGCAACAGAACACAACATGATGTTGTGCAAATTGTTGCAAAACCTATGTGTTGTAGATGGTTAGATCAGTCCGCAGGCGGGGGCGTGATCGGTGTGTCGCCGGCACTTGGTGGCAACAGATCATCCGTAGCCGGTGCAACCGGCGCTGTCACGGGTTGTTCCACCGGTGCGTCACCCAAACGGTCCAGAACCGAAGACCCGGCCGCGTTTTTGGCGGCAATGATTGTCATGGTGATCGAGGTGGCAATAAACGCAATCGCCAGAATCCATGTCAATTTGGTCAGTGCATCGGCTGCTGCGCGGCCCGACATGGCACCGCCGCCGCCACCACCGCCACCGCCGCCCATACCCAGACCGCCGCCTTCCGAGCGCTGCAACAACACAACACCGATCAGCGAAAGCGCCAGAATAAGGTGGATGACAAGGATTACGTTTTCCATAGGGACGGTCCGTTTGATTCAGGTTTGGTGTTATCTAAGGCCAGAAACGCCCGCCCGCAAGCCCTTAGTCATCACTATCGTTGATATCGACCTGCCCGGAAAGGCTGCGGCGCACGAAACTCCAGGACAATCCAACGCCCAACACCACAGATAGGGCCAGAATTCCGATCCAGACATTCATGCTGGAATTATCCAGTGACAGCAGGCCGTAATCATACAACACCCACAACAGTGCCGCGACAACGGCTGTGACCAACCCCATGCCCAGCGCGCCGATAGAGTGCAATGTGGCGCGTAAAAATATGATATAGCCGATCAGCAGCAATAGCCCCAGCAGCACGACCATCGGCATTTGTTTGTCGAAATTGTCTACCGCCCAACGGGTGTAATTCCATTGTGTTGGATTGAATGTTGCGGCCAACAGGCCAAAAGCAACCGCCCAGCGAAGTAAAAAGCCCATAAGTCTAATCCCTTTTTTCGCAATGATTTGCAGGTTTGCGGGCAGTCTGTCCAGTGGGGCGGCGATTTTACCGGTTCCCTTGGGGCGGGGCTGTGGCTACAAAGGCGCGAATTTTAACGGATGTCTGGGGATTCTTAATGGCCAATGTAGTTGTCGTCGGCGCACAATGGGGTGACGAGGGAAAAGGCAAAATCGTGGACTGGCTAAGCGAGCGCGCCGATGTGATCGCGCGCTTTCAGGGTGGTCACAATGCTGGTCACACGCTGGTGATTGACGGCAATGTCTACAAACTGTCGGTGCTGCCCTCGGGCCTGCTGCGCAAAGGCAAGCTGGCGGTGATCGGCAACGGTGTGGTGCTGGATCCCTGGGCCTTTGTCGCCGAAATGGAGAAACTGCGCGGGCAGGGGGTGGAAATATCCACCGAAAACCTGATGGTCGCGGAAAATACCCCGTTGATCCTGCCGATCCACGGCGAATTGGACCGCGCCCGCGAAAGCCAGAACTCGGTTGCCAAAATCGGCACCACGGGCCGCGGCATTGGTCCCTGTTACGAGGACAAGGTGGGCCGCCGTGTGATCCGCGTGGCCGATCTGGCGGACGAAGCCACGCTGGATCTGCGCATTGAACGCCTGCTGACCCATCACAATGCCCTGCGCAAAGGGCTGAGGCTGGAGCCGGTTAATCCGGTGGGCCTGAAACAGGCGCTGCTGGAAATTGCACCGCAGGTTCTGCCCTATGCCGCCCCCGTCTGGAAGGTGCTGAACGAAAAGCGCAAGGCGGGTAAACGGATTCTGTTTGAGGGCGCGCAAGGCTCGTTGCTGGATGTCGATTTTGGCACTTATCCGTTTGTGACATCCTCGACCACCACCGCCGGTATGGCGGCATCGGGTGTGGGCATGGGACCGGGCGCGATCGATTATGTGCTGGGGATCGTCAAGGCCTATACCACGCGGGTGGGCGAAGGCCCCTTTGCCTGCGAACTGTTTGACGAGGTGGGCGAACATCTGGCCACCGTCGGCCATGAAAAAGGCACCGTCACCGGCCGGTCGCGGCGCTGTGGCTGGTTCGACGCGGTTCTGGTGCGCCAGACCTGCGCGATTTCGGGCATCAACGGCATTGCCTTTACCAAACTGGATGTGATGGACGGGCTGGAAGAGCTGAAAATATGCGTGGCCTACGAACTGGATGGTAAACGGCTGGATTACCTGCCCACTGCCGCAGAACAACAGGCCCGCGTGACGCCAGTCTATGAAACCATGAAGGGCTGGTCGGAGAGCACCGTGGGGGCGCGCAGCTGGAATGATCTGCCTGCTGAAGCCATTAAGTATGTGCGACGGGTCGAGGAATTGATCGACTGTCCGGTGGCGATGCTGTCCACCTCGCCAGAGCGCGAGGATACCATTCTTGTAACCGACCCGTTTGCCGACTGATGGCCCTGTCTTACAAAGCCCGCAAGCGCTGGTCGCTGGTGATCTTGCTGATCGGCCTGCCGCTGTACATCGCGGCGGCGCTGTTCGTGGTGTCGCTGTTCGATCGTCCGCCGTTCTGGCTGGAGCTGATCGTCTATGTCGTCCTTGGGTTTTTGTGGATGATGCCGTTCAAATCCGTGTTTTTGGGGGTTGGCAAGGCTGATCCGGATGCCGAAAACGACGATGACTGAATAGAAAAAGGGTGGCCAAAATAGCCACCCTTTTTCGCAAAACCGGTTGATCGGTTACAGTTTATTCACCAGCCATCGGCGTTGACGGTTTGAACCGTGTGCTGTCGGCAATCCCGAACTGTCCGCGCCGGATTTTCACAATTTTACCCTGACGCAACAACTGCCCGAAGGAACGCAAACCCTCTTCGCGGTTGAATTCATCCTTGCCGGCATAATTGGCAACCTGTCGCATAATTTGTGGGCGCGCAAAATGGGGCCGTCCTTCGATATAGGCTGCGTAGGCGGCTGCGGCCTCCATCAAATCGGGCAGATCGGTTGCACCGACTTCGCGGGCAAAATCGGCAAAGCTGGTGCTGTCGGTGATCAATTCGTCCCGATCATCGGTTGTGTTGCGCACAACGGCCAATCCGTCTTTGGCGATATTTTCAATATCGACGCGTTGATCGGTTGCAAGAACCAGAGGGGCAATACCGCTATTGTCAGGTTCGACATAGCTGTTTGCGGTTTTGGGTTGGACAACATCCGCCAGAGCCGAGCGATAAGGTTCGGCCCCGTCCCCGTTGCCATCGTCGTCGCCCAGATCAAGCTTTCTGTCCGCAAAGGTTGCGGCAACGGCAGCGCGCAGATGCGATATGGCCGAACGGCGGCGATGGCTTTCGCTGGTATCCAGTTTGGCGTTGGTTTCTTCCAAAAGCCGCTCAAGCGCGACTTCGTCTTTTGCGCCGCCTTCTTCGTTCATGACACGATTTGCGCGATCAGCGCGCAGGGCCGCATCAATCCCGCGATCAAGAGAGACAGATGTCGAAGACGTGGCTTCTTCAACCTCTATACTTGCCAACTGGGTCAGCAACTCGGATTCGTCATCGTTTGATAGGCTCGTCTTTCCCAAAATCCCTTTAACAGCATTGCGAATGGTTTTTGTATCAGGCACATTCAAGGGATCAGTTGATGTCTCGCCCTGTGTATCCTGCGGATCGCTATTGTGCTGCTCTGGCCGCTGTGTGCTGGCCACTGTTGGCCGGATGGGGCGAACCGGGTGCACAACCGCGATTTCCTCCTCTGGCTCTGTGCCAGTGTCATCTTGATTGTCATCAACCTGTTCTACTTCATCCGTTTCGGGCTTGGATACGGCTTCTTCTTCCAGGTATTCTTCTTCATCTTCAACAACATCCAGAATGTTGGCAACCGACATGTCATCATCATCCTGGTCAAAGCCTTCAATGTCGTCATCCATTGAAAAATCGGCCCCGGGAAGAGAGATTTTCATATCGTCTTCTTCAGGTTCTGAAGGGGTTGCTTCGTTCGAGGGTTCCTCAGTCGCATCCGCATGCTGTGCTGGCTCATTTACAGGCGAGGTTTGTGTTTCTTCGCCAGCAGGCTCATCTTCCTCATCCGGGGCGCTATCTTTTTGCGCGCTCTCCGGTTCGGGCTGGAAATCTTCGGCAAAAATGGATGATGTCGAACTGGTCGCCTGTTTGGCTGCAACAACCGCACGGATACGGCGCAATTTGGCAGCGATGCTTTCGGCGCCGGGTTCGGGGGTATCATGTTTCAGAACCGGATTTTCAGGTGCCGGAGCGGTTTTGACCAAGGCTTCGTCCTGTGCATCGTCATATTCGCTCGACGGAACAACTAGGGTGCTTTGCGCATTTTCCTGTTTTGTTTGATCCGGTGTGTTTTTTGTTGGCGCAATGGCTGGCATTTCGGCCATGGCAGATACTTGCGGCTCAGAGGTAGCAGGCGACGTTTCACTGGGTGTCAGGTGGACGCCGTTGTCGCTGACTTTGGCCTCGACCTGCAAGCTGGTTTCCCGACTGGCGATATTGGCAAGGACCTCGGGATCAAGAGCAGGGGGCTCGGCACCAAAATACCGGTCTTTGGCCGACAAATCGCGAAAATATTCCGCGATCGCTTTCATCGTATCCAAAGTGTCGTCAAACCCCTCCAGCGTGCACGAGAATGTGCCGTAGGAAACAGTTAATATTTTACTCGCACGATTCATGACCTGCTCACTTCCGTATCGTCTTTTATATAATAGTCGCTGGATTTTCACTAGCGAATGGTTCTATTTGATGAACAAAACTAGGATTTTTTGGGTATTAATTCATGGCGGAAATGTGGTTTCTTCAACAAAATAGTGTTTATTAATGATGAATCCCCCAAATGTAGTGGTTAACCATGCTGTCACCTTGCTTGGTGCGGGGCGAACCACCCCTAAAGCTGTGAAACAGGCATTGAAATTTGCACCGATTCTTTTTGCGGCTGACGGGGGTGCCAAAGTGGCACTGGATATGGGATTGATGCCCGAAGGGGTGTTCGGCGATCTGGATTCCCTGACGCCGGAAATTCAGGCGAAGTTACCGGCGGATAGGCTATACCGGTTTCCCGATCAGGACAGCACGGATTTTGACAAATGTTTGCGCAGTATCAACGCGCCGCTGATACTGGCAACAGGTTTTACCGGTCAACGGCTGGACCATGAACTGGCCGCCTACAGTTCATTGCTGCGCCATCCGGAACAGCGCTGCATTCTGTTGGGCGAAGTGGATTTGTGTTTTCTTGCGCCGGATACGATGCGGATCAAACTGCCTGCACGGACCCGGTTTTCATTGTTTCCCCTGTCGCAATGCCGCGTTGATGCGACGGGAGTATTATGGCCGGTTAACGGGTTGGAAATGGCCCCGGACGGCACCATTGGCACATCCAATGAAACGACAGGAGAAGAGGTTACTTTGCGTGTCTCGAAGCGCAAGCTGTTGGTGATCCTGCCCCGAACCCATCTGCAAGCGGTGATCGAGGCACTGACAGGAGGGTTAAATGGGGAATAACACACAAGATCGCGACAGGATGGTTATCGCAAACCGGCAGGCGTGGAATGACTCTGCCTGGCGCCACAAGGCGGGGGAGCGTTGGGGCAGTTACTCCAAGACGTGTCCAAACCGGGTTTTTCCTGTTTTGATCAAACCATGACGGATGCGTTGCGCCGGATTGACCTGCGTGGAAAATCTGTGGTGCAAGTCGGTTGCAACAACGGGCGAGAGGTGCTGTCGCTGGCTTCTTTCGGGGCTGAACGCTGTCAGGGGATAGATCAGGCCGAGGGATTCCTTGCGCAGGCCAAAGAGCTGAACCGCATTTCCGGGCAATCCGTATCTGCTGGCCAATTCCTATTTCCGCACCCGCCCTTTTGTGGACACTGACCCAATTGTTTACGATGGCGCGAACGAGGGCGATGTTTCGCCGTCTTACTGGTTTATCCACAAGATCAGCGATGTTCTGAACGGCTGTATTGCAGCGGGTTTACAGGTCACGCGATTTGATGAATTCCCCCATTCCAACCGAGAAGTGGAATACGATTGCTATGAAGAGCAGGCGGCGCAATTGCCGATGTGCTATATGCTGCGGGCTAGCAATAGGTGTTAGGTCGGGAGATTGTTTTCTTTGAAAGAAAACGGACGAAATCTTTCAAAGATTTCGGGGGCTAGGCTATCGAGCCAATCGCCAGCCGCCTTTCCCGTATCACGATGTAAAGACCGGCGGCAACAGTGATCAGAATGCCGATGGCGGCCAATCCGTTTGGAAAATCCCGGAAAATCAACCAACCGATCAGCGTGGCGAACGGGATCTCAAGGTATTGCACGGGCGCAAGGGTGGCGGTGGGGGCGAATTTCAGCGACCATGTCATGACCAGATGCGCCAATGTGCCCAATACGCCAAGGATCGCCAACAATGCCAAATCGGCATCGCTGGGGGTGATCAGCGTCAGGGCAGGGATTTTGTAGGCCGAGGTGATCCACAGCACCATGGCCAGCACCAGCAACGCCATGCCACCGCTGACAGCCTGCAATGTGACCGGATCGGATTTTGCCGTTAACTGACGGGTAACGATCATAAAACCGGCAAAGGCCACGGCCACCACCAAAGGCAGCAAGGCAGCGGCGCCGACATTGGCGAAACTGGGCTGGATCACCAACAGGGTGCCGACAAACCCGATGGCACAGGCAATCAGGCGGTGCGGGCCGACATGTTCCTTCAGCAACAGCCAGCCCAGCAGCAACAGCAGGAAGGGCTCGACAAAGGCGATGGCGATGGCTTCGGCCAGCGGCAGATAGATCAGCGACAGGAACATCGCACCGATACCGATGATATGCAGGATCGAGCGCAGAAACAGCAGGCCAAGGGTTCGCCGGTTCATCCTGAGGTCGCGTTTGGTCAGCAATACGACAGGCAGCAGGATCAGCACCTGGAAAATAAAGCGGAAGGTGACGATCTGGACCACCGGCACGGTACCGCCCAGCACTTTGGCCACGGCATCCGCAAAGGGGGCCATGACACAGAAGGTGGCCATCAGCAGCACACCAAGAAGCGGGCGGTCATTGTGCATTGCACCACGGTAGTGAACATGGGGCGGGGGTGCAATTCCTGTACTTTCGGGTTGCGCCGCCTTTGGCGTCGCCCCAGACGCGCCCCTGACGGGGCGCGCATTTGCCTGCGGCGCAGGTATTTTGAGCAAGAAGAAGGGGTCAGGCAAAGCCGCTAAAACGGGTCAGGGCGAAGGGGGCAAGGGTTTCGGGGTATGTGCCGGTTGTGATTGCCTCGGCCATCAGTTTTCCCAGCACCGGCGCAAGGGTGATGCCGCTGTGGGTGGCTATGATGTGCAGGCCCTTGGCATCGGGCATCGGGCCGATGATGGTTTTGCCGTCGGTCGGGTAGGGGCGCACGCCGATGCCCAGCCTGCAATCATCGATGTCGATGGTGCCGGTCAGCTGTGGCAGCACGGTATAGGCGCGCTCCAGCAGCAGTTGCCACATCTTGCGCAGGTGGTCCGGTGTCTGGTCCTCGATGATCATTCCGTCAATATCGTCCGAGGCAATTTTTAGCCCGCCATTGAATTCCGGCAGGATGTGCAATTCGTTTTTCGGCGCGGAATAATACATGTGGCGCAAGGGTGGGGCGCTTGGCAGCGGCGGGGTTGTCAGGATCAGGCCGGGTACTTTGTTCAGCGGGAACCGCGCGGCAAATCCGTCATATCCGGTCAGGGTGGCAAGGGTGGTTGCTGTATCCTGCCCCGTGGCCAGAGTGATGTTGCCGGCGTGAAAGGTGCCCTGGGTGGTGATCAGGCCGGTGACATCCCCTTGATCGGTTGCCAGCAGTTCGATGGCGGTGCAGTTTTCCAGCACTGTGCCCCCCATGGCTGTCATTTGATTCGCCATGAAGCGGGTGAAACGGGGGGCGTCGATCAACAGGTCATCGGGACTTAGCAGGGCCTCGGCATCGTCGGGAAATGTCATTTCCGGTTCCAGCCGGCGCAATTCGGTATTGGAAACCCAGCGGTTAGCATAGCCGAAGGCGGTCAGGGCGCGGGCCTGTTTCTGCATCGCCCGATACCCGTCTGCATCGGATTTCGGCACGACCTGTAGCGCGCCGGCGGGGTTGATGCCCAGCGTTCCATTGCCGAATTCGTCTTGTAAGGCGTTGTAGCCTTTCACGCCGGCCGCATTCAGGTTGTGATAAGTCCTGTCAGTGGATTTGACGCTGGCATTGGCCCAGGCGAAACTGTTGCCGGTGGTGCCCGTGGCGATTTTATCGCGTTCCAGCAGAAGAACCGTTTGCCCCATGCGAGACAGATGGAATGCGGTGGTGCACCCGAGGATGCCGCCGCCGATGATGATTGTGTCATAAGTCATACGGCAGATAAAAACAGATTGCTGTTTGGCGCAAGGGGCTATCGGTCTTCTGTTTGGCGCGCCATATTGGCGGGATGGTTCTAAAAATCAACAATCGCGATGCCCGTCGTTTGTGGCTACAATCACTTGGGCTGGCCAAGGCGCCGATAGGGCAGGCCGATGTAATGGGGGTTATCCGGCAGTTGGGGTTTGTGCAACTGGACACCCTCCGCAATGTGGCCCGCGCACATGACCATATTTTATGGAGTCGGAACCAGAACTATCGCGAGGGGGATCTGGAGGGGGTATTGGCGGCGGGCGAGGTGTTTGAGCATTTCACCCATGATGCGTCATGTTTGCCGATCGAGTTCTACCCCTATTGGCAGCGGCAGTTCCGGCGTTATGCCGACAAGATGGCGAACCATTCCTATTACAAGACGAAAATGAAAGCGGCGGATGTTGCGGCCATTCTGGAACGGGTCAGGCAGGAGGGGCCGCTTTCAACCCATGCGTTTGACACCAGGGCCAAACCGAAAAAGGGGATGTGGTCGCGACCACCGCATAAGGTCGAGCTGGATAAAATGTGGTATTCCGGGGTGTTGGCGACATCGCACCGCAAGGATTTCACCAAGTTTTACGATTTGGCCGAGCGGGTTATTCCGGCAGAGTTGCGCGGAGTGGCGCATCCGGACGAGGTGCAGGTGGATTGGCTGTGTCGTGCGGCTTTGGTGCGGTTGGGGTTTGGTACGGTCGGGGATATCCAGCGGTTCTGGGGCGCGATGAGCGCGGTTGAGGCGAAGGCTTGGGTCGCGGGTGCCGGATTGGTGCCGGTCAAGGTTCAGGCGCGGGACGGAAGCTGGCGCGAGGGTTTTGCGCTTGAGGACATCGAGGCGCGGATCAAAGCGGTTGCACCGCCCACGTCACGGTTGCGGATCGTGAACCCCTTTGATCCGGTTGCGCGGGATCGGGAGCGGTTGGACATGTTGTTCGGGTTCGACTACAGGATCGAGATATTCGTAGCGGCAGCCAAGCGCAAATGGGGGTATTACGTTTACCCACTGCTGGAAGGGGACCGGTTTGTCGGGCGGGTCGATATGAAGGCGGATCGGGCCAAGGGGGTGTTGGTGGTGAAACAGGTCTGGTGGGAGGCTGGCGTTCGGGCGAGTGTCGCGCGGGTTACCAAGCTGGAGGCCGAGGTCGGGCGGATGGCGCGATTTGTCGGGATGAAGCATATCCAGTGGGATTGCGCCGCCTGCGGCGTCGCCCCAAGCGCGCGCCCCTGACGGGACGCGCGCATTTGCCTGCGGCGCAGGTATTTCGGGAAAAGAAGAAGGGGGCTATTGTTGGGCCGCTGCTTTCATTCTTTTCAGTTCCGCAATCAGTTTTTGGCGATTGTAACCCCGATACCAGTCGGTGCTGTCGCGGCGGGTTTCAACACGGTTATAGAACAAATGAGCCGCATAACGTCCGGATTTGTCGACCGTGAAAATATAGGGAAGGCCGCCATTGTAATGGGCAAGTGCACCGGTTCTTTTCAAAACCGCTTCTCCACGGGGGGCATATTGGGCGTCGATGTGGACCAGAACGAAATTGTCCGCCGCAAATTTTTGCAAGGCTGCCGCTTTGGTTGAAACATCCGACTTTTCGCGTTCGTACAGGGTCGCGCGGCGAAACATGTCGGGGGCGTCGGGCGAGGCGAATTTATAGCTGAAACGGGATTTTTCGCCGTTGATATAAGCGTCGAACACATGGCACCAGATGCACCATTCCGCACCGTAAGACACAAGCAGGGTTTTGCCCTCGGTATTGGCGCGATCCAATGCGGCAGCGAAAAGCCGTTTTTGGTTCGAACACTCGTCATAGAGCTTGGCCCGACCCCTTCGGCAGGACCGGATCGGGGTTTCGGGGAGTTTGACCAACGGTTCAGCGGCGGCGGGTGGAATGAAAACCGGATTGCCCCAAAACAGTCCGGCGGCGGCGATTAATACAAAAATAATACGTTTCATATCGACTTCTTAACAGTTCGGGATATTCACCGCCAGCCCGCCAAGCGAGGTTTCCTTGTAGCGCTCGCTCATGTCCACACCTGTCTGGCGCATGGTTTCGATGCAGGAATCCAGCGGCACCAGATGGGTGCCATCGCCGCGCATGGAAAGGGATGCCGCGGAAACCGCTTTGATCGCGCCCAGGCCGTTGCGTTCGATACAGGGCACCTGCACCAGCCCCTTGACCGGATCGCAGGTCATGCCAAGGTGGTGTTCCAGCGCGATTTCGGCCGCGTTTTCCACCTGTTGCGGTGTGCCGCCCAGCACCGCGCACAAGCCCGCCGCCGCCATCGCCGAGGCCGAGCCAATTTCAGCCTGACAGCCGCATTCCGCGCCGGAAATCGAGGCGTTGTGCTTGATCAGCCCGCCGATGGCGCTGGCTGTCAGCAGATATTCGGGGATGCGCGCGGGCGTGGCGCCGGGCACATGGTCCAGCCAGTAGCGGGCCACGGCGGGCACCACACCCGCCGCGCCGTTGGTGGGGGCGGTGACGACCTGTCCGCCGGCTGCGTTTTCCTCGTTTACCGCCATGGCATAAACGCACATCCAGTCGTTGATGGTGTGGGGGGCGGTCAGGTTCAGGCCGGCTTCGGCCTGCAGGGACTGGTGGATGTCACGGGCGCGGCGTTTGACGTTCAGTCCGCCGGGCAGGGTGCCGCCGGTGGACAGCCCGCGGTCGATACAGGCGTTCATCGCGTCCCACAGGCGGGCAAGGCGGGTTTCGAATTCCTGCGCGCCCATATAGGCCAGTTCGTTGATGCGTTTCATTTCGGCGATGGATTTGCCGCTTTTGGCGGCCATATCCAGCATCATTTGCGCGGTTTCGAACGGATAGGGGCGGGTGGCGTCGCGGGCGTCCAGAACCGGCTCCAGCGCCTGTTCTGCTTCGGTCACAACAAAGCCACCGCCGATGGAATAATAGGTTTCCTGTAACACCACGTCGCCCTGTGCGTCCGTTGCCATCAGGATCATGCCGTTGGCATGGCCGGGCAGGGGGTGGTCATAGTCGAAAACCAGATCGCGGGCGGGGTCGAATTTCAGCGCGGGCAGGCCATCGGGCCGGACCCGTTTTTGCGCTTTGATATCCGCCAGCGCCGCATCGGCCTGTTCCGCGTTGTAGGTTTCGGGCAGGAAACCGGCCAGCCCCAGAATGGTAGCGCGGTCGGTGGCATGGCCAACGCCGGTAAAGGCAAGGGATCCGTGCAGCGAGGCCCGCAACCCGTGCGCCTGAAACGGCGAGGCGCGCAGCAGGTCCAGAAACCGCCCAGCCGCCACCATTGGACCCATGGTATGGGAGGACGAGGGGCCGACCCCCACCTTGAACATGTCAAACACGCTGAGAAACATCCGCGCCGCTTCCTTTGTCATTCTTTGCAAAGGCCATGAACGCATAAGGCGGCGGCAAAGCAAGTCCAAAAACGACAGGCAAACAGTGTGATGCGGTGCTTTGTTATTTAGCTGCCGATTTGCGGCGACGACGCAGGGCCAACCCGTCGCGCATATTTAGCGACAGCAGGGTGATGTTGATGGCCCCCGCGATGATTTCGGCGGCCTGCACGACATAGAACATCGTATCAAACGCGCCCGCTTGGGCCTTTGACGCCAGAAAGAAGGCGCTGGGCATCAGGATCAGGATGCCGTTGGCGGCGATGATCTTCATCCGTTTGGCTTTGCGCCCGACCACGGGCAGTTTCCAGCCTTTGCCAAGGGATGCGCCGCTGGCCCCCGTCGCAATCATCGCGGGGATCAGCAAGATCATACCATATAGAACGAAGGTTTTGACCGATGTGATCTGGGCGTGGCTGCCGAACAATTCGGATATGAGTGTCGAGACCCAGAAGGTGAGGATGGTCAGTAGGGCGGTGGTGCCGGCAATGGCGTGAAGCTTATGTTTCATGAGAATCTCCAGATATGAATAGCATGCTATACAGATAGAGGTTGCATAGCATGCTATGCAAGTGCTAATTTACCCGCATGACAGATTTTAAAACCCAATCCGCCGGATATTTGGCCAACCACATGGCCCGCTTGTTTGAAAAAGGGCTGTACCGGCGGATCGAACCGCTGGGGCTGGCGCCTGCGCAATTTATGACTTTGCTGGTATTGTGGGATCAGGACGGGATCACCCAGCAGACCCTGCGTCTGCATCTGGATGTGGAGCAGGCGACGATGGCCAACACCCTGAAACGGATGGAGCGCGACGGGTTGATCACGCGCCGCGCCCACAAAAGCGACAAACGCGCCCGCCTGGTTTACCTGACCGACAAGGCGCGTGAAATGCGGGACGGGGCGCTGTCGGCGGCCAAAGCGCAGAATAAAATCGCGCTTGGCAGCTTGTCAGCGAGTGAACGCGCGCAGTTGGTATCCTTGATGCAGCGGGTCATTGGCCAAATGAAAACACCAAATGCGTCCTAATTGCCCCTCGCCGTGGCGCATTTGATCCCGTATAACCCTGCCAACAACTGGGGAGTCGCATATTATGACCGGAGAACTATCGCCAATCGACAAGGCCAAATTTGTCGCTGCCAAACGGGCTGTGGAGTATGTCGAGGACGGCATGCGTGTCGGGCTTGGCACCGGATCGACCGCCGCGTGGATGGTGCGTTGTCTGGGCGAAATGGTGCGCGAAGACGGCCTGAAGATCAAGGGGGTGCCAACATCCACCCGTACCGCCGATTTGGCGCGTCAGGTCGGGATCGAGGTGATCTCGCTGGACGAGGCAAAGTGGCTGGATGTCACCATTGACGGCACCGACGAATATGACGGCAACCTGAACCTGATCAAAGGCGGTGGTGGTGCGTTGTTGCAGGAAAAGATCGTCGCGACGGCCTCGGATATGATGGTGGTGATCGCCGATATTTCCAAACGGGTGGAAACGCTGGGCGCTTTCCCGCTGCCGATCGAGGTGATCCCCTTTGGCTTGCAGACCACGCAGGCGCTGGTCGAGGAAACGCTGGTCAGCATGGATGTGCTGGGCAATAATGTGACCCTGCGGATGAATGGCGATGTGCCTTTCGTTACGGATGAAGGAAATCACATTCTGGACCTGCATCTGAACCGTATAGGCAACCCGCGCCAGTTTTCGCTGGTGATCAACCAGATCCCCGGTGTGGTGGAGAACGGGCTGTTTATCGACATTTGTGATGCGGTTGTGATCGGTTACGGAGATGGCAAAGTCGAAGTGCGGGATATAAACGCGGGCACGGTGCAGGAAGACCGGATCGACTTTGTCGAGAATGAAAACCTGTTCACCGATCTGACCGACTAACCTTTTCAAAAGGGCGCGAACATTATGAAATTTGACTATGATCTTTTCGTCATTGGCGGCGGCTCGGGCGGGGTGCGCGCGGGGCGTCTGGCCGCAAGCGAGGCCGGGGCCAAGGTTGCGCTGGCCGAGGAATACCGCATGGGCGGCACCTGTGTCATTCGCGGGTGCGTGCCCAAAAAACTGATGGTGTTTGCCTCGGCCTATAGTGGCGCCAATGCGGATGCGCGCGCCTATGGCTGGTCGGATGCCAGCATCGGCACGTTTGACTGGCCGCATTTCAAGGCCAAACTGGACGCCGAACTGGACCGGCTGGAAAACATCTATCGCACCAATCTGGCCAAGTCAGGTGTCGAGATTTTCAATGCCCGCGCCGAAATGGTGGATGCGCATACGGTCAGGTTGTCGAGCGGCGAGAGTTTTACTGCGAAACACATCCTGATTGCGGTTGGCGGGCGTCCGTTTACGCCGGATTTTGAAGGTTCGGATCTGACGATCACCTCGAATGACATTTTCAATCTGGAAAAACTGCCCCGTTCTATCCTGATCGTTGGCGGCGGGTTTATTGCCTGCGAATTTGCCTGCATCCTGAACGGGCTGGGCGTCGAGGTGACGCAATTCTATCGCGGCGCGCAAATCCTGCGCGGGTTCGATGACGAGGCCCGGGGCCATGTCGCCGATCTGGTGCGCGAGCGGGGCGTGGACCTGCATGTCGGCACTGATGTGATGAAAATCGAAAAGGATGATCAGGGGCTGTTCGTGAAATGCACCACCGGCCATGACCACCATTTTGATGCGGTGATGTATGCCACCGGACGGGTGCCCAACACTGACAATCTGGGGCTGGAAAACACCGGTGTTGAACTGGGCCGTCGCGGCGAAATCATCGTTGATGACTATTCACAAACCGCTGTGCCCTCGATTTACGCGGTGGGCGATGTGACCGACCGGATAAATCTGACACCGGTTGCGATCCGCGAGGGGGCGGCCTTTGTCGATACCGTGTTTCACGGCAAACCGACCAAAGCGGATCACGAGCTGGTCGCCAGCGCCGTATTTACCCAGCCCGAACTGGGCACGGTCGGCATGACCGAGGAAGAAGCGCGCGAACAAGAGCCGATCGAGGTCTATTCCGCCACCTTCCGCGCCATGCAGACCGGTTTTGCCGAACGCGAAGACCGCGTGATGATGAAACTGATCGTGTCACAGGCCACCCGTGTGGTGCTGGGCTGTCATATTGTGGCCGATAATGCGGGCGAAATGATCCAGCTGGCGGCGATTGCCGTCAAGATGGGCGCGACCAAAGAAGACTTTGACCGCACCGTTGCGGTTCACCCGACAATGACCGAAGAACTGGTGACAATGAAGGTGCCGACACGCACTGCGTAAAATACACCGGTGCAGACGGCTTGAAAATCGCCTATACAAGACACAGGTTAGGCTAAGTATCTGAACATAAGGAAGCTCAATGGCTGGAAATAACGGCGGACCCTGGGGTGGAGGCGGCAACAACGGCGGCGATGACAATCGCGGCGGTGGTGGCAAACGTCCCGGACAGGACGGGCCACAAATACCCGAACTCGAAGAAATTGTGAAAAAAGGTCAGGAGCAATTGCGCGTCCTGATGGGGGGCGGTCGCGGACGCGGCGGCAACGGCAGTGGCGGCCAAGGTGGCCAGCCTGGCGGACCTGCGTTGACCAAAGGCACCATCGGCCTTGGTTTGCTGGCGGCCGCAGTGGTCTGGAGCTTTGCGTCGTTTTATACGGTCAAACCGGAAGAGCAGTCGGTTGAACTGTTCCTTGGAAAATATTCGCAAACCGGCAATCCCGGTCTGAATTTTGCGCCCTGGCCGGTTGTCTCAAAAGAAGTGGTGATCGTAACGCGTGAACGTACGGTTGATATCGGTGTTGGCAATCGCGGCGGCGACGCCGGTCTGATGCTGACAGGGGACGAAAACATCGTCGATATCGATTTTCAGGTGGTGTGGAACATCAATGATCCCGCCAAATTCCTGTTCACCCTGGAAAATCCTGATCTGACCATTCAAGCCGTTTCGGAATCGGCTATGCGCGAGATCATCGCCCAGTCGAATCTGGCCCCGATCCTGAACCGGGATCGCGGCGCGATTGCCAGCAAGCTGCAAGAGCTGATCCAGTTCACACTCGACAGCTATGACAGCGGTATTAACATTGTGCGGGTCAACTTTGACCGCGCCGATCCCCCGAAAGAGGTGATCGCGGCATTCCTTGATGTGCAAGCAGCCGAACAGGAACGCGACCAGTTGGAAAAAGAGGCTGACGCCTACGCCAACAAGAAACAGGCCGAGGCGCGCGGTCAATCCGCGCAAATCCTGCAGGTTGCCGAGGGCTATCGTGCGCGGGTGGTAAACGAGGCCGAAGGTGAAGCCAGCAGGTTTACAGCCGTTCTTTCGGAATACCAGAAAGCCCCGGATGTCACCCGCCAGCGGCTCTATCTGGAAACGATGGAAGAAGTGCTGGGCAATGTCGACAAGATTATTCTGGATAGTAATACGCAAGGGGGGCAGGGTGTTGTGCCCTATCTGCCGCTGAACGAGTTACGGCGTAATAGCGGAGGGAACAACTGATGCGTAAGTCAACATTGATACTGCCAATCGCCTTTGTGGCCGTAATCGTGGCGCTGTCCTCGGTTTTCGTGGTTACAGAAAAAGAAAAGGCGCTCGTGCTGCAATTCGGCAAGGTCGTTGCCGTAAAGGAAGATCCGGGTCTGGCTTTCAAGATCCCGCTGATTCAGGAAGTGGTAAAATATGACGACCGTATCCTTTCGCTGGACACGCCGGAATTGCAGATCACCCCGCTGGACGATCGCCGCCTGGTGGTTGACGCCTTTGCCCGTTACCGGATCACGGATGTGAACAAATTCCGTCAGGCCGTAGGTGCCGGTGGTATTCGCACAGCCCAATCGCGTCTGGATTCGATCCTTCGCGCCCAAACCCGCGAGGTTCTGGGGTCGGTCAATTCCAATGATATCCTGAGTGTGGATCGTGCCGCGTTGATGAAGAAAATCCGCGATGGTGCGGCCGCCAAAGCCCGCAGTTTGGGGGTAACAATCATCGACGTGCGCCTGAAACGCACCGATTTGCCACCCGAAAACCTGAAAGCCACCTTTGGCCGAATGCGTGCCGAACGCCAGCGCGAAGCAACGGATGAACGCGCCCGTGGCGCCGAGGCCGCACAGCGGGTTCGGGCGCAGGCCGACCGGACGGTGGTTGAACTGGTATCCGATGCCAAACGGCAAGCCGAAATCATTCGTGGCGAGGCGGACGCCAAGCGGAATGCGATTTTCGCCAAGGCGTATGGCGAGGATCAGGAGTTTTTCCAGTTCTACCGTTCGCTTTCGGCCTATCGCAATTCGTTGAAGGGCAACAATTCGACGATGGTTCTGTCGCCGGATAGCGAATTCTTCAACTATCTGAAAACGGCAACACCTGAATGACGGAGCAAATCATTCTGGCCTTCGGGCTGGTATTGGTGATCGAGGGGCTGGTGTACGCACTGGCCCCTTGGCTTGTAGAGTCCCTGCTTGAGACAATGAAAGAAATGCCATTGGAAACCCGCCGCCGGATCGGATTGGTCGCGGTGGCTTTGGGGGTTGCGCTGGTGTGGTTTTCCAGGGGGTTTGGCTGAATTACACTTCACAACCGCTTGAATTCTCACAGGGGGGTTTGTGTTCTGCGGATTTAAGCCTATCTATAGGACAACAGGCAATAATGCGGTGTATCGCCGTGCAGTGTGTCTTTTGAACCCAAGATAAGGAGCCCTTAGACGTGATACCCAAGGCTATTTCCAAATCGGTCGCGCAAAACAGGCAGGCCAGTTCGTTCATTCATAAAACCGGATTTCTGGCACTTGCGGCGATGCTGCTTGTGCTACAGGCCGTTATGGCACATGCCCGCAGCGGCCCGGACAGCTTTGCCGATCTGGCTGAAAGGATCAGCCCGTCGGTGGTGAATATCACCACAACCACCACAATCGCCGCCCCGATGGGCCAAGGCCCTGTTGTTCCCGAAGGATCCCCGTTCGAGGATTTCTTTCGTGACTTCATGGATCGTGGCGGCAACGGTGCCCCGCCCCGCCGTTCACAGGCGCTTGGTTCGGGGTTCGTGATTTCCGAAGACGGTTATATTGTCACCAACAACCACGTTATCGCCGAAGCGGACGAAATCGAGATCGAGTTTTTCTCGGGCGAGGTTCTGCCAGCCAAATTGATTGGCCGCGATCCCAAGGTCGATATTGCCCTGCTGAAAGTCGAAAGCGACAAGCCTTTGCCGTTCGTTTCTTTCGGGGACAGCGATATCATGCGCGTTGGCGACTGGGTGATGGCGATGGGCAACCCGCTGGGTCAGGGGTTCTCGGTTTCTGCCGGGATCATTTCGGCCCGCAATCGTGAATTGTCCGGCACTTATGATGACTATCTGCAAACCGATGCCGCCATCAACCGCGGCAATTCGGGCGGTCCACTTTTTAACATGGACGGCGAAGTCATCGGCGTGAACACCGCGATCCTGTCGCCGAATGGCGGCTCGATCGGGATCGGGTTTTCAATGGCCTCGAACGTGGTGACACGGGTTGTGGACCAGCTTAAGGAATTTGGCGAAACACGCCGTGGCTGGCTGGGGGTGCGCATTCAGGACGTGACAGATGATGTTGCCGAAGCACTGGGGCTGGATAAAGCCGCCGGTGCATTGGTTACGGATGTTCCCGAAGGTCCGGCTGCCGAGGCCGGTATCAAATCAGGGGATGTGATCACCGCATTTGACGGTGTTCCGGTGCCCAACACCCGCGCACTGGTGCGGCAGGTCGGCAATACACAGGTTGGTAAAGAAGTCCGCGTGGTGGTGTTGCGCGATGGTAAAACCCAGACGCTGAAAATCACACTTGGGCGCCGTGAAACAGCCGAAGGTGACGTGCCGGCAAGTGAAAGTGAAACACCTCAAGCCCCTGTCGAAAAGGGTGTCCTTGGACTGATTGTCACCAGCATGACGGATGAGCTGCGCCAGCAACTGGGGCTGCCCGAAGATGCGCAAGGGCTGGTTGTCAAAGATGTGGACGAAGCCTCGCAAGCCTTTGAAAAGGGTCTGCGCGCGGGGGATGTGATCACCGAAGCCGGCCAGCAAAAGGTCGCGACTGTGGCTGATCTGGAAGCCCGCATCGCCGATGCCAAAGAGGCCGGTCGCAAATCGCTGTTGCTTTTGGTGCGTCGTGCTGGCGAGCCGCGGTTTGTGGCGCTGTCGCTGCAATAGGTATTGACAAAAACATGTAATTTTGAAGCCTCCGCATTTTGCGGGGGCTTTTGCTTTTGACGGGCAGGTCAAAGAAACGGCATGCGGAATTGACGCCCGCAAGGCAAGGCAATAGCGTCGGCAAGAACCTATCTGGAGAATCCCCCCATGACCCTATCCCACGGCCGCCCCTACCTTGCCATTCCCGGACCATCTGTGGTGCCCGACAGGGTGTTGCAGGCGATGCACCAGCCCGCGCCCAATATCTATGGCGGGGCGCTGGCCGATACGGTGCGCAGTATCATAACCGACCTGAAAACCGTGGTGCGCACGCAGCATCAGGCCACCATCTATATCGCCAATGGTCATGGCGTGTGGGAGGCCGCGCTGGCCAATGTCCTGTCACGCGGGGACAAGGTTCTGGTGCTGGCAACCGGCCTGTTCGGCCTTGGCTGGGCCAATATGGCCGAACGGCTGGGGGCCGAGGTGGAGATTCTGGATTACGGCAACCGGTCTGACATTGATTTGGCGCAGGCCGAGGCGGTTTTGCGCGCCGATACCGAAGGCCGGATCAAGGCGGTGATGGCGGTGCATGTGGACACCTCGACCTCGGTGCGCAACGATATTCCGGCGCTGCGGGCGGTGATGGACCGGACGGGGCATGACGCGCTGCTGATGGTGGATTGCATTGCCTCGCTGGGGGTCGAGCGGTTCGAGATGGACGCATGGGGTGTCGATGTGGCGGTTGCTGCCTCGCAAAAGGGGATCATGGTGCCGCCGGGGCTGGGCTTTGTGTTTTTCAACGACAAGGCGGATGCGGCGCGGGAAAAGGTGGATCTGGTCAGTTATTACTGGGACTGGCGACCACGGGCGCAGCCCGAGGATTTCTACCAGTATTTCGCCGGTACCGCCCCGACGCACCATATCTTTGCCCTGCGCGAGGCGCTGGATATGCTGGTGCACGAAGAAGGGGTGGAGGCCGCATGGGCGCGTCACGCCAAGCTGGCACAGGCGGTCTGGGCGGCGTTTGACATATGGGGCGCGCGGGGGCCTGCCGAGTTGAACATCGCGGATGCGGACAAGCGCAGCCATGCGGTGACAGCGGTGCGCATCGGCGCACCGGAAGGCACGGCGCTGCGCGACTGGGTCAGTGAAAAGGCAGGGGTGACACTGGGCATCGGTATCGGCATGGCCCCGCCGGGGGATCCAGCCTGGCACGGGTTTTTCCGCATCGGCCACATGGGCCATGTGAACGCGCATATGCTATTAGGCGTGCTGGGTGTGATCGAGGCGGGCATGGATGCGCTGGGCATCGAGCATGGTGACGGCGCGCTTTCGGCGGCGGCACGGGTGGTGGCAAGCGCCTGATCATTCAGACGCTTGCAGGTATTGTCCTTTAGGCCTTGTCCGCCAGCGCCTTGCACCATTCTTCCATAGCGTCCGTGGCCACCGGCATGGGTGGCTCCATGAACGAGATGTGGAAGTGATCACCCATATCGGTCACACCGATCGAGCGCGGGCGCACGGCCAGAACGCGCGGGTTGGGCAGTTTGACGCCAAAGCAGAACAGGATGTTTTTCGCATCCACGATTTCCGGCGCGATTTCACCGTCGATGAATTTTGTGTGGCTCAGGTGGTCGAAAATGCCGATGTAGGCCACTTTGGGGTGGGCGTCGATGTTGACCTTCAGTGCGGCAAGGATTTCGTCAACCGAAGTCAGCGAGGTTTCGTCTTTGCTGATTTGCAGATCGAAAGTGGGGTATTTTTCCATCAACAGTGATTGTTTCATTACAGGCGTCCTTTTGGTTGGGGTTGGATCGGGGACATGACACCGCTGGTGTGAAAATGCGATGTGGCAGTTTGTCGTTACGGGCGGGATAAGAGATTTTATGCCTGCGGCGCGGAGTTTGAGCCGTCTTTGAAAACGCTCTGGGGGAGCGTTTAAGGCGATAACGGGCGAAGCCCATGGCCATTTGGAAGGTTGGGCTGAGTTGCGTTGCCAGCGTGAAAAACGGATGTATGGTTATCATCGATAGGAAAAGGATTGCCACAATGGTCGAGTATCGTAAAACCACACCAGACGATGCGAACTCTTGCGTCAAGATTCTGCGCCATTGGATTGACGAGACAAACTGGATGCCAATGCTGCACAGCGAGCCTTCGATGCAGCAATTCTGGCGTGGCCGCCTAGATCAGACCGCGGGGTGGGTTGCGATAGAGAACAGGCGAGTCGTGGGATTTTGCATTCGTGATGGGGGTGATATCACAGCGCTTTATTTGGACCCGTCGGCGCGCCGCAAGGGTGTTGGTAAAGAGCTGCTTGATTTGGCCAGAGAAGACCTTGATGAAGTCAGCCTCTGGGTATTTGCGGCCAATACAAAAGCATTGGCGTTCTATACCCGCGAAGGGTTTGTGGAAGTTTTTCGCAGCGATGGCGACAATGAAGAAGGCTTGCCTGATATCAAGCTATCTTGGAAACGCTGAATATCAATTTTGATCCAGAATGTTGGAGGTTGATGACAGGTAGCGACAAATGTTCTTCTAATCGTCAGCGGGTCATTTAGCCAACCAGCTTCATAAACCGGTCACGGCTGATATTGGCCCCGCAGGCCAGCAGGCCGATGTTCTTGCCCTCGCAATGTTCTTTCAGTGGTCCCAGCGCGCCGGTGAGCGAGGCGGCGCAGGCGGGCTCGACCATCAGTTTCAGGGCGCTGTTCATCAGGCGCATGGTGGCGCGCAGATCGTCATCGTGGACGCGCACAATATCCGTGGCGTTTTCGCGGGTCAGCCCATAGGAATAGGGCAGAGCGGTGGGCGAGCCGAGGGAATCGGCGATTGTATCGACCTTTTCCAGACGTTCGGGCCTGCCAGCGCGGAAACTGCGGAACATGCTGTCGGCACCAAAGGGTTCGACCCCGTAGATTTCGATGTCGGGGTTCAGCAGTTTCAGCGCCTTTGACATGCCGCTGATCAGCCCGCCGCCGCCAACCGGCAGGATTACCACATCCAGATTTGCGGCATCGGCGCACATTTCCGCCCCGCAGGTGGCCGATCCAAGGGACATATTGTAGCCCTCGAACGGGTGGATCACGGTGCGGCCCTCGGATTCGGCGATTTCCTCCATCACCGCGAAAACTTCGTGAATATCGTCGCATAGCACCAGTTCGGCGCCCAGAGCGCGACAGCCATCAATGCGGATCGGATCGGCGGTTTTGGGGATGGCGATCTTGGCCGAGGTGCCCGCCGTCTGCGCCGCCCATGCCAGCGCCAGCGCGTGGTTGCCGCCGCTGGCCGCAGTCACACCTGCGGCGCGTTGATCAGGGGTCAGGGCCTGTACCGACAACAGGTTGCCGCGCGCCTTGAACGATCCGGCTTTTTGAAACAGCTCCAGCTTCATCATCGCCCGGGAGCCTTTGGGCAAAAGTTCCTCCAGCCCTGGCTGGCGCAATTCCAGCATTGGCGTGTGGATGATCTGCCCCGCGATCTGTTGTTGTGCGGCTTTGATGGCGTCAAGGGTGATGTCGGTCATTTAGCTGTTCCAGGGTCCGTGTTGCACACCGTCCTTGTCTATCCGTATAAAGCCGTGTTCGCCAAAAAAATCGCGCTGGGCCTGAATTAGATTGGTGCTGCCGCGTGCGGTGCGGATGCTGTCATACCACGCCAATGCACCGGTGAGAGCCGGCACGGGGATGCCGTTGGTCACCGCACTGGCCACCACGCGGCGCAGGGGCGCGATGGTGGTGTCCAGACTGGCGCGGATGGCGGGGGCGAGGATCAGTTCGCCTTGGGGCGGGTCGCTGCGCAGAGCGTCGGCTAGGTCGTCCAGCAGGGAAGAGCGGATGATGCAGCCCGCGCGCCAAATTTCAGCGATGCGGGGCAAGTTCAGGGACCAGTCGTATTCGTCAGAGGCCGCTTGCAGCACGCGAAACCCCTGCGCGTGGCCAAGGATGCGGGCGGCCAAAAGGGCGGCTTGCAGATCGTCGGCATCGGGCAGATCGACGGGGATGGTTCCCGCTGTCAGCAGCCCTTGCGCCACCTTGCGGGTT
The DNA here is from genome assembly GCF_003544895.1 of Profundibacter amoris. Taxonomy (GTDB): domain Bacteria; phylum Pseudomonadota; class Alphaproteobacteria; order Rhodobacterales; family Rhodobacteraceae; genus Profundibacter; species Profundibacter amoris. The sequence goes on from NZ_CP032125.1 coordinate 796,052, forward strand.
TCCTTTTCGGCGGACCAGGCGCGGGCACCAACCGCGCCCTCGATCGCGCTGGCGGACTGGCCCAGTTTCAACGCCTCGATCACGGTCCAGCGGCCGGTGCCCTTTTGCCCCGCCTGATCGACAATCAGATCGACCACCGGCTTGCCGGTTTCGGGGTCAGTGGCTTGCAACACCTTGCCGGAAATCCCGATCAGGTAGGAGTGCAGCGGGCCATCGTTCCAGCCTTCAAACAGCGCGCCGATTTGGGGGGCATCCCACCCCGTAACATCGCGCAACAGCGCATAGATTTCGGCAATCGCCTGCATGTCCGCATATTCGATGCCGTTGTGCGCGGTTTTCACAAAGTGCCCCGCGCCGTCAGGGCCAAGGTGGTCAACGCAGGGGTCGCCCTGATATTTCGCGGCAATCTCTTGCAGGATCGGTTTTAGCTGGGTCCAGCTGTGTTTCGTGCCACCGACCATCATGGACGGCCCGTGCCGCGCACCGCTTTCGCCGCCCGAAACGCCCATGCCGACGAAATGCAGGTCCTGTTTCGCCATCAAGGCGCTGCGCCGCCGTGTGTCGTGGAAATTGGCGTTGCCGCCGTCAATGATGGTGTCACCCGGTTCCAGCAAGGGTGTCACGGCCTCGATCATCATGTCCATCGGCTTGGTCGAAGGGATCATGAACAGGATCACCCGCGGGGTGGCAAGGCCCTGAATGAATTCTTCCAATGTATCAAAGGGATGCAGGTTTTTCGCCAGATCACCGGCCTCTTGCATAAACGGCGCGATCCAGTCTACTTCGCGGTTGGTCACCGCCACCTGAAACCCGTGTTCCGCCATATTCAGCGCCAAGGCGCTGCCCATGGTTCCCAACCCGTAAACGCCGATCTGTGCTTTTGACATGGTCAATCCTTTGCTGTGTTAGCGCAAACATATACCTGCGCTTGCGAGAATTCCAGCGCCTCACACAGATTTGTTGCGGGCGGCGTCCAATGCGGCGGGCAGGGTGGTTTCCAGCAGGTCAAGATCAGCAGGTGTGCCGGCGGAAATGCGGATGCAGCGATCCTCGGGGGCGGTGAAGGGCATTCGGATGAAAATATCGCGCTCGATCATTTCGGCCACCACGGCGCGGGCAAAATCGCCATCACGACCGCAATCAATGGTGACGAAATTGGTGGCCGAGGGCAGGGGCATCAGCCCGTTGGTGCGCGCTATATCGCTGATCCGGTCGCGCGCGGTGGCGACTTTGGCAAGGGTCTGTTGCAGGTAATCCTGATCCAGCAGGGCGGCCAGTGCTCCGGCCTGCGATATGCGGCTCATGCCGAAATGGTCGCGCACCTTGGCAAAGCTGTCGATCAACCCCTTGTGGCCGATCGCGGCGCCGACACGGGCACCGGCCATGCCGTAGGCCTTGGAAAAGGTGCGCATACGGATCACGCGGGGGTCGTCCCCGTTGATCGGTGGCGCGGTGCCTTCGGGGGCGAATTCGACATAGGCTTCGTCCAGCACCAGAAGGCAGCCATCGGGCAAGCGGTCGATCATGTCGCTGACCATTTCGGCGCTGTGCCATGTGCCCATCGGGTTGTCGGGATTGGCAAGGTAAACCAGTTTTGCCTCTACCTCGGTTGCCTTGGCGATCAGGGCGTGGGGATCCTCATGGTCATTCCTGAACGGCACCTGCACCAGTTCCCCGCCAAAGCCGTTCACATGGTAGTTGAAGGTGGGGTAGGCGCCGGCGGATGTGACCACCCTGTCGCCCTGCGCGACCGTCATGCGCACCAAGGACCCCAGCAGCCCGTCAATGCCCGCGCCAATCACGATGTTGTCCATTGTGACGCCGTGATGGGCGGCCAAGGCTTCGCGCAAATCATGGCTGGCGCTGTCGCCATACATCCATGTTTCCGGCACCGCGTCCTGCATCGCCTTGATCGCCTTGGGCGAGGGGCCGAATACGTTTTCATTCGCGCCAAGGCGGGCCGCAAAAGCACGGCCACGGGCGCGTTCCTGCACTTCGGGGCCAACGAAGGGCGTGGTGGCAGGAAGCGAGGTGATCAGCGGGGTGTATCTGGGTGTATTCATGGACGAATAGAAACCGCAAAACCGGCGGGGCGGCAAGGGGGAAGGGTTGAAAAACCTGCCTTGCGCCCCCAGATAAGAACTACTCGCAACTACCGAGGGTAAAACATGAGTGCTAAAATGACACGCCGTGGCTTCTTGGCCACCACCGCCGCTGCCAGCGTTGTGCGCAGCGTGCCGACGCTTGCCACCCGCACGGGTGGACGCCGTATCCTGACGCTGGTTTATAATAAATCAATGGGCATGATGCGGGCGATCGAGCGGATCGTTCACTAACCCGCCATCACACACAGCAGTTCGAACATTATCAAGACGCATGTTAAAGGCGGGGCGTGGGCCTGTTCGCGGGTTTGAAATGATGCTAACCCCGTTGCGTGTTCTGTTGTAAAGGAAACTGGCATCGTGTCACGATTTGCGAGGTCTGGACGAGAAAACCTGCTATGTTGAAAAAGATCTTTATTGTCATTGTATTAGGGCTTGGTGCCGGGGCGGGCTATGTCGGCTGGCGCTACCCGTCGGTCATCCGCGATATCGTCAAAGGACCGGCCAATACGGTGTCGGTGCGGGCTGAAGGGCCGAATATGGCCCTGACGGATGTTGCGTCTTTTCGGCAGGATACGGCGGACTGGGCCGCAGATACATTGGGGGATACGTCTGATACGCTGGAGGATTATGGCTGCACGGTTACCAGCGTGGCCAATGCCATCAGCAATGTGACCGGTACGCCGGTCTCGCCCAAACAGCTGAATGATAAGCTGGGGCAGGTGGGGGGATATACCGGTCGCGGCTGGCTGATCTGGGGCAAGGTGGCGGAGGCCACGGATGGCGCTGTAAAGATCACGGTGCATGATGAACCGACCCACGAAGGGATTGCTGCCTGTATGACCGGTGGCGGCTATCCTGTTGTAAAAATCAAGCTGGGCGGGGTGATCCCGCATTGGGTGCTGCTGGTCGGGCGCAAGGATGGCGAATATATCATGCGTGATCCGCTGGTCGGGGTGCCGGATGATCCGGCAATTCCCGTATCCGTGCGCGGCAAGACGATCTATTCCCTGCGGTGTTTGTCAAAGGCCTTGGGTTAGGGCCTAGAATATGCACCGCCGGAAGCAGGAAAGATTTTATGCCTCCGGCGGGGATATTTGTGGAACAAAGATGGCGCAGGCTTAACAGGTCTGGCCTTAGCCCATGTCCTCCAGCCGCTGCATTGCGGCTTTCAGTTTCGCGGCCTCGTCTTCCTTGCGGGCCAGCAATTCGCGGCTTTCCGCGACCACCTCTTCGGGGGCGCTGGCGACGAATTTGGGGTTGTTCAGGCGCCCGCGCAATCCGCCCAGTTCCTTTTCCAGCTTTCCAAGGGTTTTTTCCAGCCGTGCCTTTTCCGCCGCCACGTCGATGATATCGGCCAGCGGCAGCGCAAAGGTGCCCCCTTTGACCGCGATGGTGACAGCGCCTTTGGGCAGTTCTGTCGCTTCGGTCAGCGATTCAATGCGGGCCATGCGTTTGATCAGGGCCTCGTTGCTGGCCCATGCTGTGTGACCTGCGGCATCCAGTTGCTGGAACAGCATTGGAACTTTGGCCCCTGCGGGCACGTTGACCTCGGCGCGGCTGGAGCGGATTTTATCAATCAGGTCCGTGACCCAGCCCATTTCGCGATCGGCCTCCTTGTCAACCAGATCGGCGGCGGTGTATGTGGGCCAGTCCTGATGGACCAGCATATTGTCGCGTTTCGTGATGGTGCCCCAGAGTTCCTCGGTGATGAAGGGCATGATCGGGTGCAGCAGGATCAGGCTTTGGTCAATCACCCATGCCATGGTGGCGCGGGTTTCCTTGATCGCGGCGGTATCGTCCGAGAAGAACGTGGGTTTGGTGAATTCCAGATAACGGTCACAAAGCACCCCGCGCACAAACACATATGCGGCGTTGGCGGCGTCGTTGAAGCGGTAGGATTCCAGCGCGGCGTTATAGGCGTCAAACGCCTTGGCGGTTTCCCCGACCATCCATTTGTTCAGCGGCAGGGAGACCTTGGCGGGGTCAAAATCGGGATCGGGGTGGCATTCGTTATATTGCGCGAATGAAACCGCGTTCCACAGCTTGGTGCCGAAATTGCGATAGCCTTCGACCCGTTCGGTCGACAGTTTCAGGGTGCCGCCCAATGACGCCATCTGGGTCATGGTGAAGCGCACCGCATCGGCGCCGAACTCGTCGATCATGTCCAGCGGGTCGATCACATTGCCCAGCGTTTTGGACATTTTCACGCCCTTTTCGTCGCGCACCAGTTGGTGCAGGTAAACGGTTTTGAACGGGATGTCGTCCACCACCTCGAGCTGCATCATCATCATGCGGGCGACCCAGAAGAACAGGATGTCCTGCCCGGTGATCAGGGTGGAGGTGGGGAAGTATTTTTTGGTGTCCTCGGTCCAGTTCGGCCAGCCAAGCGTGCCAATGGGCCAGAGACCGGAGGAGAACCATGTGTCGAGGACGTCGGGGTCGCGGGCGATGTTTATATAGTTCCGCCCATCTTTAGGGTTGGCGCCCAAAACACTTGAATGAATACCCTGCCCCACAATGGCTCCGGCTTGTTGCCCCTCGCCTTTGAAAAATTCGGGAGACCATTCGCTTTCGTTAATTTCCCATTTCTCGCCATAGTATTGGCGAGCTTGTTCAATCGCTTCATCAACGTTAGATGCGCAGAAATGCTTGGTTGCAGGATATAAAAGCTCACCTGTGTCAGTTAGTTCCGGCCCATACCAAACCGGTATCTGGTGCCCCCACCAAAGCTGCCTTGAAATGCACCAAGGCTCGATATTGTTCATCCAGTGGAAATACACCTTTTCACCGCTTTCCGGCATGATTTTCACGCGCCCATCCTTGACCGCATCACGGGCGGGACCGGCCAGTTTGGCGGCATCCACATACCATTGATCGGTCAGCATCGGTTCCATCACCACCTTGGAGCGGTCACAGAACGGCTGCATGATCTTCTTGTCCTCGACCATGATCATCAGCCCTTCGGCGTCGATATCGGCGATCACCGCCTTGCGGGCTTCAAAACGGTCCATGCCGCGATAGGCGTCGGGCACAAGGTTCAGCGCGTCGATCTCGGATTCGTCCCAGTCGGCGCCCTCGGAAATCTCTTTGGCGCGTTTGGCGGCGGTTTCGTAATCCGCGCCGTCCGATCGCATATGCGCCTTTGTGTCCATCAGGCGATACATCGGGATGTTGTTGCGCTTGGCCACGCCATAGTCGTTTTCATCATGGGCGCCGGTGATCTTCACAGCGCCCGAGCCGAAATCCATATCGGGGTAGTCATCGGTGATGATCGGGATCAGGCGGCGGTGTTCCTTTGGACCCACCGGAATTTCGCAAAGCTGGCCGACAATCGGCGCGTAACGTTCGTCATCGGGGTGCACGGCCACCGCGCCATCCCCAAGCATGGTTTCGGGGCGGGTGGTGGCGATGGAGATATAGTCGCGCGTCTCGCGCAGGGTGACGTTGCCGTCCTCGTCCTTTTCGACATATTCATAGGTCGCCCCGCCTGCCAGCGGGTATTTGAAGTGCCACATGTGGCCGTCGACCTCGATATTCTCGACCTCGAGATCGGAAATCGCGGTTTCAAAATGCGGGTCCCAGTTGACCAGCCGCTTGCCGCGATAGATCAGGCCTTTGTTGTAAAGATCAACGAAGACCTTCAGCACGGCATCATGGAACACCTCGTCCATGGTGAAGGCATTGCGGTCCCAGTCACAGGATGCGCCAAGGCGTTTGAGCTGATTGATGATGGTGGAGCCGTATTTCTCCTTCCACTCCCAGACCTTTTCAATAAAGGCATCGCGGCCCATTTCGGCGCGGGACGGCAGGCCCTGTTCGGCCAGCATCTTTTCGACCTGTAGCTGGGTGGCGATGCCGGCGTGGTCCTGACCGGGTTGCCACAGGGTGTCGAACCCGCGCATCCGGTGCCAGCGCACCAGCACGTCCTGCAGGGTGTTGTTAAAGGCGTGGCCGACGTGCAGCGCGCCGGTGACATTGGGCGGCGGGATCATGATGGAAAAGGTTTCAGCGCCCGGTTTGGCATTGGCGCCAGCCCTGAAGGCACCGCTTTTCTCCCAGGCCTCGTAAATCCGTGCCTCGGCTGTTGCCGCATCAAAGTTCTTATCCATCGCCATATCCGTCGTCCCGCATGAAATCATTGGTCAGGCAGGGTCTAACGAATGATCCGGCCAAGGGGAAGGCCGGTTTTGGCGTAAAACCCGCTATGAAAACGCCTGATAGACCCGAACGGCGATATTGTTCAACTGATCGCGCGGCAGATCACCAACAAGGGCAAAGCGCAGGTTTTCGTCCTGCCAGTAGAAACTGTTGGTATCACCATCATTCTTGAATTCGAATTCGGCCATCCGGCTGTTGTCGCTGCGCACCGCAAACAGGGTGATGCGGGTGCCGTCGGCGTTTTCATACATGAATTGCGCGGCGGGGCCTTCGGTTGCAGACAACAGCCGACCGCCAACCAGTTCAAAGCCGTTGGCCGACAGATCGGGGGCGGACAGTTTTTCGCCCACGCGGTTTGACAGCCAGCGGATCAGCAGGTCTTCGTCATCGGCCCTGATTTCGACAGGGCGGTTCGGGTCGGCGGTGAAAACGGCGTGGGCGGCGATGGCCTCGGACACTAGGCCGGCCACCTGAATTTCGGTATTTTGCGGCGCAGCACCACGGCCCGCCCAGCCCAAGGCAATGCCAACGGCCATAATGGCAACCGAAGCCGCGATGGCCCGCCAAGGGGCGCGGTTGGTGTTGGCCACCGGCGCAATTTCGGGCAGCTCAATCGGCATGTCGGGGGCGGGGAACAGTGCGCGGATCGCGTCATTCTGCGCGGCCCAGTCGGCGACCTCTTCGGCGCGGTCCGGATTTTCGGCCAGATAGGCCTCGACCAGCGCCATATCGGCATCATCCAGTTGCCCGTCAACAAAGGCATGCAGCATTTCGGTTGTCACATTCGGTCGGGTCATGATGCCCCCTTCAGGTCGGCTGTTGGCGCATCGGCCATAAGTTCGCGTAATTTCGCCCGTGCGCGGCCAAGGCGGGACATCAGCGTGCCCAGCGGCACATTCAGGGCAACGGCTGCCTGTTTATAGCTAACGCCGCCCAGCACAATCAGCAAAAGCGCCTCGCGTTGGTCATCGGGCAGTTTTTTCATGGCGCGGGCGGTTTGTGATAGTGCCAGTTTCTGGTCCAGCGCATCGGGGGCGGCCGGATCATGGTGCATATCATCCATCGCTACCAGTTGCGGGCGGCGTGATTGGGTGCGCAGCTGATTGCGGTAAAGATTCAGAAGCATTTTCATCAACCACGGTTTCAAGGCGCCGGTCTGTTTCCACAAATCGCGTTTGCGCAGGGCACGTTCGGCGCAATCCTGCACCAGATCGTCGGCCATATTCCGGTCACGGGTCAGGGCATAGGCATAACGCCAGAGATCGGGCAGGCAATCCTGTAGCTGGGAGCGAAATTCAGGCATGGTATCCATTCAATTCGGGTAGCCCCAAGGACGGGACCACCCATTGCCTTACCCTAGGGGACAGGTTTAGGGCTTGGCAATATGCCACACACCTTTGACGCCGTCACCGGTGACATCGCCAGGTTTTTTGTCTTTGATCCATGTGTAAAGCGGCATGCCGTTCACGGCCCATTGTTTCGAGCCATCCGCACGGGTAACGACGGAAAACTGGCCTTCACCTTGGGCCTTGGCAGGGGCCATCAACGGGGGCCATTTTGCTGCACAACCATCGTTGCAGTTGGAAACGCCCTTGGCATCCTTGTCGAAGGTATACAGTGTCATGCCTTTGGCATCGCTGTATACTTTGCCGCTATCCGTGGTGACAACATGGATGGTGGCTTGCGGCGCGTGGGCGGCGGCAAATGCGCCACCTGCGAACAGGGTGGTGGTGAGTGCAGTTGCGATCAAAAGGGATTTGAACATTGGGTTCTCCTAAAGGTTTCAATTGGCCGGTGTTTGTGATCCGGCATATAAGAAACACACCGCACAGAGGCGGTTTAATCCCGACAAAGACAATTAATTATGGAAATCGCGATAAATCAGTATGTTAGAACCGGAATTAATTATATGTAACAAACCTTCACAGGGTTTTTTATCGACTTGGCGTGGTTTGGCGGGCAATCATTAATAAATGATCGGAATAAAACGCATAAAGCGCTGGCTGGGTCTTGGGCCAGACATCGAGCAATCGCCCGCTTTGCCGTCACGCGGTCGGGTGGATCATGTGATTATCTTTGACGGCACTATGTCCACGCTTAAGGCAGGATGCGAAACCAACGCAGGACTGGCCTATAAGCTGCTGCACGAAATGGCCTCCTCGCAACATCTGTCACTGCGCTATGAACACGGGCTGCAATGGCACAATTGGCGGCACACGTGGGATGTGATCAACGGCAAGGGGATCAACCGGCAGATCAGGCGGGCTTACGGGTTTTTGGCCAGCCGATACCGCCCCGGGGACCGGATTTTCCTGCTGGGGTTTTCGCGCGGGGCCTTTGCGGCGCGATCATTGGCGGGGGTGATCGACCGGCTGGGATTGCTGACGCAAGAACAGGCAACCGTGCGCAATGTGCGCCAGCTATACCGCCATTACCAATGTTCGGCGGACAGTGACGCGGCGCGGCTGTTTGCGGCGGCCCATTGCCACAAAGGTGTTAAAATCGAAATGGTCGGGGTCTGGGATACAGTCATGGCGCTGGGCCTGCGCTGGCCGGTTTTATGGCGCTGGACCCAGCCGCAACATGCGTTCCACAGCCGCCACCTTGGCCATAGCGTGCGGCACGGGTTCCACGCGCTGGCGATGGATGAAACCCGTCTGGCTTTTGCGCCGGTGATGTGGGAAAGCCGCGCCAACTGGGTTGGTGTGATGGAGCAAATGTGGTTTCGCGGATGCCACAGCGATATCGGCGGCAATCTGGGCGGGTTTGATGCGGCAAGGCCGCTGTCAAACATCCCGCTGGTCTGGATGCTGGAAAAAATGGAGGGCTGCAATGTGCGTTTCCCCGAGGGTTGGCAAGCGCGGTTTGAACAGGATGCCGAGGCCTCGATGGTCGGATCATGGCGCGGCTGGGCCAAGCTGTTCCTGTGGCGCCGCCGCCGCGTGATCGGGCGCGATGCAAGCGAACGGATACACCCCACAGCACGGGGTCATAAATACGCAAACAAAGGAAACCCTGTCCGCCCATAACCGGACCCCTGTTTCTTTTTCGCCCAAATATCCCCGCCGGAGGCATCAAACCTTTATGTGTCTAGGCAACATTCTCCAGCGAAACCGCAGGCGTCACCCCCAGCGCATGACAAATATCTCGGGTCAGGGCAGGGCGGTTCAGGGTGTAGAAATGCAAATCCTCGACCCCGCCATCAATCAGATCGCTGCATAATTCGGTGCAAACGGCGGTGGACAACAGATCGGTGCGCCCGTCGCGGATGGCTTTGGTAAACGCGTCATCCAGCCAGGTCGGGATCGACGCCCCGCAACCGGCGGCAAATTTTTTGATCCCGGTCCAGCTGGTGATCGGCATGATCCCCGGAATGATCGGCGCATCGATACCGGCCTTTTCGCAGGCATCGCGAAACCGGAAAAAAGTTTCCGCCTCAAAGAAAAACTGGGTGATCGCACTGCTGGCGCCTGCATCGATCTTGCGTTTCAGCCATTCCACATCGGCTGCCGTATCGGGGCTTTCGGGGTGCGGTTCGGGATAAGCGCCAACGCGGATGTTGAATTTGCCGGTTTCGGCCAGCGTTTCAACCAGCTCGATCGAACTGGTGAACCCGCCCTCGACAGGTTTGAACCCGTCGGCCCCCTTGGGGGCATCGCCGCGCAGGGCAACGATATCGGTCACGCCCGCCTTGGCGTATTTGTCGGCAATCGCCAGAATTTCATCGCGGGTGGAATTGATACAAGTCAGATGCGCCGCCACCTTCAGCCCGTAATTGTTCTGGATGGTGGTCACGGCCTCGTGCGTCAGATCCCGTGTGGTGCCGCCCGCTCCGTAAGTGACGGATACGAAATTCGGGTTCATCGGCGCCAGCACCTGCACGGTGTCCCACAGGCGAAACGATGCCTCGAGCGATTGCGGCGGGAAAAATTCAAAGCTGATGCGGGGCGTGGCCATACCGGATTCCTTTTTGCTTGAGCGCCCTTTTCGCATATGGCAAACTGTGAAACAAATTCATAATACTCAAGATTAATATGAGGTTTGTAACATAATGCACTTGGAACTCCGCCACTTGCGCACGATCAAAGCCATTCACGAGGCCGGTGGGCTGGCCCGTGCGGCCGAGGTGATGAACATCACCCAATCGGCCCTTAGCCACCAGATCAAGGGGCTTGAGGAACAGACGCAGGTTGAACTTTTTATCCGCCGTTCCAAACCTTTACGCCTGTCCGCCGCCGGTATGCGCCTGTTGGCGCTGGCCGAACGGGTGCTGCCGGAAATCGAGGCGATCGAGCAGGATTTTGAGGGGCTTAATAGTGGCCGCGCCGGGCGCTTGCATATCGCGATTGAATGTCACGCCTGTTTTGAATGGCTGTTTCCGGTTTTAGAAGAATTTCGCAAGGCCTGGCCGGATGTCGATGTCGATATACGCGCCGGTCTGTCGTTCGACGCGCTGACGGCTTTGCAAAAGGAACAGGTCGATCTGGTGATTTCCTCGGACCCCGAGGAATTAACCGGTGTCGAATTTTCCCCATTGTTCGATTATGAACCGGTGTTCGTTGCGGCCGCGAAAAACCCGCTGGCAGAAAAACCCTATATCGAGGCCAGGGATTTCCGCGATCAAACCCTGATCACCTATCCGGTGGACCGCAGCAAACTGGATGCTTTTACCGAATTGCTGGGGCCGGCCAAGGTGGAACCGGCGGCCATCCGTCAGGTGGAACTGACCGCCGTTATCCTGCTTTTGGTGGCCTCGAACCGGGGTGTGACCGTATTGCCGGATTGGGTGGTGCGTGATGTCAGATACAATTCGGATTACATCACCCGCCGCCTGACAAAAGACGGATTAACCCGCAGATTATATGCAGCCATCCGCAACGAGGACGCCGCCAAACCCTATATGGCCCATTTTATCCGGTTGGGGCGTTCAATTCCTGTTAAATTGCAACGAGGGGCGCTCATATCTAGCTAAAATAGCATTTTTGGACGTTTAGCGCTGAAAAATGGCCCAAAATAGCAACTAAAGTCTATTTTTTGCCGTATTCAATTAATATGAAGCATACATATCAAGTGTACTATGGGTTTCTGCTACTGGAAGGTCTCTGTTTCTAAAGGAATAGGTTATGCCAACAACATTTAATGTAATTAGTTTGGGTGTGTTATCGGATATTGATACCACAGAAGGAAATAACACAGCAGAAGGTGCTTCCAATCTGGTTGGAATGACTTTCGGTAGTGCGGGCAATGCGCTTGTGAATAATTTTGTTACGATGTCATCAGTTGGTAATCCAGGATCCTACTATGATATGGATAACAACCCGTCCGAGCAGTTTTCGATCAACGGTGGCGCCCCGCAAACTTTTGATGGCACCGCAATCTATAATGCGACAATCACATATATTGATGGAACGACGGCAACCATAACGGCAGTTGTCTATCAGGATGTGAACGGTAATACCTATCTTGCACCGGAATACTCGGCAAATGCAGACCAGACTGCACTGGAAGCCGGGGCAATCCGTTCAATATCCTTGGATAGTTTAGCGGGTAATATTTTCAGTGGCATGACAACCAGCCGCCAAACCTGGAATTATGTGACCTGTTTTGTGCGTGGAACGAAAATTGAAACAGCAAGCGGGTCTGTTGCTGTCGAAGATCTGGGCGCAGGTGATTTGATCCGCACTGTAGACAACGGATTGCAACCTTTGCGCTGGATTGGGCGCCGGACTGTTCCGGCTGAAAACGCATTTGCCCCCATTCTGATCCGCAAGGGGGCGTTGGGAAACACAGACGATTTGCGCGTGTCACCGCAGCACCGGATTTTGCTTTCCGGCTGGCGTGCCGAAATGCATCTGGGCATGACCGAAGTGCTGGCACCTGCCAAGGCATTGATAAACGGGGAAACTATTCTGCGCGAAACAGGGGGCGAGGTCGAGTATTTCCACATCATGTTTGATCAGCATGAACTGGTTTTTGCCGCTGGAATCGAATCCGAAAGCTTCCATCCTGGTGATATGGGCTGGAACGCATTAACCGAGGAAGCTCGCGAAGAAATTCTGACCCTGTTCCCCGAATTGCGTGACGAAGGCTTCAAAGCGTATGGCGCCACAGCCCGTCCGACAATCAAGTCGCGCGAAGTGCAAATGCTATCCTAGAATTCGCACTTATGCGCCCTTGTGCGTATGGCGCAGGGGTGTATATACGGCTTCTTGAAAAATAGGAGCCGACCGATGCCGATGAGTGCCAATCTTAACCTGATGATCAAAGCCGCACGCGCGGCCGGTCGTTCGCTGTCAAAAGATTTTCGCGAGGTCGAGAACCTGCAGGTTTCCCTGAAGGGGGCCGGTGATTTCGTTTCCAAAGCCGATTTTGCCGCCGAAGAAATCATCCGCGAACAACTGACCGAGGCGCGCCCGACCTATGGCTGGGTGGGCGAAGAAACCGGCGTGACCAAGGGCGATGACCCGACGCGGCGCTGGATTGTCGATCCGCTGGATGGCACCACCAATTTCCTGCACGGGATGCCGCATTGGGCTGTTTCGATCGCGCTGGAGCACAAAGGCGAGGTTGTCGCCGGTGTGGTTTACGATCCAACCAAGGACGAGATGTTCTTTGCCGAAAAAGGGCAGGGCGCGTGGATGAACGAAAGCCGGATGCGGGTTTCGGGCCGCCGCCGCCTGTCGGAATGTGTGTTTGCAACCGGCCTGCCGTTTAGCGGTCGGGCCGATTTGCCGCAAACCTTGCAGGAACTGGCGCGGATATTGCCGGCAACCTCGGGCGTGCGGCGCTGGGGATCTGCGTCACTGGATCTGGCCTATGTGGCGGCTGGCCGCTATGACGGTTTCTGGGAACGTGGCCTGAACCTGTGGGATATTGCCGCCGGTGTGGTGATTGTCCGTGAGGCTGGCGGCATGATCGAACCATTGCGCAAGGAGCGCGATATACTGGCGGATGGTGAAGTTATCTGCGCCAATGAGCCGATTTTCGAGCAGTTCGCTAAAATCATTCGCGAGAAGTGATGCTCACCCCTGCATGATGGCGATCATCACCGGAAAGGCGAAGATCGCAATCACCAGTTGCCAGTTCAGGATAATCGCATACAGCTCGGCATCGCCTCCCATCTGGCGGGCGATGATATAGCCGTTGGTGGCCGTCGGTGTGGCCACAACCAGCATGGCGCAAAGGGTTTCCATCGGGGCCAGCCCGAAGGATTGCGCCAGAAAGAACACCAGTGCCGGTGCCACGATGGCCTTGATGGCAACCGCCCAGATGATTTTCCAGTTCAGATAAAACAGCCGTCGCATGTTGAACCCCGCGCCGACGCAAAGCAATCCCACCGCAAGGGCCGCACGGCCGGTCATTTCCAGCATTGTGTCCACCGGCGCGGGGATCGGGATCTTGCCGATATTCAGGGCCAGACCCAGAACCGAGGCAATGATCAACGGGTTCAGGGCGATCGTTTTTAACACCTTCCAGACCGAAAACCGCCCCGCAAGCATCGTAGCAAGGGCGGCAATATTTATGATGTTGATGAAAGGGATAAGAAAGGCCATTGCGATTGTGATGGTGGTTAATCCCGAAGGTCCGAACAGTTGCGCCGCCACGGGCAGGGTGATCAGTGCATTCCATCGGGTAACGGCCTGAAACATCGAGGATAACTGCGGATTGCCCAAAGCCTGTTTGGGCAGGGCGACACGCAATATCAGGGTAAGTATTCCCGCAACTGTGAATGCCAGCAGCATAGTTGCTACGTAAAAGCCGGAAGATTTCAGCGTCATGTCTGAATGGGCGATCGAGCGGATGATCAAGGCGGGGATCAATATCCGGAAACTCAGTTTTTCCAGCCCTGTCCAGTCGTTTGCGGCCAGCCAGCCGGTCTTGGCAATCACCTGCCCGAGGGCCACCAGCAGGACCAGCGGCAACACTATCAGAAAAACCTCTGTCATCTCAGGTCTTGCGGTCCGACGGGTGGTTTACCCCGTCACTCCACGGCACTTCGCCCAGATCGCGCGGGTTGATCCCTTCGATCGCGCCGACGTTGACGCCGTATTCATCCGGGTTCGAGCGGCGCTGGTGGTGGGTATAGATACCACAGACGGAACAGAAGTAGTGTTTGGCGGTATGTGTGCCCCAAGTGTATAGGGTTAGCTTGTCCGCGCCTTTCACTATTTCAACATCATCAAGCAAGGCAGTGACTGCAATCGCCCCTCTTCTTCTACAAAACGAACAATCGCAGCGCTGCGCCGTATTCAGACCATTTGCCAGTTTCACCTGCAGTTCAACCGCGCCGCAATGGCATGTCAGCTTGTGTTTTGTCATCTACGCCTCGTAATTTTCGGGATGCGGCTGGGGGATAGTTTATACTTGGCTTCGGGGTGGGGCGGATGGCCGTGGGTTCTGTCCCAGAACACCTTGCCGCCCAGCCGTTGCCACACAGGCAGGGTCAGTAAAATGCCGGCGATAAAGCCGCCCGCGTGCTCCCAATAGGCCACGCCACCCATGCTGGAATCCGCGATTGCTCCGTTAAGAACCTGCAAGCCGAACCAGATCCCCAACATCACCCAAGCTGGGATTGCAAAGATGCGAAAGAACACCACAAAGATAAACAGGATGTCGATCTTTGCCTTTGGAAACAGCAACAGATAGCCGCCCATCACACCGGCAATCGCCCCCGAGGCCCCCACCACCGGCACCGGTGAATGTGGCGCGGTCAGGATTTGCGTCATACCGGCCGCCAGCCCCACAGCGAAATAGAACAGAAAATAGCCGATATGGCCCAACTGTTCCTCCATATTGTCGCCGAAGATCCACAGGAACAGCATATTGCCCACCAGATGCATGAAACCACCGTGCAGGAACATTGACGTGACCAGCGAATAGTAATGGTCGCCGCGGCTGACAATCTCGGGCACCAGCGCCCAGTTGTAGAAAAACTGGTTAATGATGCGCGGGTTTTCCAGATTGCCCCAGTAGGACAGGAACACCAGAATATTCACTGCCATCAGCGCATAGGTGACGTAGGGCGTTTTCAGGGACGGGTTATGATCGCGAATAGGAAACATGCGATAAAGGTTGCCGATGCGGGGCGGGGGGTCAAGGGCGGTCTGACAAAGATTTGATTGGCGTCGTGGCGGGGGCTGGTTCAAACTTGCCCTAACGATAGATTTTGTCGTGCGAAAGGTAGTGTGATGAATAAGTATTTGACCGGTTTGTTGGCCTCTTTGGCTATTTCAGGGGCGGTTCAGGCCTCGGCGGAAACGTTGAAATTCGACAAATCCTGGGCGGAACAGGGGTTCCTGCGCTTGTGGACCAATGATTACGGTCTGAAGGGGCGTCAGTTGCAGGTGTCCTCGGACGGGACGGTTTCGATGTTGTACCGGTCGGTGCCAAAATCGGCCTGGGGCTCGAAAATGGCATCATGGGGCTGGTCGGTGGCAAAATCTGTTGTGGCCACGGATCTGACCCGCAAGGGCGGGGACGATCGCAATCTGGCGATCTATTTTGTGTTTATGGATGCAAAAGATGCCGACAGGCTGTCTGGTGCATCTATCCGGAAGGTGCTGAAAAATTCCAGCACAAAGGCGCTGGTTTATGTCTGGGGCGGCGATTACCCGCGCGGCAAAATCCTGTACAGCCCCTATGGGCCGAACAAGTTGAAAACCGTAATCAGCCGCAGGGCGGGCAAGGGCGCGTTCAACGAAAATGTTGATCTGGCCGCCGATTACCAGCGTGCCTTTGGCGCCAATTCCGGTGTGCTGGTCGGCGTCGGCATTTCTGCCGATAGTGATGACACCGACGGGATGATCAGTGCCACCATCAAGGATCTGAAGGTTTTCTGATCACTACTCCATTGCCGCCAGCAATGCCGCGTTGCCGCCGGAGGCAGTGGTGTCCACGCAGGTGTGGCGCTCGATTGTGACATGGGCTTTGTCGGGCATTGTGGTGATCAGCGGCAGGATCGGCCCGTTCCGCCGCGCCAATGCGCAGCCGTAAGCGCGGGCCTTGTCCGTATCCCCCCACCAGAGCGCGCCGGAAAATCCGTGAAGGGTTTCCAGTGCTTGCGGGTCCAATCCACAAACCGGAACGGCCACGCCCCCCAGTTCGCGCACCGCTTCGGCCTGTTGTTCTGCGGCTTGTCGCGTCGGGCCAAGGCACAGCAGCGGCGGGCGGCTGTGATAGGTTAGCCGGTTGGATTCCCCCGTTGGCCCGGGCAGGTCAACCGCCGCGATTTCGCCGCTGTCCAACGCCACCCCGTCTATCAACATCTGCACGTCTGCGGCATCTATCCACTCGCCCGCATCCTCAACCTCGGGCGTTTCATGCTGCAGGAACCGCAACAGGTATTCTTCACCTCCCGCTTTTGGCCCCGTGCCGGATAATCCTTCCCCACCAAAGGGTTGTGAGCCAACCACCGCGCCGATCTGGTTGCGGTTCACATAGATATTGCCCGCCTGCAACCGCTCGACCACATGCTGCACCCTGTCGTCAATCCGCGTGTGCAGCCCGAATGTCAGCCCGTAGCCGCTGGCGTTGATATCCCCGATCACCCGATCCAAACCATCGGCCCTGAACGTCGCGATATGCAGCACCGGCCCGAATATTTCGCGCTCCATTTCGCCAATCCCGTCCACCCGCAGCAGGGTCGGCGGCACGAAATGCCCTGCGTTCGGGCGCGCAAGCTGCTTGATCACGCGCCCTTCGGTTTTGGCCGCCGCGATATAGGCGTCAATGCCCGCCTGTGCCTCGTCATCGATCACCGGTCCCACATCGCAGGACAAATCCCAAGGGCCGCCGACCGTCAATTCATCCATCGCGCCCGTCAGCATCTTTGTGAACCCTTTGGCGATGTCCTCTTGCACATACAAACAGCGCAGGGCCGAACACCGCTGCCCCGCCGACTGGAACGCGCTTTGCACCACATCGCGCACGGCCTGTTCGGGCAGGGCGGTGGAATCAACGATCATCGCATTCAGCCCGCCGGTTTCCGCGATCAGCGGCGCGCCGGGGGTCAGGTTTTTGGCCATCGCGCGGCGGATCATTTGGGCTGTGTCGGTCGAGCCGGTGAAACAGACCCCGCCCACACGTGCATCCGAGGTCAGCGCCGCGCCGATGCGCCCGTCGCCGGGCAACAGTTGTAGCGTATGGGGCGGAACGCCGGCCTTGTGCAACAACGACACCGCGAAATGGGCGATCAGCGGGGTTTGTTCGGCGGGTTTGGCCAAGGTGGCGTTGCCAGTGGCCAAAGACGCCGCGATCTGGCCGGTGAAAATGGCCAGCGGGAAGTTCCACGGCGAAATGCAGATGAATACGCCGACCGGCGGGGTGTCGTGGTTTTGCGCCTGTGCCGCGTAATAGCGAAGGAAATCCACCGCTTCGCGCAATTCGCTGACGGCATCCGGCAGGGTTTTTCCGGCCTCGCGCGCCATCAGGGCAAAGAACGGGCCGAAGTTTTCCTGATAGAGATCAGCGGCGCGGTTCAGAATTTCGGCCCGTTCCAGTGCAGGCACATCCCAGATACAGGCCGCGTCCAAAGCCTTGTCAACATCCCCTGTCGTGGCCCATGTCACGTGCCCGACGACATCGTCGGCATCGGCGGGGTTTTGCACCGGTTCGGATGGCCCGTCTGGCGTGTGGTCCGCGATCAGCGGGGCCGAGGTGAACGCGTGATCCCGATATGCGCCGCGTGCCTTGTCTATCGCGGCTAAAGTCGGCCCGTCCGCCAGATCCCAGCCTTTGGAATTCCGCCGCTCGGGCAGGAACAATTCCGGCCCGCGTTTGATCGCCACCGGCGATAGATCAGCGGCGAAAGGATCACCCGCGACCACCTCGGGCGGCACGTCTTCATCGACAATCTGGTTCACAAAGGACGAATTCGCGCCGTTCTCCAGCAGGCGGCGCACCAGATAGGCCAGCAGATCGCGATGCGCGCCAACGGGGGCGTAAATCCGGCAACGGGTGCCCTCGGACTCCAGCACAATGTCGTGCAACCGCTCACCCATGCCATGCAGCCGCTGAAACTCGTAACTGTGGGAATTATCAGCCATTTCCAGAATGGCAGAGACAGTGTGGGCGTTATGGGTGGCGAATTGCGGATAGATCCGGTCCACCATCCCCAGCAGTTTGCGCGCGTTGGCGATATAGGAAATATCGGTCGCGGCCTTGCGGGTGAACACAGGGAACCCCGGCGCCCCGATCACCTGTGCATGCTTGATTTCGCTGTCCCAATAGGCGCCCTTCACCAACCGCACCATGATGCGCCGGTCCAGCCGTTCCGACAGCGCATAGAGCCAGTCAATCACCCCGCTGGCCCGTGGCCCGAAGGCTTGCACAACCACGCCAAAGCCGTCCCATCCGGCCAATGACGGATCGGACAGAACCGCCTTGATCACGTCCAGCGACAGGGCCAGCCGATCGGCCTCTTCCGCGTCGATGTTGAACCCCATACCCGCCGATTTTGCCAAGCCCGCCAGGGCGCGCACCCGTGGCACCAGTTCGGCCATCACGCGACCCTTTTGTGCCACCTCGTAACGCGGATGCAGCGCCGAGAGTTTCACCGAAATGCCGGGGTTCTGGCGGGTGTCGGCATGGGGGCAGGCATTGGCAATCGAGGTAATCGCCTGTGAATAGGCCAGATGATACCGCCGCGCATCGTCCTCGGTGCGGGCCGCTTCGCCCAGCATGTCGTAGGAATAGGTATAGCCCTTGGCCTCCATCCCCGCAGCGCGTTTCATCGCCTTGTGAATATCCTCGCCCAGCACGAACTGGCGCCCCATCTCCCGCATGGCGCGGGCCACCGCGTTGCGGATCACCGGTTCGCCCAGCCGTTTCACCGCTCCGCGCAGATGGCCCGCAATGCCCGGTTCGCGATCCTCCAGCACCTTGCCGGTCAGCATCAATGCCCAGGTCGAAGCATTGACAAGGGACGACGAAGATTTGCCCAGATGTTTGCCCCAATTGGACGGTGCGATCTTGTCCTCGATCAGCGCGTCGATGGTGCTGGCATCGGGCACCCGCAGCAGGGCTTCGGCCAGACACATCAGCGCGATGCCTTCGTCTGTCGACAGCCCGTATTCGGCCAGAAAAACTTCCATCAAACCGGGGCGGGCGGATGCGCGGATGTCACGCACCAATGCGGTGGCGCGGGTGGCGATGGCGCGGCGGGCCTTTGGTGACAGGGCGGCCTGATTGATCAGGTCTTGCAGGGCTGCATCCTCGTCAGCGTAAAGATTGGCGTCAATGCGGGTGCGAAGTTCGTTCAGCATGGCGTTATTTCCAGTGTTTGATGGCTGCCTGTTGGGCAAATATAAAAAACCGCAAGGCTTGAGAGGCGGTTGACTTGTGCCTATGATAACATGGAAATGCAGGGAATAATTCCTGAACAGATGTAAAGTGCAGGCAAAACGACTGAATGGAAGGTGAATATAGATGCAAATGACCTCACCCGAGCTTGACCGCTTTGACCGCGCCATCCTGCAGGTGATGGCCGCCGATGGCCGGATCAGCGTCACCGATCTGGCCTGTCGCATCGGCCTGTCCAAATCCCCGACACAGGCCCGTCTGAAACGGCTGGAGCAAGACGGCTATATCACCGGCTACCGCGCCATTCTGGACCCGATCCGCCTTGGTCTTGATCACGTTGCCTTTGTCGAGGTGCGCCTCTCCGACACCCGCGAGGCCGCGCTGTTGGCGTTCAACAAGGCGGTTGCCGAAATTCCCGAGATCGAGCAGTGTCACATGCTGGCCGCCAATTTTGATTATCTGCTGAAGGTGCGCGTGCGCGATATGGCCGCTTACCGCGCCGTGCTGGGCGAGAAAATATCGTCGCTGCCCCATGTGGCCAGCACCTCGACCTATGTGGCGATGCAGGCGGTGAAAGAGGGGATGTTATAGTGGTTGAAAACCCCCTTGCCCTTGGCAATTCAGCCGCTATTGTCGCGCAAGGTTTCGACCCGCATGCCCGCGTGGTGGAATGGTAGACACAAGAGACTTAAAATCTCTGGGCCGAACAGGCCGTGCCGGTTCGATCCCGGCCGCGGGTACCAAAACAGGATGCTGATCCTGTATCTTGTGATTATTCCCGTTTAGCTTAACTGCCCGTTCATGGTTTTGGGCCATTTATACCAAAGACTCCGGGGCGATGCGGTCGCTTTGTGGAATATGTTGGAATAGCGGGTGCAGCAATGGGCATGATGGAAATTGACGGGCTGACAAGTGATCGGTCATGGGATTGGGAAAACGGGTATTTCTGGTTCACCCACCCCTCCAGAATCAACAAATTTCTGGCCCATTACGAATTATACCAGATGATCCTGAACCTGCCTGGGGATGTGGTGGAAATGGGCGTGTTCAAAGGCGCGTCAATGGTGCGTTGGGCGACCTTTCGACAACTGCTGGAAAACAGCTATTCCCGCCGGATTATCGGCTTTGATACCTTTGACGAATTTCCCACCAAAGGGGTGGAACTGGATGTCGACCTGGACTTTATCGAAGGGTTCGCCGCACGGGCCGGTCGGGCGTTAAGCAAATCCCAGATCGAGGATGTGTTTCGCCGCAAGGGGTTTGAAAACATCGAACTGCTGGAAGGAAATGTGATGGATACCTTGCCGCAATTCGTGCAGAGGAATCCAGCCTGCCGGATTGCGTTGCTGCATCTGGATCTGAACGTCAAGGAGCCGACAGAATTCGCGCTCGAGGCGCTGTATGATCGTGTGGTGCCGGGCGGGTTGATCGTGATTGATGATTACACTTCCGTGGTCGGTGCGACCGAGGCGATTGACGATCTGGTGGTCGACAAGGGGCTGGAGATTGAAAAGCTGTCGTTCCATTCGGTGCCGGCGTTTATTCGCAAGCCGAAACCGGATTTCGAGGAGTTTTAGGGCTGGAATGACGAAGCCCCGCACTGGATGCGGGGCCTCTTGTTACTTATTGCAGCAGGTCCCGGATCAGGTCTGGGACAGCGTGTTGAGCTAGATGATGGCTTCGAACAGCGCCTTGGTGTTTTCGAAGGTCATCTTGACGGGGTTGCCGCCGGTGCTGGGATCTTTCAGCGCCATTTCTGTCAGCTCGTCAATGCGGTCGGTGCCGACCCCCATTTCCGACAGCTTGTGCGGGATTTTGAACGAGTCGTTGAAGTCCTGCACAAAGTCCTGAAAGCCGCTAAAGCCGCCCTCGATACCCAGATAGGCCGCTGCGGCGTCAAAGCGTTCGGCGATTACCGGCGCGTTCATTTTCAGAACCTCGGGCATGCAAACCGCGTTGGTGGTGCCGTGGTGGGTGTTGTAAACCGCACCAATCGGGTGGCTGAGCGCGTGAATGGCACCCAAACCTTTTTGGAACGCGGTTGCCCCCATGGCGGCGGCGGACATCATGTTGGCGCGGGCCTCGATATCGGTGCCATCGGCATAGGCACGCGGCAGGTATTCCTTGACCAGCCGCATCCCTTCCAGCGCGATCCCTTGCGACATCGGGTGGTAATGCGGGCTGGAATAGGCCTCGACACAATGGGCAAAGGCATCCAGACCCGTGCCCGCGGTAAAGAATTGCGGCATACCAACAGTCAGTTCGGCATCACAGATCACAATGGTCGGCAGCACCTTGGGGTGAAAAATGATCTTTTTCACATGTGTCACGCTATCGGTGATCACCGAAGCCCGGCCCACTTCCGAACCGGTGCCAGCCGTTGTCGGCACGGCGATGATCGGCGCAATCACATCGGGGTTGGCGCGGGTCCACCAGTCGCCCACATCCTCGAAATCCCAGATCGGGCGGGTTTGACCGGCCTGAAAGGCGATCATTTTGCCCAGATCCAGCGCCGAGCCACCACCAAAGGCGATCACCCCGTCATGGCCCCCCGAACGAAAGGCGATGATGCCTTCATCCAGGTTCTTTTCGGTCGGGTTGGCATCCACACCCGAGAACATGGCGCGGCCAAGGCCCGCGGCCTCCATCAAATCCAGCGTGTATGTGGTGATATCCAGTGATGCCAGTCCCTTGTCGGTGACCAGCAGCGGGTTGCCGATACCGGCCTGCTGGCAGGCGTCGGCGATTTCGGCAATCCGGCCAGCGCCGAAACGGATGTTGGTGGGGTAGGACCAGTTTGCAGTCAGTGTCATATCAAAGGGCCTTCTTCAGATGATAGGATTTGGGACGTGTCAGGTTGTGGTAGCCGATGATCGACAGCCCGCCGCCACGTCCGGTGTTTTTGCAGCCGGTCCAGCACAGGCCCGGATCGACGTAATCGGCACGGTTCATGAACACGGTACCGGTTTCCAGTTGATGGCCGATGGCTTCGGCGCGGTCAATATCGTTGGTCCACAGTGACGCCGTCAGGCCGAATTCGCTGTCATTCATCAGGGCGATGGCCTCGGCGTCGTCCTTGACCGGCATGATGCCGACGACAGGGCCAAAGCTTTCGTCGCGCATCACCCGCATGGAATGGTCCACATTCACCAGAATTTGCGGCATCAGATAGGCACCGCCGTCATCTTCGGGGAAATTGGCAGGGTCGATCAGCGGTTTGGCTCCGGCGGCAATCGCCTCGGCGGTCTGGTCGCGGACCTCTTGGGCGAAACGCACATGCGCCATCGGGCCAAGGGTGGTTTCCGGATCCAGCGGATCGCCCAGCTTGTAGCCATTGACGATCTCGACCGCCTTATTGACGAATTCGTCAAACAGGCTTTCCGCAACATAAATCCGCTCGATCCCGCAACAGCACTGGCCGGAGTTGAACATCGCACCGTCAATCAGCGTTTCAACGGCCGCGTCCAGATTGGCGTCTTCCATCACATAGCCGGGATCCTTGCCGCCCAGTTCCAGACCGATGCCGGTAAAGGTGCCAGCGGCGGCCATTTCCATCGCCACACCACCCCCGACCGAGCCGGTGAAATTGACAAAGCCGAAATTCTTGCCGGCAATCAGGGCCGACGTGGTGTCGTGACCCAGAAATACGTTCTGGAACACATCTTCGGGGATGCCGACAGCATGGAAAGCCTCGGCCATCCGTTCGCCCACCAGCGGGGTCTGGCTGGCGTGTTTCAGCAGCACAGCATTGCCGGAAATCAGGGCAGGGGCCACCGTATTGATTGCGGTCATGAAGGGGTAGTTCCACGGCGCAACCACCAGCACCAGACCGTAAGGTTCACGGGCGATGTAGCGTTTGAAATCGTCGGTTTCCTCGACATTCAGCGGCGCCAGTGCCTCTTTGGCGATCGAGGCCATATAGCTGGCGCGTTCGTTAAAGCCGGAAAATTCGCCGCCATAGCGCACGGGGCGACCCATCTGTTTGGCCAGCTCGGGCACGATTACATCGTTCATTTCCCCGACTTTGGCCACACCGGCCATCACCAGATCAATGCGTTCCTGCAACGGGCGCGACGCCCATTCCTTTTGCGCGGCTTTGGCGCGGGCAACGGCGGCGTTGGCCCGATCCATGCTGAGCAGCGGGCGTTCGACAAAAACCGATCCATCAATCGGCGAGATACATTTCAGTGTTTGTGTCATGGTTCAGGCTCTTTCAAATCCACGGGCGATTTCATAGTCGGTGACGACTTTATCAAATTCTTCCTGCTCCCATTTGGCAGCGCGAGTGTAGTGGTCAACCACATCATCCCCCAGTGCCTCGCGCAGCATTTTCGAGGCGCTCAGCGCCTCGCCGGCGTCGCGCAGGTTGGCGGGGATATGGTCAACATTCTTGGCGGCATAGGCGTCACCGGACAGCGGTGCGCCCAGTTCCAGACCTTCCTCGACCCCCTTCAGGCCAGCGGCCAGTTGGGCGGCCATTGTCAGATAGGGGTTCATGTCGGAGCCGCCAATGCGGCATTCTACCCGCACGGCTTTGGTGCCTTCGCCACACAGGCGGAAACCGGCGGTGCGGTTGTCAACAGACCATGCGGTGCCGGTGGGGGCGAATGTGCCCTTCTGGAAACGCTTGTAGCTGTTGATATAGGGGGCCAGGAAATAGGTGTAGTCGGGGGCGTATTTGATCATCCCCGCGATATAGCTGCGCATCAGGTCGGACATGCCGTGCGGTTTGTCCGCGTCATAAAACAGCGATGTGCCGTCTTTCCACAGGGATTGGTGAACGTGCGAAGACGAGCCGACCTTTTCGTGATGCCATTTGGGCAGGAAGGTCACGGCGTGGCCCTGTGCCCATGCAATTTCCTTGATCGCGTGTTTGGCAATCGTGTGGTGGTCGGCGCAATCCAGCGGCGCGCCGTATTTGATGTTCAATTCTTCCTGCCCTGCCTCGGCCTCGCCTTTGGAGCCTTCCACGGGCACACCGGCTGCAATCAGATGATTGCGGATCGGGCGCATGATGTGCTCTTCCTTGGTGGTTTGCAGGATGTGGTAATCTTCGTTGTATGCACTGATCGGTTGCAGATTCTGAAAGCCGTCAGCGCGGATTTCGTCAAAGGATTTCTCGAACAGGAAAAATTCCAGTTCGGTTGCCATCATCGCGTCCATGCCCATATCGGCCAGTCGCGCCAGTTGCTTTTTCAGCACCGCACGGGGGGAATGGGTGACGTCATTGCCGTGGTGATCCAGCACATCGCACAGCACCATTGCCGTGCCTTCCAGCCACGGGACGGGGCGCAGGGTGTCCAGATCGGGCTTCATGACATAATCGCCATAGCCGCTTTCCCAGCTGGTGCTGGCGTATCCGTCGGGCGTGGCCATTTCCAGATCGGTGGCCAGCAGATAGTTGCAGCAATGGGTTTCTTCCCATGCGCCATCGACGAAATATTGTGCCACCATGCGCTTGCCCATTAGGCGGCCCTGCATGTCGACCATCACGGCCAGAACCGTATCAATACTGCCATCGGCAACCTGTTTCTTTAGCGCATCAAAGGGAAGGGGGGCTGTCATAAGGGGACTCGCTTTTCGTCAAAAGGGTGCCCCGAAATGGGACACCCATAGTATCATATTGTCAAGATCAGCCGCGGTAAGGTGTGCCAGCTTTTTCCATGATCTCGGTATATTCCTTGAAGATGTCGATCACCTTGGCAGCGCGCGGGCTGCGCGAGGCCAGCTCGTCCCAGAAGCCTTCGGCATCCTTGACGACGGTATCCCATTCTTCTTTCGGAATTGTGGTGTGTTCCAGCTTGCCGCCATTGACGCGCAGGTTGGCTTCGCCACCCCAATACCAGACCTGACGATAGTAATGCGACTGGTCGATGGTGGAACGATACAGCTGTTGCAGATGCGGTGGCACCTTGGCCCAGCTTTCCGAGTTCACAAAGTAGGAACCACACCATGCACCCGTGACGTTGTTCAGCAGGGCATAGTTGCAGATGTCGGCCCAGCCAACCTCGTAGGCTTCGGTAAAGCCACACCATGCCACGCCGTCCAGCTCGCCGGTTTGCATGGCGACTTCTACGTCTTCCCACGGAACCGTCACCGGGATCAGACCATAACGCGACAGGAAGCGGCCGGCGGTCGGCACACCGAACACGCGCAGACCGGCCATATCGGCAATCGAGCGGATCGGCTTGTTCACGGTAAAGATATGCAGCGGATCCCACGCACCGGCAGACAGCCAGGTGACATTTTCAACTTCGCCGTAGGCTTCGGCCCAGATTTCGTTCAGGCCGTAGCGCTCAAAAAGAACGGGCAGATCGAGGCTGAATTTGGTCGAGAACGGGAAGTAGCCGCCAAAGTCCGAGATATCGACGGGCGAGGCCATCGTGGCATCATCCGACTGCACCGCGTCCAGCGTGCCGTTCTGCATGGCGCGGAACAATTCGTCTGTGGGCACCAGTTGGTCGGCGTAATACAGTTCGATTTCCATTTCGCCATTTGCAGCGGCGTTAAAGGCTTCGATCTGTGGTTTGATCACATGCGCGCCCAGTGGTGCGCCGGAGTAGGTTTGCAGGCGCCACTTGATCGGGGCTTGCGCCTTGATCTGGCTGGGGGCGGCAAGCGCTGCGGCAGCGCCGACACCCGCGGTGGTTAAAAACTTGCGTCTGGTTGTCATAGTATCCTCCTTGGTTGATTACTTCTAATAACAGGGTTTCTGTCCTTAATCGCCCCTTTTCGGGGTCTTATCTGCCTGGTTTTATATACTCCGGTAGCCACAGCGCGATTTGTGGAAACACCATGATGATCGCCAAAGCGGCCACCATGATCAGTACAAACGGTATGATCGAAACATAGATATCGTGGATCGTTATCTCGTCCGGGGCCATCGCCCGCATCAAAAACAGGTTATAGCCAAAGGGCGGGGTCATATAGGCGATCTGTGTGGTGATGGTATAGAGAACCCCGTACCAGATCACGTCAAATCCCAACACTTTTACCAAAGGCACATAAAGCGGTGCGACGATAACCAGCATGGCTGTGTCATCCAGAAAAGTGCCCATCAGCAAAAACGAAAGCTGCATGATGATCAGAATGGTCCAGGGATTCAGGTCCAGCTGTTCGCGGAACAACCCGTCAATCGCCCGCACGGCACCCAACCCGTCAAACACCGCGCCAAACCCAAGGGCAGCGACAACGATCAGCATGAACATACAGGAAATCGCCAGTGTATTGCGCACTGAATTTTCGAATACTTCCCTAGTCATCCGCCCCTTCAGAACCGCAGCACCAAAGGCCGTCATCGCCCCCACGGCCGAGCTTTCGACAAGGCTGGTCCAGCCGTTGATAAAGGGGACCATCATCGAGAAAAAGATCACCAGCGGCAACATGCCGGAAAACAGCAGGCGGTTCTTTTCCTTTAGATAGAGGTCATAGGACGTGGCCGGCTTGTTCCGGAATGCGGCAAACAGCACAAACAGGCCAAGGGCAATCAGGGCGGCCGTATTGAACGGGAGTATGCCGGTCATTGGCGAAATGATCAAAACCGCAATCCCTGCCAGAACAAAGTAATTGAACCGGATCGGGTGATCGGAAATTTCTTCGAATTCAAGCAGCTCTTCTTTGCTCAGGGCCGGTCCAAGGCTGGGTGTGATTTTGCAGCGAAAATAGATATAGACGATGAACATGCCGGCCATCATCAGGCCCGGAATAATGCCGGCCATCCACAGTTGGGAAACCGGTGCCCGCGCAATCATGGCGTATAGCACCAGCACCACCGATGGTGGCACCAGAATGCCAAGGGACGATCCGGCCTGAATAACCCCCGTGACCATCCTTTTGTCATACCCTCGTCGTAACAGTTCGGGCAGCGCAATGGTGGCGCCGATGGCCATACCGGCAACCGATAGCCCGTTCATTGCGGAAATCAGAACCATCAGGCCGATTGTGCCAATCGCCAGCCCGCCCGATGTCGTGCCCATCCAGACGTGAAACATCTTGTACAGATCATCAGCGATTTTACTTTCCGACAGCACATAGCCCATGAAGATGAACATCGGCAGGGTCAGCATCGGATACCATTTCATCACCTTCATCGCGGCGGAAAACGGAATGTCGGACCCACCTGTTCCCCAAAGGGTAATCGCGGCAATGGCAGCAATCCCGCCGATCGCCCCAAAGACGCGTTGCCCCGTCAACAGGGCCAGCATCATCGATGCGAACATGAAAATGGCAATATATTCCTGGGACATTAGAGCTGCTCTCCTCTGAGTGTCGCGATGTCTTTGATAAGTTCGGAGATAGCCTGCAAAAGCATCATGAAGATGCCGACGCACATGATGGCCTTGATCGGCCATATCTGCGGGCGCCACATCGAGGCGGAGTGTTGGTTGTATTTGATCGAATAAAGCAGCGATTCAATGCCACCAAACAGCATCACGCCCAGATAGAACATCAGCAACAGCACCGTGATACTGTCGACCCATGCCTTTTTGCGGTCCGACCACTGGCTGTAAAACAGATCCATCCGCACATTCGCGCCTAACTGGATCGAATAGGCCCCGCCCAGCAGGTAATAGGCTACCAGCGTGAACTGTGCGACTTCAAGTGTCCAAAAGGGCGGGATCAGAAATGCCTGCTTGGCAATGATGGAATACATCAAGACCGCAATCAGGAAAAAGATCGAATACATCATGATGCGGCCGACAAAATAGTTAAACCCGTCGACAATGCGGACATATGATTTGGCTATGCGTGGCATTGGGCCTCCTTTTTGTTGGCGATCAAGGTCAAGGCATCCGCAATCAGTTCCGCCAGCATTTTGCCAACGGATTTTTGCTGGTCGGCGGTTGCTATCAGGTCGTTGCGCACCTCGATCATCACATTCATCAGCCCGTTTGGCAGGGCGTGCAGTTTAAGCGTATGGGTAACACCGTCCCCGGGTCCATAGGGATCATTGCGCTGGGTGTTCATTTCTGTTTGCTTGGGGGCAAGATCCAGCATGGCGTCCGCCAGCCGTGTGTCGCTGTCGTGCAGGATGCCGATTTCGACATCGCGCTGTTTGCCCTGATAAACGGGGGTAAAACTGTGGATGGTTACCAGCACCGGAGGCGCGGGGAAGGACGCGATGGTGTCGGCCAGCAGGGTGCGGAACGGCTCATAAACCGTCGCCACCCGCGCGGCTTTTTCGGTATCACTCAGATTCCGGTTGCCGGGAATGTCGAAAACCTCGCTGCGCCCGGGCATCGCGCCGGGCGCTTCGGGGGGGCGGTTGCAGTCGTAAACCAGACGCGAAACGGTGCTGGCCACAAGGCGGGCATCCAGAACACGGCTGATTTCCTGCGCCACGGCCAGCGCGCCGGGATCCCAGGCGATATGGCTAAGGCGGGTGGCCTCGTCCAGCCCCAGATTGTCCAGCACGGCGGGAATCCGGTTCGCGGCGTGCTCGCACACAAGCAAAACCTGCCCATTGCCATCGGCATTGTGCAACTGGGCCGCGGCTGTGCCTTCCAGATCGCTTTCGTCGATCAAACGCCCCATATCCCCCCTCGAGTCGTTTGTGTTCCAATGGTGAAGAGAATTCTTCACAAACACCCCTTGTGTCAATATAATTTCTGAAAAGAATTCTTCACGTCTGCATGCTCTGTTGATATATTGACAAAAAAGGATTTCCAGTGACTGATCCAAGTGGCACCGTGGCCGACCGGTTGCAATCGGCCTTTGAGCAACTGACCCGCGCCGAGCGGCAGCTGGCGGATTCGATCCTTGAAAATTATCCGGTGTCCGGTCTGGGTACGATCACGACGGTTGCTGCGGGGGCGCAGGTTTCCACCCCGACGGTGGCGCGCATGGTGCAAAAGCTGGGCTATAAAGGGTTTCCCGAATTCCAGGCGGCATTGCGTCACGAGCTGGAGGCCAAGATCACCGGCCCGATTGACAAGTTCGACACATGGGCCGAACAGGCCCCTGTCGGCCATATCCTGAACCGTTTTGCCGAGGCGGTAAACAGCAACATTCGCCAGACTCTGGCACAGGTGGATACGGCGTGTTTTGATCAAAGCTGTGTCTTGCTGGCCGATCCGGCGCGGGCGGTTTATGTGGTCGGCGGGCGGATTACGCGCTCTTTGGCGGATTATTTTTTCCTGCATATGCAGGTGATCCGCCCGAATGTGACGCATATCCAGTCGATTTCAAACGCCTGGCCGCATTACCTGCTGGATATAAAAGAGGGCGATGTTGTCGTTGTTTTCGATATACGGCGCTATGAAAACTCCACCCTGAAGCTGGCCGAAATGGCCCGCGAGCGGGGCGCGCAGATTGTCCTTTTCACAGATCAGTGGCGTTCGCCAGTTGCGAAATTCTCGGAGCATGTGTTTTCCAGCCGGATTGTCGTGCCATCGGCGTGGGATTCACTGGTGGCACCAATGGTGCTGCTGGAAACACTGATCGCCGAGGTGCAGGAACAGTCATGGGGCGAAACCCGCCCGCGCATGGAAGCGCTGGAAGAAATGTTCGACCGCACACGTTTCTTTCGCAAGTTCACCTGAGGTTGCCCCGCCGGATGCCTGCGGCGCAGGTATTTAGGGCAAGAAGAAGGGGCAGAAAAGATCTGCGCAAAATCTGCTGAAACAGGCATCATGCTCTGAACATTTTCTGCTTAGGACTGTTCTACAAGCCGCCAAAAGGCGCGGCAGGACAGTGCAAGGAGCAGTGAAGATGCGAGGATATTTGATGCGTGGTGTGCCCGCGTCGGTGCGGATGGATGCGTGGTGGATGAGCGGTAAGGCCCCCGTGGTGCCGCCAGCGGATAAACCCCGAGACCGGATGCAGGCGGTGCACCGCGCGCCGGTGCGGCTGGTGTTGCTGTTGGCGCTGATCCTGTTGGCGGACTAGTTGTTCTGGGGCTATGGCGCGGGCGTTTCGCTGGTGCTGTTCGGGGTGGCCTTGGCGGTGGCTGTCTGGCTGGCGTCTGGGCGGCGTGACTGGCGGCGGGGGGATACGCTGGCGGCGCTGGTGTTCGGAGTGGGTCTGTTGCCGGTTCTGGACTATGTGCAGGGGCTGTCGGTGCTGTTCTATATCGGCAGCCTGACGGGTTTCGCGGTTTGGGTTGCGCTGAACGGGCAGGGGCGGTTGGCGGATTTGCTGCAGGCGGGCGTTCGGTTTTGGCTGTTGGCGCCAAAGCAGGTGCTGCGCGATGCGGGAACCGGCGGGCAAGCCGTGGTTCGGGCGCAGGATATGCGTGGATTGTTGCGGGCGTGGGGGTTGCCGGTTGCGGCAAGTGTGATTTTTCTGGTGCTGTTTGTTGCGGGCAATCCGGTGTTTGAAAATCTGGTGTTTCGTCTGTCGGGCATTGACGGGGATTTGAGCCGGATGTTGTTCTGGGCGCTGGTTGCCGCTTTGGTCTGGCCGTTTCTGGTTTTACAGAAGATACGCCAGCGGATGCGGGTTCCATTCGATATACCGCAGGCGCCGCGCCTGTCGGTTCCGGCCCTGTTCAATCCGCAATCGGTGGTGAATTCATTGGTGCTGTTCAACCTGATGTTCGCGCTGCAAACCGGACTGGATGTGGTTTACCTGTGGGGCCATGCGGAATTGCCCAGCGGTGTTTCCGCGGCCGCCTTTGCCCATCGCGGGGCCTATCCGCTGGTTTTGACGGCGCTGCTGGCGGGCCTGTTCGCGATGGTGTCGCGCCCCTATGTGCAAAAGCGGCGCGGGTTGCAGGCCTTGTTGCTGTTATGGTTGGGGCAGAACGTGGCCTTGATGGCGGGGGCGGTTTTACGGCTGGACCTTTATGTTGATGCTTACGGCCTGACTTATCTGCGGGTGGCGGCGTTTATCTGGATGGGGATGGTGGCGGCCGGTCTGGCGCTGATCGGCTGGCAGGTGCTGCGCGGGGCAGGCAACGGCTGGATGCTGGCGCGGATGGCGGGGCTGTTGGTGGTGGTGCTGTACCTGTGCAGCTTTGTGAATTTTGCCGATATGATCGCGCGCTTCAACCTGTCGCGAGAGCCGGATATCTATGCGGTGCAGGGCGGGGGCCGTGCGCCAGTGCGGCTGGATGGCGATTATATTTGTGGTTTGGGGCCAATGGCGATGCCCGCGATTGCGAATTACCGACAGCAGACCGGACAGGCTGTTTGCGCCGCCGGGAACATGCCCGCGTATCCCCAAATCGACAACTGGCGCGAATGGGGGCTTCGCATGTGGCGGGTTCGGCGTTACCTTGCTACGGATACCGAAATGGAAAACACTTTATGAGCAAGAAAATCCTGATCATTGATGACGATCCGCAGATCCGCGAAGTGGTGCGGATCGGGCTGGAGCAGGCGGGTTTTGCCACCCTGACCGCCGGTGACGGTGCGGCGGGGCTGGCGCTGGTTGGCAGCGCGCGGCCCGATCTGGTGGTGCTGGACATCGGCCTGCCCGAGATGGACGGGCTTGAGGTGTGCCGCCGGTTGCGGTCTCAATCGCAAGTGCCGGTGTTGTTTCTAAGTGCGCGGGACGAGGAACTGGACCGTGTTCTGGGGTTTGAAATGGGAGCGGATGATTATGTCACCAAGCCTTTTTCCCCGCGCGAGCTGGTGGCGCGGGTCAAGGCGATATTGAAACGGGTGAACGGTGCGGCAGATACCGGCGGGCAGTTTTCGCACGGTGAATTGCAACTGGATACCGCACAGCACCTGTGCCTGTTTCGCGGCGCTCCGGTGGGGTTGACGGCCTCGGAAATGGTGTTGCTGGCGCATTTGATCCGGCATCCCGCGCAGGTCTCGGCGCGGCCGGCGCTGACGGATGCGATGTATGGGGCCAACAGTCAGGTGTCGGACCGCACGGTGGACAGCCACCTGCGCAACCTGCGCCGCAAACTGGCCGAATCCGGTTGCACGGATGCGGTGGAAACGGTGCATGGCATCGGGGTGCGGATGGGGCCATGTCGCGGATAAGGCGTAAATGGCGCCCGTCACTGGCGCTGGTGATTGGCGGCACGCTGGCGGCGGTGCTGCTGGCGCCGATGGTCGGGCTGGTGGTGGTGAAATTCTTGTGGGGGTACATGCGCTACCGCTATGCCGTGATGCTGGTCGGGGCGGGGGTGTTGCTGATCACTGTGGTTCTGGGCTGGTTGCTGTGGCGGTTGATTTTGCGCCCCGTTCAGCGGCTGTCAGCGGAAAGTCGGGCCTTTGCGGCGGGTGAAGTGGAGCGGTTTGATCCGCAGGCCCATTATGGCACGCGGGAATTGCAGGAACTGGGGCAAAGCGTTCTGGATATGTCCGAAAGTCTGCACAACCGGCAGGAAACCGTGCGCACCTACACCAGCCATGTGACGCATGAATTGAAATCCCCGCTGACCGCGTTGATTGGGGCGGCGGAACTGCTGGAAGCGGACGGGTTATCGGAAAATCAGCGGGCGCAGTTGTTGGGGAGCGTGCGGCAATCGGCGGACCGGATGCAGGATTTGCTGGAAGGGTTGCGGCAGATGGCCATGGCGCGTGAGCCGCTGGGGCAGGGGCCGAGCACACTGGATCAGGTGCTGATGGATTTGGCTGGTGCATATCCGGCGCTAAAGGTGCAGGTGACGGGGGGCGATATATCCCTGCCGATCCCGCCCGAAGGGCTGGCGGTGATCCTGCACCAGATGCTGGGCAATGCGGTGGCGCATGGGGCGGATCGGGTGTGGCTTGAGGCGATGCCCGAGGCACTGGTGATCCGTGATAATGGCAACGGAATTTCGGCGGGCAACCGCGAGCGGTTGTTCGAGCCGTTCTTTACCACGCGGCGCGAGGGGGGTGGCACTGGCATGGGGTTGGCGATTGTGCACAGCTTGCTATCGGTGCGCGGGGCCGGGATCGAGGTGCTGGACAGTGAAATGGGGGCGGCGTTCAGGATCGAATTCTGACGTTGCACCAAAGAGATTCAATGCCTGCGGCGCAGGTATTTGGGGCAAGAAGAAGATCAGAGCAATTCGCGCGGCAGGTGGTATTTTTCCAGTGTCGGGATCACCCAGTCGGCGTCCGAGAAATCATCCCTGTCGGTATAGGCCGAAGGGGTGACCAGCACTCGCAGGTCGGCGCCAAGGGCCGAGTGGACGCCGTTGCGGCTGTCCTCGAATGCGATGCAGGATTTTGCCGGCAGGCCCAATTGTTCCAGCGCCAGCAGGAACACGTCGGGGGCCGGTTTCTTGTTAGCGACCATATCACCGGCGGCCACATGGTCGAATACCTTTAGCGCGGGTTTGCCCCAGCAGCAGCGGGTCAGGGCCTCGACATTGGGGGTGTTGGTGGTGGTGGCGACGGCCACTTTCAGACCACGCGCGCGCGCCGCCTCGATCAGGTCGGCCACGCCGGGGCGCAGGGACAGTTGGCCCGACGCCAGGATTTCGCCGTAGATCGCGGTTTTTTCCTTGTGGGCGCGGGCGATTTCCGCATCCGACAGGCGGCGTTCGCTATCGGGCAGGGTGGATTGATATGCCCGCATACGTTCCTTGCCGCCGGTGGTTTTTAGCAACCGGCGGTAGTCGTCGACCGTCCAGTGCCAGCCCAGCCTCCATTGATCAAAAGTCCGGTTAAAGGCCGCGCGGTGGGCCTCTTCGGTTTCGGCCAAAGTGCCATCCACGTCGAAAATCAGGGCTTTTAGGGGCATTTACAGGCTTTCGATATAGGGGCCAAGCGCGGCGAAATCGTCAAAGGCAAAGGCGTGGGGCAGGTCGGCCACGGGGACCTTGCGATAGCCCTTGGTGAACAGTGCCATGGTTTGCCCCGCACGGTCGGCGGTTTCGGCGTCGACTTCGCTGTCACCGACATAGAGGCAGCTATCGGCCCCCAGCAGTTTCAACGTGTGAAGCAGCGGTGCTGGGTCGGGCTTTTTCTTTGGCAGGGTGTCGCCACCGACAACCACGTCAAAGAAATGCTCGATTTCCAGCAGGCGCAGGATTTCGCGGGCCGGCGCCTCGGGTTTGTTGGTGCAAACGGCCAGCCTGTGACCCTTTTCCTTTAGCGCCTCAAGCAAGGGCAGAAGGTTGGGGTAAATCGTGGTCAGCGTGGCGGGATCGGCGTTGTAATAGCCCATATAGGCCTTGACCAGACGGGCATGTTGATCGGCGGGGATGCCGTTGGCGCGCATTGCCAGTTCCACCAGACGCGGCACACCGTTGCCGACATAGCTGATCACGGTTTCAAGACTTGGAGCGGGGGCGTCTTCGTCCGCCAGCATTTTACAGCAGGCGGCGTGCAGGTCGGGCGCGCTGTCGATCAGCGTGCCATCCAGATCGAATACAATAGGTGTCATGCGTTTTTCCATTTGATGGAACAGCCCATAGAGGGGATCTGTTCACGCGGTCCCTGACCGGTTTTTGCCACCTGTTTCATCGCCTCGTACAGATCGCGCTTCAGATCATCAGGTCCGGCGTTGCGCCCCGAGGCATCCAGACGGCCACGGTATTGCAGGCCCATGTCGGCGTTGAAGCCAAAGAAATCGGGGGTGCAGGCGGCACCGTAAGCGTGGGCGACGGCTTGGGATTCATCGTGCAGATAGGGGAAGGGCAGGTCCAGTTTTTGCATATTTTCGAAGCTGTCTTCGGGGTAGGCCACGGCATCGTTTGAATTGATTGCCACCACGCCGATGCCCAGTTTTTGCAAGTCCTGCGCATCGCGGATGATCTTGTCCATGATGGATTTTACATAGGGGCAGTGGTTGCAGATGAACATCACCAGCGTGCCGTTTTCGCCTTTCACATCCGAGAGCGAATAGGTTTTGCCATCCGATGCGGGCAGGGTGAAATCGGGCGCTTGCCAGTCAAAATCGCAGACGGGGGGTGTCACGGCCATGATGAATTCTCCAGATTTGTTGTTACGGCCTGCCGAGTCTACCCCGACTGGCCGCCGGTATCAAAGGGCGTTCGCGCGGCCCTTTTGGGCGTTATTGTGCGGCAGAGGCCGCATCGCGGATGGCGCGGATGTTTTTTCCGTAGACCTCGGGGGTATCGACAGTACCGCCGTTGAACACGGCAGAACCGGCGACCAGAACGTCGGCACCGGCGGCGGCAACCAGCGGGGCGGTTTCAGGGGTGACGCCGCCGTCAATCTGGATGTGGATCGGACGGTCGCCGATCATTTCGCGTACCTTACGGGTTTTATCTACGCCCGAGTGGATGAATTTCTGCCCGCCGAAACCGGGGTTTACGGTCATGATCAACACCATATCCAGCAGGTCCATGCAGTATTCGATCGTGGACAGTGGCGTGCCCGGATTCAGGCTGACACCGGCCTTTACCCCTTGCGCCTTGATGGCTTGCAGGGTGCGGTGGATATGCGGGCCTGATTCAACATGGGCGGTGATCATATCGGCACCGGCTTTGGCGTAGGCCTCGATATAGGGGTCCACCGGCGCGATCATCAGGTGCACATCCATGAAGGTTTTCACATGCGGGCGAAATGCGGCCACGGCGGGGGGGCCGAAGGTCAGGTTGGGCACGAAATGGCCGTCCATCACATCGACATGGACCCAGTCGGCGCCCTGATCCTCGATGGCGCGGATTTCCTGGCCGAAGTTGGCAAAATCCGCCGACAGGATGGACGGGGCGATTTTGATGGAGCGGTCAAAGGACATGGTGCGGGTTCCCTGCATCTGGTGGGTTGAAGTGGCGCGAATCCGTTCTCCGCGCCACTGGTTCTTAGCGTGATCTGCCGCGTTATGCAGCCGAATTGATGCGCAGTGCCTCGCGCCAGTTCGGGAACAGCTTGTCGGCATCCCCCGGGAAGCTTTCAAAGGCGCGGGCGAACTGCTTGTGCTCTTTGGCAAACTCAAGCGGATCGGCGCCTTCTTTCCAGCACTGTTCGGCCTGACGCAGTGATTTTGCGCCTTCCGCCGCAC
Organism: Profundibacter amoris; assembly: GCF_003544895.1. GTDB lineage: Bacteria > Pseudomonadota > Alphaproteobacteria > Rhodobacterales > Rhodobacteraceae > Profundibacter > Profundibacter amoris. The sequence goes on from NZ_CP032125.1 coordinate 832,471, forward strand.
CGTCGATGTGCCCGAAGGCACCGCCACCGGCTGTCAGGATCAGGTTGGAGTGACCGAGGTTTTCAAAGAAACCGGGCATCCGCAGGGCATTCATACCGCCGGAAATGATCGGTGTGGTCGGGTTCATGCCTGCCCATTCCTGATGGAAATAGGGGCCGTCGGCACTATCGTCGGTGATCATATAGGCCATCAGTTTGTCGGCGGCCTCGCCTTCCATTTTGCCAAAGCCCATGGTGCCGGTGTGAATGCCCGACGCCCCTTGCATCCGCGCCATTTTCGACAGAACAAAGGCGGTATAACCACGCATTGCGGATGGCGATGTTACCGCGCCGTGACCGGCACGGTGATAGTGCAGATACTGGTTCGGGAAGGTGCGCCGCGCGGTTGTGATCGCGGCGGGGCCGGTCACATAACCATCCACAAGGAAGGCAACGTGATCGGCATTCTCGCCAAAGGTTTCCAGAATGAATTCGCCGCGGGCGACCATTTCGTGATGGTCATCGGCGGTGATGTTGGCCGAGAACAGCTTGGCTTCGCCGGTTTTGTCCTGCGCGCGTTTCATCGCGTCGGCCACCAGTGTGATGGTTTCTTTCAGCGGTGCAAAGATCTGGTTGCCTTGTGGTTCGTCATTCTTGATGAAATCGCCGCCCAGCCAGAAATCATAGCAGGCATCGGCGAATGGTTTTGGACGCAGGCCCAGTTTCGGCTTGATGATGGTGCCGACGATGAAACCGCCATCCACATGCGGGCGGCCCAACACATTCCACATATCCTTGATCGTGGTGGACGGACCATCAAACAGACGCAGATAGGCGGGCGGCACCCAGAAATCGTGGATTTTGGCGTGCTCGACATCGCCCATGCCTTGGTTATTGCCGATCGCCAGTGTCAGGAACGAACACAACATTGCGCGCCCATCGGTAATGTTGCGGTCAAAAAGCGCCGTTGGGTAGGCGATTTTCATCAGGTTGGCTTCTTCGTCGATTTCATAAACCAACGCGTCAACGCCGCGGGTAAAGTCATCCGTGGTGGAAACGGCCACATTGGTGCCGGTCGAGGATTCCGCTGCAAAATGGGCAGCCGTTTCGAGGTATCCGCCAAAGCCTGCTTTGGGCTTCATGATATAGGCGACAAGCACATGCTCTCCGCCTGCGATTAAATCTTCCTCTTTCAGCGAGAGGTCTGCGTAACGATCTGACTGGTCCATTTTGGTCTCCTTTAGTGTCAGGTGGCCGGATTTTGGGCCCGGGGGGGTTAAGCGGTCTTGGGGTCAAGCGTGCCGTCGGCATAACGCTTGGCCATGTCATCCATCGGGATGATTTTGATTTGCGCGGCGTGTCCGGCTGTTCCGAACCGCTCGAAGCGGTCTTTCACAAGCTTCTCCATTTCCTCCATTGCAGGGATCAGGAATTTGCGCGGGTCGAACTGGGTCGGGTCTTCCATCGCGACCTTACGGAACTGGCCGGTCAGCGCCATGCGGTTGTCGGTGTCGATGTTCACCTTGCGCACACCCATTTTGATACCCTTTTCGATTTCCTCGACCGGCACGCCATAGGTTTGCGGCATCTCGCCGCCGTATTTGTTGATCAGGTCCTGCAGATACTGCGGCACCGAGGACGAGCCGTGCATCACCAGATGGGTATCGGGCAGTTTGGCGTGGATCGCGGCGATCTGGCTCATCGCCAGCGTTTCGCCGGTGGGTTTGCTGGAAAACTTGTATGCACCGTGGCTGGTGCCACAAGCAATGGCCAGCGCGTCCACCTTGGTTTTCTTTACGAAATCAACAGCTTCGTCAGGGTCGGTCAGCAATTGATCCATCGACAGTTTGCCAACAGCGCCCGAGCCGTCCTCTTCTGCGGCTTCGCCGGTTTCCAGTGATCCCAGCACGCCCAACTCGCCCTCGACCGAGGCACCGACCCAATGGGCCATTCGCGACACGCGTTCGGTGATGTCGACATTATAGTCGAAATCGGCGGGGGTTTTCATGTCTTCGTGCAGCGAGCCATCCATCATCACCGAGGTGAAACCGTGGCGAATGGCAGACAGGCAGGTTGCTTCGTTGTTGCCGTGATCCTGATGCATACAGATCGGGATGTCGGGATACATTTCCGATAAGGCCTGGATCATATGGCGCAGCATGATGTCGCCCGCATAAGAGCGTGCACCGCGGCTGGCTTGCATGATTACCGGCGCGTCACAGGCGGCGGCGGCCTTCATGATGGCCAGCCCCTGTTCCATGTTGTTGATGTTGAACGCAGGGACGCCATAGTCATTTTCGGCGGCGTGATCCAGCAGTTGACGAAGTGTGATAAGTGCCATTGCTCGTTTCCTTTGATTAAGCTGCTTTAGCGCGTGTCAGTGCGGCCAGACCGGGCAGTTCCTTGCCCTCGAGCCATTCCAGAAAGGCCCCACCGGCGGTGGAGACATAGGTAAAATCATCTGCCGCATCGGCCACATTCAGAGCCGCAACGGTATCGCCGCCACCGGCCACGGACACGGCCAGACCCGCGCGGGTCAGTTCGGCGGCACTGCGGGCCAGCATTTTGGTTGAATGGTCGAACGGCGGGATTTCGAATGCCCCCAGCGGTCCGTTCCACAGGATGGTCAGGGCGCCCGCCAGTTCGGCTTCGAAATCGCGCAGGGCCTCGGGGCCGGCGTCCAGAATCATTGCGTCCTCGGGGCAGGCGTCATTGGCGACGATCTGCTTGCGCGCACCGGCCTTGAATTCGCGCGAGATCACAACATCGCTGGGCAGCAACAGTTTGCAGCCCGATTTTTCCGCCAGTTCGCGGATTTCCCTGACGGTTTCGATCTGGTCGGCCTCAAACAGGGATTTGCCCATCGGGGCGCCATCGGCGAACAGGAACGTGTTGGCCATGCCGCCGCCGATGATCACCGCATCCAGTTTGCCGACTAGGTTTTTCAGCACGGAAATCTTTGAGGAAACCTTGGCCCCGCCGACAATCGCCACGCTGGGGCGTTTGGGCGCTTCCAGTGCCTTGGTCAGTGCCATCACCTCTTCCAGCATCAAGGGGCCGGCGGTTGCGGGCATCTGGTCTGCAATCGCGGCGGTCGAGGCGTGTGCACGGTGGGCGCAGGAAAAGGCGTCGTTGACATAGATGTCGCCAAGGCGGGCGAATTGCGCCGCAAGGGCAGGGTCGTTGGCCTCTTCGCCCGGCTCGAAGCGCACGTTCTGGCACAGCAGGGCCTGCCCCGCGCCCAGATCGGCAGCGGCGGCTTCGGCGTCTGCACCAACGCAAGTGTCGGTGAAAAACACATCCACACCCAGCGCATCGGCCAGTGTTTCGCGGATGCTTTCGGTGGACAGATCGGGGTTGCGCTGCCCCTTGGGGCGGCCAAGGTGGGTCAGGATGACAAGGCGTGCGCCTTTGGCCAGCAGGGGCTTCATGCCCGCTGCAAAGCGTGTGATGCGGGTGGCGTCGCTGACCGTGCCATCATCATTGAACGGCACGTTCAGGTCGGCGCGCACCAGCAGGCGTTTGCCGGAAACATCCATATCCGTGATCGCGGGGATGTCCATTAGATCAGTGCCCCCATCGCAACAGCGGTGTCGCCCATGCGGTTAGAGAAACCCCATTCGTTGTCATACCATGTCAGGATGCGCACCATGTTGCCGGAAACGACTTTGGTCTGGTCCATGTGGAAGATCGACGAATGCGGATCATGGTTGAAATCGATGCTGACGTTGGGCACTTCGGTATAACCCAGAACACCCTTGAGCGGGCCATCGGCGGCGGCTTTGATCGCGGCGTTGACTTCTTCGATTGTGGTGTCGCGGGACGCCTCGAATGTCAGGTCCACGACCGATACATTCGGGGTGGGCACGCGGATCGCTACGCCGTCCAGCTTGCCGGCCATTTCGGGCAGCACCAGACCGACGGCCTTGGCGGCACCTGTGGATGTCGGGATCATGCTCATGGCCGCAGCGCGGGCGCGATACAGGTCCTTGTGCATGGTATCCAGTGTCGGCTGATCGCCGGTGTAGCTGTGGATTGTGGTCATGAACCCGTGGTTGATGCCGATGGCATTGTGCAGGGTTTGCGCCACGGGCGACAGGCAGTTGGTGGTGCAGGACGCGTTGGAAACGATGATGTCGTCCTTGGTCAGCACATTGTGGTTCACGCCGTAAACGATTGTTTTATCAGCATTAGCACCGGGGGCCGAAATCAGAACACGGCTGGCCCCGCTTTTCAGCAACAATTCGGCCTTGTCTTTTGCGGTGAAAATACCGGTGCATTCCATCGCGATGTCAACATCGTTCCAGGGCAGGTCTTCGGGGTTGCGAATGGCGGTGACGCGGATTTTGCCACGGCCCACGTCGATCCAGTCATCGCCCGTTGTCACGGTGGCGGGGAAACGGCCATGCACCGAGTCAAACCGCAGCAGGTGGGCGTTGGTTTCCACCGGTCCCAGATCGTTGATGGCGACCACTTCGATATCGGTGCGGCCGGATTCTATGATGGCGCGCAGCACGTTGCGGCCGATGCGGCCAAAGCCGTTGATGGCTACTTTTACAGTCATGTTATTTCTCCCTTAAAGCAGATTTTTGGCGGCTTTTGCCACGGCGTCAGCCGTGATGCCGAAATGTTCATAAAGTTCATCCGCAGGGGCCGAGGCCCCGAAGCCGGTCATGCCGACAAAGGCGGAATTGTCGCCAAGCAGCTTGCCCCAGCTTTGCTCGATTGCCGCCTCGACACCAACGCGCGGGGCGGTGCCCAGAACCTCGGCGCGATAATCCGCGTCCTGCTCTGCAAACAGCTCGAAACAGGGGGCCGAGACCACGGCGGCCCTGATCCCTTCGGCGGCCAGTTGATCGGCGGCTTTCATGGCGATTTCCACTTCGGAACCGGTGGCGATCAGGGTCACATCCCGCTCGCCTGCGGTGTCGCGCAGAACATAGGCGCCTTTGGCGACCATATTAGTGTCGGTATGGCTGGTGCGCAGGCAGGGCAGACCCTGACGCGACAGGGCCAGCACGGACGGCGTGCTTTCGCTTTCAATCGCGATCTGCCAGGCCTCGGCGGTTTCCACCACATCGGCAGGGCGAAACACATTGGTGTTGGGCATGGCGCGCAAGCTGGCGACGGTTTCCACCGGCTGGTGGGTCGGGCCGTCTTCGCCAAGGCCAATGCTGTCATGGGTCATCACATAGGGCACCGGCAGGCCCATCAGCGCCGACAGTCGGATGGCGCCACGGCAGTAATCGGCAAAGGCCAGAAACGTGCCGCCGTAGGGCAAGAAGCCCCCGTGCAGCGAAAGACCGTTCATTGCCGCCGCCATGCCGTGTTCGCGCACGCCGTAATAGATATAGCTGCCACCGTAGTTGCCTTTGGAGACCGGCTCCATCCCTTCGGTTTTGGTCAGGTTCGAGCCGGTCAGATCGGCCGAGCCACCCACAGTGTTGGGCAGGGTGGCGTTGATCACTTCCAGCGCCATCTGGCTGGCCTTGCGGGTCGCCACCTTGGGCGCGTCCTGCGACAGACGGTGTTTATAGGCGTTGATCGCCGCATCCAGCGCCGCTTTGTCCGGTCCGGCCAGCGTGGCGTTGAATTCATCTGCCTTGCCCGAGGCCGACAGACGTTTATCCCAATCCAGACGCGCCGCCTTGCCGCGGGCGGCGATGGCGTGCCAGTCGTCATAGACTTTGGGCGGGATTTCAAAAGGGGCGTGAGGCCAGCCAAGGGCCTCACGCGTCAAGGCGATCTCGTCATCCCCCAATGGTGCACCGTGAGTGGCGGATGTGCCTTGTTTGTTGGGTGCGCCGTAACCGATGATGGTTTTGCAAGCGATCATGGACGGCTTGTCGCTGACCTTGCGGGCCGCTTCAATCGCGGCGGCAATGGCGTCTTTATCGTGACCGTCAACCGACTGCACATGCCAGCCTGCGGCCTCGAAGCGTTTTGGCTGATCGGTGGAGGTGGACAGGTCGGTTTTGCCGTCGATGGTGATCGAATTGTCGTCCCACATCACGATCAGCCGGCCAAGGCCCATGTTGCCGGCGAAATCAATGGCTTCGTGACTGATCCCTTCCATCAGGCAGCCGTCACCGGCGATCACATAGGTATAGTGATCGACCAGATCATCGCCAAAGCGTGCATTCTGCATCCGTTCGGCCAGCGCCATGCCGACAGCGGTGGAAATGCCCTGACCCAGCGGGCCGGTGGTGGTTTCAATGCCCTTGGCGTGGCCATATTCGGGGTGGCCGGCGGTGCGGAATCCCATCTGGCGGAAATTGCGGATCTGGTTCATGTCCATATCGTCATAACCCAGCAGGTGGTTGATGGCATAAACCAGCATCGAGCCATGACCCGCCGACATCACGAACCGGTCGCGGTCGGCCCATTTGTCGGCCGTCGGGTCGATCTTCATGAAACGGTTGAACAGGACGGTGGCCACATCGGCCAGCCCCATGGGGGCGCCGGGGTGGCCGGAATTGGCGGCCTGAACAGCGTCCATCGCAAGGGCGCGGATGGCATTGGCCATTTGGGTTTCGTTGGTCATTGTCAGGCCTCCTTATGCGCGCTTGGATTCGGAAATCAGTCGTTCCACCAGCGGGGTAAAGATCAGCTGCATTGCCAGATCCATTTTGCCACCAGGCACCACGATGGAATTGGCGCGGCTCATGAAGCTGCCCTGGATCATGGATTGCAGGTAAGGGAAATCAATTCCGCGCGGATCGCGGAAGCGGATCACAACCAGGCTTTCGTCGGCTGTGGGAATCCAGCGGGCAATCATCGGATTCGAGGTGTCAACAATCGGCACGCGCTGGAAATTGATGTCGGTTTCGGTGAATTGTGGCATAATACAATGCACATAAGCGTGCATGCGACGCAGGATTACGTCGGTCACGGCTTCTGTCGTATAACCGCGCTGGTTCTTGTCGCGGTGGATTTTCTGGATCCATTCCAGATTTACCACAGGCACAACCCCGATTTTCAGGTCGGCATATTTCGGCAGGTCTACTTCGTCATTCTTTACCGAACCGTGCAGGCCCTCGTAGAACAGCAGGTCGCTGTCGGGGTCGAATTCCTTCCAGTCCGTGAAGGTGCCCGGCGCGCCACCAAAGCGTTTGCCTTCTTCTTCGCTGTGGATGTAGTGGCGGGTTTTGCCCTTGCCGTTTTCGCCATATTCACGAAACACACGCTCAAGTTCGCCCAGTTCGTTGGCCTCGTAGGAAAAATGGCTAAAGGTGTGGTCCCCCTCGGCATAGCGTTTGTCCAGCTGGGTCTTCATGTCGGCACGGTTATAGCGGTGAAAGGCATCGCCTTCGATCGAGACCGCCTTCACACCCTCTCGGCGGAAAATCTGATCAAACGTGTCTTTGACGGTCGAGGTGCCAGCGCCAGAAGAGCCGGTGACGGAAATGATGGGATGTTTCTTGCTCATGTCATGGTTTCCTTAATCACGAAACAGGCCGCGCTGGCCAAAAAGGGCTGAGACTTCTTTTTCGGGTAGGTCGTGGTACGAGGCGAGGCGGTCCACCTTGACCGGCGTGCCAAACACGAAAGGCGTGCGGGCATGTAACTCCTTGGCCGTCTGGTCAAGGATGCGGTCATGTTCATTGGTGGCGTGGCCATCGGCCTGTTCCACCAGAAACGCCATCGGGGCGCATTCATAGACCATACGCAGACGGCCCGCGCCATAGCCTTCGCGCGAATCTGTTGGATACAGGAAAATGCCGCCGCGGGTCAGGATGCGGTGGGTTTCGGCCACCAGTGACGCGACCCAACGCATGTTGAAGTTCTTGCCGTGGATGCCTTCGGCACCGGCGATGCAATCGTCGATATAGGCCCGAACGGGTTTGGACCAATGGCGATAGTTCGAGGCATTGATGGCGTACTCAGTCGATTCCTTTGGCACGACGACATGGTCGTTGGCCAATTCGAATTTTCCGCTGTCGGGGCTGAGCACATAGAACAGGGTGCCATTGCCGAAGGTCACCATCAGACCGGTTTGCGGGCCAAAGATGATGTAGCCCGCCGCGATCTGTTCATTTGCGGGACGCAAGAAACTTTCGTTTGCGCCCTCGTTGGCCTCGAAAATCGAAAAGATGGTGCCGATCGAGACATTCACGTCGATGTTGGATGATCCGTCCAGCGGGTCGATCGCCAGTGCGTAACGCCCGTTTGGGTCCAGTTCGACCACTTCTTCCTGTTCTTCCGAGGCATACCAGCGCACGCCCAGCGATTTCAGCGCCTCGGCAAAGGCTTCGTCCGCCATCACGTCCAGCGCCTTTTGCTGGTCGCCATCGCTGTTTTCACCGACCGCCCCGCCCAGCGTTTGCCCCAAAGGGCCGCGGGCGATGGTCTTGGCCAGATCCGCGCCAACGGTGCAAAGACCGTTGATCAGTGGATACAGGTCCGCCGGGATTTTGTCGTTTCCGATGATGTTTTCGTCCGACTGCATAATAATCCCCCGATTCTGGTGCAGTTTCGGTAATTTTCTTTTGTATTCCATATTTCGAATGATTATAGAATTTAATTAACTGGAACCTGCGTTAAAGGAAATTTAATGCCAAAGCTGGATGCGGTTACTTTCAAACAGTTACGCGCCATACGCGCTGTGGCTGAGCACGGAACTTTATCGGCGGCGGCCGAAGCGGTGGGGCTGACGCCGCCCGCAATTCATACGCAATTGCGAATCCTCGAGGAAAATCTGGGTTGCAAGCTGGTGGATCGGGGCGGGGCGCAGGGGGCGCGGTTGACGGCCGAAGGCCAGGCGGTGCTGGATGCCGAGGTGACGATCCGGATTGCCTTGGAAAACTGCATGCAGAAGGTGCGGGCGCTGCGGGACGGGCAGAGCGGGGTTGTGGTGCTGGGGGTGGTTTCCACCGGCAAGTATTTCGCGCCGGGTCTGGTGGCAATGTTGCAGCAGCATTACCCTGACATCAATGTTGTTCTGCGGGTGGGCAACCGTGATGCGATATTGCGGGCCTTGCAACAGCAGTCGATTGATCTGGCGATCATGGGCCGCCCGCCACGCGCACCTGTGGTTGAAACCGTAGTGATCGGCGATCATCCGCATGTGATGATTGCCGCGCCCGAACACCCGCTGGCCGGACGACGGGATATATCGGCGCAGGAATTGCTGGCGCAAACCTTCATCGCCCGCGAGGAAGGGTCGGGCACGCGGATCATGATGATCCGTTATCTGGACCGCATCGGCGAAGGCACACCCTACCGCAGCATTGAAATGGGCACCAATGAAACCATCAAACAGGCGGTGATTGCGGGGTTGGGTGTGGCGCTGATTTCACAGCATACCGTGACCGAGGAATTGCGCTCGGGGCGTTTGATGACAATTGAATCCGCCGGCCTGCCGATTGCCCGCAAATGGTTTTTGCTGCACCGGCAGGATCTGCGGGTGACCCCCGCGATTGCCACGGTGCACGGGTTCATTTCCGATCTGAAGGGGTCGTTTTTGCCAAAGCTTTAGGTGTGGGGGCGGTTCAGGATTGCCCTGTGGCCCAAAGCGGGCATAAACTCCGGCCAGGTGACTCGCGGGACAAAAGGATTTCTGGGAATGGTTGATAACACCGGTCCGCTAAAGGGCCTGAAAATTCTGGATATGTCGCGCATTCTAGCGGGGCCTTATGCAACGCAGTTGCTGGGTGATATGGGGGCCGATGTGATCAAGGTCGAACGTCCCGTGGTGGGCGATGACACCCGCGCATGGGGCCCACCCTATGTGACCACGGCCGAGGGCAATGTCACCCGCGAAAGCGCCTATTACATGTGCACAAACCGCAACAAACGCTCGATCGCTGTGGATATGGCCGATCCGCAGGGGGCCGAGACCCTGCGCCGTTTGGCGGCAAAGGCAGATGTGGTGATCCAGAATTTCAAAGTGGACGGGCTGCTGAAATACGGGCTGGACTATGAGGCCTTGAAAGAACGCAATCCGGCACTGGTTTACTGCTCGATCAGCGGCTTTGGCCAGACCGGACCGAACCGCGACAAACCGGGGTATGACCTGTTGGCGCAGGGTTATGGCGGTATGATGAGCCTGACGGGGGAACCGGACGGCGCGCCGGTCAAGGTGGGCGTTGGCATCGCCGATATCATGTGCGGCATGTATGCCAGCAACGCCATTCTGGCCGCGTTGCGCCATCGGGATGCTACAGGCGAGGGCCAGCATATCGACATCGCGCTGGTGGATACGCAGATTGCGTGGCTGGCGAACGAGGGGGTGAATTATCTGGCCTCGGGGCAGGCGCCAAAAAGGCGTGGCAACCAGCATCCCAATATCGTGCCCTATCAGGTGTTCGAATGTGCCGATGGTCATGTGATCGTGGCGGCGGGCAATGACGGGCAATTCGCCCGCTTCGCCACGCTGATCGGTATGCCGGAACTGGCCGGGGATGATCGCTTTATACTGAACACCGCCCGTCTGGAAAATCGCGAGGTGCTGATTGCGCTGCTGTCCGAGCGTCTGAAACAGATGGAAAAGGCCGCGCTGGTTGCCGCAATGGAAGCCAACAACGTGCCCGGCGGCGAGATCAACACCGTTCCCGAGGTGTTTGAAACCGATCAGGTTGCTGCGCGCGAAATGAAGATTTCCATACCGCACCCGCTGGCGGCCAAGGGCCATGTCGATTTGATCGGAAATCCGGTGAAATTCAGCGCCACCCCTGTTAGTTATCGCCAATACCCGCCAATTTGCGGGGAACATACCGACGAAGTTTTATCTGAATGGTTGAAGGAAGAGTAATGTTTGATTTGACGCCGGAACAACAACTGATCCGCAATTCTGTGCGGGAACTGGCCCAGGGGGTGATTAAATCCCGCGCCGCCGAGGTGGACCGATCCGAGGAATACCCGTGGGAAAACGTGCAATTGCTGGTCGAGGCCGGTTTGATGGGCATGTGCATTCCCAAGAAACACGGCGGGGCTGGCGCCTCGTATCTGGACGCGGTTCTGGTGGTCGAGGAAATGGCCAAGGCTTGCGGTGTGACAGGCAGGATTGTGGTTGAGGGCAATATGGGCGCGATTGGGGCGATTTGTGCTTATGGCAGCAAGAAACAGATTGATCGCGTTGCGCCGCTGGTGCTGGCGGGGGACAAGCCAGCGATCTGTATCACCGAACCCGGGGCAGGGTCGGCGGCCACCAGCATGTCGACCATCGCGGTCAAGAAAAAGGACAAATATATCCTGAACGGGGTGAAACACTGGATCACCGGCGGCGGGGTGTCGCGGGTGCATCTGGTCTTTGCGCAGGTCGTCGAAAACGGCGAACGCCAAGGCATCGGTGCCTTTATCGCCGTGCGAGGCGAGGATGAAGGCATGAGAATTGGCCGCCGCGAACCGGCGATGGGTCTGCGTGGCTTGCCCGAAACCGAAGTGATTTTCGAGAATATGGAGATTTCCGCCGATATGGCGCTGGTCCCGCCGCAAGGGTTGCGGCGCGGCTTTGGCGGGTTGATGGATGCCTATAACGCCCAGCGGGTCGGGGCGGGCACTGTGGCGCTGGGTGTTGCGGCGGGTGCATATGACACTGCAAAGGAATACATGAAAACGCGCGAACAGTTTGGTCGTCCGATTGCCGAATTCCAGGGCTTGCAATGGATGATTGCCGATATGGATGTGGCGCTTGAATCCGCGCGGCTGATGCTGTGGCGTGCGGCCTGTAGTGGCAAGAACGGCTTTCCCGATCCGTTGCTGGCGGCGCAGGCCAAATTGCTGGCCTCGGAAACGGCGGTAAAGGTGACCAATGACGCGCTGCAACTGCATGGCGCGGCGGGGTATTCGCGCGATTTGCCGCTGGAACGGATGGTGCGGGATGCGCGCATGTTCACCATCGGCGGCGGCACGGCACAAATGCTGCGCAACCTGATTGCCGGGCATGCGCTGGATATGAAAACCCCGCAAACGCGCGACGGTTATTCGCGACTGGCAAAGTGAACGCGGCACAGATCATCGCCAACGGGCTGGCGGGGGCAGGGTGCCGCCATGCCTTCGGTATGCCGGGGGGCGAGGTTCTGGCCCTGCTGGATACGCTACGGGTGGCGGGGATCGAATTCACGCTGGTGAAGCACGAAAACGCGGGCGGCTATATGGCCGAGGGCAGCTGGCACGCCACCGGCGCGCCGGGCATCCTGTTGGCGACCATCGGGCCGGGGGTATCGAATGCGGTGAACACGGTGGCCAACGCCTATCAGGAACAGGTGCCGCTGATCGTGCTGACCGGCTGTATTTCGCATGCGATGGCGGAACAGTTTACCCATCAGGTGATCGACCATGCGGCGCTGTTTTCCCCTGTCACCAAGGCCACTTTGCGGGTGGAGCAGGGCACAGCGGCGCTGACCGTGGACAAGGCCCTGTCGATTGCCTTGTCCGATCCGCCGGGGCCGGTGTTGCTGGAATTGCCTGACGAATATCTGGATGCGGCGCATTGGCAGGAACCCGACCGTGCGCCCGCTGCGCCCAATCTGGCCGAGGCAGGAATCTGGGCAGAAGGCAGTGAAACGCTGCAACAGGCGCGTGATATGCTGCAAAATGCCAAAAAGCCCATTATACTGGCAGGGTTGGGCGCGATTCATCATGCAGCAGGGCCGGCCATTCTGGACTTGGCCGAGAAACATCAGGTACCGGTTATAACCACCTATAAAGCCAAGGGAATATTGCCCGAGGATCACCCGATGGCGCTGGGCGGGCACGGGCTGTCGCCTTTGTCGGATAAAACCATCCTGCCGCTGCTGGCCAAATCCGATTGTGTGATCCTTGCCGGCTATGATCCGATCGAAATGCGCAGCGACTGGATTAATCCGTGGCAGCCGGATAACGCGATTGAAATCATGCACGCCGCCAACGCGCACGGGATGCACGGGGCAGCGGTGCGTTTCGTCGGGGATGTGGCGCAAGCGCTGACCGCTTTGGGCGCGCCGGACGGCCCTGTCTGGCCCGATGGTGAGCCCGCCGTTGCCAAGGCCGAACTGGAAAACGCATTTGCCATACCGACCCATTGGGGGCCGCACCAGCTGTTTGCAGCCCTGAACGCTGCCTTGCCGGAGAATGCCATTACCACGGTAGACAGTGGTGCGCATCGCATTCTTCTTAGCCAGATATGGCGCTGTAAGCATCCCAACTCCCTACTGCAATCCGCTGCATTTTGTACCATGGGGGTCGCTGTGCCATTGGCCATCGGTTACAAACGCGCCGAACCGGATGTTCCGGTGGTTGCCGTGGTGGGGGATGCAGGATTTGATATGACCACCGGTGATCTGGCCACCTTGCGGGATATGCAGGTGCCAATGGTGATCGTTGTGCCGGTGGACAATAGCCTTGCCCTGATCGAAAAGAAACAAACCATGATGCAGCTAAAGACCCACGGGGTGCAGTTTGCCGGTACCGATATTGTGGCGGTTGCGCGTGCTTATGGTGGCATTGGCGAGGTGATCTACAACAGGGATGATTTACTAACCGCCCTTGCCGATGCGTGGGGGCGTAACACCTTTACGGTCCTTGCTTGCCCCGTTGATAAATCCGCCTACAGCGGGGCCTTTTAGGACCCCTCGCCTTGTATGATATCGTCAAGTCGCTGGTAATCCCCTTCACGGTATCCCTGTATTATGCACAAGGCATCGTCCTCGTCGATTTCCAGAGTTTTCAATGCAATACTTCCCAGTTGAAGGCTGGATTCTGCCGCTTCGGAAATAACGGCAGTGGCCCCTACATGTTCAAGTTCCAGACTGCGTCGCCGGTCACGGGCACGCACCAGAATGGGCAGGTCAGCGTATTCACTGCGCAATGCTGATACCACGCGACAGGTGGTTTTCGGATCATCCAGCGTGATAACAGCAAGGTTTGCCTGCCCCGCGCCAGCGGCTTGCAATACATGGATCTGGTTGGCATCCCCGTAAAATACCGACATCCCCTTTTCACGACACCTTGCCACCCTTGTCTGATCAAGATCCAGCGCGACATAGGAAATTCCCGCATCGGAAAGAACTTTGGCAACAGTCTGTCCGACGCGGCCAAATCCGGCAATCAGCACATGGTCCTTCACATCCTCTTGCCGGGTTTCAATGCTGTTTTTGGGATGCGTTGCCTGGCTTTTGATCCGGTTGGCAATGTATTTTCCGGCAATAAACATAAGCGGTGTCGCAACCATGCTAAGGGCAATAACCGCCATCAGGATTTGCGCCAGATCGGGGGATGTTAAGCCGACAGCTGCTGCCGCGCCAAACAGGACAAAGCCGAATTCACCCCCTTGCGACAAGGCAAAACCGACCCGGATGGATGTACTGAACGGGCTGCCTGTCAAGCGGCAAAGGGCCGTTATGATGGCGGTTTTTCCGATCATCAGGGCAATAACGGCCATCAGGACGGTTGCCAGATTGTTGTAAATAAAGACCATGTCAATTGACATGCCGATGGTCATGAAAAACAACCCCAGCAGAATTCCACGGAACGGGCGGATGTCGGCTTCGATTTGATGACGGTATTCGGTTTCGGCCAGCAACAGGCCTGCCAACAAGGCCCCCAACTCCATCGACAGGCCAGCCAGCGACATGACCCACCCCATGCCCAGAATGACCAGCAGGGTGGTTGCGACAAACATTTCCACGCTGTTAAGCGAGGCGATCAGGCGAAACAGCGGCCGCAGCAGGTAGCGGCCAAACAGAATGGAAACGGCAATTGCCCCGCCGCCCTTCAGTGCAGCCATGCCGAAAGCATCAACAATGGATTCGCCCTCGGTTCCCAACAGGGTGACCAGAATCAAAAGGGGCACAACCGCAATGTCCTGCAACAGCAAAATCGAGAAAGTGGTCAGGCCAAAGCGGGTGGGGCGTTCACCCCGTTCGACCAGCAATTGCAGCACAAATGCGGTCGAAGACAGCGCCAGACCACCGCCGATGATTATAGCGGTATTCAAGCCGGCCCCCAGTGCAGATGCGACAACAGCAATGGCACCACCGGTGATCACTACTTGCAAAGTGCCCAGACCGAACACCTTGCTGCCCAGCGTTTTTAGTCGCGAGACGGAAAGTTCCAGCCCGATCATGAACAACAGGAATACGACACCGAGTTCTGCCAACCCATGCGCTGCTTTTGTGTCACCAATCAGGCCAAAAGCATGGGGTCCGATAATAACACCTGCCGCAAGATACCCCAAAATCGGGCTGGTGCGAAACCGCTGGAAAACCGGCACGACAATTACAGCGGCGGCCAGAAAAATCAAAACGTCCAGCAGGTATTCAGATTGGCCCATTCATGTTCTCCGTGCATATTTATGAAATGGCAAAATAGGAAAGCACCTTGGATCGCAACTCTGCTGTCATTTCTGCCTGTAATCAAAGATTGTCCGCAGGTGCTTTTTACAGTCAAAACCCAGGTCTGTCCGGTTTTTCGTCCGAATTTTGACTGAAAATACATATTCCCACGGTTTTAGTAACCAATCCTTCAGCCCATTCATGCGAAAACACAGCGCACCCCCCTTGCAGGGGGCCGAACGCACAACTAAGACTTGGGGAAGGTAACGCGCGCAATATTCGCGCCAGCAGCAGGCAGGTGACCATGAACGACCCTTA
The DNA here is from genome assembly GCF_003544895.1 of Profundibacter amoris. Classification (GTDB taxonomy): domain Bacteria; phylum Pseudomonadota; class Alphaproteobacteria; order Rhodobacterales; family Rhodobacteraceae; genus Profundibacter; species Profundibacter amoris. The sequence goes on from NZ_CP032125.1 coordinate 848,021, forward strand.
TGAACACTATATGAACAACCTTGTGCCGATGGTGGTTGAGCAAACCGCCCGTGGCGAGCGCGCCTATGATATTTTCTCGCGCCTTCTGAAAGAACGGATCATTTTCATAACCGGTCCGATCCATGACGGCATGTCCAGCCTGATCGTGGCGCAGCTTTTGCACCTCGAGGCCGAGAACCCGAAAAAAGAAATCTCGATGTATATCAATTCGCCCGGCGGGGTGGTCACATCGGGGCTGTCGATTTACGACACCATGCAATACATCAAACCCAAGGTTTCGACGCTGGTCGTCGGGCAGGCTGCCAGCATGGGGTCGCTGTTGCTGACCGCTGGTGCCAAGGGGATGCGTTTTTCACTGCCAAACAGCCGGATCATGGTGCATCAGCCATCTGGCGGGTATCAGGGGCAGGCAACGGACATCATGATCCACGCGCAGGAAACCCAGAAACTGAAGGACCGGTTGAACCAGATCTATGTTGGCCATACCGGCCAGAAGATGAAAGATGTGGTCGAGGCGCTGGAACGTGACAATTTCATGGACGCGCAAGAGGCCAAGGATTGGGGCCTGATCGACGAAATCGTCGAGAATCGCCCGGTCGATGATGACGACGAAAGCTGATCTGCCTGACGCAAATCGGTATTTTGACGTTGAAGACAAAATCGCGCTGCCCTAAACTGGAGACGAGGGGCAGTCGCTGCGACCTTTGCGGGTTCGCATTGAAAACAGGTTAAGAGCCACAGAGGTGCACTAATGGCGAACAATTCAGGCAACGACAGCAAGAACACGCTTTACTGCTCGTTCTGCGGCAAAAGCCAGCACGAGGTGCGCAAACTGATTGCGGGCCCAACCGTATTTATCTGCGATGAATGCGTCGAGCTGTGCATGGATATCATCCGTGAAGAAACCAAAACTGCGGGGTTGAAGTCATCCGAAGGGGTGCCAACGCCAAAAGATATCTGCGACGTGCTGGATGATTATGTTATCGGCCAGTTCCACGCCAAACGGGTTCTGTCTGTGGCGGTGCACAACCACTACAAACGCCTGAACCACAGCGGCAAATCCGGCGAGATCGAGTTGGCGAAGTCCAATATCATGCTGATCGGCCCCACCGGTTGCGGTAAGACCCTGCTGGCCCAGACGCTGGCGCGGATTCTGGATGTGCCGTTCACCATGGCCGACGCCACCACATTGACCGAAGCCGGTTATGTGGGCGAAGATGTGGAAAACATCATCCTGAAGCTGCTTCAGGCGTCTGAATACAATGTCGAACGCGCGCAGCGTGGCATCGTCTATATTGACGAGGTCGACAAAATCACCCGCAAATCCGACAACCCTTCGATTACCCGCGATGTATCGGGCGAGGGTGTGCAGCAGGCGCTGCTGAAAATCATGGAAGGCACGGTTGCTTCGGTACCCCCGCAAGGCGGGCGCAAGCATCCTCAGCAGGAATTCCTGCAAGTGGACACCACAAACATTCTGTTTATCTGTGGCGGTGCATTTTCCGGCCTTGAAAAGATTATTACCCAACGCGGCAAAGGGTCGGCCATCGGTTTCGGTGCCGATGTGCAGGATGACGAAGATCGCGGTATCGGCGAGATGCTGACCGATCTGGAACCCGAAGATCTGCTGAAATTCGGCCTGATCCCGGAATTCGTTGGCCGTCTGCCGGTAATCGCTACCCTGACCGATCTGGACGAAGATGCGCTGGTCACCATCCTGACCCAGCCGAAAAACGCACTGGTCAAGCAATACCAGCGCCTGTTCGAGTTGGAAGAGGCCAAGCTGACCTTCACCGAGGATGCATTGAAAGCCATCGCCAAACGCGCGATTGAACGCAAAACCGGCGCACGTGGCCTGCGCTCGATCATGGAGGATATCCTGCTGGATACCATGTTCGATCTGCCCGGCCTGGAAAACGTGGACGAAGTGGTGGTGAATGAGGAGGCTGTGACCTCGGACGCCAACCCGCTACTGATCTATTCCGAGCCCAAAGATAAAGAAGAAGCCAGTGCCAGCTGACACGCCGATACAGCGGATTGCGTCGGGATCTGCCTATGAATCACTGATTGGTTACAGCCGCGCGGTGGTTGCCGATGGCTGGGTGCATGTTTCCGGCACTGTCGGTAATGATCACGCCACCATGACCACCCCTGAAAGCGTGGTTGAACAATGCGAACTGGCGTTAGGTCATATCCGCAAGGCGCTGGAGCAGGCGGGTGCGACATTTTCCGATATTGTGAGGGTGCATTACATACTGCCGGACAGCGATGAATTTCAGGCTTGTTGGCCCTTGTTGCGCGATGCCTTTGGCGAAAACCCGCCCGCTGCGACGATGATCGAGGCCGGCCTTATCGACCCGGCGATGAAAATCGAGATCGAAGTCACGGCCCGCCTGCCGCAAAGCGCCTAAATCCGCTTGCAGGTCTGGACCTTGGCGGCGGATTGGTTCATATCAGTAGGCAACGACCATATGGATATTGGGGGGCGTGATGATACGCTTTATTCTTCGAATGCTGACTTGGTACCACGGCCAGACGCTAGGCACCCAGATTTACACCTGGCGCAACGGTGTCAAAGTGGGCGAAGACGATATGGGCAACATCTATTACCGGACCAAGGACGATAAGCGCCGCTGGGTTTGTTATAGTGACATCCCCGAAGCCAGTGTTGTCCCGCCCGATTGGCACGGATGGCTGCATTTCACTTGGGACGAGCCACCAACGAATGCCCCTTTGCCCCACAAGAAATGGGAAAAGCCGCATTTGCCAAATCTGACCGGCACCGACAAAGCGCATGTTCCCGTTGGATCCCTGCGTCGCGAAAAACCGGCCGAATGGCGAGATTACGACGCTTGGCAGCCTGAATAACCATGTCGGAATCAACCACAGAAGTGTTGGTCGGCGGCGCCGTTCTGGCTGTCGCTATCGGATTCTTGGTCTATGCGGGGCAGGCGACCGGTTTTTCGATCGGCAAAACCGGTGATTATCCGCTAACGGCCAGTTTCAGATCTGTTGAAGGCGTGACTGTCGGCACCGATGTGCGCCTTGCGGGTGTGAAGATCGGCACAATCAGCGAGATGAAGCTGAATCCCGTTACATTTCGTGCCGATATGCAGCTAACGGTGAAAGACGGCATCCTGATTCCCGATGATAGCGCCGCTGTGATCTCGTCAGAGGGCTTGCTTGGCGGAAATTTTGTCGAAATCTACCCGGGTGGCTCCCCTGACAATTTTGAACCGGGCGATGAAATAGATGATACGCAAGGCGCGGTCAGTCTGATTTCACTGCTGATGAAATATGTGTCGGGAAGCGGCGGCGATTCATCGCAATGATGCGTATACTTTTCCTCCTTTTCCTGACAGTTTTTGCCGCGCCAATACAGGCGCAACAGGTCAGCAGTGCGCCCGGCGCGGTTTTGCGCGGGCTGGACAAGCTGGATGGCAGCGTGACTGATCTCGAGCTTGCTGTCGGGGAAAATAAGGATTTCGGGCGGCTTAATATTTCCCTTGGGGATTGCCGCTATCCCAAAGGCAATCCGGCCGGTAATGCATTCGCCTTTCTGACCATTCGTGAAAACGGCATGGATGATCCGGTCTTTCAAGGCTGGATGATTGCCGCGGCACCTGCACTGGATGCGCTGGACAATGCGCGTTACGATGTCTGGGTTTTGCGCTGTATGACTGAATAGGCATCGGGTGTGCCCGTGAAACGATTGAAGTCGGCCTCCAGTGTTAGCGCGGTTTCCAGCCTTGCCCGATAGTCATCACGCGAAATTTCAATTGCCCCCAACGAGGCCAGATGCGGTGTGATGAACTGTGTATCAAACAGGGTAAATCCCCCCGATCGCAACCGGTGCACCAGATAGGCAAGCGCGATTTTTGACGCATTCGTGCGCCGTGAAAACATGCTTTCGCCAAAGAAGGCACCGCCGATCACCAGCCCGTAAACACCACCGACCAATTCATTGCCTTCCCAGACCTCGAGAGAGTGGGCAAAGCCCATCAGATGCAGTTGTTCGTATAGCTCCAGCAGTTTTGCGTTTATCCATGTCTCGGACCGGTCGGCGCAGCCGTGGACGACCGGCATAAACGCTGTGTTGGTTCGAATTTGGAAAGGTTCTTGCTGGATATGCCGGGCAAGACTGCGGGAAATGTGGAAATTGTCCAATTCAAATATCCCGCGAAAATGGGGATCCACCCAGAACAACTCGTCACCCTCGCGTGATTCCGCCATTGGAAAGACGCCCGAGGCATATGCTTGCAGAAGTGTTTCGGCTGTAATCGGGTTCGGCATTCGGGTCACGCGCTTGGGTGTTCAAAGGGGTCTTCTGGCCCCCATTGTCACGGGGATAAGCAAATAAAGAAAGACTGTTTAATAACTTTATTCGCCAAGCCATCCCACGGGGTGACTCCTTATAGCCACGGCCCCGCAAAGAGCCGTGGTTGGAATGCATTGAAGGCGGGCTTTAGCCCAGATTTTCCTCAAGCCATTTTTCCAGCCAATGGATGTCGTAATTCCCTGTCTGGATATCTTTTTCGGCCAGCAGCGCATGAAACAGGGGGAGCGTCGTATCCACCCCGTCCACAATCAATTCACCCAGAGCGCGGCTAAGACGGGCCAAAGCCTCGGGGCGGTCGCGGCCATGCACGATCAGCTTGCCAATCAGGCTGTCGTAATAGGGCGGAATTTTATAGCCGTCATAGAGTGCCGAATCCATCCGCACACCCAGACCGCCGGGCGCATGGAACTGCGTGATGGTGCCGGGGCAGGGGGTGAAGTTGGGCAGCTTTTCAGCGTTGATCCGAACCTCGATGGCATGACCCTGAACTTCCAGATCATCCTGTGTGAACGACATCGGCAGCCCTTCGGCCACGCGGATCTGTTCGCGTACCAGATCGACACCGAACACGGCCTCGGTCACGGGGTGTTCGACCTGCAAGCGGGTGTTCATTTCGATGAAATAGAATTCGCCGTCTTCATAGAGAAACTCGATCGTGCCAGCACCGATATAGTTGATACCCGCCACAGCATCGGCGCAGGTCTTGCCGATTCTGGCGCGCATTTCAGGGGTGATGGCGGGGCCGGGGGCCTCTTCGAACACTTTCTGGTGGCGGCGTTGCAGGGAACAATCGCGCTCGCCCAGATGCACCGCGTTGCCTTTGCCGTCGCCAAACACCTGCACTTCGATATGGCGCGGTTTGGTCAGGTATTTTTCGATGTAGACTTCGTCATTGCCAAACCCCGACAGGGCCTCGGCCCGTGCGGTGTGGAAGGCGCTTTCCATGTCGGCCTCGGTCGGGGCCAGTTTCATGCCGCGCCCGCCGCCACCGGCGGTGGCCTTGACGATTACCGGATAGCCCAGTTCCTTGCCGACTTTCTTGGCGCTTGCCACATCGGGAACGCCGCCGTCCGAGCCGGGAACACAGGGCACGCCCAGTTTTTTCATCGTATCCTTGGCGGTAATTTTATCGCCCATGATGCGGATATGTTCTGCGGTCGGGCCGATGAATGTCAGGCCGTGATCCTCGATCACCTGCACAAAATCGGCGTTTTCCGACAAAAAGCCATAGCCGGGGTGGATCGCCTGTGCGCCGGTCACTTCGCAGGCCGCAATAATCGCGGGGATGCGCAGATAGCTGTCGGTGCCGGCAGGAGGGCCGATACAGATGGCTTCGTCCGCCATGCGCACATGCATTGCGTCGGCATCGGCGGTGGAATGCACCGCAACGGATTTAATGCCCATTTCGCGGCAGGCACGCACCACCCGAAGGGCGATTTCGCCACGGTTGGCAATCAGGATTTTGTCGAACATGGTGTGGCCCCTATTCGATGATCATCAAAGGTGCGCCGAATTCTACCGCGTCGCCATCGGCCACCAGAATGCGTTTCACGGTGCCCGACGCGGGGGCCGGAATGTGGTTCATGGTTTTCATGGCTTCGATGATCAGGATGGTGTCGCCTTCGGCCACTTTGTCGCCAACGCTGACGAAGGCGGGGGCGTTGGGTTCGGGCTGCAGGTAAGCGGTGCCGACCATTGGCGATGTCACGGCGCCGGGCAGGGATGCCGGATCGGTGGAGGTTTCGGCAGGAGCTTCGGCTGGTGCGGCAGCAGCCGGAGCAGCGGCGGCAACGGGGGCAGCCGCCACAGGGGCAGCCGCAGCCATAACCGTTTCGGTTTTGCGGCTGACGCGGACGTTCATGCTGTCGTTGTTGGCATAGATGCGCTTGACCTGAATTTCGGTCATATCGTTATCATCCAGAATCTGTGCCAGCGCCTGAATAAAGGCCACGTCTTCGTCTTTGGTTTTCTTGGTCATGGCGTCCTCTGTATCCCCTTAGCGGCCCCGATTTAAGGGGCTGGTTGTCTTTGACTTTGCAAGCTTATACGCGACCTTACGGAAGGTGAAAAGCGGTTCCGGTTATATTTCGCAGGGGGAATTCCGCCGGTTTCTACCTTATATGCGCGAATTTGCCCTTGTTTTTCAGGATTTTGCATAATTGACCAAAAAATAAAATTTACCATTTGATAAAATAATCAACTTGTGGCACGATTTGAGTCTGTTTTATCAACGCGGGATGCAAATTATGCCGAACAGCCAGATGACACCGGGGATCGCCCCGGGACGTTTGCCAAAAGACGCCTACGCCAAGAATTTCTCCGATCTGCATGCGCCGCTGGATGCGCATGAAGCGGCGGTTGCGGCGGATCGTTGTTATTTCTGTTATGATGCGCCGTGCCAGACGGCCTGCCCAACCAGCATCGATATTCCGATGTTCATTCGCCAGATCAGCACCGGTATTGCCGAGGCGGCTGCGGTAAAGATTTTCGAGGAAAACATTCTGGGTGGCATGTGCGCCCGTGTGTGCCCGACCGAAACCCTGTGCGAAGAGGTTTGCGTGCGCGAAGTTGCCGAAGGCAAACCGGTCGAGATTGGCCGCCTTCAGCGGTATGCCACCGATACGCTGATGGAAAAGGGTGTGCACCCGTTTGAACGCGCCGCAGCGACAGGCAAAAAGGTTGCGGTTGTCGGGGCGGGGCCTGCGGGTCTGTCTTGCGCGCATCGTCTGGCGATGTATGGCCACGATGTTGTCATTCTGGATGGTCGCGAAAAGGCCGGTGGTCTGAACGAATTCGGCATTGCCGCCTATAAATCGGTCGATGATTTCGCCCATCGCGAGGTGGAATGGCTGATGCAGATCGGCGGCATTACGATGGAATACGGCAAACGTCTGGGCGATGGCATGTCGCTGGCCGATCTGGCCGGTTCCTATGATGCGGTGTTTCTGGCAATCGGTCTGGGCGGGGTAAACGCCCTGCGGGCCGATGGCGAGGATCTGGACGGGGTTCTGGATGCGGTGGATTTCATTGCGAAACTGCGTCAGGCCGATGATCTGTCGAAACTGCCGGTTGGCCGCAATGTGGTGGTGATCGGTGGCGGCATGACCGCTGTTGATGCGGCTGTGCAATCCAAATTGCTGGGCGCCGAACATGTTTCAATGGTCTATCGCCGCGGCAAGGAACGCATGGCGGCGTCCGAATACGAACAGGAACTGGCCACGGCCAAGGGCGTGACGATCATCTACAACGCCCAACCGGTCGCCATCTTCGGCGACGGCGCGGTACGCGAGGTCGAGTTTGAATACACCGTCGAGGAAAACGGCAAGTTGCGTGGCACCGGCGAGATGTTCCGCATCCCCGCCGATCAGGTGTTCAAGGCGATTGGCCAGACACTGGAAGGGGTGCCCGATGGCGTGGCGGTTGAACGCGGCAAGATCGTGGTAAACGAGGTCGGTCGCACATCGCAGGACGGCGTTTGGGCCGGTGGGGATTGCGCCAGTGGTGGCGACGATCTGACCGTGACCGCCGTGGCCGAGGGTCGTGACGCGGCCGAAGATATTAACGCCACACTGATGGCATAGGAGGGTTGGTAAATGGCTGATCTTACATCGAATTTTCTAGGTATCAAATCCCCCAACCCGTTCTGGCTGGCATCGGCCCCGCCCACGGACAAGGAATACAATGTTCGCCGCGCCTTCGAGGCCGGATGGGGTGGTGTTGTCTGGAAAACGCTGGGCGAAGAAGGCCCGCCCGTGGTCAACGTCAACGGCCCGCGTTACGGCGCGATTTACGGGGCCGACCGGAGGTTGCTGGGGCTGAACAACATCGAATTGATCACCGATCGCCCCTTGCAGCAGAATTTGGAAGAAATCACACGGGTGAAAAAGGACTACCCCGACCGCGCGATCATCGTGTCGCTGATGGTGCCTTGTGAAGAACAGCCGTGGAAAGACATCTTAAAGGCGGTTGAATCGACCGGCGCTGACGGTGTCGAGCTGAACTTTGGCTGCCCGCACGGCATGGCCGAACGCGGCATGGGTGGCGCTGTGGGGCAGGTGCCCGAATATATCGAAATGGTGACCCGCTGGTGCAAGGAAAACACCGAAATGCCGGTGATCGTGAAACTGACTCCCAACATCACCGACATCCGCAAGCCCGCCGAAGCGGCGCTGCGTGGCGGGGCCGATGCGGTGTCGCTGATCAACACGATCAATTCGATCACCACGGTCGATCTGGACGCAATGGCACCCGAGCCGACGATTGACGGCAAGGGCACGCATGGCGGCTATTGCGGTCCTGCGGTGAAACCGATTGCGTTGAACATGGTGGCCGAAATTGCCCGCAACCCCGAAACGGCGAACCTGCCGATTTCCGGCATTGGTGGCGTGACCACATGGCGCGACGCGGCGGAATTCATGGCGCTGGGTTGTGGCAACGTGCAGGTTTGCACGGCGGTGATGACTTATGGTTTCAAGATTGTAGAGGAAATGATCTCGGGTCTTAGCCAGTGGATGGATGAAAAGGGGTATACCTCGGTTGATGATTTCGTCGGAATGGCGGTGCCGAATGTGACTGACTGGCAATATCTGAACCTGAATTTCATCACCAAAGCGGTGATTGATCAGGACGCTTGTATCCAGTGTGGCCGCTGTTATGCCGCCTGCGAGGACACAAGCCATCAGGCGATCGAAATGTCCGAGGACCGCAAATTCAGCGTCAAGGACGACGAATGCGTCGCCTGTAACCTGTGCGTCAATGTCTGCCCCGTCGAGGGCTGTATCACCATGAAACAGGTGATGCCGGGCGAGCTGGATGAACGCACGGGGCAAACGGTTCCGACCGAATATGGCAACTGGACCGAACATCCGAACAACCCGGGCAATACCTGCGCGTCGGGTAAATAGTTAAACAGCGATATCCACTTGACGGGTACTTTCAGGCGGCGGGGCGTAAGGCTCTGCCGCCTTTTCTGTTTCCGGTTCGACGGTTTCTTCGGGTTGCAGTTCCGGCCCCGCGCGCAGTTTTTCGCGTTCGGATTCCAGCAGGTTCGCCTCGAATGTCGGGGGCGGGCCTGTGGGTTTGTCGGGGTTGGGTGGTGGCGGCAGGATCGCGCTGCGTTGCCCGTCCGAATGCGGGCCGGTGTCGGTGCCGGTTTCATTGCGGGTTTTGCTGGACGCCGCCGGTTCCGCCACGGTTTTCACGGGTGATGGCGCCGGTGGCGCGGCAAAGGCCTGTTGCGGTGACGGGGCCACAGGCAAAGCCCCCGGAAGAATAAGCATATCCATGCTCCTGATCGGTGCCCCCACCGACGTTGTATTCTTTGTTAGTATGTATGAAAGGCGGGTTAATATCCCCGTTTTCCTGCAAAGAATTTAAGTCAAATTGCGCGCTTAAACCGCCAATAATTTACTGAACAGCGTTTCCAGATATTGTTCGGCAGCGGGGAAGGGATCATCACCTTCGTTCCCCAGAACCGCCCGCACCTGCACGTCGAAATCGGCGTAATGCTGGGTCAGGGACCAGATGGAAAACAACAGGTGATAAGGGTGGGACGGTGCAATTTTGCCCGCATCCATCCAGCCCTGAATCACCGCCGCCTTTTCATCGGTCAAATCCTTCAATTCACCCTTGATCGCATCCATGATGCGCGGCGCGCCTTGCAGGATTTCATTGGCAAACAGCCGGCTTTCACGTGGAAAATTGCGGCTCATCTCCAGCTTGCGTCGCATATAGGCCAAGATTTCCGCACGCGGCTCGCCATTGGGGTCCAGATCGCGCAGCGGGTCCAGCCATGTGTCCATCAGACAGGACAGCAATTCCACATGGATCGCTTCCTTTGATGGAAAATAATACAGCAGGTTCGGTTTGGACAAGCCGGCGGCCTTGGCGATCTGGTCCAAGGTCGATCCGCGAAAGCCGAATTGCGAAAAAACATCCAGCGCCGCATCGAGAATCGTTGTGCGGTTTTTCTTTTGTATTCGTGTGCGCGTCTGTGGCTCGGCCATTTACTGCCCCTAATTTACAGCGAATTCCTGTCCGTTTGACTGCCTAGTTTACCGACCACAAGCCAAACTGCCACAAAAATTCCACCGATACGTGATTTTTCTTCGTTCGAGTGCAAATGAACGCTAAACTTGGTGACGAATTCCTTGACTGAAAACGCGGCTCTGCTAGCGTGGTTCTGACCAAATGGTCAAACAATCTGCGCTTAACGCCGCCACCACATAACAGGATTGCTTGTCATGGCTTATGATACACCCAAGGTACCCAATGATTTGTCCGCCTTCTGGATGCCGTTTACCGCGAATCGCCAGTTCAAGAAAAACCCGCGTATGTTCGTTTCGGCGGACGGGATGTATTACAAAACCGCCGACGGGCGCGATGTGCTGGATGGCACCGCCGGTTTGTGGTGTGTGAATGCCGGCCATAACCGCCCGCTGATCACCGAGGCGATCCAGAAACAGGCGGCCGAACTGGATTACGCACCGGCGTTCCAGATGGGCCACCCAAAGGCGTTTGAACTGGCCACAGCCATCCGCGATATGGCGCCTGATCCGTTTGAGCATGTGTTCTTTACCAACTCGGGGTCCGAATCCGTTGAAACCGCGCTGAAAATCGCGCTGGCCTATCACCGCGTGCGCGGCGAAGGCACCCGCACCCGTCTGATTGGCCGCGAACGTGGCTATCACGGGGTGAACTTTGGCGGCATTTCGGTCGGTGGCATTGTGAATAACCGAAAATTCTTTGGCTCGCTGCTGACGGGTGTTGACCACCTGCCGCACACGCATTTGCCCGACCAGAATTCTTTTGTGCGCGGGCAACCCGAACATGGCGCCTATCTGGCCGAGGATCTGGAACGCATCGTCGCCCTGCATGGCGGTGACAATATCGCCGCGGTGATCGTCGAGCCGATGGCGGGGTCCACCGGCGTGCTGATGCCGCCCAAAGGCTACCTTGAAAAACTGCGCGAGATTTGCACGAAACACGGTATCCTGCTGATCTTTGACGAGGTGATCACAGGCTTTGGTCGCCTTGGCAGCAGCTTTGCCGCCGAACATTTCGGCGTGATGCCCGATCTGATCACCACAGCCAAAGGGCTGACCAACGGTGTAATCCCGATGGGGGCGGTGCTGGCCACGAGTAAAATCCATGATGCGTTCATGTCGGGCCCGGAAGAGGCGATCGAGCTGTTCCACGGCTATACCTATTCCGGCAATCCGATTGCCAGCGCTGCCGGTCTGGCCACGCTGCGCACTTACCGCGAGGACGGGTTGTTCGAAAATGCTGCCGGTCTGGCCAACTACTGGGAGGATGCGCTGCATTCGCTCAAGGGGCTGCCGCATGTGATCGACATCCGCAATATGGGTCTGATCGGGGCGATTGAACTGGAAGGGATCGAAGGGGCGCCCACCAAGCGTGCGTTCAACGCCTTCCTGCAAGCCTATGACAAGGGTCTGCTGATCCGCACCACGGGCGACATCATCGCGCTGTCCCCGCCGCTGATGATCAACAAGGCACAAATCGACGAACTGTTCGGCATTCTGGCCGATGTTCTGAAAAATCTGGATTAAGGGAGTTAAGACAATGGCCGCACCTGCTGCAAACATGAAAATCAACGGCGACCGCCTGTGGGACAGCCTGATGGAGATGGCTAAAATCGGGCCAGGCGTGGCAGGTGGCAACAACCGCCAGACCCTGACGGACGAGGATGGCGAGGGCCGCAAATTGTTCCAGAAATGGTGCGAGGGCGCAGGCTGCACCATGGGTGTTGACAGCATGGGCAACATGTTTGCGCGCCGCGAAGGCACGGACCCCGATGCATTGCCGGTTTACGTTGGCAGCCACCTTGATACCCAGCCCACCGGCGGGAAATATGACGGGGTTCTGGGGGTGCTGGCCGGTCTGGAACTGGTGCGCAGCCTGAACGACATGAACGTCAAAACCAGACACCCGATCGTCATCACCAACTGGACCAACGAGGAAGGCACGCGGTTTGCCCCCGCGATGCTGGCCTCGGGCGTGTTTGCCGGTGTGCTGGAAGAGGACTGGGCCAAGGACCGCGTCGATGCCGAGGGCAAGCGGTTCGGGGACGAGCTGAAGCGGATCGGCTGGGAAGGCGACGAACCCGTCGGCCAGCGTAAAATGCACGCGATGTTCGAATACCACATCGAACAGGGACCGATCCTTGAAGCCGAAGACAAGTTGATCGGCGTTGTCACCCACGGGCAGGGGTTGCGCTGGGTCGAATGCACGGTGACGGGCAAGGGGCAGCATACGGGATCAACCCCGATGTATATGCGCAAAAATGCCGGTCGCGGGTTGGCGCAGATCACCGAGCTGGTGCATGAAATTGCCATGCAGCACCAGCCCAATGCGGTCGGGGCGATTGGCCATATCGATGTCTACCCGAACAGCCGCAACATCATCCCCGAAAAGGTGGTGTTTACCGTCGATTTCCGTTCACACTTCCTTGATATCATGCAGGGCATGGTGGACGAGATGATGGAAAAGGCACCGGGGATTTGCAAGGAACTGGGGCTGGAATTTTCCGCCGAAGTTGTCGGCCAGTTCGATCCGCCCGCTTTTGACGAAAAATGTGTTTCCGCCGTGCGCAACGCGGCCGAGCGTCTGGGCTATAGCCACATGGATATCGTTTCGGGGGCAGGGCATGACGCCTGCTGGATCAACAAGGTGGCCCCGACGGCGATGATCATGTGCCCATGTGTGGATGGTCTGTCGCATAACGAGGCTGAGGAGATTTCCAAGGAATGGGCAACTGCGGGCGCGGATGTGTTGATGCACGCGGTTGTGGAAACGGCGGAGATCGTTGAATGACGGTCAAACCGTCACTCAACGTCCCGCACCTGATGCGGGGTCTGCCGAAGATCGGGCCTTTCGCTGTCCCGGACTTGATCCGGGACCTCCTGCGGCTGTTTCAAAAAGGCCCCGGATCAGGTCCGGGGCAGCGGGCCAATGCGGCTTTACCGATAGTTAACCAAACCACGCCACAGTCGAGGCATGGCGTTTTACACCTATATCATGGCCTGCAACTCGAACACGGCGATATATATCGGTATGGCATCGGATTTGCAGTTGCGAGCCGAACAGCATCGTCTGGGCAAAGGCGGCACCCACACCGCAAAATACAAAATCCGCAAGCTGGTCTATTTCGAGGTTTACGAAACCTTGCCCGAGGCTTTGGCACGGGAGAAAAAACTGAAACGCTGGCGGCGCGACTGGAAAAACGATCTGATTGCAAAGCAAAACCCAATGTGGGCCGATTTGGCTATGGAAGCCTCTTTCCTGTAACCTTCGCGCTCCTCTTCAGCGCCCTTCCGGCCCTTGCCGCCCCGACACCGGGGTCGGACTGGGACTGGCAGTTGTCGGGCACCGTCACCCCGCCCGAAGGGGTGCGGGTGTTTGATGCCGATCCCGACGATGTGACAAAGGAACAGATCGCCGCGCTGAACAGGGATGGCGTTTATACCATCTGTTACGTCAGCGTCGGCACGCTGGAAAACTGGCGCGATGATGTCGATCATTTCCCGCCCACCATTGTTGGCAACCGTTACGAGGATTGGCCGGATGAAAACTTCCTCGACATTCGCGACCGTAGCCATCTGCCCGCGCTGATGGCCGAACGGTTTGCCCGTTGCAAGGCGATGGGGTTCGATGCGGTGGAGCCGGACAATATGGATGTTTACGCCAATGACTCGGGCTTCCCGCTGACCCGCGAGGATGGTTTGCGCTATATCAAGCTTCTGGCCACCACCGCCCATATGATGGGCCTCGAGATTGGCCAGAAAAACGTGCCGGAGCTGACGGATGATCTGGTGCGCACAATGGATTTCGTTATCACCGAAAGCTGCTATCAGGATGGATGGTGCACGCAGGTCCTGCCCTATATCCGATACGGCAAACCGGTGTTTGACGCTGAATATACCGACCGCGACATAGACTTTGAAAACGCGTGCAGACGGGCGCGAAAATCGCTGATATCCGTGATCCTGAAGGATCGTGATCTGGGTCCGGCGCGCCAGAGCTGCCGATGATAAAAGGGAGAATAAGATGAGCAAGGTAATCAAGGGCGGCACCGTTGTCACCGCCGATCTGACCTATAAGGCGGATGTCAAAATCGAGGGTGGCAGGATTGTCGAAATCGGCCCCGACCTGAAAGGCGACGAGGTGCTGGACGCCACGGGATGTTACATCATGCCCGGCGGGATCGACCCGCACACCCATCTGGAAATGCCCTTCATGGGCACCTATTCATCCGATGATTTTGAATCAGGCACCCGTGCCGGTCTGGCCGGCGGCACCACCATGGTGGTGGATTTTGCCCTGCCCAACCCGGGCGAAGGTCTGCTGGATGCGCTGAAACGCTGGGACAACAAATCGACCCGCGCCAATTGCGATTATTCCTTCCACATGGCCGTGACATGGTGGGGCGAACAGGTGTTTGACGACATGAAAGAGGTCGTCGGGCGCGGTATCAACACCTTCAAGCATTTCCTTGCCTACAAGGGCGCGCTGATGGTGAATGACGACGAATTATATGCCAGTTTCAAACGCTGCGCCGAACTGGGCGCGACCCCGCTGGTGCACGCGGAAAACGGCGATGTGGTGGCCGAACTGACCGCGCAACTGCTGGCCGAAGGCAACACCGGCCCCGAGGCCCACGCCTATTCCCGCCCGCCGCAGGTCGAGGGCGAGGCGACAAACCGCGCCATCATGATTGCCGATATGGCCGGCGCGCCGCTTTATGTGGTGCACACGTCCTGCGAGGAAAGCCACGAAGCCATCCGCCGCGCCCGCATGCAGGGCAAACGTGTCTGGGGCGAGCCGCTGATCCAGCACCTGACGCTGGACGAAAGCGAGTATTTCAACAAGGACTGGGACCACGCCGCGCGCCGCGTGATGTCGCCCCCTTTCCGCAACAAACAGCATCAGGACAGCCTGTGGGCCGGCCTGCAAAGCGGTTCGCTGTCTGTGGTGGCCACGGATCACTGCGCCTTCACGACCGAGCAGAAACGCTTTGGCGTGGGTGACTTTTCCAAGATCCCGAACGGCACCGGCGGTTTGGAGGACCGGATGCCGATGCTGTGGACGCACGGGGTGGCCACGGGGCGGATCACGATGAACGAATTTGTTGCCGTGACCTCGACCAATATCGCCAAGATCCTGAATTGTTACCCGAAAAAGGGTGCGGTTCTGGTCGGGGCGGATGCCGATCTGGTGGTCTGGGATCCCGAAAAGGAAAAAACCATTGCCGCCGACAGCCAGCAATCCGCCATTGATTACAACGTGTTCGAGGGCAAAAAGGTCAAAGGCCTGCCGCGTTACACCCTGACCCGTGGTCAGGTTGCGGTGATGGATGGCGAGATCAGGACACAGGAAGGCCACGGCGAATTCGTCGCCCGCGAGCCGAATGCAACCGTGAACAAGGCGCTTAGCAAATGGAAAGACCTGACCGCCCCGCGTCCTGTCGAACGGACCGGAATACCGGCCAGTGGAGTATAATAACGTGACCACTGAAACTGTTATCAAGGCAGAAAACCTTGACCTGACCTTTCATACCAATGACGGGGATGTACATGCGCTAAAGGATATCAATCTTGATATCCAGAAGGGTGATTTCGTCAGCTTCATCGGCCCCTCGGGCTGTGGCAAAACCACCTTTTTGCGCACTATTGCGTCGCTGGAAACACCCACGGCAGGGTCGGTCTGTGTGAACGGTATGTCGGCCGAGGAAGCCCGCAAGAAACGGGCCTATGGCTATGTTTTTCAGGCCGCCGGTCTGTATCCGTGGCGCACAATTCGCGGCAATATCCGCCTGCCGCTGGAAATCATGGGCTTTCCGAAAAAGGAACAGGAAGACCATATTTCCAAGGTGCTTGATCTGGTCGATCTGCGCGGGTTCGGCAAGAAATACCCGTGGCAGTTGTCCGGCGGGATGCAGCAACGGGCCAGCATTGCCCGCGCGCTGGCGTTCGATGCGGAAATCCTGCTGATGGATGAACCTTTTGGCGCGCTGGATGAAATTGTGCGCGACCATCTGAACGAACAGTTGCTGCAACTGTGGGACCGCACAAACAAGACGATTTGCTTTGTCACCCACTCGATCCCCGAGGCGGTTTATCTGTCCACGAAAATCGTGGTGATGTCGCCGCGTCCGGGCCGGATTTCCGATGTGATCGAAAGCACCCTGCCACGCGAACGCCCGCTGGATATTCGCGACACTCAGGAATTTCTGGACATCGCGCATCGGGTGCGTGAAGGCCTGCGCGCGGGGCATGCTTACGATGAATAAATCAATCATCCCCGTTCTGACGGTCGTCGCTATGATCATGGTGATCTGGTATGCGGCGTCAATCTGGATGAACTCGAAATGGGTTTATGATCAGGCTGCGCGCGCCGGAGAAGAGGTCAGTTTTAGCGAGCTGGTCAAGGATACATGGTCGCAAGACCGCCCCGTTTTGCCCGCGCCACACCAGATTGTGCAGGAATTGTATAAATCCACGGTGCTGAAAAAGGTAACCTCCAAACGCTCGTTGGTGTTTCACGGCTGGATCACCCTGTCGGCCACGCTGCTGGGGTTCATTTTCGGCACCGGCATGGGCATCCTGCTGGCCATCGGTATCGTGCATAACCGCGCGATGGATATGAGCGTGATGCCCTGGGCAATTGCCAGCCAGACCGTGCCGATCATCGCCATTGCGCCGATGATCGTGGTGGTGATGTCCACCATCGGCGCAACCGATTTTCTGGGCAAAGGGGCGGCCACGGCGCTGTTCGGCTATCAACCGGCGTTCATGCAAGGGCTGTTGCCCAAAGCGGTGATCGCGGCCTATCTGTCGTTTTTTCCCGTGGTTGTGGGCATGGTCAAGGGCTTGCGCAGCCCCGACAACATGCAGCTGGATCTGCTGAAAACATATAACGCCAGCAAGGCCCGCACATTCTGGTCGCTGCGCCTGCCCAGTTCCACGCCTTATCTGTTCACATCGCTGAAAATCGGTATGGCCGGGGCGCTGGTGGGGGCGATCGTGTCGGAATTGTCGGCCAGCCCTTTACGTGGTTTGGGCGCGCGGATGTTGACCGGCAGCTACTACGGCCAGACGATCCAGATTTGGGCGGCGCTGTTTGCGGCGGCGGCGATGGCGGCAACTTTGGTCGGGATCATCGGCATGATCGAACGCTATAGTCTTCAACGGATGGGGATGGTCAAATGATGTGGGTTGTCGGAGTCCTGATCTTCTGGGTGGCGGCCTATGCGCTGAACATCTGGCTGTCCAATAGCAAATGGCGCAACACACGGGCGGTGAAATTCGCGGTGCCCGCCATTTTCGGCATCACCATTCTGGTGATCTGGGAGGGGCTGGTGCGGGGATTGCAGGTGCCATCGGTTATTCTGCCGCCACCGACCATGATTGCGGCAAAGGTTGCTGAATCAATCCCGATTCTCTGGGGGGATCTGGTGCAAACTTTTGTTAAGGGGGCGTTGACGGGGTATATCATCGGGTGCGGCGCGGCTGTGATTACTGCAATCCTGATTGACCGCTCGCCTTTCCTGCAACGGGGCCTGATGCCGGTCGGCAACTTTATTGCTGCCCTGCCGATCATTGGCACAGCGCCTATTCTGGTGATGTGGTTCGGCTTTGACTGGCAGTCCAAGGCGGCTGTGGTTGTTGTGATGGTGTTCTTCCCGATGCTGGTGAACACCGTGCAAGGGCTGAAGGCCACAGACCAGATGCAACGCGATTTGATGCGCACCTATGCGGGCAGCTATTGGCAAACGCTGTTCAAACTGCGCCTGCCGGCGGCCATGCCTGCCATTTTCAACGGGTTGAAGATTGCCACCACATTGGCGCTGATCGGTGCGATTGTGGCGGAATTCTTTGGCTCGCCGACCCGCGGCATGGGGTTCCGGATTTCGGTCGAGGTGGGGCGTTTGGGGCTGGACATGGTCTGGGCCGAAATCTTTGTCGCAGCACTTGCCGGATCGGCGTTTTACGGTGCCGTGGCGATGTTGGAGAAGGGGATTACCTTCTGGCACCCTTCACAAAGACGCTGAATCATAATACCAATGAACTACAACTAGGGAGAATACCAAATGAACAAACTACTAACAACGGCGCTGGCCGGTGCGATGGCTTTTGCGGCCGGTCTGGCACAGGCGGCAGATGATCTGACGCTGCAACTGAAATGGGTCACGCAGGCACAGTTTGCCGGTTACTATGTGGCACTGGAAAACGGTTACTATTCAGACGAAGATCTGAACGTCACCATCAACCCCGGTGGCCCCGATATTGCCCCCGCACAGGTCATCGCCGGTGGCGGTGCCGATGTGGTGATTGACTGGATGCCATCCGCACTGGCCGCCCGCGAAGGCGGTTTGCCGCTGGTGAACATCGCGCAGCCGTTCAAGCGGTCGGGCATGATGCTGACATGCCGCAAGGACACCGGCATCAAGACGCCTGCCGATTTCAAAGGCAAGACACTGGGGGTCTGGTTCTACGGCAACGAATATCCGTTCCTGACATGGATGGGCAAACTGGGGCTGTCCACCGATGGCGGGCCGGATGGTGTAACGGTTCTGAAGCAGGGCTTCAATGTGGACCCGATTCTGCAAGGGCAGGCGGCATGCGTTTCGACCATGACCTATAACGAATACTGGCAGATCATTGATGCCGGCATTGCGGCAGACGATCTGGTCACTTTCAAATACGAGGATCAGGGCGTTGCGACGCTCGAGGATGGTCTTTATGTGCTGGAAGACAAGCTGTCCGATCCTGCCGAAGTGGACAAGCTGGCCCGTTTTGTGCGCGCCTCGATGAAGGGCTGGAAGTGGGCCGAGGAAAACCCGACCGAGGCCGCTATGATCGTTCTGGAAGCCGATGAAACCGGTGCCCAGACCGAAAAACATCAGGTCCGTATGATGGGCGAAGTCGCCAAGCTGACCGCCGGTTCCAACGGTGAACTGGACCCCGCCGATTATCAGCGCACAGTTGATACGCTGATGGGTGGCGGTTCGGACCCTGTGATTTCCAAGGCACCCGTTGGGGCTTGGACACATGTTGTGACTGATATCGCGCTGAAGTAAGTTCAGCCAATCGCGACAAAACTAGCGGCGGGGCCTTTTGCGGGCCTCGCCGTTTCTTTTTGTCAAACGGGTTTTATGCGGGATATTAAACGTAAAAAAACCCCGGCGTGGTGGACGGGGTTTTGTCTGTTCTATTGGGGGGCGCAGGTTAGCCCTTTTTGTTCATCCGGTTCTCGATCAACTCGTCCACCACGCTTGGGTCGGCAAGGGTCGAGGTGTCGCCCAATGCGTCAAAATCATTCTCGGCGATCTTGCGCAGGATGCGACGCATGATTTTGCCCGAACGGGTTTTCGGCAGGCCCGGCGCCCATTGGATCAGGTCCGGTTTTGCAATCGGGCCGATTTCGGTGCGCACCCATTTTTCAAGGTCTTTGCGCAATTCATCCGACGGCTCGACCCCGTTCATCAGGGTGACATAGGCATAGATGCCTTGCCCCTTGATGTCATGCGGATAGCCGACCACAGCGGCCTCGGCCACATCGACATGCGCCACAAGCGCGCTTTCGACTTCGGCGGTGCCCATGCGATGGCCGGAAACGTTGATCACATCGTCCACGCGGCCGGTGATCCAGTAATAGCCGTCCTCGTCCCGACGACAGCCGTCACCGGAAAAGAAGTAGCCTTTGTAATCGGCGAAATAGGTTTTCTCGAAGCGTTCATGGTCGCCATAGATCGTGCGCATCTGGCCGGGCCAGCTGTCGGCAATCGCCAACACGCCATCGGTTTCGACATCGACGTTTTCTTCGCCACTTTGCGGGTCCAGAACCACCGGTTTCACACCAAAGAACGGTAGCGTCGCCGAGCCGGGTTTGGTTGCGGTTGCGCCGGGCAGGGGGGTAAGCATATGACCGCCGGTTTCGGTCTGCCACCATGTGTCAACGATCGGCAGTTTACCCTTGCCGACAACATCGTTGTACCAGTTCCAGGCCTCGGGGTTGATTGGCTCGCCCACGGTGCCCAGCAGTTTCAGCGATGACAGATCACAGGTGGTGACCGGATCATTGCCATAGGCCATCAGCGCGCGGATGGCGGTGGGGGCGGTATAGAACTGGTTGACCTTGTGCTTTTCGCAAACCTGCCAGAAGCGGCTGGCGTCGGGGTAGGTGGGCACGCCTTCGAACATCAGCGTGGTGGCGCCGTTGGCCAGCGGGCCGTAGATGATATAGCTGTGGCCGGTGACCCAGCCCACATCGGCGGTGCACCAGAATACATCGCCATCGTGGTAATCAAAGGTGTATTGATGTGTCATCGCCGCATAGACCAGATAGCCGCCGCTTGAATGCTGCACGCCCTTTGGTTTGCCGGTTGAACCGGATGTGTAAAGGATGAACAGCGGGTCTTCGGCGTTCATCGGGCGGGGCGGGCAATCGGGGCTGGCGGTTTCCATCAGTGCCAGCACGTCAACATCGCGGTCCTCGATCCATGTGGTCTGGCCGCCGGTGTGTTTCACCACCAGACAGCGCACCTTGTCCGAGCAGTGCAGCAGGGCCGCATCGGCATTGGATTTCAGCGGAGTCTTGCGCCCGCCGCGCGGGGCCTCGTCTGCGGTGATCAGCACCTTGGCCTGACAATCATTGATCCGGTTGGCCAGCGCGTCGGGGCTAAACCCTGCAAACACCACCGAATGGATCGCGCCGATACGGGCACAGGCCAGCATGGCATAGGCGGCTTCGGGGATCATCGGCATATAGATGATTACCCGTTCGCCGCGCATAACCCCTTGGGACAGCAGCACATTGGCCATCCGGTTCACCTTGTCGTGCAACTGGTTGTAGGTGATGTGCTGCGCGGGTGTTTCGGGATCATCCGGCTCAAAGATGATCGCGGTCTGGTCGCCACGGGTTTCCAGGTGGCGGTCGATACAATTGGCGGCGACGTTCAGGGTGCCGTCCTCAAACCATTTGATATTGACCTGGCCCAGTGTGAAATCGGTGTTCTTGACCTTGCTATAGGGTTCGATCCAGTCGATGCGTTTGCCGTGTTCGCCCCAAAAGGCATCGGGATCCTGCATCGAGGCCTGATACATCGCATCATACTTGGCCTTGTCCGCATGGGAATTGGCGACAAATTCGGGAGAGGGCGGATATGTTTTATCGGTCATTTTCAGGTCTCCGGAGACTTGAGTTATCAATAAGGCCCAAAATGCGGGCAGGTCGGATTTAGATAGCCAGATATTCGGCGCGAAGCTCGTCGTTTTCCAGAACTTCGCTGGCCAGCCCGTCAAATACAACGGTGCCAGTATCCAGAATTACCGCCCGATCGGCAAGGGCGAGGGCGCGCAGGGCGTTTTGCTCGACGATTACGGTAGTGATGCCCTGTTCCTTGATCAGGTTCAGGGTCTTTTCGATTTCGTCCACGATCACGGGGGCCAGCCCCTCGTAAGGTTCGTCCAGCAACAGCACCTTGATGTCACGGGCCAGGGCGCGGGCGATGGCCAGCATTTGCTGTTCGCCGCCCGACAGGGTGACGCCTTCTTGCTTGCGGCGCTCTTTCAGGCGGGGGAACAATTCGTAAAGGCGCTTCAGCGGCCAGCCCACAGGCTCGACGATCTGGGCCAGTTGCAGGTTTTCCTCGACCGTCAGGCCGGCGATGATGCGCCGGTCCTCGGGGACCAGAGAACAGCCGGCCTGCGCGGCCTGATAGGCGCGCATTTCGTGCAGCGGCTGATGGTCCAGCCAGACTTCGCCGTGGGTCATTTGCGGATCATCCAGACGGGCAATCGCGCGCAGGGTCGAGGTTTTGCCAGCCCCGTTGCGGCCCAGCAGGGCCAGAATTTCGCCCTCTTTGACGTCAAAGGAAACGCCCTGCACGATATAGCTTTCGCCGTAATAGGCGTGCAGGTCCGAGACCGAGAAATAGGCGGGGGCAGAGGGGGTGTTTTCGGTTTGGCTCATGGGTTTATTCCTGCGCCTGTTCGCCAAGGTAGGCTTCTTTTACCTTGGGGTGGCCTTTGATGTTTTCCGGTGTGTCCTCGACCAGTGGCGTGCCCTGGGCCAGAACGGTGATGCGTTCGGCCAGGGAAAACACAACATGCATGTCATGTTCAATGATTGCCATTGTGATGTCGCGAGTGTCGCGGATGTGTTTTAGCAGTTCAATGGTGTTGTTGGTGTCGGCACGCGCCATGCCCGCCGTGGGTTCGTCCAGCAGCAACAGGCGCGGTTTTTGCACCAGACACATCGCCATTTCCAGCCGCCGCTTATCACCGCGCGAAAGGCTGGCCGCGTGCATTTCACGCTTGTCCAGCATATTGACGTCGTTCAATATGTGCTCGGCTTCATCAATGATGTCGCGTTCCTGTGAAACGGTTTCAAAAGCGTGCATCCGGAATGATCCGTCGCGTCGTGCGAAACAGGGGATCATCACGTTTTCCATCACCGTCAGGTCACCAAAGATTTCCGGCGTCTGGAACACGCGGGAAATGCCCATCTGGTTGATTTCATGCGGTTTGCGCCCCAGCACGGATTGGCCGTCGAACATCACTGACCCCGAGTCAGGGATCAGTTTGCCCACCAACACATTCAGCAGGGTCGATTTGCCAGCCCCGTTGGGGCCGATAATTGCATGCACGGTGTTTTCGGCCACCGACAGGTTCACATCGCCCAGGGCTTGCAGACCACCAAAGCGTTTGCCGACATTCTTGACTTCAAGGATACCCATAATCGTTTCTCCTTACTCGGCCACATGCGGCGTGGATTGGGGGTGGTGCTCGGGGTCATCCCCGTCGCCTTTGGGTTTGCGCTTGAACAGCCCCATGATGCGCTTGCCGCCTTCAACCAGCCCGCCGGGCAGGAAGGTCACGACCAGCATGAACAACAGGCCCAGTGTCAGGTGCCAGCCTTTGCCAACGAAGGGGTGGATGATTGTCACCAGAAAATCCTCCATCCCGTCGGGCAGGGCCGAGAACCAGCCGTGCAGAACAGTATCGTTGATCTTGGAAAAGATGTTTTCCAGATATTTGATCGCACCCGCGCCCAGAACCGGCCCCAGCAAAGTGCCCGCGCCGCCAAGGATGGTCATGATCACCACCTCGCCGCCAACGGTCCATTGCATCCGTTCGGCACCGGCCAGCGGGTCCATCGAGGCCAGCAAACCACCGGCCAGACCGGCATACATGCCCGAGATCACAAAGGCAGCCAATGTGTAGGGGCGCGGGTTCAGGCCGGTATAAGACATACGCTGCTGGTTGGATTTCACTGCCCGCAGCATCATGCCAAAGGGCGAGCGGAAGATGCGCAGGCTGATGTAGAATGCAATGACCGCGATCACCGCACAAACATAGAAACCTGTGTTGAAGGTGAACTGGTGGCCGAATACCTCCCATTTGTAAGAGGCGCTCATGTCCAGACCGAACAGGTTGGTATAGGGCGACGCAGTATCGCCATCCAGAATGCGCGGATCATTGGGACGGATTTGCAGGCCGGTTTCGCCATTGGTCAGCGGGGTCAGCACCGAATAGGCCAGATTGTAGGACATCTGCGCAAAGGCCAGCGTCAGGATCGAGAAATAGATGCCCGAGCGACGCAGGGAAATCCAGCCGATCAGCAGGGCGAACAGGCCCGACATGATCATCGCAAGGATAATGCCGGGGATGATGTTCATCGACAGCAGTTTC
Source organism: Profundibacter amoris (assembly GCF_003544895.1). Classification (GTDB taxonomy): domain Bacteria; phylum Pseudomonadota; class Alphaproteobacteria; order Rhodobacterales; family Rhodobacteraceae; genus Profundibacter; species Profundibacter amoris. The sequence continues at coordinate 872,075 of NZ_CP032125.1, forward strand.
ATCATCCAGACGGCAGAATAGCTGCCCACACCCAAAAAGGCGGCGTGGCCGAAGGACAGATAGCCGGTCAGGCCGAACAGGATGTTGAACCCGATGGCAAAGATGCCGAAGATGGCAACGCGCTGCATCAGGTCGGGGTAGCCGCCGTTGAACTGCGCCATGGCGCTGCCTTCGGGGAAGGGCTGCATTAGGAAGGGTGTGAAGGCGGTCAGCAAGATCACGATGATCAGGAACTTGGTGTCGCGTTTGTTAAGGCCCAGCATGTTCTTATTCCTCCATCACGCCGCGTTTGCCCATCAATCCGCGCGGGCGGACCAGCAGGATGACGATGGCGGTCAGGTAAATGATAATTTGGTCAATTCCCGGCAGGAACTGTTTGATTTCGTTCATCGAGGCAAAGCTTTCGAGGATACCCAGCAGGAACCCCGCCAGCACCGCGCCGGGCAGGCTGCCCATGCCGCCGACAACCACCACAACAAAGGACAGCACAAGGAAATCCATGCCCATGTGGTAATTCGGCGAATTGATCGGTGCATACATCACGCCCGCCATGCCAGCCACCGCGGCGGCAATGCCGAACATGATGGTAAAGCGTTTATCGATGTTGATGCCCAGCAGGCCAACGGTTTCGCGGTCGGCCATGCCTGCACGCACAACCATGCCGAAGGTGGTAAAGCGCAGAAAGGCGAATACGCCGCTGATGACAATCATCGAGAATACGAAATAGATAATCCGCCAGTAAGGATAGATGATGGCGTTCGGGTCAAACCCCAGCAACATGCCGAAATCGAACGAACCGCGAAATACATCAGGGGCCGGTGTCGGGATCGGGTTGGCGCCGAAATTCTGTTTGATGATTTCCTGCAAGACAATCGCCAGACCAAAGGTCACAAGAATCTGGTCGGCATGGGGGCGGCTGTAGAAATGCTTGATCAGCCCGCGTTCCATGATGAAACCGATCAGGATCATGATCGGGATCGAAAACAGGATGGCCAGCGGCACCGACCAGTCGATGATTGCCGCGCCCATTTCGGGGCCGAACCAGGCTTCGACATAGGGTGTTTTGATCTTGGCCGGATTGCCCAGAAAATCGGTCTTGGTCGGGTCAATTGTAATGGTTGACAGGCTCAGGATCTTTTGCAGTGTCACCGCGCAGAACGCGCCGATCATAAACAAGGCCCCGTGGGCAAAGTTCACCACACCCAAGGTGCCGAAAATAAGGGTCAGTCCAAGTGCGATCAGCGCATAGGCGCTGCCCTTGTCCAATCCGTTCAGAATTTGAAGAAGTATCTGGTCCATCGTCCCCGCCCGATGCAAATGTCATTGAACCCGGCCGCACGACGGATCGCGCGACCGGGGTAGCCGTTTTGAGTGGTGGCTTAATTATGCACCCGGGTTACATTTACCCAGTTCGCCACCCGCAAACATCGGGTGATCAGGGGCATATTCGACCTGCGCACGCGGTGTTACTTCGACGATTTCCAGAAGGTCGAACTCGTTTTCGGGGTTCTCTTTACCCTTCACAACCAGCACATCCTTGAAGCACTGGTGATCGTCGGCACGGTAATGCGTCGGACCATTGCCCAGACCGTCAAAGTCAAAGCCTTCCAGAGCTTCGGCAACGCCGCAGGGGTTGTGCGTGCCTGCGCGCTGACAGGCGTCGGCATAAAGCAGGGTCTGGCAATATACGGTGTGTGCTGCCTGCGAGGGCGGGAAGCCGTATTTTGTGCCGAAGGATTTGACGAATGCCTTGGAGCCTTCGTCCTGTAGCGACCAGTGCCAGTTGGTGGAACCAAAGATGCCCTTCACGTTTTCGCCGGCACCTTTCGCCATCAGGCGTGAATACAGCGGAACAACGATTTCGAAGTTCTTGCCGTTCACTTCCTTGGCGCGCAGACCGAACTGCACGGCGGCGGTCAGCGAGTTCACCATGTTGCCGCCGTAGTGGTTCAGAACTAGAACATCGGCGCCCGAGTTCAGAACCGGCGCAACGTAGGAGCTGAAGTCGGTGGTGGCCAGCGGTGTCAGCACGTTGTTGACAGTTTCCCAGCCCATGGCTTCGGTTGCAGCGGCGATCGATGCCTGCTGTGTCCAGCCCCATGTGTAGTCGGCTGTCAGGTGATAGGCCTTGCGGTCCGTGCCATACATTTTGCCCAGCACAGGTGCCAGAGCGGCAGCAGACATGTAGCCGTTAAAGAAGTGACGGAAACCGTTGGCTTTCTTGTCTTTACCCGTGGTGTCGTTCGAGTGGGTCAGACCGGCCATAAAGATAACGCCAGCTTCTTGGCACAGACCCTGCACAGCAATCGCCACACCCGAGGAAGACCCGCCGGTGATCATCACCGCGCCGTCTTTTTCGATCATGGATTTGGCCGATGCGCGGGCTGCGTCCGATTTGGTCTGCGTGTCACCGGTGACGAATTCAACCTTGTTGCCAAGGATGCCGGTGCCGTCCAGCGCCTTGGAGCTGAAGGTGTTCATCATGCCGCCATCGCCGCCACCGTTCAGGTGCTCGACCGCCAGTTCATAGGCACGCAGTTCGTCGGCGCCTTCGTCGGCATAGGGGCCGGACTGGGGTACGTTAAAGCCAAGGATAACCTTGCCATTGCTGGGTGCGTTGGTATAGCCGCCGTGGGCCGCGGCCCAGACGTTGCCGGTAAACAGGGTCGGCATCGCCAGACCTGCACCAGCCACCGCGCCTGTTTTCAGCAGGCCGCGACGTGTGAGTTTTGAGTTGGACATATAGTTCCTCCCGTTATCGAGTTTAATCCCGAGTTAGCGTCTGCACCTCCTCCGCGCAGACAAAACCTTTTTTACAAGGATGCCCACATCATCGGCGACAAGGGGTTAATCTCGCAACAACTACCTTGAATTGCTATGTAATATTGTTAATAAATACACAGTATGCGATTGTTTATTGTAAATAAATTTTCGACCTCGATATTGAACCCCTTGAGAAACAGAGGAATTACCAATGCCGCGCCTTGCATTGACCGGAAGCCGGATACGGGCCAAGCGGACCGAGACGGGGATGAAACAGGCCGCTTTGGCCAAGAAAGTAGGGATTTCGCCTGCTTATCTGAACCTGATCGAACACAACAAACGCAGAATCGGCGGTAAACTGCTTCTGGATATGGCTCGGGAATTGCGGGTAGAAGCGTCCGCATTGTCTGAAGGAGCCGAGGCGGCACTGGTGGCCACCCTGCGTGATGCGGGCAGTCGGATCGATAGCGCAGAACTGGCGCGGGTGGATGATTTCGCGGGGCGGTTTCCGGGCTGGGCCGGGGTGATGGCGGCGCAGCACGCGCGGATTGCACGACTGGAACATACGGTGGCCACACTGACCGACCGTTTGACCCATGACCCGTTTCTGTCGACGTCCCTGCATGAAGTTTTGTCCACCGCTGCCGCCATCCGCTCAACCGCGTCTATTCTGGCCGGTGGGGATGCGGTCGAGCCGGAATGGCAAGCGCGGTTCCAGCGCAATCTGCTGGAAGATGCCAAACGGCTGGCCGAGGGGGCGGGTGCACTGGTGTCCTATCTGGACGGGGCGGGGGATGTGGAAAGCACATTGAAGTCGCCGCAGGAAGAACTTGAATCCTATCTGGAGGCACGGGGTTATCACCTGCCCGAGGTCGAGGCGGGGGAGGAGGTGGAAGCCGAAGGGGAGGTGGCCGCTTATCTGGCGCGCTATCGTGCGGATGCGGTTGCTTTGCCTTTGGCGCCGTTTCAGGCGGCCGTGGCCGAGGGGCTGGATCCGGTGCAACTGGCGGCGCGCTTCGGGGTTGATCCGGCCACAGTGCTGCGCCGGCTGGCCAGTTTGCCCGAGGTGGACGGGCAGGCGCCGGTAGGGTTGGTGACTTGTGATGCCTCGGGTGCCCTGCTGTTTCGTAAACCGGTCGAGGGGTTCCCGATGCCGCAATTCGGTGCGGCCTGTCCGTTGTGGCCGCTGTATCAGGCCTTGTTGCGCCCACAGGTGCCGATACGGGCGGTGGTGCAGCAATCCGGGCAGGATGCGCCACGGTTTCTGACCTATGCGGTGGCGCAGCCGCGGGTTTTGACGGGTTTTGACGGGGTGCAGGTCATCGAGTCGGTGATGTTGGTGATCCCTGAAAATCGGGCAGGGGATTTGGGCGAGGGCGCGCAGCCGGTGGGCACGTCCTGCCGGATATGTCCGCGCGCCGGTTGTGCCGCGCGACGCGAGGTATCAATTCTGGCGCAAGAGGTTTAAGAAAACGGAGGCCCGTGCCGGGTCACACTAATATTTGCCCCTGCGGGGCGTGCCTGCGGCGCGGATATTTAAGAGAACAAAGGTTAGGGGAAGATGATGATAAAAACACTTGTGCTGGTTTTAATCGCGGGCGCGCTGGGTGGGCTTAGCAGCGGTATTCTGGTCTGGCTGCTGGGCGCGCTGGGGGTTACGCCGGCGCTGGGTTTTCATATGGTGCCGGATTTCAGCATCGGCTGGATTACCAGCCGTGTGGTGTTTAGTGCGTTCTGGGGGCTGATTTTCCTGATCCCGATTTATAACAGCAAACCGGTTCTGAAAGGCGCCGTTCTGGGCATTCTGCCGTGGCTGTCCAGTATTCTGTATGTGTTGCCCTATGTGAAGGGTGCCGGGTTTCTGGGTCTTGATCTGGGCATGGGCACGCCAATTTGGACTCTGTTTTTCGGCGCCTTCTGGGGGATCACCGGCACATTGTTTCTGGCGCGGGTTGCAAGGAAGTTTTGACACAGCGCCCCAGTTTATGGATAGTGCCACAGCGCCAACAGGGCCAGGCTGTCATTGGACCAACGGGGGGAGGCTGACAGGTGGGCAGAAAAGTTCTTCTGATCGAAGACGAGCCGAACATCATCGAGGCGATCAGTTTCATACTGAAGCGCGATGGCTGGACTGTGGCGACCCATGCCGAGGGGACCACGGCGCTGGAGGCGATTCTGCGCCATGCGCCGGATGTGGTGATTCTGGATGTGATGCTGCCCGGGCGTTCGGGTTATGATATTTTGCAGGACTTGCGCGGTGCGGAGGGCGGGCAGGATTTGCCGGTGCTGATGCTGACCGCGCGCGGCCAGACCAAGGACCGCGAGATGGCCGAACGGTTGGGTGCCAGCCGGTTCATGACCAAGCCCTTTTCCAACAAGGAAGTGCTGGCCGCCATTCACGAGCTGGTGCAGGCGTGAGCGAGCGCCGCCAGCCGTTGTTTTTAGAGCGTGAGAGTTACCGCCAGCGCCGCACCACTGATGCGGCCCGCCTGTTGCCGGTGCTTGGTTTTCTGGCACTGGGTCTGCCGATCCTTTGGGGCGGCGAAGGAGGGCGATTGACCTCGGTCGGGGTGATTTACCTGTTTGGTGTCTGGGTGGTGCTGATTGCGGTGGCGATGTTGCTCGCACGCCGGTTACGCCGGATTGATGCGCAACAGGACACGCCGGACTGATGCTGTCCTTCAACACCCTGATTGCGGTTTGTCTGGCCTATGTGGTGGCGCTGTTCCTGATTGCCTTTGCGGCGGACCGGCGGGCGCGGCAGGGCAAATTCGGCTGGCTGCGCTCGCCGCTGGTGTATACGCTTAGCCTGTCGATCTATTGCACCGCATGGACGTTTTACGGCGCGGTGGGCTATGCGGCGCGATCGGGGCTGGAATTTCTGACCATCTATCTGGGGCCGACACTTGTGATGGTTGGCTGGTGGTGGATATTGCGCAAACTGGTGCGGATCGGGCGTAGCCAGCGGATTACATCCATCGCCGATCTGATTTCATCCCGCTATGGCAAATCGAACTTGCTGGGGGTGATCGTCACCCTGATGGCGGTGATCGGCACCACGCCCTATATCGCGCTGCAATTGCAATCGGTCACCCTGTCATTCGCGGTGTTCGCGGGCAGTGCGGCACCGGATAAAAACGCAACCGCGCTATGGGTGGCCGCCGGTCTGGCGCTGTTTACCGTGCTGTTCGGCACCCGCAATCTGGACGCAAACGAGCGCCACTACGGCGTGGTCACCGCGATTGCCGTCGAGGCGGTGATGAAGCTGTTTGCCCTGCTGGCGGTTGGTGTGTTCGTGGTCTGGGGTGTGGCCGACGGGGCAGCCGATATTCTGGCGCGGATTGATGCCTCGCCGATTGCGGAGTGGGAGCTGAAGCCGGGCCGCTGGGTCAGCCTGATCTTTCTGTCGGCGGTGGCCTTCCTGACCCTGCCGCGAATGTTTCAGGTGATGGTGGTGGAAAACGCGGACGAACGCCACCTGTCCACCGCCAGCTGGGCCTTTCCGCTGTATCTGATGCTGATGAGCCTGTTTGTGGTGCCCATCGCCGTGGTCGGTCTGGACCTGATGCCCGCCGGATCGAACCCCGACCTGTTCGTGCTGACCGTGCCGCTGTCGCAGGGGCGCGAGGGATTGGCGATGCTGTCGTTCCTTGGCGGGTTTTCCAGCGCGACGTCAATGGTGATCGTGGCGGCGATTGCGCTGTCCACCATGGTATCAAATCACATCGTGATGCCAATCTGGCTAAGTGTGGCGCGGCAGGGGGCGACGGTTTCCGGTGACGTGCGTCAAGTGGTTTTGACAGCCCGGCGGGTATCGATCGCGGTGATTTTGGCGCTGGGCTATGCCTATTACCGCGTGTCGGGCGGCGGCGCGGCGCTGGCAGCGATCGGGTTGATTTCCTTTGTCGGTGTGGCACAGTTTTTGCCCGCGCTGCTGGGCGGGATTTTCTGGCGCGGCGCTACGCGGATGGGGGCTGCGGCGGGGCTGCTGACCGGTTTCGGTCTGTGGGCCTATACGCTGTTTTTGCCCAGTTTTGGCGGTTCGGTCATCCTGTCGGCGGAGCTGTTGGCGCAGGGGCCGTTCGGCATCGGCTGGCTGCGCCCGCAAGCCCTGTTTGGCGTTAGCGGCATGGACCCGCTGGTGCACGCGCTGTTCTGGAGCCTGACCCTGAACACCATCGCCTTTTGCGTTATCTCGCTGGCCAGCTTCCCGCGCCCGCAGGAACGTCTGCAAGGGGCGCAGTTTGTCAATGTGTTCGACCACAACCCGAACGCGCAGGGCTGGGTCAGCGGCATGGCCGAGGCCGAGGACCTGCTGGTGATGGCGCAACGGATACTGGGACCGGAGCAGGCGCAAGGCCTGTTTTCCCGCGAGGCGGCAAGGCAGGGCAAGGCGGGGTATCTGCCCGATACATCGCCCGATTTCCTGCAACGGCTGGAACGCGAATTGGCGGGGTCTGTCGGGGCGGCAACAGGCCATGCGATGATCGGGCAAATCGTTGGCGGCGCCAGTGTTTCGGTGGGCGATCTGATGGCGGTGGCCGATGAAACCGCGCAGATGATGGAGTATTCCAGCCAGCTGGAAGCCAAATCCGCCGAACTGGAACGCACCGCGCGACAATTGCGCGAGGTGAACGAGAAACTGACCGATCTGTCAGTGCAAAAAGATGCGTTTCTGAGCCAGATCAGCCATGAATTGCGCACGCCCATGACCTCGATCCGGGCGTTTTCCGAGATTATGCGCGAAGGCGGGATGACGGCGGAAGAACGGGGTAAATATGCCTCGATCATCCACGATGAAACCATCCGCCTGACCCGCCTGCTAGATGATCTGCTGGACCTGAGCGTGCTGGAAAGCGGGCAGGTCGAGATGAACATGCAAACGGCTGATTTACAGGATATAATCGAGCGCTCGGTGACATCGGCAGGTGGCGATGGCTGTTTGGAAATAAATCGTGATCCGACGCGCGAACAGGTGGCCCTGCTGACCGATCCGGACCGGCTGTCGCAGGTGTTCATCAACCTGATTGCCAATGCCTGCAAATATTGTGATGCCGAACAGCCGGAACTGCGGATCAGGGTGCGGCGCAAGGGCAGCCACGTCGAGGTGGATTTCGTTGACAACGGCACGGGGATACCGGCCAAAAGCCAGCCATTGATTTTCGAGAAATTCTCGCGGCTTGGGGATCAGCGGGCAGCGGGCGGGGCCGGTCTGGGGCTGGCAATCAGTCGCGAGATCATGACCAACCTTGGTGGCAGCGTGATTTACCTGCCGGGGCAGGGCGGGGCGGCATTTCGTGTGATATTGCCGGTGAACGGTGCGACGTCAACCAAATCTAAACCATAAGTCCGCTAAGGTCGGGCCAATATTCGGGCCGGACGGGACAATATGGGCGAAACAACACAGCTTACCACATTACAACGCAAGGCCGGGGCAGGCCGCGGCGAAAGTGAATCGGCGGGGATGACACCGGCCAAGGCGCTGCGGCTGGCCCTGTCCAAGGCGGCACAGGATGAACTGTCGCTGGCGTTGCGGGTGCAGGGGGTGACGGAATCGCGGGTGAACCAGCCGGGGTTGCTGGATGCCTTGTCGGATGATCTGTTGCTGTTGTTGCTGGAGGGGCCGCAAGGGGGCCTTGGTGTTGGGGCACTGGACATTCAGGCGCTGGCCGCGCTGATCGAGGTGCAGACCATGGGGCAGGTGTTGAAATCACCCGCCACACAGCGTCGGGCCACCGCAACGGATAGCGCGATGTGTGCACCACTGCTGGATCGGGTTTTGCAGGAATTTGAAGGGCATCTGGCGGGCAGTTCTGCGGAACGCTGGACCACGGGGTTCAGGTTTGGTGAACGGGTGGAAAACACACGGTTGCTGGGCCTTCGGATCGACGAAGCAGATTACCGGCTGTTTCGCATTGCACTGGATATGGCCGACGGGGCAAAGCAGGGCGAAATGCTGCTGGCGCTGCCTGCGGATGGCGGCCTAAATATGAATACGGCTGCAGAGGGCGGACACAACTGGGCGCAGACGTTGCAAAAGACTGTGCAGGCCAGTCATGTCGACCTGCTTGCGGTCTTGCACCGGATGCAAATACCTTTGGCCAAGGCCAGCGCATTCAAACCCGGCGATCTGGTGCCGGTGCCACAAAGCGCGATTGGGGCTGTGCAGTTGGAAGGGGTCGACGGGCGAATTGTCGGGGTCGCACGATTAGGGCAGCAAAACGGGCACAGGGCGTTGCGGATTTCGGATGGGGCAGTATCGGATACACCTGCGGGTGGAACGGACATGGCCAATATCACATCCAGCGTCGCCCCGGAGCCTTTGATGGATGGTCTCGGTGATACCCCTCTGCCCGATGGGGATATGCCCCCGGAAATACCCATGATGCCCATGGGCGTCGAGGGGGGGGATGGATTGCCCGATCTGCCCATGGCCCAGATGGATAATCCACCCGCAGAGGGTATAGGCGACATTGGCGAATTGCCGATGGCGGCCATGCCGATGGATTTGGAAATTGGCTGATTCCATTGGGCTTGACCCATATCAAGGCAGGCTTGAGGGCTTTGCGCCTACCATATCTTCAACGAGAAGGAGAACAGGATATGGCAGATATTTCGAAACGACGCGCCGCCCTGAATGACCGCTTGAAAGATTTGGAAGCCCGTCTTTTGCAAATTGACGAAGAGCTGGATTCGCATACCACAAAAGACTGGGAAGAACTGGCTGTCGAGCGCGAGGAAGACGAGGTTCTGGAAGGAATGGGCTTGTCAGCACAGGCGGAAATACGCATGATCAAAGCCGCATTGCACCGGATGGACGAGGGTGAATACGGATACTGTGTGGAATGCGGTGACAAGATTTCCGAAGAACGGCTTGATATACTTCCCTATACCCCGTTTTGTGCAAAATGTGCCGCAAAACATACATAGAAACCCAACGCGCGAGGTGACCAGATGGCATTTGAGGAACTGAAGGCCGGCATAGCGATGCTGATGGACGAAATTGCCAAGCGCCCCGAGGATGCGCATGTTTTGCAGGAACAGTTGCGCGAGAAAATCTCGGAACTGAAAGCGCTTGGCCTGCCGGTGCCCGAAGATATTCTGGCTCTGGAGCTGGCATTGGAAGACAAGCCCGAGGGCGAGGGTTAACCCAGCAAAATCCCGGCCACGACCATCATCAGCCCGACCATCGACAGGAACAGTGCGGCCATATTCAGCAGCACGACCCGTTGCAGGCGGGCGCGCATTTCCTCGTCCGGCAGGTTGGCGCGTTTGGCTTTCAGGGCCAGAATGATGCAATAGAATATTCCGACCAGCCCGATCAGGGAAACAACGGCACCTGCCCAGATAAGAATGTCCATTTCTTGCGCCTTTCAAAGTTTTCCCACCGCTAACCGATCAATTTGCCTTGGGCAAGCCCTTGCACGCGCGGGGCTGGGGTATTAGGGAAGGGTCCAGTCAAGCAAAGGGCATATGTGATGAACGAGACCTCTTCCGATACCAGCTACCGCGTAACCGCCGATGAATTACGCCAGTTTATTGAACGCATCGAACGGCTGGACGCCGAGAAGAAAGACCTTGCCGAAGCGCAAAAAGAGGTGATGGCAGAAGCCAAGGGGCGTGGGTATGACACCAAGGTTATGCGCAAACTGATCGCGCTGCGCAAACGCGACGCACAGGACATCGCCGAGGAAGAGGCGGTTCTGGAGATGTATAAAGAAGCGCTGGGGATGAGCTAACTGCGGCCTGTTAACCGTTTGAATAATGACGGTTTAACCGGCTCTGGTGGTGGTGGCATATCGTCCGGTCTGATCCGGCTGATGATCCAGCGCGGCAGGATCGAGATGCCCGATATATTGCAGGATGATCCCATCGCCGAGGGGTCGAACACCTTGATAAACCTCGGGTTCCTGGCGTCATCCACATAGATTGCCCCGCAATGCGACATGTCGCGGCGGCTGTTGATCAGGGCTTGGGCTTTGGTTAGCACTTCGGCCAGTTCTGCGGGGGGCGCGGCCCTGTCCGGTGCCGGCTGTTCGGGGGCGAAGATGAACCAGTCGCCGGTGGTGCCGGACATTTCGGCCCAGAAGGTATCAACATCAGACCAATTCAACACCCCGAAAAACCGGCCCTGATAGGCCTTCCAGAACGGGGTGTCCGGCAGGATGGTTGGGTTGGTTCTAGTCATGGGGTTATTAGTTTAACCGCCGGAATTCTGGATATCCTGTCAAGATCCTGTTCATACAGATCTGTCAGTTCCGCCACCATCGCCGGTGTCCAGCCATCGGGTATTTCATCGGCAGGGTCGTCCTTGGGCAGCGCGAATTTATCCAGAAAAGTATTTATGATCCTTTGTTTGTGCCTGCCCGTTCTGGGCGGATTGGCGACAAGGTAGTTCAGGTATAATTTCAAACCCTCTTCGGTCATTTGGCCGCTCAGTATATCCTCTTCGCCCTGAAGCGAAATTGCCTCGGCCGTTCCGGTAAGGTTGCGCATGACCCGCGACCAGATCAAAGGGCAGTCTTCGTTTCGCCAGACAACCACACGCGCCCCCGGATTTGCAATGCTGATCTTGTTGATCAACTCGGACCATTTAATGCTGTAAGGATCGGTTCCGTATAAAAACTTGTTCAGGGTCAAGCCGGTCGTGTTGCCGAATACAGCGGGAATGAAAGTGGCCGGATTTCTTATGGATAAATGGAACTCGATACTTGCACCGTCAAACAGTTTCCCAAGGGCTGCGGTCACTTCCGGTGCTTTTCCATAAAGGGTTTGATGCCTGAAAACCCATGGAACAAACGCCATAAAATCGGCGGCTGACAAGACAAGCCGTTTGACCACATGCTCGTCGGTGATCTGTGTCAGCAGGGCCTGCTGTTCATCTGCGGATGGCGTCGCACCATTCAGGGCGCCAAGTGTCTGGCGGATCAAACGCCGGTATCGGCTGGGGCCGGGAATGATAATACCTTGAGGGTTCAGCCGTTCCCGATTTTTCAACAATGACTTAAGCAGCCGGTCCTCACCCGTACAATGGGCCCCGAGATGTAAGATTACCTGCATAGCACTATTCCCGCCTTCTTTAATCACACCATAGTATAAGAGGAAATCTGGACAGATACAGCGGTTTCCTCTACCCCTTGCCAAATGACCGAGAAAAACACTCAAGCAATGCCCGCGCGCAAGCCGATCTGGCGCCCCGATCCGTGGTCGGCAGGCGCGTTGCTGATTGCCGCGCTGGTGATGATGCCGATTGCTTCGGTGGTCTGGATTGCCTTCCATCCGGCCGAAAACATCTGGCCGCATCTGCTGGCCACAACCCTGCCGCGCTATCTGGTGAATTCGCTGGTGATGATGTTGTCGGTCGGGGTTCTGGCGGGGCTGATCGGGGTCGGAACGGCGTGGCTGGTGGCGATGTACCGCTTTCCCGGCGGGCGCTGGCTGGAGTGGCTGCTGCTGCTTCCGCTGGCTATTCCGGCCTATATCGGCGCCTATGCGCTGGTGGATTTTCTGGAATATGCCGGACCGGTGCAAACCTGGCTGCGCGGGGTGTTCGGCTGGGCCACATCGCGGGATTACTGGTTCCCCGAAATCCGCTCGCGTAGCGGGGCGATCCTTGTCATGGCATTGGCGCTTTACCCCTATGTCTATCTGCTGACGCGCAGTGCCTTTCGCGAGCAATCGGGCAATACTTACGAGGTCGCCCGTGCGCTGGGCGCCGGTCCGTGGAAACGGTTCTGGCGGGTGGGTCTGCCGCTGGTGCGTCCGGCGATTGCCGCGGGCATGGCGATTGTGATGATGGAAACGGTCAGCGATTTTGGCACGGTCGAGTTTTTCGCCGTGCAAACCCTGACCACCGGCATTTTCACCACATGGCTCGAGGCCAACAACGCCGGTGGTGCGGCCCAGATCGCGGGGGTTGTGCTGCTGCTGGTGTTGCTGCTGGTCGGGCTGGAAAAATCCAGCCGCCGCAACCAGCGCTTTCACGAGGGCGCGCGGCATAAACGCCCGATCGTGCAAATCCCGCTGCAAGGCGCGCGCGGCTGGCTTGCGACCCTGTTTTGCAGCTTGCCGTTTCTGGGCGGCTTTGTGTTGCCCGTCGGGGTGATGCTGTCACATGCGCTGCGCAATACCGGATACTGGTCCAATCCGGCGCTGGGGCGGGCCTTGTGGAACACGGTCAGCGTGGGCGGCGGGGCAGCATTGGTGACGGTCGCGGCGGCAGTGTTTCTGGTCTATGGCGTACGCCTGACCGGTCGCCGCCTGCCGCGTTTGATCATGCCGTTCACGACCATCGGCTATGCCGCGCCCGGTGCGGTGCTGGCGGTGGGTATTCTGATCCCGCTGGCCGCAATTGACAACAGGCTGGCGGATTTCGTGGAATGGGCAACCGGTGTGGACATCGGGCTGGTGCTGACCGGCACCGGTTTTGCCATCGTTTTCGCCTATTCGGTGCGGTTTTTTGCCATTGCCCAGGGGGCAGCGGATGGTGCAATGGGGCGGATTTCACCCAGCCTGCCAATGGCCGCCCGCTCGCTTGGCCGATCGGCCGGGGGTACATTGCTTACCGTTTATGCGCCACTTATCCGCGGCTCGCTGATGACGGCGCTGTTGCTGGTGTTTGTGGACAGCGTCAAGGAACTGCCCGCCACCTTGCTGCTGCGCCCGTTCAACTACAACACGCTCTCGACGCTGGTGTACGAGCAAGCCTCGCTTGAAAACATCGGCGAGGCCTCGCCGGCGGCTTTGCTGGTGATCGGGGTCGGGATGCTCGCGGTTTTACTGTTGGCGCGGGGCAACAGGGGGGCATAGGTTTCCGTTTGATGTATTTTCCCGATTTTCGGGCTTGCAAGAGTCGTTTTCAGCGCGTAAATCACCCCGAGTGCCCCTATAGCTCAGCTGGTAGAGCAACTGATTTGTAATCAGTAGGTCCGCGGTTCGAGTCCGTGTGGGGGCACCATTTAACGCATTGAAATTGAATGATAAAATCAAACCCCACAAGCTATGTGATTAAGTTTTTGCAACAATTTTGCAACATTGCGATAATCTGACGTAACCATTGTGATTCTAGCGATAGCCTTACCTACAAGTAAGTTGATGAGGCATTAACTATCATGTGGGATGTTGATTCTGTGACGGCTTTTGGATGGCTGTCCCATCATCCGAAACACTAGGTTTCGCTGGTCAACATGGCTTTGCAACGATATGTTGCGCTAAAACGGAGGGGAGCAAGTCATGGCACGACCGATAGGTATTGATCTGTTTTCAGGTGCAGGCGGCATGAGCTTGGGCTTCGAGCAGGCGGGTTTTGATGTCGTGGCGGCGGTTGAGCTTGATCCCGTCCATGCCGCTGTTCACAAATTCAATTTCCCGCAATGCGCTATCATTCCCCAATCTGTCACTGCCGTATCAGGCGCAGATATCCGCGAAGCCGCAAGCATCGGTGATCGCACCGTCGATGTAGTGTTCGGCGGAGCGCCTTGCCAAGGATTCTCGCTTATCGGCCAGCGGGCGCTTGACGACCCACGCAACGCACTTGTTCAAGACTTCGTTCGGATTGTTCGGGAACTGGACGCCACTTGCTTTGTATTTGAAAATGTCAAAGGGCTGACTGTTGGTAGGCATCGAAAATTTCTGCTCGAATTGATCGAAGAATTTGAAGCGCTTGGATACGACGTCCAAAAGGATTGGCGAGTGCTGAATGCCGCCGACTACGGTGTCCCTCAGGACCGCCAACGGCTAATATTGATGGGCGTGAAGCACGGCCACACCTTACCAGTTTATCCGACCGTGATCTCCAAGCGACCAACATGCAAAGATGCACTAGGTGATTTGCCGGATGCAGAGTCCTTTGAAGATTTACGCCGCTCTGATGCCGTTGAAGCGGTATTTGGGCAGCCAAGCCAATACGCAAAGTCTTTGCGCGGCATCGGGAATGATGCTTGGTCATACGGCTATCCCCGCAATTGGGATGCTGATTTGCTAACTTCCAGTGCGCGGACCGAACACACCGACATTTCTCGGCGACGTTTCAGTGAAACTGAGCAAGGTCGTGTTGAGCCAATTTCCCGCTTCTTCAAGCTACCCGCAGATGGTGTATCCAACACCCTGCGGGCTGGCACAGATTCCGCTCGTGGAGCCTTTACCAGTCCAAGGCCAATTCACTACGCATATGACCGCTGCGTGACCGTCCGCGAAATGGCGAGGTTGCACGGTTTTCCTGATTGGTTCCGTTTCAACGCTACGAAGTGGCACGGCGCACGCCAGATCGGCAATGCTGTGCCCCCACCTTTGGCGAGAGCAGTCGCGACCTCAATCATCAAGGCTCTAGGCGTCCGGCGTACACGCCCAACAAAACCTCTCGATCTTGGCGACGAGACGCTTTTGACAATGGGTAACACTGCCGCCGCCGCACACTTTGGCGTGGCAAACCCTATTGGGCGTCGAGACAAAAAGAGCGGTGCAAAGAAGCGGACTCAGGCCGAGATAGAATTGTCAAATGCCTTTGACGGCGGGGTGCAATTGGTAGAGAGCGTCGCTGGCTAACGCCAGTTCGTCCAAGATGGGCGCGTCCGCACGTTTGATTGCCTCAAACTCGGTGAGGTAGAAGCCGACACCTTTGACGGTCCGTAAGCCGATTGGAACAACTGTTTCGACATTTGCTTCGGCAAATGCCGCTTGGACCTGATTGATGATTTGACTTTGTATCAGCGGGTCTTTTGCCTGCTTGGCTTCACAGGTAATTAACACGGATTCTGGGTTTTTTTGGTCGCCTACTTTTCCAAGAAATAGCGCGTCAATTTCTGTCGAACGTAACTTTATTCCCATTTGTAGGTGCGCAACTTCGAGCATTGGAAATGCGGGTGCAATCGCGAAATGAGTCTCAACGACTCGTAGGTTAATTGCAGTTTGGACGAGCCAAGTTTCGTCAGATCGCCCGAATGATTTGGTGACAAGGGGCATGCTGATCGACTGAATGGGATACACCGGCGCATTTGCACGGACTTTGAAAGCATCTGGGAACGGTTCGGTCTGACCCGGCTTGTAGGGGATAAACTCGAAGCACTCGCCATCGCTTGTTCTCTGAACACCAGTGAAACGCTGCTTTGCGACTGACTGCGGCCAATTTTTCGACGCGTTCGCCCCACGAAGCAAGTCTTTCATGAAATTTGCTGGGTTCCGGTCACTCAGTGTTGTGCCGTGCAATTTGTTGCATTCACGGATCGCTTGCGCCACGTCGTCTAAACTCATCAGACTTTTGGTCAGCGAGTTGCCATTCTTGTCCCAGAATTTGTCAAACAAATGCCCAATGACTATTGTCTTTTGCGATGCCAAGAATCTGCTCCCCTCAATACGTTAGTGGGAATAACCTACTGCGCAGCCTCGCGGGAGTCGATTGCAATTTCCAGTTGACCCAGTCACCTACTCGGCACTTATGAAACATGCCTCCACAAACAAACGCCTAGGGGGCACACCATGATTACAGATAACTTGATTGATCGTTTAAACGCACAGGCCGCACATCACCTCGTTGCCAAAGTTCGAAATGGGCGACGCCGTGCGCTTGCCATCATTTCTCGATACTGCGTTGTCACAACTGACGACGGGCGCGAAACGCGGGAGGTCATATTCGGTCAACCGCCGACCATCGGCCAGCTTGAGGCTCATGTCGGGCCAGACGCGTGGGTCGTGTCGGTCAAGATGCGGCGTGTGCCCCGCTCAGCGCGTCAGAGACAGGCGTTAGCGGCGGAGTAGGCATACTGGGCACAAATGCAAACGGGCGGCCATCGAGCCGCCCGTTGTCGTTTCAGAGTTTAGGCGACGTCCACCACCGCCCTTCCATGAAAATGTAAGTCCGCCCGCAGTGTTTGAAACGCACGTAGCTATGGCGGTCGAGACCCCGGCTGATCAGGCGCAGCCGTTCGCGCACACTCTTGCTCATGCCGCTGCCTCCTTGTCAGAAGTTTCGTAGTTTGCGAGAAACTCTTGGAAGTTCCCGGCCAAGGCTAGGCACAGCCAGTCGGGAATCCGTTTCCCCAAGAAGCAGATGTCGCCTTCGACAATCGAGAAGAATTCAGGCCGAGTATCGAGCGAGATTGCCATGGTTTGGATCAGCATCTTTTCCATTACGCGGCCTCCAATTTGAGTTCATCCGCGGCGTCGACCCAAACTTGTTGCAGCGCCCGCAATTCTTTTGCGAGACTCTCGAGAGTCGAGACGGCGAAGCCAAACTCTTTGTCCGCCATCAGAATTTCGAGAACCGCGCGTTCGTCGTCGTTTTGCGGATTAAAGTGTTGCCCTCGAACGACAACTGTTCCGGCTTGGAAGCAAACGTCGAACTCGTCGACTTCTGTTATAAGGATCGCAAGTGCGCGGGTTAGGTTCTTGTCATGTTTAGTCATTGGCTCTACTCCTTTCGTTCTTGAGCCGTACCCACCATTGGGCACACAACTTGGTTGGACCACACGGCAGAACAGAAATCTGGAGCGGCAAACATGAAAAAAAACTCCAACTTGGATGAAATCGCAGATGCCGCGCGCCTCGAACCCGGCGACGCCAAGAAGGCTTGGCAGCTTCTGGCCGCTCACATCGAAGGGACCGACCTGCCTGCATGGGTGAAAGCCTACGTTCAAAAGTCAGCGGTCACCGTGGCCGCCTTCGACATGGAGCACGGCGATCAAGCCAAACTCGCCCACGACCTTGGGTTCTACAAAGAGGTCGCGGAGCAAGACGGTTGGAGCTACGACCTTGATCACATTTTCGACTGGTTCACAGGCCGGATGATGAAGGACGTTCAGGGTGGAAAGAAAATCAGCATTTCTCGAACAGCCCGCGAATACCTCGACGAAAACAGGATGTTCAACAATTCCCCCGACGGGTTGCGTAAGGCCTATGAAAAGGCCCGCAAGCGCCATGTTGACCGAATGGAGGCCGGATTGAAGCTAGAACAACTGCTGGCCGAACGAGGCGTTTAAACAAGGTGCCCAAAAAGCGCGTCAGCGAAGGCGGTTGTGGTCACTGCCCCACGGTTATGCCCAAAACCACGAGAGACCGCAGCGCTGTTCGATTTTTCCCCATTGCTCGTCAAATTCGTAATGTTACGACCCACGCGGTTGCCAAGAGCGCGACGAGAGACGTCAATACCAGCCGCGCAGCGTTTGGGTGGTGACGGTCTTCGCGGCCAAATACTGCGACGCGAACGCGCCGACGATAACAGAAATACCCAAGTCCCCGTGACCACCTGCGGATCGTGACTGCGTGATGATTTGGTT
Organism: Profundibacter amoris; assembly: GCF_003544895.1. Taxonomy (GTDB): domain Bacteria; phylum Pseudomonadota; class Alphaproteobacteria; order Rhodobacterales; family Rhodobacteraceae; genus Profundibacter; species Profundibacter amoris. Next base: position 890,107 of record NZ_CP032125.1, read on the forward strand.
TCCGGCGGCGGTGGTTTGCAGCGAGAAGCTGGCGAGGTCTGCCTCAATTTCGGCCCTGAGCGGCAGGTCATGCGCGAACTTGAGGTCGCCCGAGGCAAACAGCACAGACAGGTTTTCGATCATGAACGTCTTGCCCGCGTTGACGTATCGCGCGCCTTCCTTGCGCCAGGATTGGCCTCCGGTCATTTGCACCGCGTGGTGGTCAACGCCTTCTTCCCAGAGCATGTCCGACACGACGCGCCCGAGGGACGTTCCGTCGATCACCAATTCTGATTTGCCGCCAAACGGCGGCGCGTTGCGCAGGCGGATCAGGTGGTCGCAGACATCGACATAGGACACGCCTCGAAAGCGGTCGGCATATACGATTGAGCGTTCACGCGGCCCAACAATGATTTTTGATCCATCGACGATAGGCAACGCCTCGTCCTTGATCACTGTCACCGCCGTGAAGTCGTTTGCCTGCCCGAGGTCAGCGGCCACCCAATAGTGTTGGTGTCCGGTGACGCGCGGAATGGCAGGGTCTTTGTTCGTTTCGTTGACCACGCGCCCGTCAGGCAGATAAACGAGTTGTAGTTCAGAGGTTACATCTTGGGGCATATCGCGCTTTCCTTGCTTGTTGCGTTTTCGATGATCGAAAGATCGAAATAGGCTTGTCCGTCGCTCAACATTTCGACCAAGATTTCTTGTCTGAATTTCGTTGCGGACAGCGTTCGACGCATCCGGTCGACTTTTTCTTTCAGTCGCGGAATGTCTGTGCCTTTGACGACGATCCGCTGGATGCCGTCGCCGGGTTTCGCGTCCAGAAACAGACGCGCGAAATAGTTGTTCTTTCCGGCGGGCGTGCTGCTGAAATACACCTGCCCCTGAGACGTCAGCATTGGCAGCACGCCCGCAATCAAATCCTCGCCCCCTCCATCACCTTGCAAGAATGCGCACTCGTCAATGATCAGCAGCGAAACCGATGGATAGCCTCGAATGGTGTCCGACGTGGACGGCAGCGCGACGACACGCGCACCATTCGACATTTCGAGTTCGGTCAGCGTTGACCGCGTGATCACCAAATCCGTGCGCTTCAACTGCCGCCCAATCTCGCGGGCGATGATCTTCGCTTGCCGTTCGGCTGGCGCAACGCAGATGGTCAACGATTCCGGGATGTGCAATTCCTCAACGGCACGCGCGGCGAGAACCGACGTCTTGCCCGCCTGACGACCGACGCGCAGCGCAACCTCAGTCGTTCGCGTTTCGAACGCCTTGATCTGCCAAGGATCAGGCTCATGGCCGATCCAATGAGCAAGTCGGATGGATGGATCGAGTTTTCGCTCTAAATCCTCGCACCATTGTATGAGCGCATCAAAGGCCATTGAGACCGCACACCATGCACTTACTGCTTTTGTATCGCGGCGAGACGTGGCCGTGCTTGCACTCCTTGCCCGTGAAATAGGGGCGATCACCTTCGGCTTCTTTGATCGTTGCGGCGAGGCGCACCCATTCAGGATGCCCTGCTGCTGTCGCCGCTTTCAGGCGGCGGTTGTATTCGTCCCAGCTTTCAAAATCGCGATGGGTCATAAAATCGACTCCTCTTTTGTGACAGACAGGACGTGGTGGCGCATGTGACGCAATAGCGGTTCACGAGCGGCGGGCACCTCTTCACAGACAGCGTTCAAGATGGACTTGAGTGTCACCCATTCCGGCGATTCCGAAAGCGACACAGACACGGACAGGCTGGTCGCCATTTTTCCGTGCATGGTTGCAATGTCGCGGAGGATTTTTCTGAGCCCCTCCATTGCAGCCAGGGCGAACCCGTCATCCTCGTTTTCCTCGGCCTTTGTGATCAGTTTTTCCACACGGCGGGCGAGCGAGTCATAGGTGCGCCCAATGTCCAACCGTTCGTCATTCAGGATCGCCGTGTCGGCCTCTACATCGCCAACGCGCAAATCAGCCATGACTTTCCGACGCATTTCCTCGGTGATGTGGTTTTTGCGGTAACGTTCGATAGTGGTGAAACTGATGCCAACACGTTTCGCAATTTGCGCATAAGGCATAGATCCCGGGGCACCGATCTCGCGCTCGATGATCTGGCGAACAATTGAATTTTTCTCCGGGTGGATGTTGATCGTGTTCGGGCGGCCCGAACCTTTGTTTCCAGCCATATCAGGTGGTTCCTGATGCTTCGGTTGAGAATGCAATGGGATCGCATTTATCGTCGCGATACCAACGGATGCGGTCACGCAGCCGATCCCATTCCTCAACGGAGACGTCGACCATATGATCATGAACGCAATTTGCCACCTCTTCCCGCAAGCCAGCCGCGACGAGATCGCTGCGCAATTGTCCAAAATTGACGCCGGTCAAGTGGAGTTTCAACGCTTGCGCCAGAGCGACGATCAGCGCGTCCTGGCTGCTGCTTGACGGGTCCAACATTGCGCGGTCGAAGGCTGTGATTATGCTCAGGTCGCGTAGCACAATTACTTCGTCCTCAGCCGAGTAGCCGAGGGTGACGCGATACGCCCATTCCAGCGTTGCACGATCCTCAGGCGTCATGGGCTTTTTCCATCAGAGCGAGTTTCGTTTGCATGTGCTGCGGCAGGTCGCCGGATTGCGCCCACGGCTCGACCGTGAACCCATCCGCGCGAAGCTGGCGATACTGACGCGTGTCTGATCCCAACACATCGCGGCGCATATAGGCGATCCGCTGATCCTCGTCTTTGACAAGGGTTGTCTTGGTCGAGGTGTCGACTTCTGCCCGCCCGCGTCGGCGGGCATCTTCGGATTTGTCGGGATCGACGATTTCCAGTGTTGCACCGGCCTTTGCCGCTGCTTCCTTCGCCGCCCGATACTTCTGTGGGTCGCGCGCATCTTCACGGGTCAAGCTGTGGGCGGGGCGCGTTCCTTTCGGATAGTAGTTGCCGTCGGGTGCGCGTTCGAGGCCCATCGCGGCCATCTTTTTGTCCGATGCAGCTTGCTGTTCAAGCTGGCGCTGCATGTCCTTCTTCTCGTCCAGCACACGACCGTTGAAGTCGTGCAGATTGTCGAGGCGGGTGTTTTGTTCGTCGATCTGCTTGTTCTGCTTATCGACGGTCGCGGTGAGCGCGCCCACCTGTTTAATCAGCGCCTGAATTGCGGCGGTCGTTTCATCGGCCATTTGTTGTCCTTTCAATAACCAAAACGGACGCGACTGGTGTGCCGCGTCCGTTAAGCTGGTTAAGGACAACGAGATTACCAATCCGTCGAAAACAAAATACAACCCAAGGATGAATGGTTACACCGAAGAAGCAGGTGGAGCGTGGGGGTGTTTTAGGTGTTGCCACCGCTTGTGGGCGGTGGCGACCTGTGCGGCGTGTTGCTCACTGGTTTCCAGTGTGAGGGGGTGCAAGTCGGCGTTGCCCTCAAGGCCTTTGACGATGCGTTGGGCGGCAATGTCACCGTCGAGTCCCAAGAGACCGAACAGTTCGTTGCGCCAGCGGGCGTGCCGGCCATTAGGGGCGGTTAGGAAGGTTATCGCGGGGTATGCGTTGTCGTCGTTTGGGCTAAGCATGTCGGAATACGCTTGCGAGATTATGGACGCGACGAATGCGCCTTCGGGCGTGCCTGTCATTCCATCCATGGCTTGTTACCGCCGGGTTCGATGTGGATGATTTTGCGGGCAACAACGAGGTGTTCGGAAACAGCGCGTTCGTGCCTGTTGGGTTCGCTCTGCCAGTCGACGTAGACGCGCGGTGGCATGTCGAGGCCAATGTGCATCGTCCACACACCGTGGACGCGCAGGCCGCGCTCAAGGAGCGTGCCGCGCGTCAGGGGCAGTTCACGCCAGAGGGGTCGCACCGTGTCAGGCATTGAGCTGCTCGACCACGGAGGCGATATGCTGCCACGGGATCGGGAAGGAGTTGGGATACACCTCGACGGTCACGCCTTCGGCGGTCACAAGGATGTTGTATCCTGCGCGGACAATATCGGCCTGCTCGGGATTGAACGTCGATAGCAGGTCGTCAGCGAATGATGCTGCGTCAGGCACGCCAAGGTTCGACGTGGTGTTCATGCGGGTGTAGGTGAGGGTGACGGCTTCGTGCTCGTCGATTGTTGCGGTGATGGTCATTGGTCATCCTTTGGTTCGTTGTGCGCGCACCCGGCTCAGGCAAGGCCGAAAGGAGGTGGCCTGCTGGGGCACCGGATGCGCGCAGGTGTGACGCGTTTCATCGGCACGCCACATGCCCAGCATGAATTGCGTATCACCTCGCCGTGGGGCGTTGTTCTGCGGAATGAGGTGGCACCGGGGGAGATTTAGGTGGCGCGATATGCGGTGTTTAGTGATTTATGTCACCCACAGAGGCATGATTTCGCGGTAGAATTGTGCGGCTGTTGCAAAGAGCGTTGCAAAAACGCGCGTCATTTTGTTCAACCGCTTGAATAGCAAGCCAATCTACCGACTAGAGTCATTGATTAGTATTCAGTATGGCTTGAAATCGGCGCTAGTTGCGACTGGCTCGCAACAACCATGTTGAGATAGCGGGTGGAGGTCACCAGCCAAATGCCCGCAGTGTCGATGGTCTGTCGATCACTGTCGCAAAAAATCCCATCGACACCACGCTAACGCGTTGTTTTCAAACGTAAGATGTCGATACTGTCGATACTGTCGATACTGTCGATATATTTTTATACTTATGTTTTCTTGCTATGCAAAAAACACACAAGAACACACAAAAACACACAATATGACGCAACGATTGAAAACGGTCAAAAACCGACAGTATCGACACCAAACGACATAAATACATTAAAATCAATCGGGTAACCTTCTGTCGATGTTTTCAACATCGACACCGCTGCAACGAAAACGGGCGATGCCCCTCGACACCGCCCGTCCATTCATTCCATCACTTGGTTATCAGAACTGAATGTCTTCCCCATGGATTGCGCGTTGCCGTTCCGAATACGCCTTCTCAACATCCTCGGGATCACCAACCCGGAAGTCGACCGAAGGTGTTTTGAAACGCTTCCAGCCGCCACCATTGTCGTAGTCAACGCCTGTCCGACGCGATACCGCAGCCCTAAAATCCGACAACGACTTTAGATCAATGCCGCGCGCATGACCGCCGTTTTCCAGAATTGGGTGCATCGTTGGCACACCATCACCGTCAACTGTGCGCTGGTATTCTTTGATATGCATCGCGTTGCGGCAGGTGCCTTTCCACCCAAGGATTTTCTTTGCCCGCTCACCGAGGACGCGCGGCTTGTCATATGGCCCCGCACCGCGCGCCCGAGCTTCGCGATACAAAGTGGATATTGCCAACCGCCCATTGCCGTCGAGGTCATCAAACACGATCCCGCTTTCCGCAATTTCATGCAACACCTCAAGAACAGGATCAGACATGATTTTGTCCGCCCGTTTTGCCTCCGTGATGATTGGTCGACCGATCAATTCCCGATCCACCTCATACCCGAGCAAATATCCAAGCACGACGCCGGGGTCCAAATCCCAATATGGTTTCCAATACTCGCGCGCCTCGCCGCTGTCTGGGTCGTCAAACATGTTGGCGACCTCAACCACCGTCCACCGCCTATCGTCGTCGTCGAGATGAACGGCCTGCTCATCGTTGGTCGTGGCGATCATGCGGTGAACATTCTTGCCCGTGAACGATGCGAGAAACTTCTGCTCGTATGACCAACGCGGCGACGTGATGAACGCCTTGAGTGTATTCGCCTGTTTGGACGAACCCGCGAATACGGACTCTTCCGCAAGGACGAAGGTCGCGCCGAACATGCCACGATTGAACCGCTCAAACATACGGTCAGAGTTCGCGATTTCTTGCGCCTGATCGTCGTGAAGGATGCGCGTCAACATGTTCCCCAAGAATGACTTGCCACCGCCTTGTGCCCCGCGTAGCGCGAGGGCCGTGCCGGGGTGCAATGACCATGGGCGTTGCACACCGTCAGCGATGAACGTCATGACCCAGTGAGCGAGTTCCTTGTTGCCGCCGCAAAGGATACGCTCGACATAATCGACCCACAGTGAAGCGTCGCCCGGCTTTGGCTTGATGCGCCACCCCTGAAAGACATTCCAACCGGGACCGTCATATTCGGGTGACTCAATCACTATGCCGTCATACTCGAGGCGGTCGGGGTCACGAATCCACATGTCCGACATTTGCGCAACCTTGCCATTCACCATGCAGGTCATTGGCTTTGTGCGGAGTGTGAAGTCGCGTAACGGGTAGCAAACGCCAGATGGTTGGTGAAGGAATTCAACGCGCCCATCAACCATCATCATCGCCCACTCCGCGTTCATGCGTTCGACCACATCATAAGACAGGTTGGTGGGTGATCCTTGTTCGAATTTCATCACCTCTTGGATGATCACGTTCAGGCGTTGATTCTCAGTGATCGGACCCTTTGCGCCATATTCGTGGTCGGGGTCGGCAAAGGAGTCATTGACGGTCCCAATGATTTCTTCCAACTGCTCCTTGTCCGCGCCCCGTGACCGTGCCGATGCCGCGCATTTGAACAGATAGTCGCGGCGACCTTCTGATTGTTCTGGGTGCTTAAACCCGCCAGCCGATTTCTTGCGCTCAGTCGTTCGCTTCTTCCTCGCCTTTGGCTTCGGTGTTAGCGCGGCGAGCATGGCGTCTGCCATGATGCCGTCTGATACGTGGCAATCACCTTCGACCTGATCCCACTGCACCGGGTGCTCGTCCGACACGTAGGCAATAACCGTTGCCGAACGCCATGCGAGCACACTCCGCTCGTTGCCGAATGCGGGCAGGTTCATTTGCGAACCGTCACCGTCATTCTGCTTCGGGAACACTTCTTTGGCGTGTTCGATCACGACGGGGTCAAGGATGGCGTCACGCTTAGCTTCCAGATAGGCGCGCATACGTTCCGCCGGAACCCAATCGTTCGAAAAGGCGATGATATGAACGCCGCCCGACTTTGACCGCGCAATCAGGCATGGGTCGCGCCACGCCTTCATGAGAGCTTCCACCTCGTCGTCGCTTTCTAGGACGGGATAGAGGTCAACGTCGATTGCACCCCACTTCACCATGCCATCGTGTAGCGGTGACAGGCCCAGCGACGTTTCGCCCTTGATGTGGCGCGCCCAATCTTGGTCGGAAACGCCTCGTTTGATCGTGCGATAGTCAGGAACCATTTTCCCGTCCTCGCGCTTTTTCATGCTCGAGAATGTGAGAAACCGTTCTTCGTTCCCAGCGAACAGATTTTTGAATGTTTGATCCATACCATTTTCAGGATGGACCCGCTTCACCGGTTCAGCGTCGTCAAGTCAGCGTGTATAACTGACTTATCAAATTGTGCGTTACTGACCAGTGGGGCGGGCCTCAAGCCTGCCCCACTTCTTTTGATTTCGCCCATGCCATCACAGCGTCGAGATCGTAGCGAACGGTGCGTTCGCTCCAATATATCGCGGGTGGACTGTCGCCTGCGCGCTTCCACGCATAAAACTGTCCCTCCGAGATTTGGAGAAATTCGCACAATTGGCGAGGCGTCATTAGTTTGGGGATAGTAAGCTGGGTTTCAAGATCATCAATGCGATGATGTGCATGGTTCAGCATTTCCTCGTGCTGGCGCACGAGAGTTTTGAGCGCGTCAATGCGCAGAGTCAGGTTTTCAGGGGACATTGCAACAGAGTCCTTTCGTCATGTCCTTAACCAGACAGACGCCCTCTGTTGATATACGACGCGGTGGGCAATCATCGACCAAGCCGCTTGCGTCGTCGCGCGCTCGGGATGCTGTGCACTGCCAGAATGGCGCGCGTCTCACGACGGGCATAGGTGCGTGAATGAAGATAGTGAGCCTAACTTCACTCTTCAAGATCGAAAGAAGGTGTTACCTTAATCCGTTGCACAATTACCGTTTCGATTTCCGATGGTGCGCGATGATTGCCCATGCGTTTCATGTACTTCATCAACATGTCGTTTCCTTTGCCGCCTGACACGTCACCACGCAGGAAGTGGATCACATAGTCAGGCAGAAACGCCTCTGCACCCGCCTGCATAAAGTGACGCCGCGTATCGTGTTGGCTTAGGACCGGAACACGGTTGCCTTCGATGGTTGTCGTCAGCACATCCAATTGGTCGATGTGCCCTGTTTTCGATGATGCTGGGAACACAAATTCAAACTCAGATGATCTGATCGCCATAAGGGCGCTGACCACGATGTCACAAATGGGGAGGGTTCGGGCCAGTTTGTTTTTCATCTTGGGCAGATGGATCGTCTTCAATTGCAGATCGACCTGATCCCATCGAAGTGAGCGGACGTTGCCCGCGCGGATGCCTGTAAACAGCATCACGATCCACGCCGTGCGGCGTAGCGCGTTGTTCACGCCCATGATGGCATCCCACATTGGCGACCAGTCGTCTTCGTCGAGACCATGGGCGGCGCAGGCGACCGTCCACTTGGTTTCGGTCTCGCCAGAACTTGGAGCGCGCACCTTTTTACCTGCAACAGGGTTTGGGACGTTTGCATAGTTAAACGCAGAGCCAAGACCTGTGCGCACATGGCGGGCGGTTGCCTTCATGCCGTCCTTGGCCAGACCATTCACCACATCCTGAATCCGTGCTGATGTAACGTCGGCAACGTGCATTTTTAGGATGTCGCCTGCATGGCGCTCCAGTTTGGTCGTCATGTCGATGCGATGCCTATCCGACATTGAACCCATTGCCTGCGATGTGTCGCAGTGTTTGTCCCAACCATCACGCACGGTTGTGATGTCGGGGCTTGTGCGCACCTGTTTGCTTTTGATGTCGCCTTGTTTGCTGGCTTGCACTGCGTCCATTTCTGGAAATGCGCCAACCTTGATCGACTTCACTTTGCCGCTGACGCGCTTTTTCAAATACCAAGTTGAGCGCCGCTTTCCGACGTTCAGATAAAGGCTTGGGAAGCGATCACCGTCGTGACGATACATGCCCGGTGGCGCTTTCAGCAGCTTGGCGTTTTTGGTGAAGTCGATTGCGGCGGTCATTCTTTCATCTCCGTTTTTTTTGCAACGTTTTTTGCAACACAACACATCACTAAGACGCATTATGGCGCACTGTCAACCGACTGATTTTTGTTGCAAAAAGTTGTTAACTGCTTGTTTTATATGATGAAGCGCGCCAAGGCGTACCAAGCGTATAAGTATGGGGGCGTGATTTGTAATCAGTAGGTCCGCGGTTCGAGTCCGTGTGGGGCACCATTTCACCGTATTATAAAGTCCAGTGACATCCTTTTCAGCCTTGTATATAAGGCTATTTATGAAATAGTTTGTCCAGTGGCGTTTTTCTTGATCCGCTAACGTACCCCCCAGATTGGGGGTATATTTTGGGGTACGATGAAAACCCGAAAATGAGTGTACCCCCAGACGCCTTTAAATGACGCAAAGATTCGAAACCTGAAAACCAAAGAGAAATCCTACAAAGTGGGTGACTTTGACGGGTTGTTTTTATTGGTGAAAGCAACAGGATCAAAGTCATGGCGGTTCAAATATCGCATAGAAGGCATAGAGAAATAACCAGTGATCGGGGATTCTCCTGCAATCAGTCTGTTGAAGGACAGATAAGTGCGGGATGCAGTCAGGGCCGAAACTGCAGGGGTGGCAATCCTAATGAGACCAAACAACAAGAAAAACGGATCAGATAGGGGAGCCAGGGCAACGACCAAGATTCAGCTGGGATCAATCTTAATCCGAAAACCCTGAATATATCTATGGCGTTTTGAACATCCGGCAGTCCTGCGCAAAGGGCGCTTAGGCCGTTTTTTGGGTAAGGTATGCTATCATTTCATTGTAGGTTCCCATCTGTGGGTAATCGGCTTCGGGCATAGGTGTGTTCAGCGCTTTGCCAAGAGCGGTGACGAGGTTCAGGAAGTCCAGCGAGTCGATGTCGAATTCTTCTCGCAAATCCTCGTCGCGGTCAATTTCATTGATCTCGATATCAGGGGCGATGCGATGCAACTCGTCCTTTAACAGGGTTTCAATGTCGGTCTGGGTCATAATTTCTCCGGTTTCTGCAGGTGTTTGTCGATGGCGCGTAAAAACAGTGCGCCGCGGTGGCCGTCGCTGACACGATGGTCGGCGGAAAGGGTTATTGTTGTGGTCAGGCGCTCTTCAACCGCACCACCCACAGCGAACGGGTGCTCGCGCGGGGTGCCGATGCCGACAATCGCCACTTGCGGCGGATAGATTACGCCAAATAGCTGATCAACGCCGCGTTCACCCAGACTGGTCACGGTGATCGTGGCATCTGTAAGTTCGGTGGCCCGGAACCGTCCGGTCCGCACCCGCGCTGCCAAATCACGCATTGAAGTCATCAGATCATCCAGGTTCAGGTTGGCAGCATCAAGAATTGCGGGCGCCACCAATCCGCCCCCGCGGATTGTGATGGCCATACCGGTGTTAATGGCGCTTGCGGGGTGGAATTGCCCGTCGGTTAGATAGCCATTGAATTCGGTGTATTTACGCAGCGCTTTGGCAACCGCCTTGAGGTATAGTGCGCCCAGCAAAAGGCGGGCCTCGGGGGGGCGATCAGCGTTGGTTTGATCCACAAAAGTTTGCGCCGCAGTTAAATCGACAGTGTGGGCCAGATAATAGTGCGGAATTTCGGCCTTTGAGCGGGTCATCGCGGCGGCAATGGCCGCGCGCATACCGTCCATTGGATTGACGGGGGAGGGGGGATTGGCCCGCTCGATGTCCGCCAAAGTGAGCGCGCCGCCAGGGCCGGTGCCAATGTCCCCCAATGTGCGCGGATCAATACCCTTGCTTTGTGCCAAACGCAGCGCTGCCGGGGTGATCCTGACACGATCCGTCTGGAGGGGTATGGCAGGTGTGGGGGCGGGTTCGGGCGTGGGCGATGTTGCGGCAGGCACAGGCACGGGTGGTTCCGGCTTCGGCGCTTTCTCCTGAACCGCCCTCTCCACCGGCGCCTCTCCTTTTGTACGGATTATTGCCAACGGGGTGCCAACAGGAACCTTTTTACCGATACCGACCAGATATTCTTCCAGTATGCCGTCCTCGAACGCCTCAATCTCAATTGCACCTTTCTGGGTTTCGACGACGGCAATCAGATCACCGTTGCTTACCGCATCACCCGGCGATTTCAGCCACTCGATCAGTGTGCCCGCCTCCATGTCGGCGCCCAGTGACGGCATCAGGAATTGTCCCATGGCTCTACTCCCGTCCCACCAGTTTCAAGGCAGCCGCCACAATCCCCGGCACTTGTGGAATGGCTGCCGCCTCAAGATGCGCGGCATAGGGGATCGGCACCTCGGCACTGCACACGCGGGCCAATGGCGCATCCAGATCAAAGAACGCGTCCTCGGCCAGTTGCATGCCGATTTCGGCGGATAATGAACCGGTTTTCCAGCCCTCGTCGACGATCAATGCGCGGTGGGTTTTGGCGACAGAGGCAAGGATCGTAGGCATATCAAGCGGGCGCAAGCAGCGCAGATCAATCACCTCGGTATTCACCCCTTGCTTGGCCAGTTCTTCGGCTGCATCAAGGGATTTGAACAGCGATCCGCCATAGGTGATCAGCGTCAAATCCGTGCCCTCGCGACGCACGACGGCATGGTCAATATCAACCGCCCCGGCATTTTCGGCCAGTTCACCGGTCATGTTATATAGCATGACGTTTTCAAATATCAGCACCGGATCGGGATCTTGCAATGCGGTCCACAACATGCCGCGCGCATCCTCCAGTGTGGCAGGGGTCAGGATGCGCAAGCCCGGGATATGGCCATACCATCCCTCAAGGCTGTGCGAATGCTGTGCAGCCAATTGACGGCCAGCCCCTGTTGCCATGCGGATCACCACCGGCACGCCGAACTGGTTGTTGGACATATGCCGGTAGGTGGCGGCGGTGTTCAGGATTTGGTCAAGGGCCAGCAGCGAAAAGTTGACGGTCATCACTTCGACAATCGGGCGCATTCCGGCGATTGCAGCGCCGATGCCCGCACCGGTGAAACCGGATTCCGACAGCGGTGTGTCGCGAATGCGATCCGCGCCGAACCTGTCCAGCAGACCCTTGCTAACGGCGTAACAACCGCCGTAATGACCGACATCCTCACCCATTAAAAACACGCGCTCGTCACGCTCGATAGCCTCGACAATCCCTGCCTTTACCGCCTCGCGGTAGGTGGTCTCGACCATCTTTGCGGGCTTGGCAGGAATGGGTGCGGCGGGGCGTTCAGGGGCTGTGACATAGCGGGTCAAGGTTTCCGGCGGCTCGTCTGTACCCGCCTCGGCAAAGGCCACGGCCTCGGCGATTTCGGCGTCCACCTCGGCCACGATGGCCTTTATCTCGTCAGCGTGGAGCAAACCGGTTTCCTGCAGCCAGCCCTGAAACCGCACGATCGGCCCTTTTTCGCGCCAGTCCTCGACCTCGCCTTTGGTACGGTAATTTTGGGCGTCAAACATCGAGTGCGCACGGAACCGGTAGGTGCGGCATTCCAGAAAATAAGGTTTGCCGGTTTCCTTGATCGCGTTCAAGGCACGGCGCGTTGCGGCCTCGACTGCGACAATGTCCATACCGTCAACAGTTTCGCCTTGAATAGAATAGCTGCGGGCCTTGGCGCTGATGTCGGTCTGCGCCTCGGTTAGATCCAGCGCTGTGCCCATCGCGTAGCCGTTGTTTTCGCAGACAAAAAGCACCGGCAAGTCCCAGAGCGACGAAAGGTTGAGCGCCTCGTGAAACTCGCCCTCGGCCACCGCACCTTCGCCAAAAAAGCAGGCTGTCACACCGCCGGAGCCTTGCATTTTGTCGGCCAGCGCCAGCCCCACGGCCAGCGGCAAACCACCACCGACAATCGCGTTGCCGCCGTAAAAATTCGCCTCCTGACTGAACAGGTGCATTGATCCGCCGCGCCCGCCAGAACAGCCCTCGACCTTGCCATACATTTCGGCCAGCACTGTGGTCATTGGCATCCCGCGGGCCAGCGCATGGCCATGCTCTCGGTAGGTCGCAATGATGCGGTCCTCGGGTTTCAGCAACGGAATAACCCCGACCGCCACCGCCTCTTCGCCATCATAAAGATGCAGGAACCCGCCGATTTTCTGTTGGGTATACAGTTCGGCGCATTTGCTTTCAAAGCGGCGAATGCGGATCATCCCCTTTAGCAGTGCGCGAACATGGGCGTGATCAAGGTGCGGTTTCAGGTCAGGCTTTGTCATTGTTCATCACTTTCCAAGGTTGAAATGTCGCCTTCGGGCAGGCCCAGTTCGCGGGCTTTCAGCAGGCGCCGCATGATCTTGCCGCTGCGGGTTTTCGGCAGGTTTTTGCGAAAGACGATTTCCTTGGGCGCGACGGCCGGGCCAAGCCGCTTGCGCGCAAAGCCGCGCAGATCGAGCAACAGGTCATCATCGCCCACCACCCCCGGTTTCAGCGCGACATAGGCCTTGACGATTTCGCCGACGGTTTCATCAGGGATGCCGATCACCGCCACCTCGGCTACTGCATCGTGTTCCATCAAGGCGCTTTCCACCTCGAATGGGCCAATCAGGTGGCCCGCACTTTTGATCACATCATCGCTGCGCCCGACGAACCAGTAGTATCCGTCAGAATCCCGCATCGCCAGATCGCCGCTCAGATACCAACCGTCGCGAAAGGCTTTTTGATAGCGCGCCTCCTCGTGCAAATAACCGCGCATCATCGAGGGCCAGCCGGGCCGCAACGCCAATTCGCCAATCGCCAATGGCGTTGTGACCTCGCGCAACCCGTCCTCGCCGGTCTCGACAATGCCGGCATTGATGCCGGGCAGGGGTTTGCCCATCGAGCCGGGTTTGACATCCATCGACGCATAATTGGCGATCATAATGCCGCCGGTTTCAGTCTGCCACCAGTTGTCGTGAAACGGCATTCCGAACTGCTCGTTTCCCCAGATCACCGCCTCGGGATTCAGCGGCTCGCCCACGCTTGCCATGAACCGCAGATGCGGGAAGCTGTGCGCCTTGGCCATCGCATCGCCGGCTTTCATCAACATTCGGATGGCGGTGGGCGCGGTGTACCAGACGTTGACCTGTTCATCCTCAAGGATCGAATACCAACGCTCGGGGTCGAACTCCGCCTCGTCAATGATCATGGTTGCGCCAATGGTTAAGGGCGCGATGATGCCGTAAGAGGTGCCCGTCACCCAGCCGGGATCAGCCGTGCACCAATAGGTATCGCCCGCCCGCAAATCCAGCACCATTCGCCCTGTCGCATGATGCGCGACCACGGCCTGATGCACATGCACCGCCCCCTTTGGTTTGCCAGTGGTGCCCGAGGTGAAATGCAGCAAGGCGATGTCTTCGGGGTCTGTGGGTTCGGTTGTAAATGTGTCGGCGGCGGTATCCATCAGGGAAATCAGGTTTTCGGTATTGTCCTCTTCGCCATCAATCAGCAGAATATGGGTTAGATCGGGCAGCCTGTCGCGGATTGATTTGACCTTGCGCCGATATAGCGCCTTTGATGTTACCAACACCTGTGCCCCGCCAATTTCCATGCGCGACTGCACAGGTTCCGGCCCAAAAGCCGAAAACATCGGACAAAAGACGCATCCGGCTTTCAGCGTGCCAAGGGCCGTGATGTAAAGTTCAGGCTTGCGTCCCAAAAGCGTATAGACCCGCGCCCCTTTTTGAACACCCAACCTGCGCAGCACATTTGCAAAGCGCGCCGTCTGGCGTTGCAGGTTCAGATAGGTAAAATCCAAACGCATTCCGTCCTTGGCGATCCAGCGAATGGCCAGCCTGTCACCCATGCCCTCTTGCACATGCCGGTCAATGGCCTCGTGCGCGATGCTCAACTTGCCGTTGGGCAAACCGTCCAGCAGGCTTTGTTCCTCTTCCCAGGAAAAACTGGTGCGTGCCTGTTCGTAATCCGGCATATTCGCCGCATCGGCGATCAGGTGGGATTTATGGATAATATCGTTGCTCATTGTCGTGGCCTCCGGTAACAAAGTGCCTTGCAAGACAGAAAGAAACTCAAGCAATTATACCATAACTGGTATTTTTCAGGATGATTTGAATCAAGTCTGCATTTCTGGGCCGAATGTTAGCGAACAAGTTCTCATTGATGGATTGGATCGGCAGGAATAACTGCATGTGTCGGTCTGTTATAGAAAGCGATTTTCTTCGAGGCCCATATCCGGACGGATTACAGATCGCCAACATTGAGCGGGTATTTTTTCACGCTCGTCAAGTGACCCTCCGTCCCGAGAAGGCCTGATTTTTCGACCAGTACAGTCAATTTGCAAATGTGGAATTGAACCGCTTGGGGGTGAGTAATACCTACTGAATGCGAAAAACCATGAGATTATTGGTTTTTCATCCAATCAAAATCAGGTTTGATTTCAGGATTGCAACCAGCGCCACAAGGCCGAACAACAGATAAAGCCCCAGCGAAATTGCTATCCGTTTTTTCATCAGGCGGGCAAAGCTGTCGGCCATACTGTCGGGCGTTCGCCGCAGCCCCAGAATACCGGCGGCCATGCCGATGCCTGTGGCGGTGAATAGCGGCAGATACATCCAGTAGCCGATATAATCAAATTGCGGTTTGATCACATCGAATGGGCAGTGGTGGTGCGGTTGCTCGTAAATATAAGACGAAATCACCGACACAATCGCGGTGATCGAGATCACGAAGAACAGCGCACTGCCCAGCCCGTAGAACGCCTGTGCCACCCTGAACCGCATCGCCAGAAGGCCCAGCAGGACCATTGCCGCCAAGCCGCCAAACAGCAGGATCAGTGCGGGTTTGGGCGGCATTGATGACAGTTCCGCCGCCACGCCCCCGCCTTCGGGGATAAAGGCCAGCGAGCAACAGGAGGTGATCGTGTCGGTTTCCAGATTCAGGAAATAGGTCAGTTGCGTTCCCGCAGCCACCACCACCAGCGGGGCCAGCAACAGCAGGATGGTGTATTTCAGTTTTGTGAACGGGTAATCCGGCGCTTTGTTGTCGATCTGGTTGATCACCAGCCAGACCAGCGCCACAAAGAACACCGCCAGTTTCAGCAACAGCGCCGGAATGCCATAGGCGTTCACATTCAGCGTTCCCACCGCGCACATCGCCCCGACAAACATCACCGACATCTGGTCGGCGTTGGATACAAACAACAGCAGCGACGCCAGTTCCAGCAGCAGCACAAAGGCCAGCGCGGTGGACACCAGATAGGTGCGTTTTTCCATGTTGATCTGCAACGCATGCCCGCTGGAAGGCTGCCAATGGCGGAGCACCCTCAGGGCAAACCATGCTGCCCACAGCACCGTCAGCGCCGAGATCAGCGAGGCCAGAACAAGGGCCAGTATTGGGGGGTGAAAGATCATGTTGCGGCAATCCCGTCGTCAATCACGCGGCCATCTTCCATACCGATCACCCGATCCACCACATCGGCCTGCCAGATGCGCGGATCGTGGCTGGTGATGATCACCGATTTACCCTCGGTGCGCAGTTTTTCGACGATTTTCAGGAATTCGCCAACCAGCCGGGTGTCCAGATTTGCCGTTGGCTCGTCCGCGATCACATAGTCGGGGTTGTTGATCAGCGCCCGTGCGATTGCGACACGCTGGGCCTCGCCGCCCGACAGGTTTTCGACCTTCATGCCGGCTTTGTCGGCGATTTCGACATCGCCCAACAGGCGTTCGGCATTATCGCGCAATGTGCTGTATTTCAGGCCCAGCGGATAGGCGGGCAGCATTACGTTTTCCAGCACCGTCAGCCCGCGCACCAGATTGAACCGCTGGAATACAAAGCCGAATTTTTCCCGCCGGATTTCGGTCATGAATTTTTCCGGCAGCCCCGAAACCATTTTTCCTTCCAGATGGATACGCCCCACCGTAGGGCGAGACAAACAGCCGATCAATGTCAGCAGCGTGGTTTTGCCCGAGCCGCTTGGCCCCTTCAGCACCGTGGTCTGGTCCGCGCGGATTTGCAGGGTAATGTCGCGCAGGGCGAATACCTCGTTCACGCGGCCTTCGTTATAAACCTTGCTGACGTTATCAAGTTCAATCATCGCATCACCGCATCCGGGTCCGTCACCGCCGCGCGCCAGATCGGAATGATCGTCGCCGCCGTGTAGGGAACCACTGTAAAAAACGCCAAAGTCACCACCTGCAACACCTCGATATGCGGTTTCAGGTGAAAATCGGGATAGATCACGGCCCAGCCCTTAAGGACCTGTTCCAGCAATCCGGCCTGAAAGAAGAACACATGCCCATAGGCCAGCACCAGCCCCAGCAAAAACGCCCCTGCCGACACCAGCGCGCCTTCCCAGAACTTCATCGCCAGCACATCCGAGGTTTCCCAGCCGATCGCCTTCAGGATGCCGATTTCGCGGCGTTCCTCGCCGGACAGGCCGGCGGCCTTGTCAAAGGCAAAGATCACAAAGGCAACGATGGAGGCGCCCAGCAGGGCCAAAAGCAATCCCTCGCGCCACGAAAAAATCGACTGATAGGTGCGCAGAATGTCCGAGCGGGTCACAACCCGTGATCCGGGCACCCGCACGCCGATTTTGCCGATGATGGTCGGGATTTCACGCGCGTTACGGATGGTCAGGCCGATGTCGGTGAACACATCGTCGGGCAGTTGGAAAAATTTGCGAAAATCGGGTTCCGACATCAGCAGCAGATCGGCGCTGACCAATGCTGAATCCGACGACAGCCTGTCTTTGACCTTCAGGCGGAAAATCTCGCCGTAGTTGGCGCGCAGAAACAAATATTTGTCGCGGATCAGGCTGCGGTTGGCGACAATTCCCGGCCCGATGATAACCTCGCCCGGTTGCAACTGATGTTCGGCGTCACCCGATGGCGGCACCATCACCGTGTAATTGGCGCCGTTCACGGTGTCGTAATAATAGCCCCACAGCCGCCCTTCGGCATGACGCACCCCGCGGACATTCTGCAAAACCGGCACCCATTTGGCATTGATCAGGGCGTGCCGCCCCATCACCAGATTTTGCACCGTGGCCTCGGGCGCATCGGCCAGAACGGTCTTGGCCTCTTGCCGGATGGCCTGACCGAAAAACATCACCGAGGCCAGAATGAAAATCACCAGACAGTACACCGTAAACAGCACAAGGTTGCGCCCCTTGCGGCGCAGCATCGAATGCAAGGTGAAATCCATCAGGTATCTTTGACGGGTAAAGGATGTGTTCATTGTTGCACTCCGGTGCGTGGCGCAAAATTATGACGCGGCGGTGAAACCAGTGATCCTGACGGGAAATGGTCCAGCGACATGGGGTGATCCTGAAAGGCGGAATGCAAATCCGCCTGCGAGGGGTGGCGGGTATAGCGGGCCTCTGTGAACAGGGCCAGATCGGTCAACCCCAACTGCCCCACCAGCCGTGCGCGCGCCGCCAGCCCGTTATCGGTGCTGCTGTAGGCATGCACAAACAGGGCCACAACAGCGGCGCCCAGCAGCAACATCGCGCTGATCATCAGACTGGAAGGGCGGATGCTCATCCCCAATCAAACTTGCCTTCATCAAGGCCCAGCAGCATTTCCATGCTGGTGTCCTCGAAACGAAGGATCTTGATGGCGGCGTGATCGCGCATAAAGGCCTCGGCGTCGTACATATCGGGATGCGGCACCAGTTCATGCCCCATCGGCCCCAGCACATCCGAGCCGATCACATAAAGCGCCTGTTGCGCGTCAATCATTTCGGCGGCGTAATAGCCGGTGACACCCATGCCGGTGATCTGTTCGCGTTTGCGGCCACTGGCATATTTGGGCATGTCATACAGGTATTTGAAGAAATCCTTGGCCCCGTCGAAATGGTCGGCATGGCCGTCCTGAAACAGCACGGTCGCGGTCCAGTCGGGGTATCGTTCGGGGAACATGCCACAGACCGGGCAACGGTCGCGCGGGCCGGGTTTGGGCAGGTCGATAACGGGGGCAACGCCCGGTTTTTCCGTGGCCAAAGACGGCAGCGCAGGCAGCATCAGCATGGCGCTGGCGCCCAGTTGCAGCATATGGCGGCGGGTCGGGGATTTATGGTGGTTGCACATGGGCGGACCTTTTGGGAAATCGTTGCGGGTTTTGGAGGTGGGGTGCCGGTCGCCACAATCGGCACCCCTTTGGACAGATTTGTAAAACAGTTTGGCGGTTTAGTTGCCGTCTTGCATTTTCTGGGCCATATGTGCGCGCTTCTCGGCGCGGCGCTTGCGGATCATGATGGTATCCATCGCCTGATCCTTGTAGGCGGCAACCAGTGCTTCCTCGAAATTGATCAGCTGTGCGCCGGTTGCTTTTGCTTTGGCCTTGTCTGCAAAGGCCCATTTGCGGTTGGCTGTCATGGTGCCCATTTTGCCCGGCTGCAGGATGTATTGCGCATCCTCGACCTTGACCAATGGCTTGATTTCAGAGTCCGCACCGGCATCGCCAACCCAGATGTTTTTCGGGTTGCGATCAAGGTTCAGCGATAGCGAAATTGTCAAACAGCGGATCGAACAGGTTGCTTCCGATTTGTCATCCTCGTACTGGACAACGTGGCGTGTGTGGCTCCACTGGGTTGTGGACATGCCGCAATAGGCGCAGCGCTTGAATTTGGCCAGATCATCGGTCGAGGGATCAGGATCTGTGACCAGATGGCCTGTCAAACCGTGTTCGGCGGTCCAGACCCATGGCGGCACCATCTTCATTTCGGCACTGGCCGAGCTGGCAACAACCAACCCACCAGCAAGCATCGAAGTTGTGCCCATCAAAAAATTTCTACGTTCCATTTCAGTTTTCCTTTGTCTTTCATATCTTGGAAACTGTCACATCGGATCGCACCCAATCGGGCCGCGAATAGGCTGACAGTTGTTTTGAATTGTTAGATAGAAAGACCAAAGGGCGGCGCGCGCACCGGCTGGTTGAAATAGCGCCCGATAGAACGGGGGTGTTCGGTTTCGCTGGCCCAGATTATATCGATTGCGCCAGACAGGTCGGGTATGTTTTCCCGCGTCACGGAGGGGGGCATCAGGAACGAAGCCGTAGCGATCAGACATAGCGGGCATTTCACCCATGTTTTGCCTTCGCCACCCGATCCGTCAGGTCCATCCCCGTTCGGATAGATAATCTGGATGCCGTTCGGTGTGCAGATAACCATCGGACCAAAGGGAAATTCCTCAGACGATACGGATATGCGGCTGGATGCTGATGTATCGGCAAAAGATGTGTTGGTACCGACAATCAACAGGATCTGGGACAGGACAATAATGCCAGCCACAAAGCTGTTTAACCAGCGCCGATGGTAACGTTTGATATATGTCCGGTTACGGCCCAACATGCACCCCTTGTGATTCTTCCCGTCACTGCCGGCAAGATTACGCATATGGTATTCCTGTGTGCCAATACCGGCAACAGTTATCGCCCTAATGCTACAGCATGTCGCGGGGATCAGCGACTGTCGGAATATTAGTGGCCAATAGAGATGCGACAGAGTATACTGTTGCAGTACGCCACGGTTCCCATTAGTAATAGATATATAACTAAATTTCCGAGGCCCCATGCGTATCAGAAAATCTGCCGAAGATCGTAAAAGCGAGATTGAACAAACCGCTCTGGATCTTGCCTTCAAAATCGGCCCGTCACAGGTCACAACCGGCATGATTGCCAAAGAGTTGGGCCTGACCCAGCCCGCGATCTATCGGCATTACCCGAAGAAAGACGATATCTGGACCGCGATTGCTTTGCATCTGGGGGCGCAGATTGACGCAAATATCGCCGCATCCTCGCCCCCTGATCTTGCGCCTGTGGAGCGGTTGAAAAAACTGGTTCTGGGGCATTTGCGGGTGGTCAAGGAAAACCCCGCCTTGCCAGATTTTATGGTGCTTCGCGACAAAACGGACGGTCATATCGTGGTGCAAGATAGCATACAGGATGCGATGGTGGCCTTTCGGGTGGCCCTGGTATCAAACGTCAAGAACGCCATTAACGCTGGCCATTTTCGGGCTGATCTGGATGAAAATGATGCCGCAACCCTGATCTTTGGCGTCATTCAGAGTCTGGTTCTCCGAATGATGGTGACACGCAAACCCGCAATCCTGATGCAAGACGGGCCGCGTCTATTGTATCTGCAACTGACAGGCTTTGCCCCGACAGGAGAAAACCCATGAAAAGCGGTTTCAAACTGATTCTGATGACATTGCCACTGGTAGCTGTTGGCGTAGGTTTTGTTGCCTTCACAATCGCCACCAAACCGGCCCCCGCCCAAGAGGAAATCGCCGAACGCGCCACAGCCGTGCGGGTGATTACCGCCACCACAACCGCCGTTTCGCCGATGGTTTCCGGTTTCGGACTGGTCGCCCCCGCCCGCACCTTCGAGGCCATCCCGCAGGTGACCGGCACCGCCGAATACGTCAACCCGATGCTGAAAAAGGGTGATATCCTGCCCGAAGGCGCGCTGTTGGTGCGGCTATCGGCCAGTGATTACACGCTGGCTATCGCCCAGGCCAAAGCCAACATTCGCGCCGCCGAAGCCAAGCTGGCCGAAATCGCCGTATCCGAGGCCAATTTGCAAGCGGCGATGAAAATCGAAGAAGATACGCTGGCCCTGAAAGCCAGCGATCTGGAGCGGGTCGAGCGGCTTTATGCGGCGGGAACCGCCTCGCAATCCGCGCGGGACAACGCCAAGGCAGCCTATCTTGCGCAGCAGCAAAAACTGCAAAACCTGCAAAGCTCGGTCGCCTTGCTGCCCACCCAGAAACTGGTCCAAACCGAACAGATTGCCGTTTACAGGGCCACGCTGGCCACGGCAGAACTGAATTTGGCCCGCACCGAATTACGTCTGCCCTTTGCGGCGCGTGTGTCTATGGTCAATGTCGAGGTGGGCCAACTGGTGCGCATTGGTGTTTCGGTGGCCAGTTTTGACGGCATTGCCGCCGCCGAAATCGAGGCACAGGTGCCCGCAGCGGATTTGTTGCGGCTGTTTCGCCCGAAATCCTCGGATGAACCGGTTATCGCGCTTAACCCTTCGGCGGTTTCCGAAGTCATGTCCGGTCTGGAGCTGAAGGCCACGGTTCAACTGAAACTGGGTGATACCCTTGTGGAATGGCCCGCCTCTCTGGACCGGATCAGCAACACGATCGACCCGAAAACCGGCACCGTCGGCATGATTGTGCGCGTTGACAATGCCTATACCACTGCCGAACTGGGCCGCCGCCCCCCGCTGACCAAAGGCATGTTCGTCAAGGCCACGCTGAACGCCCGCCCGGTTGACGGCATCGTCATCCCGCGCAGTGCCCTGCGGAACGGGCAGTTGATGATTGCAAGTGCTGACAGCCGGCTGGAACTGCGCCCGATCACCCCCTATCTGGTGCAGGACGGCATCGCCCTGATCACGGACGGGGTGGAAGATGGCGAAAAGATTGTGGTCAGCACACCAATTCCGCTGGTCGAGGGCATGTTGCTGTCACTGCATCCCGATACCACACTGATGGAAACACTGGCCAAGGCGGGTTCGGCAAAATGATCCGTTTTTTCGCTGCCCACCCGACAATATCGAACCTGTTGATGATCCTGCTGCTGTTGTCCGGCCTGGCGGTCGGTCCGCAATTGCTGCGCGAAACCTTTCCGCGCAAGGCCCCCAGCCGCGTCGAGGTCACCGTGCCCTATCCCGGCGCGCGCCCCGAAGATGTGGAAACCGCGATCTGCGAGCGGATCGAAAATGCACTGGACGCTGTCACCGGCATTGACCGCCATTCCTGCGAGGCCCGCGAAGGGCTGGCCCGCGCCGAGGTGCGGATGCTGGAAGGGGGCGATTTCCAGACCTTCGTGGCCGACGTGAAATCCGAAGTCGAAGCCATCTCCGATTTTCCCGACCGTGCCGAGGATGTGCGCACGCGCGCCCTTGGCCTGACCGATTTTGTCGCTTCGGTTTCAATCACCGGCCCCAAATCCCGCGTTGACCTGAAGGATTACGCCGAGGATGTGCGCACCCGTATGCTGCGCTGGGGCGGCATTCCGATTGTCACAGTCAAGGGGTTTTCCACCCGCGAATTGCGGGTCGGGCTGGATACGGTGGCCTTGCAGAAATACGGGTTTTCCGTTGCCGATGTGGCCCGCACCATTCAGGGCGGATCGCTTGACCTGCCTTCGGGCACACTGGAAGCCGATGACGAAACCCTGCTGGTGCGCGTCACCGAGGAACGCCGCGATGTCGAAAGCCTGTCCAATCTGATCATCCGCTCTGCCGCCAATGGCGGGCAGGTGCGGTTGGGTGAGGTGGCCGAAATCAGCGAACGCTTTGCACTGGCTGACGACCGTATTCTGTTTGATGGCGAACTGGCTGCGGTGCTGGACATCAACAAAACCCGCGCCGAAGATACCCTTGAAGTAATCGACGAGGTGGCCAAATTCCTGGACGCCGAACGTCAGGCCGCGCCCCCGGGCGTGGTGTTGGAAATCACCGCCGATGCGGCCTCGGTTGTGCGCGACCGGTTGATGCTGGTGATCGTCAACGGGTTGCAGGGGCTGGGGCTGGTGTTTCTGGTGCTGTGGCTGTTCTTCGGTTTCCGCTTTTCCTTCTGGGTGGCGATGGGGCTGCCGGTATCCTTCATGGGCGGCATCGCCATCATGTGGTTTGTCGGCTATTCCCTGAACCTGATGACCACGCTGGGCCTGTTGATCGTGATCGGCCTGCTGATGGATGACGCTATCGTCATTTCCGAAAACATCGCCCGCCTGCGCGAAAAGGGGCTCGAGCCGCTGGAAGCCGCCGTCAAAGGCGCGCAACAGGTGTTCCTGAACGTGCTGGCGTCCTTTGCCACCACCGCGATGATCTTTGGCTCGCTGGCGTTCCTGTCCGGTGATCTGGGGGCGGTGCTGCGTGTGGTGCCGGTGGTGATGCTGTTCGTGCTGATGATTTCACTGATCGAGGCCTTCCTGATCCTGCCGCACCACCTGATCCATACGCTGGAAATGCAGCACAAACCCGGCGGCGTGCGGGCGCGTGTGGAAAAGGCGATGAATTACACCCGCGAAAATCTGGTCGGGCCGCTGGTCGATCTGACTATCCGCTGGCGCTATGTCACGGCGGGATTGGCCTTTGCGGTGTTGCTGGCCGCAGTCGGGATGCTGACCGGCGGCTATCTGAAGTTTACCGCCTTTCCCGAACTGGACGGCGATACCATCGTGGCGCGGGTTCTGTTGCCGCAGGGCACCCCGCTGGCCCGCACCGAAGCGGTGGTCGAAACGCTGGTCAAGGGGATCGAGCAGACCAACCGGGATATGTCGCCGATGCAACCGGACGGGGCCGAATTGATCCGCCATGTTTCGGTGTTCTTCGGTGAAAACCGCGATTCTTTTGAAACCGGCGCCCATGTGGCCACTGTCAGCGTTGATTTGTTGCCCTCGGCCGAGCGTATCAGCCGCCCGGACGACATCATGGCCCACTGGCGCGGAATTGTCGGCGATCTGCCGGATGTGATCAGCCTGAAATACGCCGAAGCCACCATCGGCCCCGCCGGTATCGCCATTGACCTGCGCCTGAAGGGTGACAATCTGGTTGATCTCAAAAATGCCGCGATCGAATTGCAGGACTGGGTCTGGACCTACAAGGGCGTCACATCCGTGCTGGACGACCTGCGGCCGGGCAAACGCGAGTTGCGCATCCACCTGAACGATCAGGCCGCGCCGATGGGTATCACCGCCGCCCTGATTGCCGACCAGTTGCGCGCCGCCTATTTTGGCACCACGGTCAGCGAAATGCAGGTGAACGGCCAATCGCTCGAGGTCACGGCCATCCTGTCGGAAGAGGACCGCCGCAGCTATACCGAATTTGACGATTTCGTCATCACCCGCGCGGATGGCACCTATGTGCCCCTTAACGTGGTCGCGGATATCGAGGTCGATCAGGGCTATAGCCGGATCAACCACGAAGACGGTGTGCGCGCGGTCACTGTTCAAGGCACCATCGACACCCGCATCGCCAATTCCAGCGCCATCGTCAGTGACACCCTGAAACGGTTCATCCCCGATTTGCTGCAACGCTATCCCAGCGTATCGCTGGATGTTGAAGGCCAGCGGGCCGAGGCCGAAAAGACCCAGAAATCAATGGTCAAAGGGTTTCTTGTCGGTCTAGTCGGGGTGTTCCTGTTGCTCAGTTTCCTGTTTCGATCCTATGTCGAACCGCTGGTGGTGATGCTGATCATTCCGCTGTCGCTGGCCGGGTCGATCTTTGGCCATATGATCATGGGGCTGAATTTCTCGATGCCCAGTATGCTGGGCTTTGTGGCACTGGCAGGGGTTGTGGTGAACAACTCGATCCTGCTGGTGGATTTCGTCAAACACGAACACGGCGAGGCCCTGACGGTTGCACATGCAGCATCACTTGCGGCACGGGCGCGGTTCAGGGCGATCTTTCTGACCTCGATCACAACCATTGTCGGATTGCTGCCGATCCTGCTGGAAACCAGCCTGCAAGCGCAAATTCTGATCCCGCTGGTAACAAGCCTTGCCTTTGGTCTGTTGTCGGCCGGTCTGATCGTGCTGTTCGTTCTACCTGCAATCTATTCCATACTGGACGACATGGGCCTAAGCACATTGGCGCGCGAAAGGAAGATGGCAGCACAGCAGGGGTAGACTGATTTTTTGCCTTGTCTCGGTTTTCACCTGTCTCTATTAGGGAAAAAATTGCCTTGAAAGAGGTATAGAGCGGCAACCCTGTCTGACGTTTTTTCATCGTGGAAAACTGGTTCTGTCGGGAAGATATACTTCGGACGCCGGATGCTCTTATCGTTTCTGCGAAACGGCTGCCGCCCAGCAATTTTATCTAAAGATGGTTGGCCTTTCAAACGAAAGGCCTGTGGTGCTGCCGGGGAGATTCGAACTCCCGACCTCTCCCTTACCAAGGGAGTGCTCTACCCCTGAGCTACGGCAGCATCGGTTCTGGCGGGTGAATAGGGGTATTTTCAGTTTGGTGCAAGCGCAATCTGGACCCTTTTTGCACCCTGCTGTAGAGAAGGTGATATGACGACTGAAAAGAGCAAAGATAGCAAGGCCACAGCACGCGCCCAAAAGGAGGCACGGCTGAAGGCGGCATTAAAGGCCAATATGGCGAGGCGCAAGGCGCAGGTGCGGGGGCGCAAGGCTCCGGCCGCGTCCGATAGTAAGGCAGAGTAGGGCAGTAATCATGGATTCAATTGTTGTAACAGGTGGCGGGGCGTTAAACGGACAGATCCCGATTGCGGGGGCGAAAAATGCCTGTCTGACGCTGATGCCGGCGACCCTGTTGTCGGAAGAACCGCTAACCCTGACCAACGCACCGCGCCTGTCGGATATCAAGACAATGACCGCCCTGCTGGAATCGCTGGGGGCCGAGGTTTCGGCGCTGGCCGATGGCAGTGTGATTGCCATGTCCAGCCACGAGGCCAATAATCCGGTCGCGGACTATGAAATCGTGCGCAAGATGCGGGCCTCGAACCTTGTGCTGGGGCCATTGTTGGCGCGACATGGTCATGCGGTGGTGTCGATGCCCGGCGGTTGTGCGATTGGCGCACGGCCAATGGATTTGCACATTCACGGGCTCGAGGCACTGGGCGCCGAGATCGAATTGAAAGAGGGCTATCTGCATGCCAAGGCGGCCAAGGGGCTGAAGGGTGCGCAGATCGAGTTGCGCTTTGCTTCGGTCGGGGCGACGGAAAACATTCTGATGGCCGCGACATTGGCCAAGGGCACGACCGTTCTGAAAAACGCGGCGCGCGAGCCGGAAATCATTGATCTGGCCACCTGCCTGCGGGCGATGGGCGCACAGATCGAAGGCGATGGCACCGAAACCATCACCATTCAGGGCGTGGACCGTTTGCACGGCGCAACCCATCCGGTGCTGCCCGACCGGATCGAACTGGGCACCTACATGCTGGCCCCTGCAATCGCCGGTGGCGAGGTGGAACTGCTGGGCGGGCGGATTGATCTGCTGACATCCTTTTGCGAGAAACTGGACGAGGCGGGCATTTCCGTAACCGAAACCGACAAGGGCCTGAAAGTGGCGCGGCGCAATGGCCAGATAAAAGCCGTGAACGTCAGGACCGAGGTTTTCCCCGGCTTCCCGACCGATCTGCAAGCGCAGATGATGGCGCTGCTCTGCACGGCGGACGGGGTCAGCGTGCTGGAGGAAACCATCTTTGAAAACCGTTTCATGCACGCGCCGGAACTGGTGCGCATGGGCGCGCAGATTGATGTGCAGGGCGGCCATGCCACTGTGACAGGGGTTGAGCGACTGAAGGGCGCACAGGTGATGGCGACCGATCTGCGGGCCTCGGTTTCGCTGATACTGGCGGGGCTGGCTGCCGAAGGGGAAACTGTTGTCAGCCGCGTTTACCATCTGGACCGCGGATATGAGCATGTGGTGCGTAAATTCCAGGGGATTGGCGCCAAAATAGAACGGATCAAAAACAATGGCTGAAGACGCGAAATTCGAAGACGGCGGCGAAAAACCCCTGCGCCTGCGGGCCGAGGACACAGATGATCTGGCCGTGATTGCCGCATTGGCGCAGGACGCCGTGTTTCCAGCCAGCGAAATGACGTGGGACAGGGCGCAGCGCCGCTTTGCCATTCTGCTGAACCGGTTCCGTTGGGAGGATTTGCCAAAGGCCGAGGCCCGCAAGCGCCCCTACGAGCGGGTGCAGGCGGTGCTTGTGGTCAGTGATGTTTTGAAGGTGCAATCCCAAGGGGTTGAACGTGGTGACAAGGATCTGATCCTGTCGCTGTTGTCGATTGATTTCGAGGCCGGCGAGGATGGCGCGGGTCGCGTGATCCTGACCTTTGCCGGTGACGGCGCCATTGCGCTGGATGTCGAGTGTCTGGATGTCGCCCTAAAAGATGTGACACGCCCCTATATCGCCCCTTCCAGACATGTTCCGAAACACCCGGAGTAGGCCAATGCCGATTTTCCTGAACACCACTGACACCGATTTCGAGGCGGCTTTTGCCGCCTTCCTGACCACCAAACGCGAGGATTCGCCGGATGTGGACGCCGTTGTGGCCGACATCATCGCCGACGTGCGCGCCCGTGGCGATGCGGCGGTGATCGAGCTGACCGCGAAATTCGACCGGCTGGAGCTGACGCCGCAGACGCTTGCCTTTACGCCCGAAGAAATCGAGACGGAATGCGCCAAAGTTTCCGCAGAGGACCGCGCGGCGCTGGAACTGGCGGCGGAACGCATCCGCGCCTATCACGCCCGCCAGATGCCCGAAGACGCCAGTTGGCAGGACGACACCGGCGCGACACTGGGCTGGCGCTGGGGGCCGGTTTCGGCGGCGGGGCTGTATGTGCCCGGCGGGCTGGCCTCTTATCCGTCCAGCGTGCTGATGAACGCGATACCGGCCAAGGTGGCAGGGGTCGAACGGCTGGCCATTGCCGTGCCCACGCCCGATGGCATCTGCAACCCGCTGGTGCTGCTGGCCGCGCGGATTGCGGGGGTGGACGAAATTTATCGCATCGGCGGGGCGCAGGCGATTGCCGCGCTGGCCTATGGCACCGAAACCATTGCGCCGGTGGACAAGATCACCGGCCCGGGCAATGCCTTTGTTGCCGCTGCAAAACGGCGGGTATTCGGCAAGGTCGGGATTGATATGATCGCCGGTCCCAGCGAAATTCTGGTGATCGCGGACCGCAACAACGAACCGGACTGGATCGCGGTGGATTTGCTGTCACAAGCCGAACATGACGAAAGCGCGCAATCCATTCTGATCACTGATAACGCCGATTTCGGGCAGGCGGTGACGGCGGCGGTTGAAAAGCGGCTTGAAACGCTGGAACGCCGCCAGATCGCAGGCAAAAGCTGGCGTGATTTCGGTGCGGTGATCGTGGTGCAGGACATGGCCGAGGCCGTGGTCCTGTCCGACCGGATCGCGCCCGAGCATCTGGAACTCTGCGTGGCGGATGCCGACGCGATGGCTGTGCAGGTGAAACACGCCGGCGCGATTTTCATCGGCGCCTGGACCCCCGAAGCGATCGGCGATTACGTTGGCGGGCCAAACCACGTTCTGCCCACCGCCCGTTCGGCGCGGTTCTCCTCGGGCCTATCAGTGATGGATTTCGTCAAACGCACCACGCTATCAAAAATGACCCCGCAGGCACTGGCCGCCATCGGCCCCGCCGCCGAACGGTTGGCGATTTCCGAAAGCCTCGAGGCGCATGGATTGTCGGTACGGGCGCGACTGGACAGATTGAACGAGACATGACCAACCGCATCAGCCATATCGAGATCGACGATTCCGGCCTGCCTGCGCCCACGCCCGAAATCGAGCAGGAACGCAAGGTGGCGGTGTTCGATCTGCTTGAGGAAAACAGCTTTGCCCTGCCGGCCCGCGGCGACAAGGTGCCGCCAGAGGGGCCTTACCGGCTGACCCTGGCCATTCGCGAGCGGCGGCTGGTGATGGATGTCACCACCGAGGATGCGCAGAAAGCAGGGGAATTCCACCTGTCGCTGGGACCGTTCCGGCAGGTGGTGAAGGATTACTTCATGATCTGCGAAAGCTATTTCGACGCGGTGAAAAAGCTGCCCCCCAGCCAGATCGAGACCATCGACATGGCCCGGCGCGGTATCCATGACGAAGGTGGGCGGGTGTTGCAGGAACGGCTGGACGGCAAGGCGATTGTCGATATCGACACCGCGCGCCGCCTGTTTACCCTGATCTGTGTCCTGCATTTCGGCGGGCAGTGATGGCGGGCGATCTTCCTTCTTCTGTGCTGTTTTGCTGCGACCATAACGCGGTGCGCTCGCCAATGGCCGAGGGGATGATGAAACAGATGTACGGGCAGGAAATCTATGTGCAGTCGGCCGGTGTGAAAAGCGATCTTGAGATCGACGGTTTTGCCATTGCGGTTTGTCAGGAAATCGGGGTCGAACTGTCGCGCCACCGCTCGCGTTCCTTTGACGATATGCAGGAATGGGGCGATGATCTGTCGGGCTATGATCTGGTGGTCTGCCTGTCGCCCGCCAGCCAGCGCCGCGCGCTGGATCTGACGCGGTTTTACCATCTCGAGGTCGAATACTGGCCGGTGCTGGACCCGACCGGTCTGGGCGAGGGGCGCGAGGCAAAGCTGATGTCCTATCGCCAGACCCGCGACCAGATCAGGGCCAAACTGCTGGACCGTTTCGGCCCGCCTGTGGAAGACGCGGAATAAGGGGCGAAAAGCTGGATTTTTTTCCTTTCCCCCCTCTTGGATGGGCGGAAAAACTGCCCATATCTGGTTCAAGACAAGAAAGGAGAACTGCTATGATCGAGAAATCACACAACAGCGGGTTCTGGCCTTCACTTTATGAACCCCTACGCAATATCGGCACCAAACTGGCAGAATGGTTTGCACCGGCTTCCGAAGCATCCGCTGACGATGCGGCCTATCGCATCGCCATGGAACTGCCCGGGGTCGAGGAAAAAGACATCGACCTGAGCATCCATGACGGGGTGATCACCGTCAAAGGCGAAAAGCGCACCAGTCGCGAGGAAGAAGGGGATACCTGGTATTTCAGCGAGCGCCAGTATGGCAGCTTTTCCCGCAGCTTCCGCCTGCCGCCGGATGCGGACGAAGGCAAGGTTTCGGCCGACCTGAAGGATGGCGTTTTGGTGATTACAGTTGCCAAACGCAAGGATACCTCAGCGGACGGTGCCCGCAAAGTGCCCATTTCAAAAGGTTGATAGCAACAGGGGCGGCGGCAAACGCCGCCCTTACCGGTTTGTGGCGATCAGATAGCCAATGACGCCTGCAACAATCGCAACACCGATCACCGCAAAGGTGATCTTCCACGCCGAATAGGGCCGTTCGCCCTGCACCCGTCCGGTGCGCCCGTTGATCACGAAACGAAATGTTTTGCCACGGTATTTATAGGCCGCCATCCAGACCGGCAGCAGGATGTGTTTGAAGGTCACATTGCTGATGTCGGTATCAAGGCTGCTGATCCGCTGGCGATCCCCGCCAATGTCGAATTTCACATCCCGCACAATCACCCGATCCATATAGGCGCGGGCCTCGGCATAGCCTTCGTCCAGTTGCACGGTATAGCCTTCGGCCCTGAAACCGGCCAGATATTCGGGGCGGTAAGGCTCCAGTTCCGACAGGTCCCACGGCCCCAGTGCATCGGTATAGCGTTTTGGCAGGCTGCGCGAGGCCAGCACCAGCACATCGTCAAAGAAACGTGCCACGCGGCCGGAAACAGACCGCCAGCGGATTTTCTGCACCCGTTGCTGCACCCGTTTGCCATCGCGCATCACGGTGCGGGTTTCATAATAGACCGTGCCGCGTTGGCCGGAATAGCGGGTTTTTGTCTGGGCATCATAGGTCCAGTAGGGCACATAAACGCCTTGCAGTTTGCGCCCCTTGCGGGCGTATTGTTTCACCCCGTTCGGGGCAAACCACAGGCTGCCCAGCCAATCCCCCAGCGCCTTGTGCGATGTGCGCTCATCCAGCGCAAAGGGCAAAACGGCCTTGGGCTTGATTTGCCTCTGGCTGCCGGTGTCGGCCACCACGGGGGTGGCGCAAAACGGACATTCCGCCGCGTGGATTGCGGGGTCGAATTCGAACCGCGCCCCGCAGTTGGGGCATTGCACCACGCGGGTTTCCTCGATCTCGGCTTCGGGCAGGCGGGCGTCAAGGGCGGTGCGAAAATCCAGCTCGCGGATCGGATGGTGGCGGCTGCCGCCGTCCTCGATTGGCTGCTCGTTGCCGCAGAAATCACAGACCAGAAGACCCTTTTCAGGGGCAAAACGCAGATCGGCACCACATTCGTCACAGGGGAAACGATGTTCCCCCGTGACATTGGGCACCTGATAGGGATCGGGCGCAGTCGGCATTTGTTTTATGCCCCCGGTGGCGGGGGTGGCAGGATGGTGAACAGTTGTGCCAACTCGTCAATATCCTCGGCTTTTTTCCAGCCGTCCTGGCCTGCGGCCCAGACATAGGTTTCACGCGACAGCGAACCATCCAGCAGCATCCGGCCCAGATCGGCGCGGGAATAGGGGCCTTTGGTTTCGGCGCCATCGGCCAGATGCCAGACCTTTTCGACAGGCGGAGGCGGGGGCGGCGGAGGGGCCATCGCTGCCGGTTGCGGCGCAGCACCCCAAGGGCCGGATTGCGCGGCCATCTGGCCCGCCATCGCCATGCCCATTCCCATGCCAAGGCCCGCGCCCATACCTCCGCCACCGTTCGGGTTGCGGGCGGCGGTTGTCATGGCTTCGGCGGCGGAATACTGGGTGAATTTGCCCAGATCGCCGGCCAGCCCCATCGAGGTGCGCTTGTCCAGTGCTTCTTCCACCGCGGGCGGAAGCGAGATGTTTTCGATGTAGAGTTCCGGCATCGACAGGCCGTATTGCTCAAGTGTGCCGCTGATTTGTGCCGCTACCAGTTTCCCCAGATCGGCTGTGTTGGCGGCCATGTCCAGCACCGGAATGCCGCTGCCCGCGATCACGCGGGAAAATTCCTGCACGATGATGTTGCGGATCTGGTAGCTGATTTCATCCATGGTGAATTCGCCGTCCGTGCCAACGATTTCGGTCAGGAAACGGGCCGGATCGGACACCTTGATCGTATAGGTGCCATAGGCACGGATGCGCACGGGGCCGAATTCGGGATCGCGACAGATGATCGGGTTCTTGGTGCCCCATTTCAGATTGGAAAAACGGGTGGTGTTGACGAAATAGATTTCCGATTTGAACGGCGACTGGAACCCGTGGTCCCAATGCTGAAGCGTTGTCAGGATCGGCATGTTGTTGGTTTCCAGCATATACAGGCCGGGGGTGAATACATCGGCCAGTTGCCCTTCGTGCACAAACACCGCCGCTTGCCCTTCGCGCACGGTCAGTTTGGCACCATATTTGATCTCGTGGTCCTCGCGTTCAAACCGCCAGACCATGGTATCGCGGGTGTCGTCCACCCAATGGATGACGTCAATAAATTCGCCGGTCAAAAAATCGAATATACCCATATCAGGTTCCTTCATCTACGGCAGGTCAAGAAGACCCGCCCATTAATTCAGCCGCAATCTGTTCCGCAATGGGCCGCACCTCGTCCACAGTCATACCCGGGCGCAGGCGGTCATCATAGAGCATTTGCAGTAACAATTCGTCATGGTGCGTCAGCAGCGCGAATTCCTCGTCATCATTAAAGATCGAGGGGCGCGCGGCGGGGCTGTCATTGGCCAGCCCAAGCCCCTGTGCCAGTTCTTCGTGGATGCAGGACAGGCGCAACAGATCGGGATGTTCGGCACGGATCACCGCCACGGCCTTTGAGTAGACAGGGCTGTTTTCCGAAGCGGAAAAAGCGGCGACCATGCAGAATTGTTCGCGGTCCATTTGCGTGGCCAGATTCAGCATCACGGTGGTGATCCCGGGGGCGATCTGTTTCAGGGTCGGGCCAAGGGCGCGGCGCTGCTCCTCGTCCACGATGAACACATGGAAATTGGGGGAGCGGCTGGTCAGGGTGATGGGCAGGCCGGTCAGCCGCGACAGGCGTTTGGTGTATTTGCGGATGCTGGCGCGATCCTTGTTGCGTTGCGCCGGCGGGACGGTTTCGCCGAATTGCACCTGCATGCGGATCGGTCCCTGCCATTTGTTCAGGCGGGTTGCGGTGGGTCTGGCAATCAGTTTGTCGCCCTTGGTGACATATTCGCCAAACATCGCAATACGGATAAAATTATCCACCAAATTGCGCTGGAAAAACGGCGTGTCCGGCCCGCCGCCATCCACCCGCAGCAAATCATTCACCAGAAAATAGGATTGCCTCTGCCTGTAGAACGCCGCCATTTCCAGACTGGCTTGCGAGCGTGGTTTGACCTCGGGCGGGGGCGGGGCAGGGCGGATTGTTGGCGGGGGTGGGGTTTTGTCCGGCAGTGGCGTTACACATCCGGCCAGCCCGACAAGGCCGACCGTCATCAATGCCACCGCTGTTTTGCGTAACCCTGCCATGCCCCGCCAATCCTGATTTATTTGATATCCGGCACAGCGCCACCAGCTGTGTCGCCTACCTTGTCGCCGCGGGCCTTGGCGGATGCAAGGACCGTTTTCAGTTCGGCCTCCATCTGCTTCAGTTCCTCTTCCGCAGCGGCGCGTTTGGCCTTGCCTTCGTCCGCGATTTGCAGGCTTTCCTCGATCATGGCGATCAGTTCGGCGTTGGCGGTTTTCACGGCCTCGATGTCGAATACGCCGCGCTCCATTTCCTCGCGCACCACCTTGTTGGCCTGACGCAGGTTCTTGGCGTTGGCGGTCAGCAATTCGTTGGTCAGATCATTGGCATCACGCACCGCACCCGCGGCTTCGGCCGAGCGTTGAATGGTGACGGCCTGTGCCAACTGGGTTTCCCACAGGGGCACGGTGTTGACCAAAGTCGAGTTGATCTTGGCGACCAGTGATTTGTCGTTTTCCTGCACCAGCCGGATTGACGGCAGCGACTGCATCGTCACCTGACGGGTCAGTTTCAGGTCATGCACACGGCGTTCCAGATCATCCCGTGCGGCGCGCAGATCGCGCAATTCCTGCGCTTTCATCACCTGTTTGTTTTCAGGTGCCTTGTCCACTTCGGCGGCTTTGGCGGGGATGGTTTTTTCATCCAGCTCTTTCAGCTTTTCTTCGCCGGCTGCGATATAAAGCGCCAGTTCATCGTAAAAGTTCAGCGTCTTTTCATACAGATGATCCAGTGATTTGATGTCTTTCAACAGCTTGTGCTCGTGCCCCAACAGATCGTCTGTCACCTTGTCCAGCTGGCTCTGGACCTTTTCAAAGCGGGCCAGAAAATTGGCGAAAGGTGCGGTGCGCCCCAGTAGTTTTTCCCACCACGACCGTTTGCGCCGCACGTCCAGTTCCGATACCGAAAAGCCGCGAATGGTGGTGACCATATTGCGCAGACTATCACCAGCGGGGCCAACATCCTTGTTGCGCACATCCACCAGCATTGCCTGCGAGATTTCACGCAATTCGTCCTGCGCGCTGGAGCCGAAAGAAATGATCGAATTGGTGTTGTCCATGTCGATTTCGTCCATCCGCTTGCGGATTTCGGCAGCCACGGGTTTATCGGCCTTTTCCAGCGGAACGATTTCGCCCACGGGTTCGGGCAGGACAACGGCGGTGACTTCTTCTATCAGGGCCAGCGATTTTTCGGCCTTTTGGCGGGTTGTTTCGGTCATTTTTACAATACTCCTTATACCTTCGGGCCTACCGGTCCGGTTGGGCGGATGCCCTCGCGCTGCAGCCGCTCGCGCAATACTTCGATTTCAACGTCCAGATCGCTGCGGTCATCCAGCATCAGTTTTTCGGTTTTGGCGGCAAAATTGGTTTCCAGATCCTCCAGCAGCGCGGCGTAATCCTCGCGCGCCTTGGGATCGCGGGTGCGGGAATAGAGATCGGCGAATTTCACCGTCGCATCGCGCGCGCCCTGCAAATAGACGCTTAGATATTTGCGCGCGGCGGTCAGGTCACGCGGGTCTTCCTCGACCGTGCGCAGCATGTCGCGCACCGTGGTCTGGAACTGTGCCACGCGGTCCTCGATCTTGCGATCACCGGCGCGCAGGATGGCATCCGACATTTCCGCCAGACGCTTTTCCGCCTTGTCCACCACACGGGCCACCCGTTCGGTCTGGAAACCGTCGATGCCCTCCATCCCTTTGTCCGTCATCGGGTCGGGACCAAAGGCCAGACCATGCAACACCACGCCCAACAGGCCAAAGATCAGCGCACTGAAAACGCCACCGCTGGCATATCCGGCGATGAACAGGCCAATACCGGTCAGCACACTGCCAAAAATCTTGCGCGGGATGGCGGGGCGTCGGGCCACGCGGCGTTCCTCATAGGCCACTTGCGCGCGAACACCGTCGCGGGTTAACCACGCGGCCAATACCAACACGCCAAAGGCCAGCAGGTTCAGCGCCAGCCCCTCGGGGTCTTTGAAAAAAGCACGAAACGCCAAAGGCAGCGGTACAAAAAACAACACATTCGCCCGCCACATCGCACGGCGGCTGGCCGAGATCTGCACCGGCGATTTTCCGCGTTCTATGCTGCCATCCGGACTGAATTCACCCTTGAAACGTTTGGCCATCTATGCCCCTCCAAAGGCTGATACATAAAAGATCAGCACGATCAGCAGCACAAAGGCCAGTTTTTGCAGACCTGTTGCAGTCATATTCCTCTCCCGATTGCGGATACTAGATCACAGCACCGGCAAATGTCCAAGGGGGAAAGATTGCGCCAATAGATCAGTGGTCTGTCCCCGTTTTACGTTCCACTTCCAGCTTGCGGGCATAGCCTGACTGGATCACCTCGACCACAACCAGCACCACGATCGAGAAATAGAAGGTGGATTTCGACATCGGGATCAAGGCATGGCCGAACAGTTTGATCTGCAGGGCGTCATCATGCATGGCGTGGGCGGCGGCCGGACCGGATTCGCCCAGCAGGACAACCCCGACGATCAGCAGGATGAACAGGCCCAGAACCTCGTACATGCGGTTCTTTTCCAGAAATACGGCAACGGTATCGGCCAGTGCCAGCATGGCGATGCCGGAAATGATAATGGCGGTGGCCAGCACTGCGAAAACCTTGGTGATGGCCAGGGCCGACAAAACGGAATCAAAGCTGAAGATCAGGTTCATGAACACGATCAGCATCACCACCTGCGTGGCCGATTTGGCGTTTTTGTTGCCCATGCCGGTGCCCAGTTCCTCGACCGTCAACATATGGGTGATTTCCTTGAACGCCGTATACATGATGAACACGCCCCCCACGACGAACACCATGGTGGCAAAGTTGACGCCGCCCTCGATGATACCGGGGAGGTTAAATATGTAAAACGGCTCGGACAGGGCGGTGATCAGTTGCAGCATCACAAACAGCAGCACAACCCGCAGCGCAACGGCGATGATAATGCCCCAGAAGCGCACCGATTTCTGTTTGTCCGCCGGCGCGCGTTTGCTCTCGATGCTGATATACAGCAGGTTGTCAAACCCCAGCACCGCTTGCAGGAAAATCAGCACCATCAGGTTGCCAAGGTTTTCTAAGGTTAATAGATCGGCCATATGATCAGGCTCCTGTCACAAAATGCTACTGTTACAATGTCATACCGCCCGTAAACGGCTTTGAAAACTGTTTTGGCGCTATTTACGCCGCCGTTTTGGTTTCGGCTTGGGTTTCTGGCTGATGCCCTTGCCCAGCCCCAACTGGTCACGCAGCACGCGGGGTTTGATTTCCTCGACCTCGCCCGCCTTTAACTCACCCAGTTGAAACGGGCCGTAACTGACGCGGATCAGGCGGTTCACCTTCAACCCGACCTCGTCCAGTGCGCGCCGGATCTCGCGGTTCTTGCCTTCGCGCAGGGCCACCGTCAGCCAGGCATTCGCGCCCTGTTGCCGGTCCAGCGAAACATCCATCGGCTGGAACCGCTCGCCTTCGCTGGTCACACCCTTGCGCAGCGGCTCAAGCATCTTGTCACTTGGCCGGCCGTTCACCCGCGCCCGGTACCGGCGCAGCCAGCCGGTGCTGGGTAGCTCCAGCCTGCGCTTGATCCCGCCATCATTGGTCAACAACAGCAAGCCTTCGGAATTGATATCCAGACGGCCCACACTGACCACCCGTGGCAATTCTGCGGGCAGGGACGCAAACACCGTATCGCGGCCCTTTTCGTCACGCTCGGTGGTGACCAGTCCGATCGGCTTGTGATAGAGCCACAGGCGCGGCGCTTCGGGTTCGCCCACGTCCTTGCCATCCACCACGATTTTATCCGCAGGGGTGACGTTCAGGGCAGGGCTGTCGATCCGCTTGCCATTAACAGTGACGCGACCGGCGGCGATCATCCGCTCGGCCTCGCGCCGCGATGCAAGGCCCGCACGGGCCATGACTTTGGCGATCCGCTCGCCTTTGGGTGTTTCGTTTTCCATGCCCTGCCTTAACCCGCATGCCGGAAAATGAAAAGCGGCTTGGCAAAACCCCTGCCACAGGGCAAACCATAGGACATGAGCGAATTTACCAGCCATATGGACGCCGCCTTGCAACAGGCCAAAGCCGCCGCCGCACGTGGCGAAGTCCCCGTCGGCGCGGTGATCATTGCGCCAAATGGTGAAATCGTCACCCGAACCGGCAACCGCACCCGCGAATTGGTTGATCCGACGGCACACGCCGAAATCCTCGCCATCCGTGCCGCCTGCACGGCCCTCGGGTCCGAACGGCTGACCGGCTATGACCTCTATGTCACGCTGGAACCCTGCCCGATGTGCGCCATGGCCATTTCCGCCGCCCGCATCCGCCGGCTGTATTTCGGCGCCTCCGATCCCAAATCCGGCGGCGTCAATCATGGCCCGCGCATCTTCACCCACCCGCAGGCCCACCATGTGCCCGAAATCTACGATGGCATCGCCGCTGCTGAATCCGAAACCCTGCTCAAGGATTTCTTCCAGTCCCGCCGCAACCCAACTAGTTGATATTTCGCGACAATCCCGTCAGCGGTGCAGGGTTTACAGGTCTACGCCCTAATCTTCTTCTTGCCCGAAATACCTCCGCCGGAGGCTCCGGCATCGCCATAAAAACCGCCGTCGAAATGGCGCACAGCCTTGCAGCCCCCGCCCCACAACGCTAAAGCCTATTCCAGACAGCATTTATCCGGAGACCCTTTGATGTCGATCGACAAGGAAACCGCCGCCCGTGTGGCGCATCTGGCCCGTATCAGGGTCAAGGACGAGGACCTGCCGGCCCTGGCCGAAGAATTCAACGCCATCCTTGGCTTTATCGAACAGTTGAACGAAGTGGATGTCGAAGGGGTGGAACCGATGACATCGGTCACCCCGCAACGCCTGAAACGGCGTCAGGATGTGGTGACAGACGGCAACCAGCAGGAGAAAATCCTCGCCAATGCACCGGACGCCCGCGAAGGGTTCTTTGCCGTGCCCAAAGTGGTGGAGTAAGCGATATGACCGATCTGAACAAACTGACCATCGCCGAGGCCCGCGATTTGCTGCATAAGGGCGACGTCACCGCTGTTGAGCTGACCGAAAGCTGCCTGTCGGCGATTGAAGGGTCAAACGCGCTGAATGCTTTCGTTCACAACACCCCTGAAATATCCCGTGAACAGGCCAAAGCGGCTGACGTGCGGCTGAAATCCGGCGATGCGCCCGCGATGTGCGGCATCCCGCTGGGCATCAAGGATCTGTTTTGCACCAAAGGCGTTCTTTCGCAGGCCGGTTCCGCCATTCTGGAAGGCTTCAGGCCGGAATACGAAAGCACCATCACCCAACAACTGTGGGACAATGGCGCGGTGATGCTGGGCAAACTGAACATGGACGAATTCGCCATGGGGTCGTCGAATGAAACCTCGACCTACGGCAATGTAGTTAACCCGTGGCGACGTGGAAACGAGGAAACACCGCTAACGCCGGGTGGCTCGTCGGGCGGGTCCGCCGCCGCCGTGGCCGCCGATCTGTGCCTTGGCGCAACCGGCACCGACACGGGCGGCTCGATCCGCCAGCCCGCCGCGTTCACCGGCATCACCGGCATCAAACCCACCTACGGGCGCTGCTCGCGTTGGGGCGTCGTGGCCTTTGCCTCGTCCCTGGATCAGGCCGGACCGATGACCAAATCCGTGCGCGATGCGGCGATTATGCTGGAAGCAATGGCAGGGCACGACCCGCTGGATTCCACCAGCGCCGATCTGCCCGTGCCCAATTTCGAGGCCGCGTTGACGGGTGATATCAAGGGTAAAAAGATAGGTATTCCAAAGGAATACCGCATGGATGGTATGCCCGCCGAAATCGGCAAGCTGTGGGAAGACGGCACCGCGATGCTGAAAGACGCAGGTGCCGAGATCGTCGATATCTCGCTGCCGCACACCAAATACGCGCTGCCGGCCTATTATGTGATTGCACCGGCCGAGGCATCAAGCAATCTGGCCCGCTATGACGGTGTGCGCTATGGCCACCGCGCCAAACTGGCGGCGGGGGATGGCATCGACGACATGTATGAAAAAACCCGCGCCGAAGGGTTTGGTCACGAGGTGCAGCGCCGCGTGATGGTCGGTACCTATGTGCTGTCCGCCGGTTTCTATGACGCCTATTACAACCGCGCCCGCCGGGTGCGCACCCTGATCAAACGCGACTTTGAACAGGTGTTTGCCGATGGCGTCGATGCGATCCTGACACCGGCCACACCATCCGCTGCTTTCGGCCTTGGGGAAATGGCCGATGCCGATCCGGTGCAGATGTATCTGAACGATGTGTTCACCGTCACGGTGAACCTTGCCGGCCTGCCGGGCATCACGGTTCCCGCCGGTCTGGACAAGCAGGGGCTGCCCTTGGGCCTGCAATTGATTGGCCGTCCGTGGGAAGAAGGCGATTTGCTGAATGTTGCCTATACGCTGGAACAGGCCGCCGGTTTTGTTTCCAAACCGTCCAAATGGTGGTAACACAGATGGACACGACCAAGGAAAAGGGGTTTTCGATGCGGTTTTTAATTCCGGTGGCTGCAGCACTGGTCGTTTCGGCCTGTGTGCCCGGGGACACAAATTCGGGTGTCGGTTTCAGCAATTACGACAGCTATGAACAACAACGCGCCCGTCGCGAAGCCGAGTTGCGCCAGCAGGCGGTTCCGGCGCAGGGTGTTATTTCCGAGGAAACGGTGCAAACATC
Source organism: Profundibacter amoris (assembly GCF_003544895.1). Taxonomy (GTDB): domain Bacteria; phylum Pseudomonadota; class Alphaproteobacteria; order Rhodobacterales; family Rhodobacteraceae; genus Profundibacter; species Profundibacter amoris. The sequence continues at coordinate 930,637 of NZ_CP032125.1, forward strand.
TGCCGTACCACAAACACCACCCCTTGCCACGCAAACGCCACCCGCAACGCCCCAGAGCCAAACCGCATCAAGCAGAACACCGACCCCGACCAGCAACAGCAACGCCGGCATTTCGGACGAGCAGGATTTTGATGCCGTCGCCTCGCGCGAAACCATCGAAAGCGACCGCGAGCGGCTGGAACGCCAGCGGGCGGAATATGTGGTGATCGAACCAACTGCCGTGCCAACCGGCGGGCGTTATTCCGGCCCGAACATCGTCAAATACGCGCTGTCGACCACCAATAATGTCGGACAGGCGATCTATAGCCGCTCGAAAATCTTTGCTCAGTCGCGTTACAATCGCAATTGCCAGAAATTCCCTTCGCCCGATAAGGCACAAGAGGCGTTTTTAAAAACCGGCGGGCCGAAACGTGATCCAAAGGGGCTGGACCCTGATGGCGACGGTTTCGCCTGTTCCTGGGATCCAGCCCCCTTCCGCACAGCCCGCAGCGGCGGCTGAGGGCCGGGGTGAAGCCCACCCCGCACCCGTCACCCAATTTCGGGGAGCGCCGTGACGGTGCGATCCCCGACATGGTGGTTTTGCACTATACCGCAATGGACAGCGCCAAAGCGGCGCTGGACCGGCTAAGTGCGCCAGAGGCCGAGGTTTCCGCCCATTACCTGATTTCCGAGGCGGGCGAGGTATTTTCGCTGGTGGCCGAGGAAAAGCGCGCATGGCACGCAGGTACGGGGCAATGGGGAATGGTCACGGATGTAAATTCCCGCTCGATCGGTATCGAAATTGCCAACACCGGCTTTGCCCCTTTCCCCGAACCGCAGATGCTGGCGCTTGAGCGGCTGCTGCACGGCATCATGCGCCGCTGGGCGATCCAGCCGGAACGCATCATCGGCCATTCCGACATGGCGCCGGGGCGCAAGATTGACCCGGGCCTGCGGTTCGACTGGCGACGGCTGGCGCTGGGCGGGCTATCGGTCTGGCCCGATCCGGTTTCAAAACCCTTCGATAAAACCGGTTTAGTGGATCTGTTGAACGCCTTTGGAATGACGGCAGAAAGTGATGCGGAAATTCTTCTGAAGGCCTTTCGCCTCCGGTTCCGCCCCTGGGCATCTGGGCCGCTGGATGATCTGGATCTGGCGATGGCATCTGACCTTGCCTTGCGCTATCCCGTTGACCAATTGCCCCTGACCTCCTAAATCACAGTTGCGCGGATGGCTGGATGGCCGCGCGGCCCTGTGTCGCGAGGAAAGTCCGGACTCCACAAAACGACGGTGCCGGGTAACGCCCGGCCGGGGAAACCCGAGGGAAAGCGCCACAGAAAACAGACCGCCTGTGCTTGCACGGGTAAGGGTGAAACGGCGGTGTAAGAGACCACCGCGCTGTTGGCAACAACAGTGGCACGGCAAGCCCCACCGGGAGCAATGCCAAATAGGGACCTTGCGGGCGCATGCCCAGGGCTGTTTTGGTCCAGAGGTCCGGGTTGGCAGCTAGAGCCTGTTGGTAACAGCAGGCGCAGAGGAATGGTCATCCAGAGGCGGGGAAACCCGCCTTGGACAAAATCCGGCTTACAGGCCGTCCGCGCATAACGATTCCGTCAGCCCCCGTTTCCCGCCTTGACCTGCCTCTAGGAGGAAGGTTTACCGGTTGCTTATGGACATCAATCTTATCACCCTCGTTCTGTTGCCGGTCGGCCTTGGTCTGCTGGGCTTTGTCGAGCCTTGCACCATCGGTGGTCATTTGCTGTTTCTGGACACGCAGAAAACCCGAGGCAGGGGCCAAAAAATCGGGGCGGTGGCGGTGTTTATCATCGTGCGGGCACTGGTGGCCGGATTGTTCGGGGCGTTGATTGCCTTTCTGGGGGAAAAGCTGATTGCGGCGCGGACCGGTATCTGGCTGGTGTTCGGCATCATTTATCTGCTGGTCGGCATCGCCTTTGTCATCGGGCGGGCAGGGGCGGTAAAACGGCGGATTGATCTGGCCCCGCAGGCATGGAAACGGGCCGGCAACCCCGTGGTGCTGGGCATGGCGTTCGGGCTGAATATACCGGCCTGTGCGGCGCCGATCCTGTTTGGCCTGCTGGGGCTGGCGGCGACCGCGGGCACGGTTCTGACCGGATTTATCATGATGTTTTTGTTCGGCCTGTTCCTGTCACTGCCATTGGCGTTGTTTGCCGTTATCCCGAAATGGGCGGCATGGCTGGACGGGGTCGGGCAACGGCTGAAAAATAAGCGCTGGGTGATCGGGGCGGTGTTTATCCTGCTTGGGCTGTGGTCGATCTGGTTCGGCCTGTATGTCGATCCGGCAAATTGGGCAGGGCAGGGATGAGCAACAACGATAAATCACGGTTCAAGAAAGTCGCGATTGCCGGCATCACCTTTCAGGCCGGCTCGGCGGCGGTGGATTCCTCGACCATCATGGCGGCGCTGGTTTACCAGTTGACTGGCAGTTCCATTATTGTCGGGGCGATCACCGCGATCCTGCGCTTTGGCTGGCTGTTTCCGCAACTGATCATCGGCTTTCTGGCGCAACGCTCGGGCAGCTCGATGCAATACTATGTGATCGGGGCCTTCGGGCGGGCCGCCTGCATGGCGCTGATGGCCGCAACCCTGTGGATCGGGGCCGGTTGGCCGCGCGGCTGGCTGGCGGCGGCGGTGATGGTGATCTGGGTGGCCTATGCGTTCATATCGGGCATCGTGGCGGTGCCCTATAACGACATCGTTGCGCGCTCGGTTCCGTCGAAATTGCGTAGCCGCCTGCTGGCGACACGGTTCTTTGGCGGCGGGGTGCTGGCGTTGGTGGTGGTGGGGATTGCCGACCGGCTGGTGGGGGAACTGGCGTTCCCTCTGTCCTATGCGGCGATCATCGCGATTGCCTCGGTGCTGATGTTCCTATCGTCAACCGTGTTCACCGCGATGGGCGAACCGCAGGCCGTGGGCAATGCCGCCACTAAACCCGGATTTTTCCAATATCTGAAAGACGGGGTGCAGGTGTTCAAAACCGACAACCGCTTTGCCACTTTCGTTTATGCGCAATGGTGCGGCGGGGCGGTGCTGATGGCGATGCCGTTCTATGTGGTGCAGGCCAGCCAATCGGGCGTTTCGCTGGAACATGTGGCGCTGTTGCTGGGGGCGCAGACCACGGGGGCGTTGTTGTCCAACCCGCTGTGGGGCTGGTGGGGCGATCATCTGGGCAAGGTCAGCCTGCTGAAGGCCATCGCGCTGGGCCGTGTGGGGCCGCCGTTGCTGGTGCTGCTGGCCGCGCTGGCGTTGTCCTTGCCCCAAGCGGCGCTGTTCTGGTTCTTTATGGGGGTCTTTTTCCTGATGGGCGCTTTGGCGAACGGGCTGACCATCGCGGTGATCGGTTTCCTGATGGAAATATCCCCCGATGACAAACGCCCCGCCTATAGCGGCTATTTCAACGCTATCACGGCGCCTGCGTTCTTGTTGCCGCTGTTGGCGGGAATTATCGCCAGCATGTTCGGCGTGACTGTGGTGTTCGCGATATCATTGCTGGCAGCTGGGGCGCAGTTTGTCCTGCTGCGCAAAATTCGCACATAATCCGGTTGACTCGGGGGCCACGGGCGTTAAAAGGCAGGCTTCTAGGATTCATTCGGGCGCAATCTGCCCACCCGCTTTAGGAGCACTATCATGGCGAAGCCAACCACAATCAAAATCCGCCTGAACTCGACTGCGGGCACCGGCCACTTTTATGTGACCAAAAAGAACGCCCGCACCATGACCGAGAAGATGACGGTTAACAAATACGACCCGGTTGTGCGCAAGCACGTTGAATATAAAGAAGGCAAGATCAAGTAGGATCAGCCTGACCCATGGGTTGCAGATAAAAAGGCCGCGCTATAATTTGCGCGGCTTTTTTGTGTTTAGGGGGCGGGACTGTTCACAGTGCTATTTTCAGTATTTTCAACTGCTTTTGGATGCCGCCAACTGAAGTCAGATGAGACACTTGATGAAAAGGGGGGAGAGGATTGTCTGATCGCAAGTGCCGGGGGTTACGGCTCGTAGTTGCTTTGCGCTCCACAGGCGGCACAGAATGTGGCTCTCGGGGTTCGCAAAGGCTTGTTACAGGCGGCACACGGAGGGCCGTATTGGCTCGCTATATGATGAAAAATCGCGTTTGAATTCGTTTCGCGATAACCCGTTATTTTTTCGTATTCAGCTAGAAATTTGGTATTTCTATCTGAATATAAACCTTCCTTGTCTCTAATAATTACGGAAAGATCATCCCACTCTTGATCCGTTAACATGGGTAACTCCATGTCGCATCGCCAACAGTACATGGTGATGGGCATCCTGTATCTCCATTGAGATTAGCTGATCCTATTGTCCACAAATGTTGAATGGGGGCAAGCAAGGTCTCGGAAAATGTATTTGATATGTTGAGATACAAAGCAGCCCATGGATTGTTTTACCCGTGGTTCAGCATCGCGGGCCAAAAAACACCCCTGACGCTTCTCAAATGAAAAAGGCCGATCACTTGGACCGGCCCCTTCTAAACTCTATATGAAGCGCTGTTAGTCGCGGCTGCCAAGGAATTGCAGCAGGAACATGAACAGGTTGACGAAATCCAGATACAGGTTCAGCGCACCCATGATGGCGGCCTTGCCCAACCATTCGCTATCGCCATGCATTGCATGGGCCAGATAGGTGGTTTTGATTTTCTGCGTGTCATAAGCGGTCAGGCCGGCAAAGATCAGCACGCCAATCGCAGAAATCGCCAATTGCAATACGCCGGACCCAAGGAACAAATTCACAACCGAAGCCACGATCAGCCCGATCACACCCATAATCAGGAAAGACCCCCAAGCCGAGATATCCTTTTTCGTGGTATAGCCCCAGAGGCTGAGACCGGCAAAGGAGATTGCGGTTACCAGAAATGTCTGGGTGATCGAGAAATCGGTGTAGACCGCGAAAATCCACGAGATCGACAAGCCCATGGCTGCCGAAAAAGCGTAGAAGAACAGTTGCGCGCCTGCGGCCGAGATGCGATTGATCACGGCGCCAAAGGCGAAAACCATGATCAGCGGCAGGAACATGATGATATAGCGGGTAAAGCCGGTGAACAGCGATGCCATCAACGCGGCGTTGTTGCCAACCGCCCATGCTGCCAGTGCGGTGATCAACAGGCCGACGGACATTGTGCCGTAAACCTTGTTCATGTGGGCTTTCAGCCCTGCGTCGATCTCGGCTGTGCGGGTGCCGGCACCGGCGCGGATCGTGTTAAAGTCTGCCATTAAAACCTCCAGAGTCATGTTATGTGGCCAGTGCCCATGTGAGATGGCCACCATTCCCTTCCTATATTGGGAATGATGGCCTGCATATCAAGGTTTTCTGCGTGTTTTACATGTGTTTTTCGCGATTTAACGCAGCCAGTTTGCCGGAACGTCCCAAATCGGGCGGTTTGCCTCTTGTTTGGCCTGTTTGCGGGTCAGACCCAGATCGGCCAATGCCGCGCTGTCCAACCGGCGCAGGGCGCGGCGCTGGTGGCGGGCCTTTAGCGCCAGTTTGATCATGTGAAACGCTGTGGGGCGCGGCTTGCGGGTTGTGCGGGCGGGGGTGTTGCAGGTGGTCATTGTCATGGCGCGGTCCTTTCGGGTTTCGTGATGTATTTTTGGAAATGTATCAAATCTCTTGATCTATATCGCATCTTGTGATCCATTTGGAAAATGAATGTTTATGCGATGTAGTATCAAGGATAGTGATATGCCAAGAAATCTGGACATGACGGCCCTGCGATCCTTTGCAGCGGTGGCCGAGGCGGGCGGGGTGACCAAGGCATCGGGGTTTTTGAACCTGACGCAATCAGCGGTGTCGATGCAGCTAAAGCGGCTGGAAGAATCGCTGGACCTGAAGCTGCTGGAGCGCAGCGGGCGCGGCGTGGTGCTGACCGGGGCGGGCGAGCAACTGTTGGGATACGCCCGCCGGATGCTGGCCCTGAATGACGAGGTGTTCGGGCGGCTGACCAATCAGGCGTTCGAGGGCGAGGTGACGCTGGGCGTGCCCCATGACATCGTTTACCCCGCCATTCCGCAGGTGTTGCAACGGTTTGCGGCGGAATATCCGCGCATGAACGTGCGGCTGGTATCGTCCTATACCAAGGGCTTGCGCAAAATGTTCGAGCGGGGCGAATGTGACATGATCCTGACCACCGAGGACACGCTGGAAGCGGGTGGTGAAACCCTGATGACGCTGCCGCTGATCTGGATCGGCGCGCCGAATGGATCTGCCTGGAAATCGCGCCCCTTGCGGCTGGCCTATGAACACGCCTGTATTTTCCGCGCGGGTGTGCAAAAGAATCTGGACGAGGCAGGCATCCCTTGGGAAATGGCGGTCGAATCCGATTCCACCCGCACGATCGAAGCATCCGTCAGCGCCGATCTGGCGATCCACACCGTGCTGGAGGGGATGGAGCCGCCCTATGTCGAGAAAATCCAGCACGGCGGCGCGCTGCCTGATCTGACCACCAAACAGATCAACCTGTATGTGTCGGATCTGGCCAAAGGGCAGGCGATCGAGGATATGGCCGAATTTGTGCGGCAGGCGTATCGGGGGTTGTAGAAAAGTGGTGCCAATGAAACTAGCCCTAACCTTGGGAAATCTTTTCAGGATTTGTTGTGAAACCCGCATGGAACAACCACCAGAAACAATCGGGAGCCAACTTGACTATTTAACCCGGAGGTGGTGGTATTTCCAAAACCAATCGAGCAAAAATCAACACCGGGAGCGCAGTATATGACACAGAAAACAGGTAGAGTCCTGGTAGGAACACCGCCGCCCCCGCCAGCCCCGGTCAGCAGCGCAATTGTCGAGGTTGCAAGGGAACATGGCATCAGCCCGATCAAGCAATTTCGCGAAATCATATCCCTGTATTTCGGCGCGCCAAAACTGGGGGCGAATGAATATTACGCGGCGGGGCTTTTCCGGTCGGATTTAACCAAAGAGCAGAAAAAGCAGTTCGTCGGCGAAAAACGAAATCTTGCACTGAACCAGCGCCTTTCACCAGGCAACATCGCGCGCAACAGTGATTTTCTGGACAACAAGGTATTATATACCGCTTTGCTGGGCAGCCTTGGATTTCCCACGACAATGGTTCAGGCCGTTGTTTCAATAACCCACGGGTTTGGCAAGTTGAAGACGCTTCAATCGATCGAAGCGGTAGAAGAGTTTTTACTGAACGGGGCCGTCTACCCCGTTTTCGGAAAACCCATTGAGGGGTCCAAAAGTGTCGGCTCGGCCCTTTTTTCCTCGGTTGACCGCAAGGCCCGGACAATTGTTCTGGGCAACGGCATAGAAACAGCGGTTGCGGATCTGGCCAAAGAAATATTCACAGAGTTCTCTTACGGGTATGTCTTTCAATCAGTCATTGAACAGCACGAAGCCCTGAATGCGGTTATCGGATCGGCGGTCGGCACAATCCGGGTTGTCACCCTGATGCAGGACGGTGCGCCCGAGGTTCTGTATACCGTTTGGAAAATTCCGGCCCCCGAAGCGATGTCGGACAATTTCTGGCAAAAAGGGAGCATGATCGCCGAGCTGGATGCCGACACCGGTCAAATCAAACAGGTCCGACGCGGCGTTGGTATGGATGTCGAACAAATCGAAAACCACCCTGTTAGCGGGGCCGCGCTTGTGGGTTTTGTTGTGCCGGATTGGAAAGAAATAATCGCGCTTGCCAGAAGGTGCCACACCGTAACCCCCGAGAACGGGGTTCTTGGGTGGGATATTGCCGTTGGCCCTGATGGCCCGATGGTGATCGAGTGCAATACAAGTCCCGCCCATTCCCTGTACCAGATGGCAACAGGGCGCGGCATCCTGAACGAAGAGTTCCTGGAAAAATTCACCAAAGTGTTTGACCGCAACAAGAAAATTTCCAGGGCGATAAAGGCCTCTGATAAATCGGAATAACCCTGGGCTTTGGTCGGACAACGTTTGCCTGTTGGCCGTTCGAGGGCTGGCCGGTGGGGTGCGATGTCTGTTTCGGGTCTGGCCAAAGGGCAGGCGATCGAGGACATGGCCGAATTTGTGCGGCAGGCGTATCGGGGGTTGTGAGGGATGGAAAGGCGTGATGGGCCGTTTTGAGCCCTTTGTTCAGTCACTATTGCCCCCACAAGGATTGGAACCTTGGGGAATTTCACTGCTGACTTCAACACGAAAGTAGAAATTAGTTTCAAGGTTTGGTGTAATTAATATCGCAGGCCCCTCTCTACAACAGCGGACGGCTCCGCGAAATGGCCGTGCCGGATGATAGCGCCAAATTACCCATTGATACTCATCTCTCGGAAAACCTACTTCAAACCCGCTCTCCCACTCGGCTGCTACTTCGCGCCAACCAGAACGGGTTTCTTCGCTCTCTCGCACTAAGCAGTTAACCCACTTACCCTGATCAACCCTGGCAATGGCAACAAGGGTTTGTGGCCTGTTATAGACCGAATACACTTTCACGCCTGGAAGGCCGTGAGTGAACGGAGCCGACTCATACTGCTCTAGCGGAGCGAAATTCTGACTGGAGATAACCGCTTCACAGGCACGGACCATTTCTTGCCATTGCGAACCAGTATTTGCGAACAAAATACCCGACATTCCTAACATGGATGAAACGATCAAACAGGAAAGAATACCCAAGCGCGCCACAAACGTCCGATTTTTATTTACAGTAGATATCATCGCAGCTTCCTTCCCGCTTAATTAGATAATTCTGTGGTGTGGATAGAAATTTCTCAAAGGCAAGCTTGTCCACATAGCCGCCATCCCTCTAAACCGTCACAACCACCTTACCCCTCGATTTCCACCTGCGTTTCTGTCTATGTGTCAGGCGTATAGGAATTTATAGACGCACCTGCCCGACATTTGCCTATTCCCCGATCTTCGGACAGGCACCGGCCTTGGCCGGATACAGACGGAAATGGAAAAACGGGCCGGAGCCGATGGTGACCGAGTGGCGGGCTACTTCCAGATAGAACGCATAATGGCCGTTCTGTTCGTCTTCGTCGCCGTACTCGAAATTCGTTCCGCCGATGTCGGACAGGATTGTGTTGCGGGTTTTTATCACGATGCTGCCATCGTCGCGTTCCTTGATCCAAAGTTGGCTGTCGGCCTCGAAGGTCATGCAGGCGGGGCCGGTGGTGTCTGATCCGGTGTTTTCATAGCAACTGTAATAGTCGTAGCCGAATTGACCGTCGCGGTTGGTACCGCTGAGCACGACGGATTTGTCGGCGGCGTCGATTTCCAGTGCTAGTGTGGTGACGTTCTGGTTCGGTTGGTTGCGCATGTGTTTGGCGGAATAGTGGCGGGTGTAACATGGCGAAAGGTCATTCAGGCCGGTTGACCAGACGGGGCCTGCAAGGGCTACGGCAATGGTCGCTGTGATGATGGGGAAAACAAACCTGAACATAATGGGCAACCTGTCAAAATAAATATGCCCCGAGGGTAGTGGTATGCCCCGGGGCAATCAATGCGCAAATGGCCGGGGATCAAACATCCTTTAGCAACCGCAAGGCATCATAGATCGCCGCGTGGGTGTTGCGGGCCGCTACGGCATCCCCGATGCGAAACAGTTGGAACGCCCCGTCTGGGTTGGTGGCGATGACCTGAGGCTGGCCTGCGATCAGGGCGTCGTAATCGACTTCGCCCAGATTGCGTGACATCGGTTTCAGGTCGAAATACAGATCGTCCAGCGGCAGGGTGCCGTGGTTCACCACGATCTGGTCATAGGTGGCCGTGCTGCGGTAATCGCTGTAATCGGTGCCGATGATGGCGCGCAACCGGTTGCCGTCGCGTTCCACATCCATAAGGCGGCGGGTGACGGTAAAGGTCGCGTCCTTGTCCTGAAGCGCGCGCATGTAGGGCACCAGATTCATTGCCATCACCTCGGGGGCAAAGCTGCGGTCCGGTGTCATGATTTCCACATGTGCGCCGCTGTTGGCGATCACTTCGGCGGCTTGCAGGGCAGGGTGGTCGCCAGCGTCGTCATAGACCAGCACGTTCTGGCCCGGTTTCACATCGCCCGCGATGATGTCCCAAGCCGAGACCACCAGATCATTGCCGGTTTCCAGCACCTCGGTGTCGGGCAGGCCGCCTGTGGCGATGATCACCACATCGGGGGACAGTGCGGTGACGTCTTCGGCCTCGGCCCATGTGTTGAAGCGGAAATCCACATCACGGGCGGCGCATTGGGACATGCGCCAGTCGATGATGCTGATCATTTCGCGACGGCGCGGGTTTTGCGCGGTCAGGCGGACCTGCCCGCCGGGATCGGCGGCGGCCTCCAGCACCGTCACCTTGTGCCCCCGTTCAGCGGCCACCCGTGCGGCCTCCAGACCGGCGGGGCCAGCGCCGACGATCACCACGTTTTTACGCGTCTTTGCGGGCGGGATGTCATGCGGCATGGTCAGTTCGCGGCCCGTGGCGGCGTTGTGCATGCACAGGGCTTCGCCCGCGCCATAGATGCGGTCCAGACAATAGGTGGCGCCGACGCAGGGACGGATGTCGTCCTCGCGCCCCTCGATGATTTTGCGCACGATATGCGGATCGGCCAGATGGGCGCGGGTCATGCCGACCACGTCCAGCAGACCGGCGGAAACCGCGTGGCGGGCGGTGGCGACATCGGGGATTTTGGCGGCGTGGAAGGTGGGCAAGCCAGTGGCGGCCCGCACCGATCCGGCGAAATCCAGATGCGGGGCGTTTTTCATGCCCTGAACGGGGATCACATCGGTCATTGCCGGATCGGTATGGATGCGCCCGCGGATGACATTCAGGAAATCCACCATGCCGCTGTCGCGCCATGTGTTGCAGACGGTGATCCCGTCCTCGAATGTGATGCCGCCCGACTGGTCCTCGTCCACGGTAAAGCGCATGCCGACGATGAAATCGTCCCCCACCCGTTTGCGGATAGCACGCAGAACGTCCATGGAAAACCGCATCCGGTTTTCCAGCGTGCCGCCATAGGGCGCCTCGAGCGTATTGGTCAGCGGCGAGATGAACTGGTCCAGCAGATGGCCGAATACCTCAAGTTCAATTCCGTCCATGCCACCGGCCTGCATCCGTTCGGCGGCATCGGCGTAATCGGTGATGATGCGGGCAATGTCCCAGTCCTCGATCTTTTGACAAAGGCCCGATGCGCCGGTTCGCGTTTGTGTGACGGAGTGACGGCGGGCAGCCAGTCGCCCTTGTCCCAGCGGGTGCGCCGCCCCAGATGGGTCAGCTGGATCATCACCGCCGCGCCATGTTCGTGGCAGGCATCGGTCAGGTTCTGGATCCACGGCACCACCTCGTCCTTGTAGGCAAGGATGTTGTTGAACACCGGCGGGCTGTCTTTGGATACGGCGGCCGATCCGGCGGTCATGGTCAGCGCGATCCCCGCCTTGGCGCGTTCCTGATGATAGGCGCGGTAGCGGTCTTTGGGCATACCGTCTTCGGGGTAGGCTGGCTCGTGACTGGTGGTCATGATCCTGTTTCTCAGGGTCAGGTGTTTTAGCTGGTAGGGCTGCAACAGGGGATCATTGGACATCGGGCCGGCTCCTATACTTAATACCACGCATCTTCTACGGATGCTTTTTTCTTGGCAATGAATTCTTTCAGGGCATCGTCCTTGGCAACATCCAGCGGCGGTGCCTGATAGTCGGCAAGGCGTTTCTTCCATTGGCGGTTGGCGCGCATCATGCCGTCTTCGCCACCGGATTCCGACCACGTTTCAAACGGCAGGTCATCGGTAAACCCGCTGTCCCAATAGGCGGTTTTATAGTGGCGCATGGTGTGGGCGCAGCCGAACATATGTTCGCCGGGGCCGTTTTCGGCCAGCGCGTCAAAGCCCAGCGTGTCGTCATTCACTTTGACCCCGTTCAGATAGGCATGCAGGGCACCGCAAACGTCCGTGTCCATGATGAATTTTTCGTAGGACATCGACAGCAACCCGTCCAGAAAACCGGCGGAATGCAGGATGTAATTGCCGCCGCTTTGAATGGCCGACATCATCGACATCATGCTTTGCTGCATGGCCTGCCCGTCGGGCAATTTCGAGGTGGTGAAACTGCCTGCATTGCGCAAAGGCAGGTTCAACCGCCGCGCTAACTGCCCCATCACAAGACTGCCGGTCGCGGGTTCCGGTGTGCCGAAAGTGGGCGAGCCAGAGCGCATCGCCAGTGTTACAAGGAAGGACGCCAGCACCGTGGGCGCACCGGGGCGCACCAGTTGGGTCAGGGCACAGCCCACCATGCTTTCGGCAAGGTTCTGGGCGATGGCGCCGGCCATGGTCAGCGGCGCCACCGCCCCGCCCAGCAGGAAGGGCAGGTGGATTGATCCCTGATTAGCGGCGGCATAGGCGCGGATGCCGCGGGTGGAAACGCCATCCCAGATCAGCGGCGAGGTTGAGTTGAAATTGCCCATGATCACGCAGTTCTGCTCGACGAAATCCGCGCCAAACAGGATGCGACACATCTCGATACTATCCTCAGCCCGTTCCGGTGCGGTGATCGACCCCAGAAAGGCGCGGTCGGACAGGCGCATGTGGGCGTAAACCATATCCAGATGGCGTTTGTTGACCGGAATGTCGGTCGGCTCGCAAATGGTGCCGCCCGAGTGGTGCAGCCACGGGCTGCTTTGCGCCAGCTTCACGAAGTTTTCGAAATCCAGCATCGTGCCATAACGCCGCCCCTTGTCCAGATCCATCACAAAGGGCGATCCGTAAGCTGGCGCAGACACCGTTGCATCGCCGCCGATCTGCACCGATCTGGCCGGATTGCGGGCGTGTTGGATGAATTGGGGCGGGGCGGTTTTCAGCAGGTCGCGGATCAGGCCGGGTTCGAATTTGATGTTCCAGGCTGTGGCGCAAACCCCGGTCACCTTGCCGCCGGCCTGTTTGAACAGGCGCACGGTTTCGGGATCGTCGCGAAATTCGATGCCGATTTCGGCCAGTATCCGCTCGGCGCCCTGTTCGATGCGGATCAGGCTTTCTTCGTCCAGCAGATCATAGGGCGGGATTTTGCGGTTGATATAGGGCACATGCATATGCGGGTTTTGCCCTGCTTCGCTGCTGCGTTTGCCACCACGCCTACCGCGCCTTTGAGGGGGAGATGCCATAGGAAACCCTTTGCCGGATAGAATCGACACTACTGTCGATAAACATAACATATCTGTCAATATACTTGTCCCCAAGCCCTGCGTCGGGTAAACGGTGGCCCATGGAAAGTTCCGTAAAATCAAAGCCTGACCGCAAAACCACGCAGCGCGGGTCCGAGGCGCTCTGGCTGCAAGCTGGCTATGACATGCTGGTGGACTCGGGGGTCGAGGCCGTCAAGGTGATGCCGCTGGCCAAGGCGCTGGGCCTGTCGCGTAGCGGGTTTTACTGGCATTTCGAGGACCGCGAGGCGCTGCTCGAGGCGCTGTTGCAGATGTGGGAGGCCAAGAACACCGGCAATCTGGTGCGCCGGACGCAAGCCTTTGCCGAGACCATCACCGAGGCGATGTTCAACCTGTATGATTGCTGGCTGGACGATGGTCTGTTTGACGCGCGTCTGGATCGGGCCGTGCGGGGATGGGCGCATAATGATCCGGCGGTGCAGGCGCGGATTGATCGGGCGGATGCGCAGCGCAAGGCGGCGATTATGGAGATGTTTTTGCGGTTTGGCTATAGCGCGGCGCAGGCCGAGGCGCGGGCGATGACGGTGCTTTATACGCAGGTCGGCTATATCTCGATGCGGGTGGAAGAGCCGCTTGAAGAACGTATCAGCCGGATGCCGGACTATGCGGCGGTCTATACCGGTCAAACGCCAACCGAGGCCGAGATCCGGCGCTTTCGCGCCCGCCATGCGGGGCGTAAAGAATAACGGTGTGATCTCTGGAATTGTTCTAGATTATCTGTTATATTCAAGTTTGCGAATATTTTTCAGGATGGAAACAATCCCCTTGTCCGACAACGGAACAAAGGGGCGTCACAGGGGAGAACGACAGTGAAAGACAAGGTGCTGGAGAAGCTGAAGGGCATTGTTTACGGGCCGGATGGCGCGGGCATCGTTTCGGCGGGGATGGTTTCGGATATTGTGGTGCAGGGCAGCAAGGTGATCTTTTCGATCTCGCTGCCGCCGGGGGCCAATGAAGGCGCCGGCGCGATGCAGAAAGAGGCCGAAGAGGCCGTGGCGGCGATCGACGGGGTGGAAACGGTTCTGGTGGTTCTGACCGCCGAAAAACCGGCCGAGCCGCGTGCAAAAGAAGCGCCCAAGTTAAGCAGCAAGCCGGATCGTCCGGTCGGACCGGACATGCGGCCGGCGGCGGGGGCGATCCCCGGAGTAAAGGCGGTTCTGGCGGTGGCGTCGGGCAAGGGCGGGGTTGGCAAATCGACCACCTCGGTCAACCTTGCGCTGGGGTTGCGGGCGCTGGGGCTGAAGGTTGGTCTGCTGGATGCAGATATCTACGGCCCTTCGATCCCGCGTCTGATGGGGATCACCGAGCGGCCCAATATCGTGAACGAGCGGATCGTGCCGATTGACCAATACGGTCTGAAGGTGATGTCGATGGGGTTCCTGATGGACGAGGAATCGCCGGTGATCTGGCGCGGGCCGATGGTGGTTTCCGCCCTGATGCAGATGGTGCGCGAGGTTGAATGGGGCGAGCTGGATGTGCTGGTTCTGGACATGCCGCCGGGCACGGGGGATGCGCAGTTGACGTTGGCGCAACAGGTGCCGCTGGCGGGGTCCGTGATTGTTTCGACGCCGCAGGATCTGGCGCTGATTGACGCGCGCAAGGGGTTGAAGATGTTCAAACAGGTGGATGTGCCCATTCTGGGGATCATCGAGAATATGAGCACCTTTGTCTGTCCGCATTGCGGCGAGAAATCGGATATTTTCGGTCATGGCGGTGCGCAGGAAGAAGCGGCCAAGCTGGGTGTGATGTTCCTGGGTGCGGTGCCGCTGCATATGGATATCCGGCATTATTCGGACGAAGGCACGCCGGTGGTGATTGCCGAGCCGGACGGGGTTCATGCCAAGGTTTACAAGACCATTGCGATGAAGGTTGCGGCCCTGATGGGGGAAGCAGGCGACGACGAGGAATAAGGTTTCGCCGGGCTGACGCCCGACGACCCGCGCGCGCCCCTTGGCAGGGGCGCGCGTTTTGCCTTCGGCGAAGGTATTTGGAGCAAGAAGAAGGGATGTATCCCCTTGTTTCAGACATAGAAAAGCCCCGCGAACCGGTTTGGTCGGCGGGGCTTTTGTTATCAGGGTAAGGGTTTAGCCGCGCATGGCGGACCATTCCATGTATTTGATGCCAACCATGCCGCCCAGCACGATAAAGACCAGCGTCAGGCCCGAGCCGACCGCGAGGGTCGAGAAACCGGTGACACCCTGACCGATTGTGCAGCCCAGGGCCACAACACCGCCGATGCCCATCAGGGCCGCGCCGATTGTGTTGCGCACCGTGTCGGATTTGTCGGCAAAGGTGGTCATCGACAGTTTGCCTTTGCTAAGCGCCCCAAGGAAGCCGCCCAGCAGCACACCTGCGAAGGTCATCACGTTGAAGCTGGGGCCGGGGTAGGCGGTGGCGCGCATCAGATAGTCCAGTGTGTCACCGGCAGGGCGCACATAGGAGAGCGAGGCCAGCGCCACGGGCACATCGGCGAATTCATCCTGTGCAAGGCCGGTCAGCAGCCAGCCTGCGGTGACGCACAGCCCGATGCTGACGCCCGCGATGATGTGGGTGGGGGATTTGCGAAAGCCTGCATCCTTAAAGCAGTAAACCAGCAGCCCGCCTGCAAGGATGGCCAGTGCGATCATGGTTGACTGGCCAAGGTCCATGCCGGTGAAACGGGCGATGAAATCACCGAAGCCCTGTGTTTCCATGCCCAGTTCCGACAGATCGACTGTTGCGCTGCCAAACAGCGCCACGCGGATCGGGCCGATCAGCCCGCCGATGGTCATATAGGCAAACAGCCCCGCCACCAGCAGCACAAAGCCCGAGCGCAGATCGCCCGATCCTGCCCGCACCAGATTGCGCGACAGACATCCGCCCGAAAGCACCATGCCAAAGCCAAAGGTCAATCCGCCCGCGATATTGGCCAGCCAAGTCAGATTGGGGGCCATATACATGGTTGTGCGGTAATCCGCGACCTCGAGTTTTTGCAGCAGGGCCACGCCCAGCATTGCCGTAGCAGTGGCCAGCAGCCACGAGCGAAAGCGGCGTTTGTCGCCGAACGACATCATGTCCGAGATCGAACCCATTGTGCAGAAGTTTGTTACATAAACGATGTATCCAAACACCGTTGCGATGATCAGGCCGCCCCAAGCGACATAAAAACCTGGTGATTCAATCACCATTTCCCGTAGCGTTTCCAGCATTTCACCATCCTGTCAGACGTAGATTATTATACTTAACAGGGGATTCTTTGCGCCCCTGCATACATATTAGCATATAATCATATGTTCCTGCAGGGGCCAAACGGTTTTGCGCATCAGGCGACGGGTTTAAGGGGTGAAAACTGTTTAAAGCGAACCTTTGGGGGTCAGGCTCATGCCGAATTTCCCGTCCTGATCGTCTGCGAACCAGCCCAGTTTGTCGCGCAGGGTGACCACGCCGCCGATGATGATGATCGAGGGGCCGGTGAATTCGGCTTCGGTTGCTTTTTGATACAGATCTTTGATTGTGCCGGTGATGATCCGTTGGTTGGGGCGGGTGCCGTTGTCGATGATTGCCGCGGGTGTGGTCGGATCAACCCCGTGGCTGGCGAACCCTTCGGACAGGACTTTCAGGCTGGACAGGCCCATGTAAACCGCAACGGTCTGGTTTTTGCGGGTCAGCACGTCCCAGTCCAGATCCAGCACCCCGTCGCGCCCGTGGGCGGTGACGAAAATGCAGGATTGCGCGTGGTCGCGGTGGGTCAGGGGGATGCCGGCATAGGTGGAGCAGCCGGCGGCCGCGGTGATGCCCGGTACCACCTGAAAGGGGATGTTGTGTTCGGCCAGCATCTCGATTTCCTCGCCGCCGCGCCCGAATATGAAGGGATCGCCCCCCTTCAGGCGCAGCACGCGTTTACCATCTTTGGCCAGTTTCACCATCAGGGCGCTGATGTCTTCCTGGAACATCGCGTGGTTGTCAGGGCGTTTGCCGACATAGATGCGTTCGGCGTCACGGCGCACCAGTTCAAGGATGCCGTCCCCCACCAGCCGGTCGTAAAGCACCACATCGGCGCGTTGCATCAGGCGCAGGGCGCGGAAAGTCAGCAGATCAGGGTCGCCGGGGCCAGCACCGACAAGGAACACTTCGCCCTGCTCGCAAGGCACGCCTTTGCCGGTGGCACAGTCGAGCGAGGACAAAAGGTGGCTTTCGGCGCGTTCCAGATCGCCGGCAAGGAAATGGTCGCCCGCAGGTCCGTCGATCACGGTTTCCCAGAAGCGGCGGCGTTGGGTGGTGCCTTTGATACCGGCCAGCACACGGTCGCGGAACTTGCCAAGGAATTCGGCCATGCGCCCGTAAGCGGGGGGCAGCAGGCTTTCGATACGGGCGCGCAGGATGCGGGCAATCACAGGCGCAGTGCCGCCGGATGAAATGGCGATAACCAAAGGCGAGCGGTCCACCACCGAGGGGGTGATGAAATCGCAATATTCCCCAACATCCGCGACATTGGCCAGAACACCGGCCTGTTTGGCCGCGGTATATAACAGGGTGTCGCGGGCCTCATTCTCGGAGGCGCCATAGGCGACCACAGCACCGGTTATGTCGTCTGCCGTGATGGCACGGGGGTGGTGGGTCAGGTTTTTGTGGCCCAGCAATGTGCTGAATTCATCCGACAGGTTTTCGTCGAACAGATGCACTTTGGCGCCTGCCAGAAGGGCGCGTTCGACGCGGCGGGCGGCCACGGTGGTGCCGCCGTCCACGACGACCAGCTTGTCGGTGATATCAAGGAAGATAGGAAGGTAATCCATTGCGCGCGTCTCTTTATATACAGGATCGGGCCTAGCCCTGATTTTCTTTTGCCCATTCCGAAAGGGTGGCCCCAAAACCGGCGGCACTTTCGGGGTCCAGATCGAAGATGGTAAAGCGGCGCTGTTCGCGGATGGTCACGCGCAGCCAGTTCGAGCCGTTATCATAGGCGACGTTTTTCAGTGTCACATGCTTTTTGAACGGGAAGTTGAATTCGGCAACATCCGTGATGGTTTCGTCAGACATATTTCAGCCCCGCTGCAAACACCGCTTCCAGCCGCCATTCCCATTTTTTGGGCGTGTCTTTGTAATCGGGTTTTACATCGAATTCCAAAAACATCTCGCCTGACTCGCCTGCATGGGCGACCAGCAGTTCAAGTGCAGTAAACGTGTCAACTTCGGGGTGCCCGATGATTAGATCGCTAAGTTTGGCCATTTCAGTTTCTCCCTGTAACGCGATTGTGGAACCTTACACGCATAAGCAGGCGTGCGCTGGGCTTTTCGCTGTTTGCGTCAAAACCGGTGCGGTTGTGAAGCGAATTATTGCACAACAGCCCGTCGCCGTCCTGCATTTTGATGGTTTGTATATATGGGTCGTCTGAATTCATCACCGAATTCAGGAAATCCACGGCGGCGCGGGTGGCGCTGTCATCGCGCCACTCGATTGAACGGGTGCGGGCGGTATAGCGCATTTCCAGATGGCCGGTATCGCTGTTCACCTCGAACACAGGGCCGATGCTGGCGGGGCGCACATTGCCGTTAGGTTCGCGGTTTTCCGGTATGGTCATTGCGCGGGGGTGGGACAGGGCCGCGATATAATCGGGGTTTTCGTCGCGCAGGCGGATATAGGAAATTTCCGGATCGAATACCTGATTGACGCCACCATCCTGTGCCGCGCGTACACAATGCAGCACCATCGCGCGGATCTTTTCATCAGGCGCATTATAATAGCCGTCGGTGTGCCAATTCATCGGTTTTGTCGAATAGGGAATATAGCCTTTTTGGCCCGGCGAATCTGAAACCTGCAGCGAAACGATTCCGTCTTTTCCGGCCGATCGGTGCTTTTCCGCGATGCGCAAACCCAGTTTTTCGGCAAAAAGACGCATTTTTTTACTGGCCTCTTCGGGGGCGGCGGTTTTCTGCATATCGCGATAGAAAACAGCGTTGGATATTTCGCAGCGGCGAAACAGTTCATCCTGTTCGGCAGGTGTGATTGCCGCCAGATCGCCAATTTCAACCGGATCGGATTTTTCAAGCAATTCAGATGTTTGTTGCAACTTGTCCGTGCGCCATGCCTGATAGGCGATGTCGTCCTCCAATACAAAAGGATTGCCATTCGGATAGCTGGCCCGAGAATCGTTCATTAATGTCTCTCCTTGTGCATTGCGGCTAAGATTGTTTCGTTTTGTATCTAATTATCGGAATATTTAGATGCAAACCGTTTTTCGGCACAGCTTTATCTTTACATTCAAAAAGTGTAATGTAAAATCCAAGTCAAACAAGGCTCCGGAATTTTAGGTTGCGCCGGTCGGAATGATCTCGACCAGACAGGTGATCTAACTTTGGGGCTTAAACCAAATTCGGGGGGCAAAACCCGAAGAAACGCGCAAACAGGGAGTTTGTTATGAAAGATGGCGATCACAAAGACGGCAAAGCAAAAGATGCCGAGATTCACCCAACACCTATGCTCGACCAGTTGGAAGACGGCCCCTGGCCGAGCTTTGTCACCGGCCTGAAACGGCTGCGTGACGCCAAAGGCGAACAATATGCGCCGATGATGAATGACCTTATGGGCCAGTTGAACCATTCCTACGAAAACCGCAAAGGGTATTGGAAAGGTGGCGTTGTGTCCGTGTTCGGGTATGGGGGCGGTATCATACCGCGCTATTCCGAAGTGGCCGAAAAATTCCCCGAGTCCAAAGAATTCCACACCCTGCGTGTTATGCCGCCTCCCGGCTTTCACTATACCACCGAAATTCTTCGCAAGCTGTGTGACGTCTGGGAAGAGCATGGCTCGGGCCTGATTGCGCTGCACGGCCAGTCCGGCGACATCATGTTGCAGGGCTGTACCACGGAAAACACGCAGGCCGCATTCGATGCGATCAATGAACTGGGTTTTGACCTCGGGGGTGCTGGCCCTGCATTGCGCACCGCGATGAGCTGCGTTGGCGCCGCCCGTTGCGAACATTCCTGCTATGACGAAGGCAAGGCGCATCGCCAGATCATCAACGCCTTCCTTGACGAAATGCACCGCCCGTCGCTGCCTTACAAGTTCAAGTTCAAATTCTCGGGCTGTGGCAACGACTGTGTGAACGCGATCCACCGCGCCGACTTTGCGGTGATCGGCACATGGCGTGACGACATCAAGATCGATCAGGAAAAAGTAAAAGAGCACGTGGCAACTGCCGGTCGCAAGTACACCATTGATACAGTGGTCAACATGTGCCCGACCCGTGCGATTTCGCTGAATGACGATGACACGATGGAAATCGACAACGCATCCTGTGTGCGCTGCATGCACTGTATCAACGTTATGACCAAGGCGCTTAGCCCGGGTGATGACAAAGGTGTGTCGGTGATGATCGGCGGCAAGCGTTCGCTGAAAGTGGGTGACATGATGGGCATCATGATCAAACCGTTCATCAAGCTGGAAACACAGGAAGATTTTGACGATCTGGAAGAATTTGCAGAAACCTGCATCGAATTCTTTGCTGACAACGCGCTGGAGCACGAGCGTGTTGGGGAAACCATTGACCGTATCGGTCTGCCGGCCTTCCTCGAGGCGGTTGGTGTCGAGGCTGACCCGAACATGGTCAACCACCCGCGCACATCCAGCTATGTCAGAACCGATGATTTTGACGACGAAGCCGCCAAGTGGTTCGAGCGTAAAGCGCGCGATGCCGGTATGACGGTTGCGGGCGAATAAACCGCCGGTTTCGGATGACTGATAACTAGAACTCTGCCGCCCCTTGGCGGGGCGCGCAGAGACAGGGAGAAGAATATGAGCAACGAAAAAACCACCCCCAGAGCCGCAGACGAGGTCGGTGTTCCGGATCACCACCAGTACATGCACCCCGTGCTGGAAAAGAACCACGGCAACTGGGCATATCACGACCGCCCCCGTGCCGGCGTTCTGCGCCACGTTTCCAAATCGGGCGACGAAATCTTTACCGTTCGTGCTGGCACCCAGCGTCAGATGGACGTTTTCACCATCCGCAAGCTGTGTGACATCGGCGACGAATTTGCCGACGGTCACATCCGTTTCACCACCCGTTCCAACATCGAATATATGATGTCGGACGAAGCCAAGGTTCAGCCGCTGATCGACAAGCTGGGCGAAGAGGGTTTCCCGGTAGGTGGCACAGGCGCATCCGTGACAATGATTTCCCACACGCAGGGCTGGTTGCACTGTGACATTCCGGGCACCGATGCGTCCGGTGTCGTGAAGGGTCTGATGGACATGCTTCACGAGGAATTCATTCAGGAAAAGATGCCAAACCGCGTACGCATCACCACATCCTGTTGCCAGATCAACTGTGGTGGCCAGGGCGATATTGCGATCAATGTGCAGTACACCAAGCCGCCAAAAATCAACCACGATCTGGTCGCCAACGTCTGTGAGCGCCCCGCCGTTGTGGCCCGTTGCCCTGTGGCTGCGATCCGCCCTGCGATGGTGGACGGCAAACCGACGCTGGAAGTTGACGAAAAGAAATGCGTTTGCTGTGGTGCCTGCTACCCGCCATGTCCGCCGATGCAGATCAACGGCGACGATTCCACCAAGATTGCAATCTGGGTGGGCGGCAAACACTCGAATGCGCGCTCCAAGCCGACATTCCACAAGCTGGCCGTCGCCAACCTGCCCAACAACGCGCCGCATTGGCCTGAAGTGAACGCTGTCGTCAAGCGCATCGTCAAGGCCTACAAGAAAGATGCCAAGCATTGGGAACGTATGGGCGAATGGATCGAACGTATCGGTTGGAACCGGTTCTTTGAAATGACCGATCTGGCCTTTACCAAACACCATCTGGATACATGGACTGGCGCCCGCAAGACCATGAACCAGTCGGCCCACATCCACTTCTAAGGAGCGATCAACGTGAAATTCGGAGTCGTTGTAAGCGAAGGCCCCTATACGCACCAAGCGTCTGATACGGCCTATCATTTCGTCACCGCCGCGCTTGCGGCGGGACACGAAGTGCCACGTGTGTTTTTCTATCACGACGGGGTTAACGTGGGCACGCGCCTGTCGATCCCGCCGCAGGATGAACGCAACATTCAGGAACAGTGGACCGCATTGGCCAAAGAACACGGCACGGATCTGGTGATCTGTATCGCTGCGGCCCAACGCCGTGGTCTGCTGGACAAAAATGAAGCCGAGCGTCAGGGCAAGGATGCCGACAATATTGCCGAGGGGTTCCGGATTTCCGGCCTTGGGCAGCTGATTGAAATGGGCATCGACGCGGACCGTCTGATGACTTTCGGGGACTAGGGGGAAAACATGGAAGATGGTGTTAAAAAATTCCTCTATGTAAATCGCAAAGCGCCTTATGGCACGATTTACGCACTGGAAGCTCTGGAAGTTGTGCTGATTGGCGCGGCTTTTGATCAGGATGTCAGCCTTGCCTTTCTGGATGACGGTGTGTTCCAGCTGACCAAAGGGCAGGACACAAAGGAAATCGGTGTTAAAAACTTCTCGCCGACATTCCGCGCTTTGGGCGACTACGAGGTCACAAAGCTGTATGTCGAAAAGGAATCGCTGGACGAACGCGGCCTGACCACAGACGACTTGCAGGAAATCACATATGAAGACGAAGATGACGATTGGGCCGAGAAGCCTTCGATCATCATCGTCAGCCGGTCCGAAATGGCCGATGTGATGGCCGGCCAAGACGTAATTCTTAGCTTTTAGGAGGTAGATATGGCTACTTTACACACAGTTAACAAATCCCCTTTCGAAACGCAGGCATTGCTAAGCTGTCTGGGGCATGCCAAAGCAGGCGACACCGTTTTGCTGATCGAAGATGGCGTTTACGGCGCTGCTGGCGGCACAGCTTTGACCGACGCAGTCGCGGGTTTGGGCGGGGCGGTAACGCTGGCCGTTCTGGCCCCCGATCTGAAAGCACGAGGAATAGACGAGGGACGTCTGATGGACGGTGTGAAGACCGTCGATTACGCCGGATTTGTGGAGCTTGCGGCATCACATGACCGTACACAGAACTGGCTCTGAATTAACACTTATTACGAACACTTTCACCGAAGGGAACTACCATGTCTTACGAAGTAGACGGACAAGAAATCGCAACTGACGAAGAAGGCTACATCACCAATCTGGCCGATTGGACACCGGAACTGGCAGAAGTAATCGCCAAAGCCGAAGACGTCGAAATGACAGACGAGCATTGGGCTGTTGTGAACTTCCTGCGTGATTATTACGAGGAATACCAAATCGCACCGGCCGTGCGTGTTCTGATCAAATCGATCAAGAAATCTATGGGCCCCGAAGTTGGCAACAACAAATATATGTACGAGCTGTTCCCATACGGCCCGGCCAAACAAGCCTGTAAGATCGCAGGCCTGCCCAAGCCGACAGGCTGCGTATAAAACTACCTAACCCCCCGAAATAAAAACAATAAATTCGGGGGGCACACGTCTGGGAGGACTTCAAGTGTTGTCAACGCTTTATGCAGTGCTGTTCTATGTCGCGACGGTTATCCTGATCGTCGGCACGGGGATGAAGGTGGCAAGATATGCCCGCACTCCGGCACCGCTGAAAATTCCGGTTTCCCCTGCACCACGCACCAAACGGGGCGTCTGGTTCAGAATGTTCCGCGAGGTGGCTTTCTTCCAGAGCCTGTTCAAATCCAATAGATGGATCTGGGTTTTCGCCGTGTTGTTCCATTTCGGCATGTTGCTGGTGTTGCTGCGCCACCTGCGTTATTTCACCCAGCCCGTGTGGTGGTGGGTTGATCTGATCCAGCCAATCGGCGTTTATGCCTCCTTTGCGATGCTGGCCGGTCTTGGTGGCTTGTTGCTGCGCCGGATTGTGGTGCCGCGCATCCGCTATATCTCGAGCCCGTCCGATTATCTGATGCTGGCGCTGTTTCTGGGCATCGTCATTTCCGGCATGGGTATGAAATTTCTGATGCCGGTCGATATTCTGGCGGTGAAACAGTTCTTTCTGGGCCTGATGCGGTTCCAGATCAACGAATTGCCCGCGCAACCCGGCGTGCTGATCCATCTGGGGCTGGTTGCGATCCTGATGATCATCTTCCCGATCTCCAAGCTGCTGCACGCACCGGGCGTTTTCTTTGCTCCGTCGCGCACACAGGTCGATAACGCCCGCGAATTCCGGCATCTGTCGGCATGGGCCAGCCAGTTGCCGCCACTCCCCGAAGGCATTCCAGAACCAGAGGAGGGCAAATAATGGCACCTCTTGATAAAAAAGAAGAATACGGCGCTTTTGACAGTGTTGATGAAATCTTCAAGATTCCGGCGCTCGAATGTGGCGCAATGGCAGATACGAACACCTTTGCCGCCGCCCCCGAGCATAACGAACCGCTGGGTTTCCCCGGTGAGTTGATCGACAACTGGCAAGAGGTTGCCATCGCCAAGATGGGCGAACTGGCCGAAAAGAACCGCGCCTTTCAGGTCTATCTGGATGCCTGCGTGAAATGTGGTGCCTGCACCGACAAATGCCACTATTTCCTTGGCACGGGTGATCCGAAAAACATGCCTGTCGCACGGCAGGATTTGCTGCGTTCGGTTTACCGCCGCTACTACACATTTGCGGGCAAATATTTCCCGTGGCTGGTGGGCGCGCGTGATCTGACCAAAGAAGTGCTGGACGAATGGTACACCTATTACCACCAGTGTTCGCAGTGTCGCCGTTGTTCGGTTGCCTGCCCCTATGGCATTGATACCGCTGAAATTTCCATGGCTGCACGCGAAATACTGGATACGGTTGGTGTGGGGCAGAAATACTGCAACGAAATCATCGCCAAGCTAAAGAAAACCGGCAACAATCTGGGCCTGAACCCCAAAGCGTTGCGTGCCACGCTGGAAGATCTGGAAG
Organism: Profundibacter amoris; assembly: GCF_003544895.1. Lineage (GTDB taxonomy): Bacteria > Pseudomonadota > Alphaproteobacteria > Rhodobacterales > Rhodobacteraceae > Profundibacter > Profundibacter amoris. The sequence goes on from NZ_CP032125.1 coordinate 955,628, forward strand.
AGGAACTGGAAGACGAAACCGGCATTCCGGTGAAACTACCGCTGGATGTGAAGGGCGCGGATATTCTGCTGATCACCCCGTCCGCCGATTTCTTTGCCGAACCGCATATTGACGGTCTGTTGGGATATGCCAAAGTATTCCACGCCGCCGGTGTCAGCTGGACGATCAGTTCCTACGCATCCGAGGCGGCGAATTTCGGTATGTTCATCGGATCCTACGAAAACATGCGCGAGGTATCGTGGCGCATCCGTCAGGCGGCCAAGGATCTGGGTGTGAAGCGGATTGTATTTGGCGAATGCGGCCATGCGTGGCGGGTTGGATATTCCTTCCTGAACACATTGGCCGGCCCGTTCGATTTTCTGGATCAGAACTATCCGATCCCGCAGCACATCATGGAATTCACGTCTGATGCGATTGATGATGGCATCCTGAAAATCGACAAATCGAAAAACGACGAATTTATCATGACCTATCATGATAGCTGCAATGTTGCGCGCGGCTCGTCAATGGGACGCAAAGAGGGGGGCCAGTTCGATCTGCCCCGCAAAGTGCTGAAAGCCGTGTGCAACCATTTCTACGATATGGAGCAGGACACCATCCGCGAAAACACATTCTGTTGTGGCGGTGGTGGCGGTCTGTTGACCGATGATCTGATGGACTTGCGCATCAAGGGCGCGAAACCGCGGATGACCGCCTTGCAACAGGTCACAACGGATCATGGCGTTAACAAAATGGCCGCGATCTGTGCCATTTGCAAAACCCAGTTTTCCAAGGTCATGCCGAAATACGGCTATGGCATGGACGACATTATGTCGGTGCACCAACTGGTCGCCAACGCCGTCATTCTGGATGGCCAAGAAACAGAAGAAGATGACGCGCCGGAGACGGCAGCAACGGAGGAGAAATAAGATGGACGGTCAACACAACTCATACCGGCGCTACGAAGAAGGCGAAACCGAGGCAGATTTCGATCTGGAAGATAAAATCTTCACACAGGACAAATCCTATAAGTGTCCGACTTATGTAAATAAAACCCCCCCTTGTCAGGGTTCATGCCCGTCGGGTCACGAAATCCGTGGCTGGCTGGCGATTGCACGCGGCATGGACAAGCCACCGGTCGAGGGCATGGCGTGGCAGGAATATGCGTTCCAGCGCATGGCCGAAGCCAACCCGTTCCCGGCCACCATGGGCCGCGTTTGCCCCGCCCCTTGCGAGGCAGGCTGTAACCGCAACGAAGTAGACGATTACGTCGGCATCAACGCCGTGGAGCAATACGTTGGCGACTGGGCCAATGAAAACGACGTAAAAGCCCCCGAGGCGGGGGCAGACACCGGCCGCAAGATTGCGGTGATCGGTGGTGGGCCTGCCGGTCTGGCGGCGGCGTTCTTCCTGCGCAAGGATGGCCATTCGGTCACCCTGTTCGAAGAGCACGACAAACTGGGCGGCATGATGCGTTACGGCATCCCCGGCTACCGGACTCCGCGTGATATGCTGGACAAGGAAATCGGCCGCATCACCGCGATGGGCGTCGATATCCGTTGCAACACCCGCGTTGGCACCGATGTGTCGGTCGAAGAGCTGGAAAAAGCATTCGATGCCATCTTTTGGGCGATGGGCGCACAAAAGGGTCGTGGCCTGCCGCTGGAAGGTTGGGACGAAACCGAAAACTGTATCAACGGCGTCGAATTTCTGGACGCGTTCAACCAGGGCTATGTTCTGGGCACTGCGAAAAAGGTTATCGTGGTCGGTGGTGGCGACACCTCGATCGACGTTGCCTCGATTGCGCGGCGTCTGGGCAACATCACCGAAGTGAAGGGCGAAGCGCCCAGCGATTTCACTGGTCACGATGTGGCCGGCGCGATTGTGCGTGACGGGATGCAGGCCACCCTGACATCACTGTTCCCGATTGACCAGATGACTGCCGCCGAACACGAACGCGAAGATGCGCTGCGTGAAGGCGTGGACATCAAAGGGTCGGTGATGCCGCTGGAAATCATCAAGGGCGCCGATGGCCGTGCCAAGGGCCTGAAGATGTGCGAATGTACCATGAAAGGTAATGTTCCGCAGCCAGTTGAGGGCACTGAATTCGAGATCGAAGGCGACATCATCATATCCGCAATCGGCCAGTTCGGTGATTTCACCGGCATGGAAGATCTGGATAACGGCCGCGGTGCAATCGACATCGACAAAGGCACCTACGCCGTCAAAGGCCGCGAGAAGCATTTCGCCGGTGGCGATATTCTGCAACCACACCTGCTGACCACAGCGATTGGCCATGGCCGCATTGCTGCCGAAGCGATTACCGATTTTCTGGATGACGGCGAAGTCGAAAAACGCCCCCCCGTGGATGTGGCCCATTTCGACCTGCTGGAAGAGCTGAAACAGCGCGGCCATGCGCCATCGGCTTATGACCATATCCAGACAAGCGGCACGGATCAGGCCGATTATGCAGTTCACAATTACGAGGACCGTTCGGACTCGCAGATCATCAAGCATACCGAGTTGTTCAAAGGCCACTTTGATTTTGTGCCGCGCGAAAAGCGCGAGGAAAAGCACATTTCGGCGGACGAGGTTCTGGGCAACTTTGAAGAGCGCATCATCGCCTATTCCGAAGAGCAGGCCCAGAAAGAGGGCGAACGCTGCATGTCCTGTGGCATGTGTTTCGAGTGCGACAACTGCGTGATCTACTGCCCGCAGGATGCGATTTTCCGGGTCAAGAAATCGGACCGCACGGTTGGGCGTTATGTCGACACCGATTATACCAAATGCATCGGCTGCCACATCTGTCAGGATGTTTGCCCGACCGGTTACATCAAAATGGGTCTTGGAGCATAGGTATGATGCGGCTTGTTGCAACCCTTCTGGTTCTGATCGGCCTGTCCACGGGCGCAGCGATGGCGGAATCTACCTATCCGGACATCCCCAAGGCCGTGGGCGCGCCGCATCCTGAAGGCAACGATTACATGCGGATCAACCACATGCGCCTTATGCGCCATGACCGGGATCTGACGGTGCACGAGGGTGACAGGTCAATCAAATATTCCATCAAGGAATGTGTCGCCTGCCATGCGGTCATGGGGCCGGATGCCCTGCCGATTTCGGTTCAGGAAGATGGGCATTTCTGCCGTGCCTGCCACGAATACGCTGCGGTGAAAATCGATTGTTTCCAGTGTCATAACTCGAAACCCGAAGACGGGTTTATTGATCTTTTGAAGCAAACACCGCCTGCCACGGATGACGAAATACAAGCCTATCTGGATGGGATGTCGCAATGAAGCTACCTGCATTGAACAACAAATCCGAACGGCCCGCCGAATTGAACCGGCGCGAGTTTTTCAAAAGCGGTGCGGCGGTGGCGTCGGTCACACTGGCCCCTGGCGTGACGCTGATGGCCTTTGGCGGCGAAGCCAGCGCCAATGCCGATCCCGGCAAGCGCTGGGGTATGTTGATCGACGTGAACAAATGCTCGACCGATTGCAATGCCTGCGTGACGGCCTGTTCCGAAGAAAACGGCTGGAAGCTGGACGGCAACCCCGAAACCGACCCGCAATGGATCCGCAAGATCGACCTGAAGCACAAGGAAACGGGCCGCGAGGCATCCTTGCCGATGATGTGCCAGCACTGCGAAGAGCCACCTTGTGTTGACGTTTGCCCCACCGGGGCGTCGTTCAAACGGGTGGACGGCATTGTGCTGGTGGACAAACACATCTGCATTGGCTGTCGCTATTGCATGATGGCCTGCCCGTTCAAGGCGCGCAGCTTTGTGCATGAAGCCGTAGAGGACCAGAAATCCAACGCCCCGCGTGGCAAGGGCACCGTCGAAAGCTGCACCCTGTGTGTGCATCGGGTGGACAAGGGCGGAACTCCGGCCTGCGTCGAATCCTGTTCGGCCACAGGCAATGGTGCGATGATGTTTGGTGATCTCAATGACCCCAACAGCGAGATTGCCCAGGCACTGAAAAATTATCCCTCGATGGGCCTGCGTGACGATCTGCGGGTTAACCCCGGCATTCGATACACGAACCTGTAGTGGATGGAGACTGAATAATGGACCGCACCGTCTATCGCGAAGTGAAACCGACCCCCGCCATCTGGTTGATGGCTGTCATTGCGGCCGCATTTGTCGGCGCAGCGGGGTTGGCGGTTTTGTATATCGAACACCACGGCCATATCGTCACCGGTATGAACAACCAGATCGTCTGGGGCCTGCCGCATGTGTTTGCGATTTTCCTGATTGTGGCGGCCTCGGGGGCGTTGAATGTGGCCTCGATTGCGTCTGTGTTCGGCAAGATCGAAAACAAACCGATGGCGCGCTATTCTGGCCTGTTGTCGATTGCGCTACTGGCCGGCGGGCTGGCGGTTCTGGTGCTGGACCTGGGGCGACCCGACCGGTTGATCGTGGCGATGACGACGTATAATTTCACGTCGATTTTCGCGTGGAATGTTATTCTTTACAACGGGTTCTTTGCGGTTGTCGGGGCTTATCTGTTTGTGCAGATGGCGCGCAATATATCGCCCAAAGTGGTCCGCTCTGTCGGCACCGCCGCCTTTGTCTGGCGGCTGGCACTGACCACCGGCACCGGCTCGATCTTTGGCTGGCTGGTGGCGCGCCCCGGGTATGATGCTGCAATCATGGCCCCGCTGTTTATCATCATGTCGTTTTCTTTCGGGCTGGCATTTTTCATTCTGGTTCTGGGCACAACCTTCCCGATGACGGGCCGTTACATCGGGCCAAATCTGGTCAAGCGGCTGGGCCGGTTGCTGGGGGTATTTGCCGTGGCGGTGCTGTATTTCACAGCCATTCGCCACCTGACAAACCTCTATGCCGCCGAGCACGCGGATTTCGAATATTTCATTCTGTTCAGTGGTTCGATCTATACCAAACTGTTCTGGATCGGTCAGGTTCTGATCGGCGGTGTTATTCCGGCCGCGATGCTGCTGCGCCATGCCGAGAACACCACCAAGGGGCAGGTGATCCTTGCGTCGGTTCTGATTATCATTGGCGGCTTTGCCCATCTTTACGGTATCATCATTGGCGGCCAGGCCTTCCCGCTGGAAATCTTCCCGATGTACGAGGTCACCAGCACATTCGCGGATGGCCAGATCAACGGCTATACCCCGACCATTTACGAATGGGCCTTGGGGATGGGCGGCGTTGCATTGGCGGTGATGATTGCCGGCATGGGCGTTGTGGCGCTGCGGATCTTGCCGATGAACCTGTCGGACAGAAATATCGACCCGACCGAACCCGATTTCTGATAGGATCGGATTGGTCCGGTCAAAAGGCTGGCCCTGCACTTGTTTGAAAAGGCCTGAGTGATGGCGCGGTTCCTGATATCGGCGGCACATAAATCATCCGGTAAAACCGTTGTCAGCACTGGTCTGGCCGCTGCCCTGACGGGGCAGGGGGATGTGGTGCAATGTTTTAAAAAAGGGCCGGATTATATTGATCCGATGTGGCTGGCCGCGGCCAGCAGGCGGCCCTGTTACAACCTTGATTTCAACACCATGCCGGCAGAGGAATTTACCACCCTGATGTGTGATCGCGCGCGCGGGGCCGACATTGCGATGATCGAGGCCAACAAGGGGTTGTATGACGGGGTGAAACTGGATGGATCAGACGCCAATGCGGCGCTGGCCAAGGTGACGAAAACGCCGGCGATCCTGGTGATTGATACTAACGGAATGACACGCGGCATCGCACCGCTTCTGATCGGCTATCAGGGGTTTGACGCGGATGTGGACATTGCCGGGGTGATCCTGAACAAGGTCGGCGGCCCGCGCCACGAGGGCAAGCTGCGTGCAGCGGTTCAGGCCTATACCGACATTCCGGTGATTGGCGCTGTGGGGCGCAATCCGGCGCTGGACATTGGCGAGCGCCACCTTGGACTAACCACCCCGACCGAGACCGATCATCTGGACAGCAAGATCGCCCAGATCGCCGAAATCATCGGCGGGCAGGTGGATCTGGATCAGGTCCGCACCATTGCGGCAAAGGCGCCCACACTGGATGCGGCCCCCGCAGTGGTGGTTGATCCGGTGTTCAAGGGCTTGCGCATCGCCATCGCACGGGATCGGGCGTTCGGGTTTTATTATGCCGATGATCTGGATGCCTTTGCCGCATTGGGGGCCGAACTGGTGCCGTTTAATGCGCTGACGGACACTGCATTGCCGGATGCCGACGGGCTGTTTCTGGGGGGGGGGTTTCCGGAAACCCAGATGCAGGGCCTAGCCGCGAACCAGGCATTGCGCAAAGACATCAAGCGCGCGCTGGAAGCCGGAATGCCGTGCTATGCGGAATGTGGCGGCTTGATGTATCTGTGCCGGTCTTTGGGCTGGAATGATCAGTCCTATCCGATGTGCGATGTGGTGGCGGCGGATGCGGTGATGTGCAAACGGCCACAGGGGCGGGGCTATGTGGAATACACCACCACACCCGAACACCCGTGGGGGCCGCGCAACGGGCAAACCAAAGCGCATGAATTCCACTATGCACGACTGGACAATCTGGCGGCAAATACGGTATTTGGTCGCGATCTGACACGCGGGGCAGGGATCGACGGGGCGCATGATGCGATTGTCACAGGAAATGCGCTGGCGGGGTTTTGCCACCAGCGGCACACGCGGGAAAACCCGTGGGTCGAACGGTTTCTAGGCTTCGTGCAGCGGGTGAAAAACCGTTAACATAAAAAGAAAGCCCCGCAATATATATGCGGGGCCTTCCGAAATTTTATACTGAAAACAGCGTTTATGCGCGTTCGATTTCGAACAGGTAGATGTCACCTTCGGAAGACGACGACAGCAATTTGTTGCCAGTGTGTGTGCAAAAAGCCGAGAAATCGGCGACCGAACCGGGATCGGTCGAGCGGATTTTCAGCACGTCGCCAGCATCAAGACCCTTCAGCATTTTCTTTGCTTTCAGGATCGGCAGGGGACAGTTCAGGCCTTCTGCGTTCAGTTCATGTACAGCCATTAGTAACCTCTTTTGTGTTGGAGTATCTTTGTTTGTTGTTGTTTAGATAAACAGGTTGATGTCCGAGCGTGAAGCGACTTCCATATAAGTCGCGGCCCCGCCCAGTTCGATCCCGTCGATCATGTCGTCCTGTGTGTATTCAAACAGGTCCAGCGTCATCTGGCAGGCGATCATGCGGATTTCCAGATCAACCGATGCTTCGCGCAGATCCTCGATCGAGGCCACGCCCTTTTGCTTCATCAGGTTTTTCATCATCTTGCCAGCCGCACCACCAACGCCGGGCATCACCGACAGAAGGTTCGGCATCGCCATATGGCCGCCCATCATAGGCATTTCCATCGCGGGGTTGCCAAGGGTCGTGAATTTCAGGTTCAGCTTTTTCTTTAGCAGGGCAAGACCGTAGAAGGTAAAGAACATCGTCACCTTCATATCCATCGCCGCCGCGGTTGTCCCCAGAATGAACGGAGGATAGGCCCAGTCCAGCGACCCTTTGGTCACAATGATGGACATGCTCTTTGCGTTGTCTGTGCTGTCGTCTGACAATTTCATTCCTCCCGTACGTGCGATTATTGGTCGCTTTTTGTATCGCGATAATTGAATATATATTTATCTGTCTTGTCAAGTCACACCCTTGTGCGGTTGGGAAAATAGCGTTGTTAAGCCAATTTTGACAGGATGTGATCTAGTATTTCCACCACCCCGCGGGTTGTAGGGTGTTTGGCGGTGAAACCGCAGATTTCCCGCACCTTTGGTGCCGCGTTGGCAGGGCATAGGGCATGGTGGGCAAAGAATAAAACCGGAATGTCACCAATGCTGTCACCAATGGCATAGGTGGCACTTGGGTCTATTCCGTACCGGTCCAGCAGATAGGCCGCACCGGTCTGTTTGCTGATCCCTTCGGGGGCGATGTCGATGGCGGAAATCGAATAGGTCCAGATCACGTTGAACCCGTCACATTTGGCCTGATAGGCCTTCATCTGGGCCTCGATTGCGGCGTTTTCGGCCCCGACGATTCCCGGTCCGGTGATGCTGAGGGCGAAATCTTTGCCGGGTTCCAGCACATGTTTGTTCCCATCTCCGACCAGCGTTTGCAGATGCTGGCGCAGGCGGGCGATTTCGGCGCGGTCATCAGGGGCCAGCAGGGATATGGCCTCGTCCGTTTCAGGGTCAAACACCATCGCGCCATATTCGCAGACAAAGGGCGTGTGCAGGTCCAGCACCTGCGCCATTGCCTCGGCATAGGGTTGCGGGCGACCGGTGCAAAGCGACAGGATCACGCCACGGTCAGTCAGTGCGCGGATACGCTGGCGCACTTCGGCCAGTGCGTCCAGATCGAAACCGATGTGTTTGCCATCATTCAGGCAGCCGTCGATATCACAGAAAATAATCGCCTTTGGCACAGGGTTATTCCGCCACCAGCCGCATTTCCGAGGGATCCATCAGGATTGAAACACTATCGCCCATCGCCAGCGGGTTGGCGGTGGTGTTGCTGATCACAAACAACTGCCCCAGCGCCCCGTCCACGGTATATTGCACCTGATTGCCCAGATAGGCGGCATAACTGATCACGCCTTCAAAACCCTCGCCTGCCACGCGCGGCTTTAGCCGGATCTGGTGCGGCCGGATCACGATCCTTGCGCCGCCCCTGGGCCGGTCGGTGTTGGGCACGTTCAGCTTTTGACCGGCGACCTCGATGTCGGCGGTTTCACCATTGGCCTGCACAACCTCGCAATCAATCAGGTTCGCGTCGCCAATGAAATCGGCAATAAAGCTGGAGCTGGGGCGCTCATACAGATCATGGGGCGTGCCTTCTTGCGCGATCTCGGCGTCTTTCATCACGATGATGCGGTCCGATACAGCCATCGCCTCTTCCTGATCGTGGGTGACGTAAACGGCGGTCAGGCCCAGATTTTGCTGGATCTGGCGGATTTCCTCGCGCACATGGCGGCGCAGTTTGGCGTCCAGATTGGACAGCGGTTCGTCCAGCAACAGCACCTCGGGTTCCAGCACAATTGCGCGGGCTACGGCGACGCGCTGTTGCTGGCCGCCGGACAATTCGGAGGGCAGGCGCGGGCCGTATCCGGCCAGCCCGACCATCGCCAGACCTTCCTCGGCCTTTTCGTGGGCCTCGCGTTTGGGCATGGATTTCACCGTCAGCCCGTAGGCGACATTGTCCAGCACCGACATATGCGGAAACAGCGCGTAGGACTGGAACACCATCGACACCTTGCGGTAAGTGGCCGACAGATGCGTCACGTCCTGCCCGCCGATCAGGATGCGCCCCTCGGTGGCGGGCTCCAGCCCCGCAATCAGGCGCAGGGTGGTGGTTTTGCCACAGCCCGACGGGCCAAGCAATGTCACCAGCTGCCCCGGCTCGATCATCAGGTCCAGCTTTTTCAACGCCGTGACCGCGCCGTATTTCTTGACGACACCGTCAAATTGCACCGACCCTGTGGTAAGATTTGTCATCTGTGGTCTCCGGTAAAATATGTCATGTCATTTGCGCCTTTTGCACACGGTTATCGCGGCGTAGGGTGCGTTGGCCGATGATCAGTTGCATCAGGATAATTGCGGTCAGCATGGTGACGATCAGCACAGCGGAATAGGCAATCGCGATGCCAAATTCGCCGTTTTCCACCCGTCCGACGATAAAGGCCGTGGCCATATTGTGCCGCGCACTGACAAGGAAGATCACCGCCGAAACCGAGGTGATGGCCCGCACAAAACTGTAGGTCAGCGCGGCCATGATTGCGGGTCCCATCAACGGGGCAATGACGCGGCGCACGGTGGTGAATGAATTTGCGCCGCAGGTGATCGAGGCCTCGTCCAGTGACGCATCCAGTTGCGACATCGCCGCGATCCCGCCGCGCACCCCGACGGGCATGTTGCGGAAAACAAAGACGATAATCAAGATAATGCTGGTGCCGGTCAGCTCGATCGGCGGGAAGTTGAACGCCATGATATAGCTGACCCCGATCACCGTGCCGGGGATGGCGAATGACAGCATGGTGCTGAATTCGAAGGCATCCTTGCCAAAGAATTTCTGGCGCACCAGCAGATAAGCCGTGGCCAGCCCGACGATCGCCGTTAAGGGGGCCGCGATGCTGGCGATTTGCAGGGTGGTGAAATAGCTGTCCCAGGCCACACCGGAAAAGCGCCAGCCGTGGGCGGTGTGTTTGATGCCGAAGGCGCGGACGTAATGCGCCCATGTGAACGTGTTGTCATAGCCCCAGAGTTTCACAAAGCTGCCGAAGATGATCATCGAATAGACAACCGCGGTGAACGCAGCCCAGGGCAGGGCGGTGGCATAGGCCGCGATGCGCACCCCGCGCGACAGGGCGGCGTGCTGGCCGGAATCCGCTTTGCCGGTGACGGTGGCATAGGATTTTTTGCCAACCCATGTGCGTTGCAACAGGAACGCGCCCAGTGTCAGCGACAACAGCGCAATCGCAAGGATCGCCGCCTTGGCCGGATCGGCCACCGCGCCGACAATGGCGAAATAGATTTCGGTTGATAGCACATTGAAATTACCCCCCAGCACCAGCGGGTTGCCAAAATCGGCCAGACTTTCGATGAAGCCCAACAGGAACGCGTTGGCCAATCCGGGTCGCATCAGGGGCAGGGATACATAGCGGAAGGTCTGCCAGCGGTCGGCGTCCAGCGTCTGGCTGGCCTCCTCCATTGACGGGCTGATGCCCTCGACCACGCCGATCAGCACAAGAAATGCGATGGGGGTAAAGGACAGAACCTGCGCCAGATAAACGCCGCCAAAGCCGTAAATCCAGCGGGTTTTCTCGATACCGAACAGATCGGCGAACAGTTGGGTCGCCGCCCCCGTGCGGCCAAACAGCAGGATCAGCGCAAGGCCGATCACAAAGGGCGGGGTGATGATCGGGATCACGGTCAGCATTCGCAACAGCGGCTTGGCCTTGAAATCGGTGCGGGTGAAAATCAGCGCAAAGGCCAGTCCCAGCAGCACGGTTGTTGTCGCCGTCATGGTGGCCAGAATCACCGAGTTGATCGCCGGGCCACAGGTGCCGCCGATAAAACAGCTAAGCCCCCACAGGTCGGAGGAAAAGAAACGCGGGAAAAACTCGGTCAGGGAATAGCCACCGTCGATTTCAAACGCGCGGATCAGGATATGGGCGACGGGGAAGAAAACAAACACCCCGACCAGTGAAATGATCAGCCCGATCAGCCCGACAACAAAGGCATCACCCCGCGCCTTGCCAGCCGAAGAAAAGGCGGTGGTCAGGATAAACAGCAGGGATACCAGTGTCACCAGCGCCCCCGCACCAACACCGCCCTGACCGCTTTCGGCCCCGAGCGCCAGAAATATATCGGTCATGAAACGCGGGCCGGAGCGGACTACCGCCAGACCTTGCAAGGCGGTCAGAAACAGCCCGAGGGCGGCAATGGCAACAATCAGCCGTGCCTTGATGACAGGCGAGGGCACCAATGCCAGCACGCCGCCGATCAACACAAAGGCAACCAACGGGGCGCCCAGATACAGGCGGCCTTGTCCCAGAACATGCGCCAAAGCCGAGGCATTTTCACCCGTGGTAATGCCCGTTATCCAGCCAAACGACCAAAAGCCGCCATCGGTCATATACCATGGCATCAGGCAATAGCCGATCGCTCCCACCAATAGCCAAAGGGCGGCTGTGCGTGTCATTGGGCTGTTCCTTCAGGGCTGAAATGCACTTGCGAAATTCGGATAATCGCGGGGCGCACAGGGAAAATATGCGCCCCGCTAAACGGGCAGATCAGTTGCCCGGTTTTACTTCTTTGTCCCAGCGCGACAACAGGCGCTCGCGGGTGTCAGTTGCGCCATAAGTGGCGAAATCATAGTCGATCAGCTTGATCGACTCGACGGCAGGTGCCTCGGGCGGGATGGTCGCGTTTGAATTTGACGGGATGTTGAACACGCCGACTTCAGGGCCGGCCGATTGCGCTTCGGCGCTCAGCACGAATTCGACCCATTGCTTGGCTTCGTCAAAGTTCTTGGCGCCGGTGATGATCGATACACCGCCAACCTCGTAACCGGTGCCCTCGCAGGGGGATACGATTTTCAGCGGGAAACCGGCGCGGGCCAGTTTGACCATGTCGTGCTCGAACCCGATGGAAATACCTGTTTCGCCACGCGCTGCCGCCTTGGAGGGGGCCGAGCCGGATTTGGTATAGCTGTTCACGTTTTCGCCGATTTCCTTCAGCAGGCGAAAGGCGTCATCCTCGCCGAAAATCTGCACGATGGTGGCCAGTTCGGTATAGGCCGTGCCGGATGAATTCGGGTTTGCCACCTGAATTTCGCCCTTGTATTGCGGGTCTGTCAGGTCTTTCCAGCAGGCTGGCGGCTTGATGCCCTTTTCTTTCAGAATATCAGCGTTATAGGCAACGCCCAGCACACCCAGATGGATGCCGATGGTGCGCCCGCCCGAAATTTCAGCCAGATTTTGCGCCCAGCCCAGCAATTCGGAAGTGTCCGCGCCAGACGGTTGTGTCAGCCCTTCGGCCGCAGCAATCAGATGCGGGTCCCCCGTGCCGCCCCACCAGACGTCGATTTTCGGGTTGCCGGCTTCGGCCCGCACCTGCGCCAGCGTTTCGCCGGTGGATTTGCGCACCATGGCGACCGAAATGCCGGTCTTGTCCTCGAAATTGCCGGCCATCAGGTCGCACCAGTCTTGCTCGTTGCTGCAAACCACATTCAGTTCAGCGGCAAATGCACTACCGGTCGACAATGCGGCGGATAGGGCCAATGCACTAATAAGGGTCTTTTTTTTCATGATATTCTCCCAAGTATATTGATCTGGAAAACGGTGGCGACTCTGTTTTTGACGCCCCGCGATCAGCTAAAGTCTAGCAGGAGGATGGCTAACCGGCGGGGTGCTCGATTAACAATGCTACAGTTGATCGGGATTTTTGTTAACAGAATTACAATTTTGGCTATTGTCCTACGCAACTCTGTGGCTTGTAAATAAAACAGGATTATCAGGGTGTTTTGTGTAACACTGGGCGCAACATTCGGGGAATGAAGAAACGGTTCACAATGAACAGGGAAAATACAATCGGCAAACTCGCCAAAATCGCTATCATTGATGACGATCCGGACGTGCGTCTGGCGTTGGAATCCCTGTTGCAGGAAAACGGATTTGAACCCCTGCCAATGCAGGGCAGCCGTGATTTTTTCGCGCTGGGGGATCATCCCGATGTTGATCTTGCCCTGATTGACTTGCGTCTGAACGGGGAATCCGGCCTGACACTGGCGATCCATATCCGCGAACATCTGGACCTGCCGATTGTGATGCTGACCGGCGTTGGCGACGAGGTGGACAAGATTGTCGGCCTTGAGGCCGGTGCCGATGACTACCTGATGAAACCGTTTAATCCGCGCGAATTGCTGGCCCGCATCCGCGCCGTTCTGCGCCGTTATGGCAAGGGGCAGTCAAACGGTGGTCGATCCGTGCCGGCGGATCACGATACGATCAGGTTTGGTGACAAGCTGCTGGATCGCACGCGGCGCGAGTTGTTTGACCATACCGGTGCGGAAATCCCGCTGACCAATGGTGAATACCGCCTGCTGGAAGTGTTCCTGAGCAAGCCCGACGAAATCATCCCGCGCGAGGAATTGCTGGAACAACTGGGCAGTGACCTGTCGCATTATGTGGACCGCACGATTGATGTGCTGATCCTGCGTCTGCGCCGCAAAATTGAATCCGTGCCTTCAAAACCCGTCCACCTGCAAACCCGCCGCGGCCTTGGCTATATTTTCGTGCGCGATCCGCAAGGGGCGCTGCGAAATTCCGGCACCTGATGCGCGGATTGTTCAACCCCGATATCCGTCAGCGCCTGTGGATTGCGCTGGCGCTTTTGGCGGCTTCAACCATTTTTGTCGGCGGCATCGCGTGGTATGCGCTGGACCGCGCCGGCACGCGGATGGAACGGCTGCATAGCGAAACCCTGACGCAGGTGGCCCGCGCGCTGAACCTGTCGAAACAATCCTCGGACATCGCCACATCCGCCCCTTTTCTGCTGAACCTGAAATCCCCTTATCTGATTGAACGCGAGGGGGGCGTGTTGCTGACCACGCTGGAACCGGTGCTGACCGCATGGCCCTCGGTCGAGGCCAGCGCGCAATCCCCCATCGACACCTACGAGGTCGAGATCGCCGCGATTGTCCAGAAAATGAAAACTGCCATCACCGATCTGGTTGCGGCGGCGGAAAAGCTGAATGTCGAACAGGATGCCACTCTGGCCCTGAACGCCCGCCTTGCCCGCCTCGAGGCCGCCTATTACCGCCTGTCCACCGACGAGGATCGCGCCAGCGCCGAGCGCCGGATCTGGTTGGCCTTGCAAGGTATGGCGAACGAGCTGGTTGGGGCGGGACACGCCCAAAACCTGCCCGGCGTGGGCGAGCGGCAGCGTAATTTCCAGAGGATGGGGCGTGAATTCAATGCATTGAATGCAATGGATATCCAGACCGATGCCTATCGGACGCTGGTCGAAATATCATCGGGCGAGCAGGGTTTGTTTCAGGTCCGCCGCCGCGAATTGTCACACGGGTTGGAAAGCCAGAACGCGCTGTTTCGCATTCGCTATAACGCCAGCGCGATCAGTGATCTGGCCGCCAGATTTGCCCGCAACGCCGAGGATTTCCTGTCCGAGGAGCGCCACAAAACTGCCGTTTCGATTGATTTTGCCAAGGCAGTGATCCTGATTGCCGGCCTTGCCAGCGTCACCATTGCGCTATTGGCGGCGATCTTTGTCTCGGGTTATGTGACCGGCAATATCAAGGCCATTTCCGATGCCATGTTGCGATTGGCCCAAGGCGACCGTAGCACCGAATTGCGCCGCAAACCCGTGGCGGATGACGAAATCGGCAAGCTGCACCATTCCTTTCGGGTGTTCCGCGCCAATGCCTTGCGGCTGGATCGCTCGAACCGGCAGTTGCACCAGAAAAACGCGCTGTTTGAAAAGATGTTCGCGAATATTTCCGAGGGCATCGCAATTACAAGCGACAGCGGCCATTTGACCGCCACAAACCCGAATTTTGCCGCTGTATTGCGGGTTGATCCGGCCATGCTAAAGGGCAAGCCGTCAATCAACGAGGTGATGCGGCATAGCGATTTTGCCGATCAGGCTGTGGTGGCCGGTATTCGGGCGGGGTTTCGGGGCTTTACCGAATTGCAAAACGAAGCGGGGCAGACGCTCGAGGTGCGTTGTAGCCGGCTGCCCGATGGGGGCGGCATCTGGCTGTTTTCCGACGCCACCGAACGACGGCAGATGGACAACCGGTTGCGCCAGATCCAGCACATCGAAAGTCTGGGCAAAGTGACCGGCGAGGTGGCGCATGATTTTGGCAATGTTTTGTCGACCATCACTGCCAACATCCACCTGCTGGAAACCGGCAGCAAGAAAACCACGCGCAAAACCTTGTTGCAACGCATGGAAAATGCAGCCGATCTGGGCATGTCTCTGACCCAGCGCCTGCTGGCCT
This sequence comes from Profundibacter amoris, assembly GCF_003544895.1. GTDB lineage: Bacteria > Pseudomonadota > Alphaproteobacteria > Rhodobacterales > Rhodobacteraceae > Profundibacter > Profundibacter amoris. Next base: position 971,095 of record NZ_CP032125.1, read on the forward strand.
TTGCCCGCAAGCAGCGCCTGAAACCCGAGGTGGTGGAGTTGAACGAACTGGTTGACGGGCTGACCGATCTGGTCGGCATCGGGCTTAAGGACGGTGTGGCCCTGACCGCTGATCTGGCGGACGAAAAACTACCCGTGCGGGTTGACCCCGGCCAATTGGAAAGCGCCATCCTGAACCTGTGCCTGAATGCCAGTCAGGCCATCGAAGGGCAGGGAGAAATCCATATTACGGTGGCGAAATCGGGCGCGGAAACGGCAATGATCGAGGTGGCCGATAATGGCTGCGGCATGGATGAAAGCGTGATGTCGCGCTCGCTGGAACCATTCTTTACCGCGCGCAAGGACGGGCAGGGGACGGGGCTGGGCCTGTCGATGGTATACGGCTTTATCAAACAGACCGGCGGCGATATCCAGATCGACAGCACGCCGGGTAAAGGCACCCGCGTGCGTTTGGTGTTGCCGCTTCAGATGGCTGGCAAATCCAGCCAAGCTGTGCCTGTTTGCGGTCGGGCGCTGGTGGTCGAGGATGACCCCGCAGAACTGCAAACCGCGACCGGTCTGATGCAGGATTTGGGCTATGAGGTGGTTCGGGCGGCCAGTTTTGCCGAGGCCGAATCCATACTGCAATCCAATCCCGATTTTGACGTGGTTCTGACCGATCTGCATCTGGATCAGGGTCGCTCGGGCTGGTCTATCGTCGAATATTGCCTCGAGAATACGAATGGCCGCATCATCGTGGCATCGGGCCGGATGCCCCAAACCCATCCTTATTCCAACCGGCAAGAGCCGCGCGTGACCTGCCTTGAAAAACCCCTGACGGCGGAAATTCTGGCACAGGCCCTTGCGGCAAAGCCACCCGCCTTTGCCGCCGCCGGTGCCTGACTATACCGGTTACCCCGCGCGAACAGCCTCAAGGTGACCCTTGAACCCGTCGCTTTGCATCAAGGCCTTGCAGCGCTCAAACCGTTCAACAGAATAGGCCCAGAAATCTTCGGCAGGGTTGCCGTCGGCGTGCTGGATCAGCCCCCACAATGTCCACAGCAGATCGCACATGGCCTTGTAGATCACCATCCGGCCAACCTGTGCCGCCGTGGGCTCAGTCCCGAAATAGGCCCGCAGAATTTCCAGATCCTGCGCATCGTCAAACCCGCCTTCAACCGATAAATCCCCCAGATCCCACAGTGGGTCATTCATACCGGAATATTCCCAGTCGATGATCCACATCTTATCCCCGTCATCCAGAAAATTCTCGCACAAGGGGTCGCAATGACACGGGGCAAGCGGGGCGGGGTTATCGGCCAGAACATTTTTCACGGGCTGGGCCGCTTTGACGACATCGGCGTAACCTTCGGGCAGATCGGTATCCTTGCCCGCAAGGATTTTCAGATAGTCGTCAATCATCGAAAACAGCTCGAACCGAAAGCGGAATTCCTGCCCCGAATTATGCAGTCTGGCCAGCGCCGCTCCCGCCCGCGCTGGCGATCCCTTGCGGCTTTTGAAACCCGCACCCGTCATGGTTTCGGCCTCGATGCAGCGGCTGATCATCACCCCGCTTTGCCCGTCCGCCCACAGGATTTCCGGCGATACACCTGCCGCCTGCGCCGCCCGTGCGTTGTGCAATTCAGTCGCGCGGTCGATGTAATCCGAGGTGCCTTCGCCAGGGATGCGGACAATCAGCTTTTCATGATTGGTTTCAATACGGTAAACCAGGTTTGTTAATCCACCCAGCCGTGTAGCCGTATAGCTGTCCATACCCGCGCCCATGAATTGTGGCAAATTTTGCAGCGCCGCATGGACCACTTGTTTTTTTTCGGGCATTCTATCCTCCTTTTCAGGATTTTAAGCGTTTACTCTCAGCGTCATACAGGGGCGAATTCATGCAGATAATTGCATGTTGCTCGCCAAACACCTCTAATGAAAATGCGCTCTTGTCGCACAAGGCCACGGGCAAATAACCGAGCATTATGCTTTTGCCCACCGTTGCCCCGAACGCGGCACTGGAAACCAGCGACACCACCTTGCCATTATGCAGGATCGTTTCGCCTCCGAACAGCGGCAGGTCAACGTCCGAAGTAAAGCAGCACAATCGCTGTTGCACCCCGTTCAGTTTTTGCTTTTCCAGCACCTTGCGGCCGATGAAATCCCCCTTGGATTTCAGATGTACGCGAAAGCCCAGGCCAGCCTCGATCGGCGTATAATCCGGCGTGATGTCCGCGCTCCAGTAAAGGTATCCCTTCTCCATCCGCAGCCCGTCAATCGCCCGATAGCCGATGTCGCGGATACCGTGCGCCGCGCCATGTTCGCACAAACGGTCATAGACATGCAGGGCGTATTCCGTAGGCACATGCAACTCCCACCCCAACTCGCCGACATAGCCGATGCGGATCGCCCGAACGGGGGCCGCGCCAACGATAATGTCGCGGGTGGTGGCAAAGGGGAAGGCCCCGTTTGATACGTCACTTTCGCTTGCCGCTGCCAGCACATCGCGCGCCTTTGGCCCCATGATGTTGATCACCGCGCGGGCCGAGGTGACTTCGATCAATGTGGCTGTGCCATCCGTGGGCAAGTGCTGTCTGATCCAGTCGCTGTCATGCACGCCAAAACCGGCACCGGTTACAATATAGAAATGGTTTTCCGCCAGTCGGGTGATAGTCAGATCGGCCTCGATCCCGCCGCGCTCGTTACACAGCTGGGTATAGATCACGCTGCCAACCGGCTTGTCCATGTTGGAAACCGCCAGCCGCTGCAGTGCCTTCAACGCCCCCGTGCCAACCAGTTCGAATTTGGCAAAACTGCTCTGGTCACACAGCGCCACACCATTTCGCACCGCGTGTTGTTCTTCTGCCGCGTAATTCTTCCAGCCCGGATGCAGGAAATCCAGCTGGTCCACAGGCGCAACCCCCTCTGGCGCAAACCACAGCGGGCGTTCCCAGCCGTTTTTGCTGCCGTAAACCGCGCCCTTTTCCTTTAGCCGCTGATACAGCGGCGACAGGCGCAATCGCCGCGCGGTTTCAGCCTCGGCCCCCGGATAGCGCATCTTGTAGTGATGCGCGTAATGTTCAACCGCGCGGGGATACATAAACGCCCGCGCCCCGTGGTGCGGGCCAAAACGGCGGTTGTCCAGCGGCCACAGATCCAGCGAGGGGCGACCATCGATCAGCCATTCGGCAATCATTTCGCCAGCCCCGCCACCTGCAGCAATGCCATACAGGAAACCGGTGGCCAGCATCAGATTGCTGAAGTCCGGCACCGGCCCCATCACGAAATCCCCATCCGCCGAATAGGGGATCGGGCCGTTGATCACCTGACGGATGCCGACCTCGTTCACCACCGGCGTGACCTGCGCCGCCATTTCGGCCAGCGGCGCGAAACGGTCCAGATTGTCGGGCAGCAACTGGCGCACGAAATCGCCGGGGATGCCACGATCACCAAAGGGCAGGGTGTCGTCCTCGTAACCGCCAATCACCAGCCGCCCGCCCGCGTCGGGTTTGTAGTAAACCAGCCGGTCAGGATCGCGCAGGGTGGGCAGGTCATCGGGGAAATCGGGGATTGGTTCGGTGACGATATACTGGTGCTCGACCGCGCAGGCCGGAATATGTAGACCCAGTTTTGCGCCCAACTCGCGGCTCCACATGCCGGATGCAAGGGTGACTGTTTCGGCCTCGTATGTGCCGTCCGTGGTGATCACCCCGCTCACGCGGCCCTTCACAACCGTGAAATCCAGCACCTTTACACCCTGTTTTAATGTGGCCCCGTGCAGCCGCGCACCCGCCGCGATTGACTGGCACAGGCCCGCCGGATCAACGTGGCCGTCAGAGGGAATGAACGCGGCCCCCTCCAGCCCCGTAGTGTCGATATAGGGGAACAACGCCTTGGCCTCGTCCGGGGTGATGATGTTCATTTCCAGACCGAAACTGCGCGCCATCGTGGCTAATCTGCGCGCCTCCTGCATCCGGTCCCTGGACGCCGCCAGCCGCAAGCTGCCCACCTTTTTCCAGTCGCTCGCCAGCCCTGTTTCCGCCTGCAACCCGTCATACATCGCGACCGAGCGTTGCAGCATCCGCGTGGTATTGCGCGAGGATCGCAATTGCCCCACCAACCCCGCCGCATGCCACGTCGCCCCTTCGGTCAACGCGGCTTTTTCCAGCAAAATAACGCCCTTTTCGCCGCGTTTGGCCAAATGATAGGCGATCGAGCAGCCGATGATCCCGCCGCCAATGATCAGGTGTTTTACTGAATGATCCGCCATTTACCCCCCTAACAGGTCCAGCATCTCGCGATGCAACGCCTTGGTCGCCGCCGCCACAACGCGCCCGTCCGATTGCAAGGTTAGCGGTGCGCCGGCCCAGTCGGTGATCACGCCCCCTGCGCCCTCGATCACCGGCACCAGCGGCAGGTAATCATAGGGTTGCAGATCGTAATCGATGCAGGCGTCCGCATGGCCCATCGCCACCAGCATATGAGGATAGCCATCATAACTTAGCCGCTGTTCACGTCCCGACTGGCACAGGCGCCGGAACAGGTCCGGCGCATCCAGCGCGATCTTGTTGCCCTCGTTGATATAGACAAAGGCGTCTTTCAGCGCGGTGACATTTGATGTGGAAATCGCCGCACCATTCACCGTCGCCCCGTCCGCGCTGCCGGTAAACACCTCGCCCAGTTCGGGCATCCGCACAACGCCCAGTTTCGGCACCCCATCCTGCAACAGGGCAATCAGCATACTGTAAAGCGGCATCCCCGAAATGAAACTGCGGGTGCCGTCAATCGGATCAATGATCCACAACAGATCACTGCCCTTGTCCTCAAATCCGAATTCCTCGCCCAATATCGAATGATCGGGGAAAAGCTGCGCCAACGCATCTCGGATCATCCGCTCGCAGGTCTGGTCGGCCACCGTCACCGGGCTGTCGTCGCCCTTGTGGATGATGTCCAGCGTCTGGCGGAAATAGCGTTTCGGGATGTCTTCGGCGGTGTCCGTGATGTCCAGAATGGCCTTTAGGTAGTGCTGCATAGTCAGTGTTCTTTTTCATGGCCCGCTATCACAAGCGAGGTTTCATTTTCGCCCAGCATGTCGATGACGGCATCTGGCGGGGTGGTTTCGGTGATCAGAATGTCGATGCTGGCCGCGTCATTGATGGCAATCGGCGCGCGGATGCCGAATTTGGAACTGTCGGCCAGCAGGATACGGGTCTGGGCGCGGGGCATGGCCTGGGCCAGCAGGTCGGCCTCGTTTATGTCGTGCAGCATCACGCCCACCTCGCAGTTGATCGCGCCAGACGAAAACACCGCATATTGCACGTTGAAGCGGCGGATAAACCCGATGGCATCCTGTCCGAACGCCCCACCGTCATGGCCACGCAATTCCCCCCCTGCGAAAAACACGCGATTGCCGTTACGGGCAGCCAGCGTGCTGGCGACGGTCAGCGAATTGGTGACGACATACAGATTGCGGTGGTTGTTCAGCGCGCGTGCGGCATAGGCCGAGGTCGAGCCGATATCCAGAAACAGCGAATCCCCGTCCTCGATGATCTGCGCCAGTTTGCCCGCGATTTGCCGCTTGGCCTCGGCATTTTCATCCATGCGGGCCTGAAAGGGTTGCTCGGTCAGGGTCAGGTCTTCGGCCAACAGCACGCCGCCATGCACTTTGCGCACTTGGGATTTTTCCTGCAACGCCTTGATATTGCGCCGGACTGTTTCGTCCGACACCCCCAGCCGTTCCGCCAGATACCCCACACGGCACGACCCGCCCGCAAGGCGCAGTTCCTTCAGGATTTCCTGTTCGCGGTGGTTTGAACGGGTGGCGGTATTGGGCATTTCGGCCTCGGGTTGCAGAATTTCAATTTCACCAAGTTACGGCGCAAAACCTCAAAAGCCAACGAAAAACCAAAAGAAACCCACAAATATTAGGTAATAATGTTGACGGATGCGGGGAATCGCCGCACGCTATCCTTAAGGCGGGGCGAATCCCGTCACTGAAAACCTGGGAGGTGCCCGATGAGGCATATACTGAAACGCACCCTATTGGGTGCCGCTATTGGCGCATTTGCCGCCACAGCTTCGCTTGCAGAGATCGAATCTGCCGACCCGTTAAAACTGACGCTGCATGACTGGTCCGGCCAGTTGATCAACACCCAGATCATGGGCGCCGTGCTGGAAGAGGCAGGTTATAACGTCGAATATGTGCAGGCCGATTACATCGCGCAATTCGCGGGCCTGAAAACCGGTGATCTGACGCTGGCGATGGAAATCTGGGCCACCACCGGCCAAGAGGCGCTGGACGAGGCGGTCGGCACGGGCAAGGTGGAAAACGTCGGCGAAACCGGCCTGCAAGCGATCGAGGAATGGTGGTATCCGCTATACATGAAAGAACGCTGCCCCGGTCTGCCCGACTGGAAGGCATTGCAGGCCTGCGCCGGTGAATTCGCCACGCCCGAAACCGCGCCAAAGGGACGATATGTCGGCGGGCCGGTCACTTGGGGCGGGTTTGATGACGAACGGGTCGAGGCCTTGGGGCTGGAATTTGAAGTGGTCCACGCGGGCACGGATGCGGCGCTGTTTGCTGAACTGGAAAGCGCCTATCAGCGGCAAGCGCCTGTCATTCTGTGGGTCTATGTTCCGCATTGGGCACCGGCAAAATACGAGGGTGAGTTTGTGGAGTTTCCCCCTTATTCGGCCGATTGCTATTCGGATCCGTCTGTCGGTGTGAACCCCGACAAGGCCTATGATTGCGGTAAGCCGCGCGGCCCGATCTGGAAGGCCGCATGGGCGGGCATGAAAGACAAATGGCCTGGCGCGTATGAAATCGTCAGTACATATAGCCTGACCAACGAAGAGATGAGCGCGATGGTTGGCGAAGTCGATCTGGACGGCAAATCTGTAGAAGAGGTTGTGAACGCATGGATGGATGCAAACGAACTTCGCTGGAAAAGCTGGATTAATCAATAATCGCAAAGCGGGGCCGGTTTTGCCGGTCCCGCAACATCTTGAATACAGGCCAAATGAATGACCCAACCCGCAAAACTTGTCTGCAAACATCTGTGGAAATTATATGGTCCCGTTCCACAGCAAATGATGGACACACAATATTTTCCACCTACAGATAGTGAATTGGAAAAATTCGGGGTCATCGGGGCAGTCAAGCACGCATCTCTGGAAATACGTGCGGGTGAGATTTTTGTCATCATGGGGTTATCAGGATCCGGTAAATCCACGCTGGTGCGCTTGCTTTCGGGGCTGATCGAACCCACAGTGGGCGAGATTTTCATCGACGGGCAGGACATGTTAAAAATGTCCGAGCGCGAACTGATTGAACTGCGCCGCCACAAGATGGGCATGGTGTTTCAGCACTTCGCCCTGTTGCCGCATCTGACCGTTTTGCAAAACGTGGCCTTTCCGCTGTCCATTCAGGGGCAAGCCAAAGCGGTCGCCGGAGCCCGCGCGCTGGAGGTGATCGAACTGGTCGGCCTGAAGGGGCGCGAAGGCTATTTCCCGCGCGAATTGTCGGGCGGGCAGCAGCAACGGGTCGGGATTGCGCGCTCTTTGGCGGTCGAGCCGGAAATCTGGTTTCTGGACGAGCCGTTCTCGGCACTGGACCCGCTGATCCGTCGCGAAATGCAGGACGAATTTTTGCGCCTGCAGGGGATGCTGAAGAAAACCATCGTGTTTATCACCCATGATTTTGACGAGGCAATCCGGCTTGCCGACCGTATCGCGATCATGAAGGACGGTCATATCATCCAGATCGCCACACCCGAGGAACTGGTGCTGAATCCGGCCGATGATTACGTTCAGGAATTCACCCGCCATGTGCCGCGCGACAAGGTGCTGAGCGTGGGCGCGGTGATGGATGCGGGGGCCGATGGCGGGGGCGACGGTATTCCGGCCCATACAAAGATTGCCAAAGTGGCCTCGCAGGTGGTTGCGGCGGGCAAGCCATTGAAAGTGATTGATGATACCGGCAAACCCGTCGGTGCGATTGATGCGCAACGGGTGATTGATGTGCTGGTGGGGAACGGGGCCTGATATGGCGCGGGTATCCCCAAAATCCATGATCTGGCTGGGGCTGTTCGCCCTGACATGGCTGTTGGCCACCTTTGGCAAAGGCTGGCTGGAAGCGGCAGGTCTGGACTGGGCCATGCAATACCCCGACGCATGGGTGATCCCGCTGAAAGACAGCATTTCGGCGGCGATGAAATGGCTGGTCGAGGAGGCCACATTCGGCCTGTTTACCTTCACCGAATTCACCCGCGGTATCAGTTGGATGATCGAGCAGCCCTATAACCTTGCCCGCGCCCTGCTGGCCGAAGGGTTTGTCGAAGGGCACGGGCGTCGCGCGGTGCAATTGGTGCCGCCCTTTAGCTGGATCGCGGTCACGGCGGGGGTGGTGGCGCTGGGCCATTACGCGCGCGACTGGCTGCTGGCCTCTATCGTTGGCGCGGCGTTTTTGTATCTGGCGGTGTTCGGACAATGGGAAAGCGCGATGGTGACGCTGGCCTCGGTGGTGATCGCGGTGCCGATCGGGGTTGCGGGCGGGCTGCTGCTGGGCATCACCGCCTATCGTCACCCGTCGTTCGAGCGCATCCTGAAACCCGTTCTGGACCTGATGCAAACCATCCCGATTTTCGCCTATCTGGTGCCAATCCTGTTCATGTTCGGCTTTGGCCCTGTGTCGGCGCTGGTCGCGACCGTGATCTATGCCATGCCGCCGATGGTGCGGATCACCACCATGGCGCTGCACGCGGTGGACCCCGAGATCAGGGATTTCGGCGTGATGTCCGGCTGCACCCGTCGGCAGATGACGTGGCGGGTGCTGGTGCCGTCAGCCAGGGCCAGCCTGATGGTGGGGGTCAATCAGGTGATCATGTTGTCGCTGAACATGGTGATCATCGCCAGTATGATCGGGGCAGGGGGGCTTGGCTTTGATGTGCTATCGGCCCTGCGCCGCCTGAACATCGGTGGCGGGTTCGAGGCGGGCATCGCGATTGTCATTCTGGCGGTGGCGATTGACCGGCTGTCACAGGCCTTTGCCCGGCGTGCCACCACATTCACCCCGCCGCCCAAAGGCGACACATGGATCAAACGCCACCCGCGCAGCGTGATCGTGGCGGTGATCCTGCTGGTCTCGTACGGGGTTGGCCTGATCCTGCCCGCCGTGCAGACCTATCCCGACGCCGCCACCCTGACCACCGGCAAGTTCTGGGACAACGGGGTCAAATACCTGAACATCAATTTCTATGACCAGTTCGAGGCGGTCAAACTGTTCTTCCTGCAAGGGTTCCTGCTGCCGGTAAAACGGTTCTTCCTTGGTATCCCGTGGGTCTGGGCCATTGCCATGGTCACTGCAATCGGCTGGACCTTTGGCGGCTGGAAACTGGCATTGATGAATCTGCTGATGGCCGGATTTATCGCTGCTACCGGCATGTGGGAAAAGGCGATGATCACGGTTTACCTGTGCGGCACATCCGTGGTGATCGCCAGCGTGATCGGCATCCCGCTGGGGGTTCTGGCGGCGGTGAATGAACGTGCGGGGCGCATCATCGGCGTGCTGATCGACACGCTGCAAACCTTGCCCAGTTTCGTCTATCTGATCCCCGTGGTGATGCTGTTTCGCATCGGTGATTTCACCGCCATGGTCGCCATCGTCCTTTATGCCGTAGTGCCCGCCGTGCGCTATGCCGCCCACGGGGTGCGCTCGGTCAGCCCTGAATTGATCGAGGCGGGCGTTGTCTCGGGCTGCACCAAACGCCAGTTGCTGTCGCGCATCCGTCTGCCGCTGGCCTTGCCGGAAATCCTGCTGGGGCTGAACCAGACCATCATGCTGGCCCTGTCGATGCTGGTGATCACCGCGCTGGTGGGAACGCGCGACTTGGGCCAAGAGGTCTATATCGCCCTGACCAAGGCCGACACGGGGCGTGGATTGGTCGCCGGTTTTGCCATTGCATTTATCGCGATAATTGCCGACAGAATTATCACAGCCAGCGCCAGATCGGCACGGGTCAGATATGGACTGGAGAGCGCAAATGGATAAAGAAACCGCCCTGAAACGCATCAGGTCATTACCGATCTGGCAAGGCGAAATCAGCACCGCGCCTTTGGGCGGTGGACGCACCAATCTGAACTTTACCGTAACGGACGATTCCGGCCGCTATGTGGTGCGGTTTGGCGATGACATCCCCGAACACCAGTTGATGCGGTTTAATGAACTTGCCGCCGCGCGCGCCGCCCATGCCGCCGGTCTGTCACCCGCCGTTGTGCATGTCGAGGACGGGCTGACCGTGATCGACTATATCGACGCAAAAACACTGGACGAACCCGACGTGGCCGACCCAGATATGCTGGCGCGCATCATCCCGCTGTTGCACCGTTGCCATCACGACATCCCCAAACATTTCCGTGGCCCGGCGCTGATCTTCTGGGTGTTCCATGTGATCCGTGATTATACCGCCACCCTGCGCGATGGGCACAGCAACTATACCGCGCAACTTAATGATTATCTTGACATTACCGAGAAATTAGAGGCCGCCGTTGGCCCCGTCGAAATCGTCTTTGGCCACAACGACCTGATGGCGGCGAATTTTCTGGATGACGGCAAACGCCTGTGGCTGATTGATTGGGATTACGCCGGTTTCAATTCGCCGCTGTTCGATCTGGGCGGGCTGGCCAGCAACAATTCCCTGAACGAGGACCAGGAGGCCGTGATGCTGGACCTCTATTTTGACGGACAGGTCACCGATGAACTGCTGCACCGCTACCATGCGATGAAATGTGCCTCGCTTTTGCGGGAATCTATGTGGAGCATGGTCTCCGAACTCACCTCAAACCTCGACATTGACTATGTCGCCTATACCGCTGAAAACCTTACACGTTTCCGGCGCGCCTATGACACTTACAAGCAAAGCTGAGACGCCTATGAAAACCCTGCCCAAATCCTCGCGTGTTGTCATTATCGGTGGCGGTATCGTCGGCTGCTCGACCGCCTACCATCTGGCGAAACTGGGGGTCGAGGCGTTGTTGCTGGAACGCCGGAAACTGACATCCGGCACCACGTTTCATGCGGCAGGTCTGGTCGGGCAGTTGCGCTCAAACGCCAACATCACGCAGTTGCTGGGCTATTCGGTGGAACTGTATAACACCATCGAGGATGAAACAGGGTTGGGGACCGGCTGGAAGATGAACGGCGGTTTGCGGCTGGCCTGTAATCAGGAACGCTGGACCGAGGTCAAACGACAGGCCACCACCGCCCGATCCTTTGGCTTGCAAATGGACCTGCTGACCCCGCAAGAGGCACAGGATCTGTGGCCGCTGATGAATGTGGACGATGTGGTGGGTGCGGCCTTTATGCCGACCGACGGGCAGGCCAATCCGTCCGACATCACGCAAGCAATGGCCAAAGGCGCGCGCATGAACGGGGCGCAGATATTCGAGGATTGCAAGGTGACGGACCTTGAAATCGACAAGGGGGTGATCAAGGCGGTGATCACCGATCAGGGGCGCGTTGAATGTGAATCCGTGGTGCTGTGCGCGGGGCAGTGGAGCCGCAGCTTTGCCGCCCGTTTCGGTGTCAACATCCCGCTGGTCAGCATGGAGCACCAGTATATGGTGACCGAGCCGATCAAGGGTATGCCTAAAGATTTGCCCACCCTGCGCGACCCAGATCGGCTGACCTATTACAAGGAAGAGGTCGGCGGGCTGGTGATGGGCGGCTATGAGGCCAACCCCATCCCCTGGGCGGTGGACGGCATCCCCGAGGGGTTCCACTACACGCTGCTGGACAGCAACTTTGACCATTTCGAACCATTGATGGAACTGGCACTGGGCCGCGTGCCGGCGCTGGAAACGGCGGGAATCAAGACGCTGACCAACGGGCCGGAGAGCTTCACGCCGGATGGCAATTTCATCATCGGCGAAGCGCCCGAGCTGCGCAATTTCTTTGTCGGCGCGGGGTTCAATGCCTTTGGCATCGCCGCCGGTGGTGGCGCGGGCATGGCACTGGCTGAATGGGTGAAAAACGGCGAGCCGCCCTTTGATCTGTGGTCTGCCGACATCCGCCGCTTTGGCCGACCGCATTTTGATACCGACTGGGTGCGCACCCGCACGGTCGAGGCGTATGCCAAACACTACACCATGGCCTGGCCCTACGAGGAACACTCCTCGGGCCGCCCCTGCCGCAAATCGCCTTTGTATGAGGTGCTGAAGGATCAAGGCGCCTGTTTTGGCGAGAAACTGGGCTGGGAGCGCCCGAACTGGTTTGCCGGCGCAGGTGAAACGCCGCAGGATGTCTACAGCTTTGGCCGCCAGAACTGGTTTGACGCGGTGGGGCGCGAGCATAAGGCGTGCCGCGAGGCCGCTGTGCTGTTCGACCAGACATCCTTTGCCAAATTCGCACTGAAAGGGCCGGATGCGCTGGCCGCGCTGAACTGGATTTGTGCCAACAATGTGGACAAACCCGTCGGCGCGCTGACCTATACGCAGATGCTGAATGATCACGGCGGGATCGAATGCGACCTGACCATTGCGCGGGTGGCGGAGGATGAATTCTACATCGTCACCGGCACCGGCTTTGCCACCCATGATTTCGACTGGATTTCCCGCAATATTCCGGCGGGGATGAATTGCCAGCTGTTCGATATCACCTCCTCCAACGCCGTGCTGGCGCTGATGGGTCCGCGTGCGCGCGACATCCTGCAAGCGGTCACCCGCGCCGATGTGTCAAACGCCGGTTTCCCATTTGGCACCACCAAAACCATCGGCATTGTAGGTTGCCCCGTTCTGGCGCTGCGGGTGACTTATGTCGGCGAGCTGGGGTGGGAGCTGCACCTGCCGGTGGAATATGCCACCACGGTTTACGCGGCGCTGATGCAGGCCGGCGCGGAACACGGGCTGGTGAATGCCGGCTACCGCGCGATTGACTCGCTGCGGCTGGAAAAGGGCTATCGTGCGTGGGGGGCCGACATCGGGCCCGACCACACCCCGCAGGAAGCGGGCCTTGGCTGGGCGGTGAAGCTGAAGCGCAACACCCCGTTCAAGGGCCGCGAGGCCGCGCAGGCGCAGGCGGACGGTGGCGTGAAAAAGATGATGGCCTGTTTCACCTGCGATCCTGATGTGGTGCTTCTGGGCCGCGAAACCATCTATCGCAACGGCGAACGGGTGGGCTGGCTGACCTCGGGTGGCTTTGGCTATACCGTCGATAAATCAATCGGTTACGGCTATATCCGCAATCCGGACGGGGTGACGCGGGATTATGTTATGGAGGGCAGCTATGAACTGGAAGTCGCCACCCAACGCGTGCCCTGCACCGTCCACATGACCCCGCTGTATGACGCGATAATGGAGCGGATTAAAGGCTGATCAGGATCGGCTGGCCGGGTTGCAGGCCAGCGCCACCGTCCGTTCCCGCCGACATGGCTGTCCCCGCCCTCGGGCGTCAACTATGCGGTGGGGTTACGCGAGGGCACAGACGCGCGCCGGATCGGGGTGGTGCATCTGGGACAAGGCGCGGGGGACGGGAGGGTTTTGGGGGAGTAAACATGATTGTTCAAATTGCTAAACAATAGAATTTACTAAACCGGATTAATCATCGGGTTTTCTTGTTAGCAAGTATCTTAGAATGCTCATCGCCGGACAAAGAGCCGTAAATCTGAGGTACGTTAAATAGTTGGTTTCAGAAACGGGTTAGATGATTCAATACTATAGGCATAAAACCAGTACGAACCAACGAGTGACAATAGAATAAAAACACTATGGGCTACAAAGAATTGCCAGAAGGTTTTCCAATGTAATAGTAATGCCATTACCCACAGCAATGCTCCTGATACATCTGCCATCGCCCCAACTGAACCAGCGACTCGGAATGCTGTCTGAAGATTGTGCCGATATGAAAATGCTACTATGAAAAAAGCAAAGCATAATAAGTAGAACAAAAGTATTAGATACTTTTGATTTTCACGATCGATAATCTTCTTGATTGTCCTCATCGTGCTCATGTTCCTTTTCTTTACCTATAGAATCTAGCGCCTTACCAATAGCGCCGCCTTTTAGTCCGTCAATTAAATCCCCGATTATACCTCCTAATACCTTTCCTTTTCGGGCCAGCCCTCCCGCTGCACGGTAATCCTCCCATTTTTAATGGATTCCGCCTGTAGAATTGCGCGACCGGTTTTGGTTTCACGCACGGACCTTGCCCAACAAGACGGGGCTAATCGGTGCGGCAAAATATATTCCATGTGACATCGTGTATGTCGCAGTAGTCCATTTTCCCTCAATCCTTCAACCGTGCCCGCAATACCCGCAGCATATTTTCACCCATCACCTTGCGGATTTGCGCTTCGGTCAGCCCCGCGCGCAGCATTGCGTCGGTGAGGGCCGCCAGTTCGGACGTATCAAACGTCGTCGCGACCGATCCGTCAAAATCCGATCCCAGAGACACCGCATCTTCCCCCACAACGCCAATCGCTGCCTTAACGGATATTGCCACCCCGTCGGGGCTGGCGTCACAGGTCACTTCCTGCCAGTAGCCCATGCCGATCACCCCGCCGGTGGCGGCGATGCGTTTCATCAGGGCGTCGGGGATGTTTCGTTTGGTGTCGCAATGGGATTTGATACCGCTGTGGGACAGGACAACCGGAATATCCACCATCTCCAGTACCTGTTCCACCACCTTTGTGCTGGAATGGGCCAGGTCCAGAACCATGCCGCGTTTGGCCACCTGTTGCACCACTTTCCGCCCGAAATCGGTCAGCCCGTTGTTTTGCCGGCTGTGCAGCGTGCCGCCCAGTTCGTTGTCAAAGAAATGCTGCAAGGCGATCAATCGGTAGCCCGCTTCCTCCAGCCGGTCCAGATTCTCGATCCGGCCTTCCAGCGGATGCGCCCCCTCGATCCCCAGAATGCCGCCGACGATCTTTTCGCCCGCCGCACGGCGCTTCAGCACCTCTTCCAGATCGGACAGGCTGCGGATGATCTTCAGGTTGTCCGGCGCGGCAGCCTCGAACGCCTTCAGCTTTTCGGCCTGATAGATCGCGCGCTCGTAAATGCTGAACCATGTGCGCGTCGGCCACAGCTGGAAAAACGCAATCAGCTTGATGTTGTCGAAGGCATCCGCGTTGTTGTGCTCGTAATTCAGCCCCTTTGGGCTTTTCGTCACCGCCGTGAACACCTGAATGGCCACATTGCCCTCTTGCAAGCGCGGAATATCCACCTGCCCGAAACTGCCCCGTTGGGTCAGATCGCGGTTCCATAACAACGGATCGGCGTGCCAATCGCCAATCACCATACTGTCATGCAGCGCGCGGGCGGCATCGGACACAGGGTAGGGATCATGCGGGGCCACCGCATTGCGGCCCTTTTCCACATAGCCTGGTAAAAAGATGAAGGTGGCAATCAGGGCCAACGCCCCCAGCAGGCAAAGCCGCCCCAGCCATTTTCCGAATGTGCGCATGGTATTCTCCCCGTTGTTTCGACGCAGGTTAAGGCCCTTGGGTTGTAATTTCCAGACTTGCTTTTGCCCCGCTCCGCGATAGGCTGGCATCATGCCATAAGAAAGGACAGCACATGGCCGGCGGATGGGCGCGTGATGGCGCGGTAGAAGAACAGATCGAGGCGTCCATATCGGACGAACTGGCCCGCATGAAGGCTCGCAAAACGCCGGTTGGCGAAAGCCTGACCCATTGTGCGGAATGTGACGAGCCGATCCCCGAAGCCCGACGGGCGGCGCTGCCCGGTGTGAAGCTGTGTATCGACTGCATGCAGGAGCGCGACGCGGCGTATAAGCCAAGGCCGGGGATCAACCGGCGGGGGAGCAAGGATAGTCAGTTGCGGTGAGTATCCTCCAATCGAATATCAACGCCAAATTCAAAGCCTGCAACTTTGCAAAGCTCCTTCAGCATGCGCGTAACCTGTTCTTGCGATACGATTTTACTGAACCACCAGCCGGATTGTGATTTGGCAACCTCCAAATGGGGACTTTTGAAATGGACGCCAATTCTATCTTTGGAAATGATCGCCCGCTGGTGGCTTATTCGACTATTTGCAAGTTGCTCCAGCACCTCGGGGTCAAGTTTATGTATTTCATCAATGGCATTCCCAAACACTGCAGGTAATGTTTCCCCATATATAGGTTCGCCCAAAACATAGCAGACGTATCTGTGTGCCTTTTTAGCATATGGGCTGATGGCTTGTTTGGGTGTATCTTCTTTACCTGTGGTTGATGGTTCCAGTAAGCGCGTGACGATGTCATTGATGCTTTCACCGTTTTGTTGGCGAAGGCTGAATAAATCTGCAACATTCGCTTCACTGAGCGCGACCATTATTTCTGGGGGCTGTGTCATTGGAAGGCCCTCCCGTAGCGCAGGGTTCGTTTTTGATCGGCTTCGCAAGAGGGATAGTATGTCAGGATCGCAGCCCCATCGATCACAACCTTTCGACCCTTTAACCGTTCAAGCCGCTGTATTTCATCTTTGCGAATAGCGATTTCTCGCTTTGCATCCTTTCGAGTCAACATATATGCGTCGGGGGAAACCTGTGTTGCTGTTCGCAGTAACAGGTCCATATCCGTATACCGTAAGCCGCGTTGCTGCATGCGGGTGGTGGCGTGTTTGGTCAGGTGGTGAGTATTATACATGATCTTTTCCTTTTTCTGTCAGTTACAGGTCCAATGCCTCTAGAAGTTCGTTGTTTTCCTTTTCAAGGCGGTCCCGTTTCTCGGGGGGTACTTTACTGGCTAACCATTTCGCCCGCTCTCCACGTTTTTCCTTTACCATCAGCTCTTTTGGAATATCTTGAATGCGGGCAAGCCCGTGCAATAAGGCGTATCTGGCCCATTTATCCCCATCTGTGAGGGCTTCAATAATATGGCTGCCGATTTGATATTCTGGCATGCCGTCGGCATTTAATTGCATCCCATCTGGGTCAAGGGATATGTTTTTGCTGGAATTTTGCCGGGAGAAATGGCGTAGATAATCGGCAAATGGATTGTGTGTGTCAGGATCATAGCCCAAATCATAAGTCGTTTCGGCGGCTGCGCGCCCCAAAACATCACACTTGTTGATTGATTTCTCTTCGGCTTTTGCGCCCTCTTCGACACGATAGGCCGCATTGGCAAACGACAGGTGGCCTTCTGCAATATTACTAAGTGTGCCGATAGCTTCAGAGATTTCGCTGAGCTTTTCACGTCGCCAATTCAGACTTGCTTCGGCTGCAAGCGCCATAAGCAGTGGTGCCATTTCGATCTGGGTTTTGCGGGGGATGCCGTATAACTGCTCCACCATATCAAAACCCAAGTGGGCATCGGCAGTTATGCTTTCGGATATTTTTCTGTATCCCAGCATCCTGCCTGTTTTTGACTGTGAAATTTCAATTTTGTCGAAATTTCTAGCAAGATCGGCAGGTTCAACCATTAAGGCCTTGGCCAGTTTTCTGGTTGTATTGCTGTTTGCCTTCTTGCGTTTTCCCAATTCTATATCGCCTATGGTTTTTTTGGCGACCTTGGATTTTATGGCGAGTTCATCTTGGCTTAGCGCGTGGTGTTCGCGCAGGGCCTTCAGGGTTTCTGGTTTGACCGTCATTGGGTTCTCCTTGCAGTGTGGCTGTGATGCAAGGATGCATAACCCTAATAAATGGAGCTGTAAATGGAAGAAGTGGCGCAATAACTCCATTAACGGGCGTCAATATTGGCCAATTTGGAGAGAGTAACCCCAAAAACAACCCTACGCGGTGTTTTCCTCCTCCATCGCCTCCAACTCGTCAATCATTCCCGAAATCATGCTCAGCCCCTTGTCCCAGAACTTGGGATCAGACGCATCCAGCCCGAACGGTGCCAGCAGCTCCTTGTGGTGCTTGGAGCCACCCGCCTTCAGCATCTCGAAATACTTGTCCTGAAACCCTGCGTCCCCTTCCTCGTAAACCGCATAAAGCGCGTTGACCAACCCGTCGCCGAACGCATAGGCGTAGACGTAGAACGGCGAATGCACGAAATGCGGGACGTAGGTCCAGAAGGTTTCATAGCCTTCGACAAAGTTGAACACGGGGCCAAGGCTTTCGGCCTGCACCGACATCCACAGCGCGTTGATGTCGTCCGGCGTCAATTCGCCCTCGGCGCGTGCGGCGTGCAGTTTGCATTCGAAATCATAGAATGCGATCTGGCGCACCACGGTGTTGATCATATCCTCGACCTTGCCCGCCAGCAGCACCTTGCGTTCCTCTTGCGTCTGCGCCCGCTCCAGCAGTTTGCGGAAAGTCAGCATCTCGCCAAACACCGATGCGGTTTCGGCCAGTGTCAGCGGGGTCGAGGACAGCAATTCGCCTTGATCCGCCGCCAGCACCTGATGCACGCCGTGGCCCAACTCGTGCGCCAGGGTCATCACATCGCGCGGTTTGCCCAGATAGTTCAGCATCACATAGGGGTGCACGGTGGTGACTGTGGGGTGGGCAAAGGCGCCCGGCGCCTTGCCGGGTTTCACGCCTGCATCGATCCAGCCATCGGTGAAGAACGGCTTGGCGATCTCGGCCATGCGCGGATCAAAGGCGCCGTAAGCATCCAGCACGGTTTTCTCGGCCTGCGCCCAGTCAACGGTTTTGGTGTCTTCCATCGGCAGCGGCGCGTTGCGGTCCCAGACCTCCATTGTGTCCAGCCCCAGCCATTTGGCCTTCAGCGCATAGTAACGGTGCGACAGCTTGGGATAGGCGGCGACAACCGCATTGCGCAGGGCCTCGACCACCTCGGGTTCCACATGGTTCGACAGGTGGCGCGCGGTCTGCGGGGTGGGCATCTTGCGCCACTGATCCTCGATCGCCTTTTCCTTGGCCAATGTGTTGTGCACCCGCGAAAACAGCTTCACGTTTTCACCAAACACCCGCGCCAGTTCCCGCGTGGCGGCTTCGCGCTTGCTGCGGTCCTGTTCGGTCAGCAGGTTCAGGGTGCTTTCAAGGTTCATCTCCTTGCCATCCACCGTAAACATCAGACCGGCAATGGTTTCGTCAAACAGCTTGTTCCAGGCCGATGCCCCGACACTGCTTTGATCATGCAGGAATTTTTCCAGCTCGTCGGACAGTTGATAGGGCTTCATCGCACGCAATTGCTCGAAAATCGGCTTGTAACGGGCCAGATCGGCGTTTTCGGCCAGCATCGCGTCCAGCTTGCCGTCCTCGATCCGGTTGATCTCCAGCGAATAGAATACCAGAGGGGCGGTGAACACCGTCACCTTTTCCTGTGCGTTCTGCATGAACTGTGCGCGCCCGGCATCTGTGGTGTTCTGGTAATATCGCAAACCTGCATAGGACATCAGCCGCCCGCCGGTGGTGCTGATCGCTTCGTATTCCTGAACGCAATTCAACAGGCCGGCAGCATCCAGATCCGCCAGCCTGCCCTCGTATCGGGCTGCGAAATCCGCGCAGGCCTTTTGCAGCCACTCCATATCCCGCGCAAATTCCGGTGCGTCCGGCGCAGGGTAAAGATCACTCAGATCCCATTCCGGCAGATCGCCGAATTCACCGGTACTACCAGTGTCAGAAGTCGCATCGAAAACGGGGGCAGGGAAAGCGTTGAACATCAAGGGAACCTCTTTGTGACTGTTTCAAACCACATAAGGGCGCACGGGTGTGCAGTGCAAGGGGGCTGGTCTTCTTCTTGCTGTAAATACCTGCGCCGCAGGCAAAAAGGCGAGCCCCGACAGGGGCGAGCCTCGGGCGACGCCGTCAGGCGGCGCAACCACTATCGCCACAAATGCGCATAACTGGCAAATATCCCCTGCACCTTGGCCAACAGGCGCAACCGCAACCGTTCCCGCGGCAGTTCGCTGTGCTGCAACCGCTCCACAATCACTTCGGGCGGGCAGGGCAGGTCGGCCACCGGATCATAGTATCGCGGATAATCGACCAGCACCGCATGCACCATCTGCGCCAAGGTTGGCGAAGCCTGTCGCCGCTCCGGAACCTCGGCCATATCCCGCGTCAGCCCCCATCCCGCATAAAACGGCATGCCCAGACAGGTTACATCCCGCCCGCGCAACAGTGCCTCGAACCCCAGCAACGAGGTCATGGTCCAGACCTCGTCCACCACATCAATCAGTGCCACAGGGTCGGCACCCTCCAGCACCAGATCGGCGTATTTCGCCATATCCGCCACCTTCACGGCCCCATCCCGCAGGCCCGCTTCGACATCGGGGTGGGGTTTGTATAGGATCACCGCATCAGGATTCTCGCTGCGCACCCGCTTCAGCAGATCAAGGTTGCTGGATACCTCAAAACACCCCTTCAACACCGAGGCGTCATCCTCGACCTGCCCCGGCACCAGTATCCGTCGCCCCTTGGGCAAGTCCGGCAGGCCGGCGCTGCCGACGTTGTATTTACTGACCCCCGCATGGGTCAGACAGGACATCAGCCGTTTGGCGCGGTGCTGCTCAACCTCGCCCAAATGGACCGAGGCCGCAATCAGCCGTTCCAGCCGGCTTTCCCGTGTCGGATCATAGTAAATCCCCAGATCATCCGCCACCAGCGACAAGGGCGCGGTCAAGTTTGCCCCCAACCCGCGCGAGCGCAGGAAACCGTCCTCGATCCGCAATAGCGCCTCATCCGCTATCATTCCCTTCCCCGCCCAGACCATCTGCCTTGCACCGCTTTGGCGGGCCAGCGCGTGGGCCTTCTCGGCCCCTTTCACAAACCGCATCTTGCTGTAGCGTCCGAAAAACGCCTGCAAGGGGGCACGTTTCCACAGACGCATGCCCGCCGCCACATAACCGCGCCTGTCCTCGCGCCAGGCCCGTGTCTGGGCCTCCAGCGCATCCACCACATCTTCAAGCGCGCACAGCCGGTCGCGGTAGGGATCATACCATTCCGGATAGAGGATCATCGCCGCCGCAAACAGTTGCGCCCGCGTCAACGTGCGCTGGCGGCGCGCCAACGGGGTTTCGTCCTGTGTCAGCCCCCATCCGGCGTAAAAGGGCGTGCCGAAAACGCGGGGCTTGTGGCCCGCCATGATCGCCTCGAACCCCAGTTGCGAGGACACGGTATAGACCGCTATCGCCCCGTCCATCAGCGCCCAGGGGGACACCGGTTCGGTCAGCAGGGAAACCCGCCGGCTGGTGTCTGCGGCGCTGTAATACCCCTTGCGGTGACCCGCCAGTGTTTCGGGGTGGGTCTTGATGATCACCTGCGCGCCGGGGTGTTCTTCTTGGGCAAACACCAGCATTTCCTGAAACCGCGCACGATCCGCCCCGCTGGCGGTGACCGAAGCATCGCCTATGGTCTGGTCAATCACCAGCACATAGCCAGGCGCGGGCAGGGGGATGTCGGGATCATGGGCGTTGTATTTGGACAGATCGGCCGCCTTGATCCGTGCCATTGCATTGCGGGCGCGGTTCAGCAGGGCGGTATCATCCAGCGGGTGCGTGGCCAGCAGAACCTCAAGGTCGCTTACGGTGGAGGGGTCGAAATGCACACCGTTCTTGTCCAGCAACAGGCCCAAAGGGGGTTCGCCCGACCGGCCCGGGTGGATCGAGCGCAGGAACGCATCCTCGATGCGCAGAATGGGCGCGTCGGTGTGGCTGGCCACGGCCTCGCCCCGTGGAGAGGTCGGGCTTTTGCCCCAGACCCCGACCATATCCCCATCTGACGGCTTGCCCAGCTTGATGTCATATCCCGCCAGTTGCAAAATCCGCCGGATGCGGCTTTGGGTCAGGAACCCGCCGTTATATACAAAAAGCCGCCGGCGGGTTTCCCCGTCGGCGGCCTGTGTTTCATCACGCAAAGGCATCAATCCCTAGTTGCCCGCCAGTGTATTGACCGTATTGGCCGAGTTCAGCGTGCCCATCCAGGCGGACAGGGTTTTGCTCCACTGAACAAAGGGCGCTTCGGTGATATAGATCGTATCGCCATCGCGGATCATGAAATCGCGGGCCACGAAAATACCGTTCGGTTTGGTCAGATCCAGCACATAGATCATGCGCTGCTCCCCTTGCAAATCCTTGCGGTTCAGAACCGCATTGGCAATCTTTGCCGGTTCTTCACGCAACACAAAAACGCCTTTGGGGTCTGCAAAGTTCGAACTTAGCCCGCCGACCTGCGCAATCGCTTCCATTGCGGACAGGCTTTGCGAGGTGAACTTTACCCGGCTTTGAGCGCCGGTTGCGCCAAGGGCGGTAAATGAACGGGTGTCCTGTTCAATCAGGATCCGGTCACCGCCGCGCAGTGGGATGTCCAGTTTCGGATGCTTGTACAGATCTTCGAACCAGATCTTGCCTTGCTTGTTGCCGCGGATCACGGTGATCTGGGTCACTTCCGGCTCAACCGAAATGCCACCGGCTTTGGCCAGCATGGACCCCAGCGTGCGGGTCGGGCGCTCGATCGGGTAAACCCCTTGGCCGCCAACACCCCCGACGATCGAAACCGTGGCGCCGTCACCGGCAAGGCGGCTCACCAGAACCTGCGGGTCCGGTGTTTGCTTGTCCAGTTTCTGGGTGATGATCCGGCGCAATGCTTCGGGCGTATTGCCCGCTGCACGGATGCGACCGGCATAGGGGATAAAGATAAATCCGGCGCCATCTACCTGCACTTCCTGCAAAGGCGTGGCACTGGTGCCAGGCGCGCCAAGCAAAGGATCGTCAACATTTTCCCAGATGGTCAGCCCTAGTACATCACCGGCGTGGATCGTGTCTGATCCAACAACACCGGCATTGATAAAGGCTTTGGAAAACCCCAGCGCCGGCGTAACATTGGTCGCGCGGGCCACATGGTCATTGACCGATACGACAAAAGCATTGCCGTCTTTTTCTACCGAACCTGAATAGATTTCGCGTTTGGTCGGGCCGGAACGCGGCAAACCACACGAAGAAACCACGGCAACAGCCGCAGTCAGGGCCACTGCTTTGGCCAGTTTTGAACCCGTAAACATTACGCCGGGTCTCCTTTACATTATTGTTTTTCTGCCTCAAGATTGGGAGGCAAGTTACGGGAAACAGGTTATTTAATCCAGTCCCTGATTGTGGTGGGGCTAGTTAACGATATGTAACTGTTGCCTTGGTGCCGCGTTTCCGGCCTTTAGCGCATCGTATGGGTCTTGTGATGCCAACACCATATCAACCGCCAGTCGCATCAGCTGATCCCGCCCGCGCGCCGAATAAAACCCGCCTGGAATTTGCGATGTTTCCAGCAAATACTGGCGATATTCCTTATAGGCACGGATATCGGGGCGGTCGGGTTTGCCAAAGAATTCGTCCAGTGGCAGGGTGGATACCAGTTCCGGTTTGTCAAAAACAGCCACGCCAAACACTTTCAGCGGAATTCCGCGCCGCAACACTTGCAGGGCCGCGGTGGAATTCACCGTCACCGCACTTCGGGCGTGGTCCAGCAATTGCGCCAGCTTGCCGCCCGGCACATAATGCACCCGACCACCAACCCCGTGTTTTTCGGCCAGTTCATGCACCAGCCGCCGCAGGGCAAGGCGGCCGTTTTCCAGCGGATGCGCCTTGAAAACAAGGTGGTGATGGGTTGGCGCGCCTTTGGCAAAGCCGGCAATCACCAGTTCCAGAAATTCGGACATACTGCCAAACGGGCTGTGCGCCTGAAAGCTGCTGTCATGTTCCAGTTGCAGCAGGGCCAGATGGTAAGGATACCCCCCGCGCATGATCCGCTTTGTCGCCACCCTGCGGCTGACCCGGTGCGCAGGCATCATCAGCAGGCGGCGCAGATACAGCCGGAATTCGGCCACAACCCCCAGATCGCGGTGCGGTTTGAAATGGCGATAGGCCCCGTTTCTGAACATCACGAACCAGTGGTAAAGCGCACCGTAAAACACATGCTGGCGCATATCGCCCCAATGGGCGGGCGCCTCGGGGCTGGTCAGTTCGGTGCCAGCCAGAACCTTGCGCATATCATCAATGGACATATCCATCAGACGGGAATGGCCGTTGCTGCCGCCGCGCTCGTAGGTCACCCAGTAGGGGCGCAAATATCCCTCTTCGAACACATGCACTGTCAGTCCGGCGGCTTTGGCCTGTTTCACGGCCTCGGCGTGGATGAAACGGGTGTCCCCATAGAGAACGATGTCGGTCACGTCTTTTTCAGCGACAATCGCGGCAAACCGGTCGGGCCAGTTTTCCTGTGGTTCCTCAAAGGCAATATAGCTGCTTTTGTCGGACCAGAAGGCCCGATCCCCCGCATTGAACCCGACCCGCCACACCTGCGCCCCCGCCGTGCGCAGCATCTTGCCCAGCCGGTTGAAAAAGGGTCCATGCGGCCCTTGAAGAAACAGAAAACAGCGATCCGCGCCGGTTGCCTTGCCCATAACGCCCTTTTAATTACTATTACGCCTTTGGTTTTAACGAAAACCCGTGATCTGTCACGCAGTTTTCCTTGATTGTTCCGGGTTCCCCCGATTGTGTGGCGTTTTCCCGTTAATTGGGGTTAATCTGGTAACAATCCCTGCGGCAATTCGTATATTTCTTTGTATTGCGAGTCGGGGCGGCAGGGGGTAGGGCCTGCTGACGTTCCCCACACCACACTGGCGCGAGTCCAAAATTGCAGTCAGCGCGTTGATTTGCCCGCAGCGATGCCCGTATCGGTAAGGGGAAATCCGCGCGTTGGAAGAAATTTTGGCCGCGTCCCGCAGGGATTTCACCAAAATCCGCCATTGCGACACCAATTTCGCTTGCAAGGGGGCCACCCTTGCGGCACTCAATTGTCTTGCACTGGCGGATTTTGGGCCGAAACCAGTGCGGTGTGGGGGACGTCAGCAGGCCCTTGGTCTGTCCGGCAAACAGGAGTGCGGCAATGTTTACGGGGATTATCACGGATATCGGTCATGTTCTGGAGGTCGGGATGCGCGGCGATATGCAGGCGCGGATCGGCACCGGTTATGACGTGGCGGGCATCGACATCGGCGCCTCGATTGCCTGTGACGGTGTTTGCCTGACGGTGGTGGCGCTGGGCACGGATCCGCAGAACTGGTTTGACGTGCAGATTTCGGCGGAAACGCTGGATAAAACCAACCTTGGCAAATGGGCCGATGGCAAGCGCATCAATCTGGAGCGCGCGCTGAAGGTCGGGGATGAACTGGGCGGGCATATCGTGTCGGGCCATGTGGACGGCTTGGCCGAAATCACCGCCATGCAGGACGAGGGCGACAGCACCCGCGTCACCCTGCGCGCATCCGATGCGCTGGCGGGGTTCATCGCCCCCAAAGGCTCGGTCGCGCTGAACGGCACGTCATTGACGGTGAACGAGGTGACAGGGGCCGATTTTGGCATCAATTTCATTCCCCACACCAAAGCCGCCACCACATGGGGCGATGCGGCGGTCGGGGATATGGTCAATCTGGAGATCGACACGCTGGCCAGATATGTTGCGCGGTTGCGGGAGTGGGGGCAATGACCCTTGGCCACAACAACGGCCCGACCATGGCCGCCGGCACCGGCTTTCGCAAACATTGCTGGACCAAAGCGCGCGCCGAACTGCTGCCCAAACTGCCGATCGAAGTGATCCGCCGCCGTGTGAAACGGGCGGGCGAGCTGGGGCTGGATTGCAAATCCTATGCCTCGATCCGCGCTGCCAGTGGTCATGATGTGGTGGCGTTCCTGTTTTCCTCGAACGCGCTGCGCCTGCTTAAGGCAAACCGCGGGCTACCGGCGGGGCGGAGTGAAAAACTGGCCGCATTGCAACGCTGTGGCCGTCTGGTCGCCGTGCAATCACCACTGACCCCGCAGGACATGCGGCGCGCCGCCGCCAAGGCGGACCTCCCGCTGGACACCATCATCACCGCACCCGGGCTGCACCACACATGGGGTGAAACCCGCACCATTCTGCTGACCGCCCTTGCCCCGCAAAACCTGCCCGCCGACCGTGTGGTCGCTATTGGCGACACCGCCCTTGAACGCGACTGGTGCGCCGCTGGCCGTCTGGCCGGATACCTAACTGCCGAAACCTTTTTTAGCGCCTGAACAGGACACATCAATGACCGAAACATCCACCGCCATTTCCCCGATCGAAGACATCATCGAGGACGCCCGCAACGGCCACATGTTCATCCTTGTCGATCACGAGGACCGCGAGAACGAGGGCGATCTGGTGATCCCCGCACAGATGGCCACGCCCGAGGCGATCAACTTTATGGCTAAATACGGCCGCGGACTGGTGTGTCTGACCCTGACAGGCGAGCGGATCGACGCACTGGGCCTGCCGCAAATGGCGTCGGGCAATTCCAGCCGCTATGACACCCCCTTTACCGTGTCGATCGAGGCCCGCGAAGGCGTGACTACCGGCATTTCCGCCCACGACCGCGCCCGCACCGTGGCGGTGGCCATCGACCAAAGCAAAACCGCCACCGACATCGCCATCCCCGGCCATATCTTTCCGCTGCGCGCCCGCGAAGGCGGGGTGCTGGTGCGGGCTGGGCACACCGAAGCCGCCGTGGATGTCAGCCGTCTGGCCGGTCTGAACCCCTCGGGCGTGATCTGCGAGATCATGAACGAGGACGGCAGCATGGCCCGTTTGCCCGACCTGATCGAATTTGCGCAAACCCATGATCTGAAAATCGGCACCATTTCCGATCTGATCGCCTATCGCCGCCGCCATGACCATCTGGTGAATGAAACCGCTGTGCGGGCTGTGACCAGCGAATTCGGCGGCGACTGGATGATGCGGATATTCACCGATGAAACGCAAGGGGCGGAACATATCGTGCTGTCCAAGGGCGACATCACCGGCGATGACCCTGTGCTGGTGCGGATGCACGCGCTGAACCCGCTCGAGGATGTTCTAGGCCTTGGCCCCAGCCCCGCTTGCGAACTGCCCGCCGCCATGAAGATGATCGCGGAGGAGGGGCGCGGGCTGATCGTGTTGCTGCGCGATACCGAAATGAAACTGTCGGACGAAGACGAAGAAGCCCCGCGCACCCTGAAGCAATACGGGCTGGGCGCACAGATATTATCGGCGCTTGGCTTGAAACGGCTGGTGCTGGCCACCAATTCACCTTTGCCCAGGGTCGTCGGCCTTGAGGCTTACGGGCTGTCCATCGAGGGCACCCGCGCCATTCCAAAGGAGATGCTCTGATGGCCGCCAATGAACAGCACTATACCCCGCCGCTGCCCGCGTTCGACAAGCCCGTGAAATTGCTGATCGTGGTTGCGCCCTACTACAAGGACATCGCCGATAATCTGGTGGCCGGCGCCAAGGCGGCGATCGAGGGGGCTGGGGCCACCTTTGATCTGGTCGAAGTGCCCGGTGCGCTGGAAATTCCCACCGCCATCGCCATTGCCGATGCAACCAGTAATTTTGACGGTTTTGTCGCGCTGGGCTGTGTCATTCGCGGTGAAACCACCCATTACGACACCGTTTGCAACGACAGCAGCCGTGCCCTGTCGCAAATGGGTCTGCGGGGCATTTGCATCGGCAACGGCATCCTGACCGTCGAAAATCGCACCCAGGCCGAGGTGCGTGCCGATCCTGCCGATCAGAACAAAGGTGGCGGGGCAGCAATTGCGGCCTTGCATCTGGTCGCGTTGTCGCGCAAATGGGGCGGCGAGATAAAAGGGATCGGATTCTTACCCGCCTCCGAAGACTTCCTGATGGCCGATGGTGGCCCTGACAACGGACCCGATACAGCATGACCGACAAACGCCAAATGAAATCTGCCGCGCGGCTTTATGCAGTGCAGGCGCTGTTTCAGATGGAGCATTCCGCCCAGACCATCGACGCCGTGCGTCAGGAATTCGAAGACCACCGTTTCGGCGCCACCTATGACGGTGACGAAATGGCCGAAGGCAACGTCAACCTGTTCCGCGACCTGCTGGAAAACGCGGTCGGGGCGCAGGTGCTGATCGACCAGATGACCGATCGCGCTTTGGTGGCCAAATGGCCCCTGAAACGGATCGACCCGACCCTGCGCGCCCTGTTTCGCGCTGCGGGCGCCGAACTGTTGCGCATGGAAACGCCGCCCAAGGTGGTGATCAACGAATATGTGGATGTGGCCAAGGCGTTCTTCCCCGATGGCCGCGAACCCAAATTCGTCAACGCGGTTCTGGACCACATGGCGCGCGAGGCCAGACCCGAGGCGTTCTGAGCGGCTTTTGCCCGATGCGACAAGAAACCCCTTGGAATCATTCCAGCCTTTGCTAAACTGCCCCTGACGCGCCTAAGCCAAGGAATGTAACCAATGCCCAAACTGATCAGCCTTTATATCCGCAACGTCCTGTTCGGCTTTGTCCTGTCCGGCGTCTTTGTCGGCACAATGCTGTATCTGAACATCGCGAATATGTGGCATCTGGTCAGCAGTTCCAGCATGGGCTGGGTGGCGGCTGTGATGCTGTTCATGTTCAACGGTATTGTGTTCGCCGGTGTGCAATTTGCCATTGCCATCATGCGGATGGAAAAGGACGACGAACCCAAGGGCGGCAAGCGCGATCCGCTGATTGTGGAACTGCAACCGATTGCCATTCCGGTGGACGAGGATCGTAATCGTCGCCCATAGGCACAGGTAAAAAGTGCTGGTGCAGATTTAGCTATTGGGTGCTTGCAGCAATTCCAGTAAAATCAGTCGTGGGCAGAAAACCACTATGAACCGAGTGTCAGGTTTTTGCTATAGAGAGGTCAGCTAGAACTGTTGTTTGAATCGGTCTTGGTGAGATATGCGAATACTCGAGCGGTTGCTGGGAAAAGTATCCAGAAGATAAATGCCACTCCTGCTATTGGTACTATCAAAATGATAAAAATCATCAGTGGAGTGGCTTGAAGCAGGCCGAACCAAGCTCCGCTTCCAACCCAGAATAATATGCTCAGGGCTATCGTTGAGTAAACAATTTTAGCAGTAATACTCCGAGTTTCTTTGCTAATCGGCTGACGCTGCACTTTCAAATGAAATATCCAGCCCGTTAATATTGGGGCAACAATAAACGGAAGTATCATTAACAAAATTTGCGTGATCTTGCCTTCAATACCTAGTCTGGCCAATGGAACTCCAGGTGGTATACCGGCAACGGAGTGGGCATATTTTGAGCCCATTAGTGATATAACAACGCCTATGGCAGCGAAAAACCAGAAAACACCAACATATCGCATTAAACAAGCTCCAATTGGCAAATGCCCATGGGAATGGTTTGAAGTGGTTGCAGTCTAGGGTTGATAACTGAGGCTGTCTATAGGTAGGATAAAGGTCATGAACTGTTAGGTGGTAACCTGTTGATAAGACATTAATAAGTGGCGGGCCCGCGCAGGCCGTGGGGTGCGTAAATTCCCGAAGAACCCGTATGTACAGGTGGGCGCCGGGTAACTGGACCAGGATCCAGACAGAGCCAGCTCCCTTTCGGTTGAGTAAGGCCACCGGAATTGAACCCCGTTTACGAGAAAGGCAGAACCCGCCACTGCTTAACCTAATGGGCAGGGGGGCCGCATACAAGGGCTGCCGAACCGCATCACGTCAAAAAGGCGGCATAATCGCCGCCTTTGCCCAGTATCTGTGATGTTGGGGGATTGAACAAGGTTTTGCCATACCCGCAAGCATGGCGCACCTTGTTTATCCAACGGCTTATGCCGGTTCCAGCAGGCCCTTTTCCTTGGCTAGTTCGCGCATCCGTTTCTGGATTTTCTCGAACGCCCGCACTTCGATTTGGCGGATACGTTCGCGCGATACATCATACTGGCCTGACAGCTCTTCCAGCGTCACCGGTTTGTCGCGCAAGCGGCGTTGCTCCAAAATGTCCTTTTCACGATCATTCAGAACATCCATCGCCTGCACCAGCAATTCGCGGCGCACGTCCAGCTCGTCTTTCTTCTCGTAATCGCCGGCCTGATCGGCGTTTTCATCTTCCAGCCAGTCCTGCCATTGCATGGTGCCTTCGCCCTCGGACCCGACCACCGCATTCAGCGAGGCGTCCGAACCCGCCATCCGCTGGTTCATCGAGATCACCTCTTTTTCGGTGACCCCCAGATCATTTGCAATGCGTTTGACGTTATCGGGGTGCATATCCCCTTCTTCCAGCGCGCCAATACGCGCTTTGGCCTTGCGCAGATTGAAGAACAGCTTTTTCTGCGCGCTGGTGGTGCCGAGTTTCACCAGAGACCACGACCGCAGCACATATTCCTGGATGCTGGCGCGGATCCACCACATCGCATAGGTCGCCAGACGGAAGCCTTTTTCCGGATCAAAGCGTTTCACCGCCTGCATCAAACCGACGTTGGCTTCGGAAATTACCTCGGCTGTGGGCAGGCCATAGCCGCGATAGCCCATGGCGATTTTCGCCGCCAGCCGCAGGTGCGACGTCACCAGCCTGTGCGCCGCCTCCGAATCCTCGGTTTCGGCCCAGCGTTTGGCCAGCATATATTCCTCTTCCGGCTCCAGCATCGGGAATTTGCGGATTTCCTGCAAATAGCGGTTCAACCCCCCTTCAGGGGTCGGCGCGGGAAGATTTGTATAATTGCCCAAGTTCAGTGCCCTCTTCGCTTTATGTTTATTGTGTTAACATTCAGGTAGTCACGATTTCGCAGTTTTCAAGTTTCTTTCCTGCTTGTCGTCAATATTCAGTCCTCGTTAACTCTATATGAATATAACATGAAAAAACGTCCATCTTTGTGACAAAACCTCACGTTGATGTGCTTTTGCGTGTCAGATCGGCGATTAATTTCGCCATATCTTCGGGCATTTCCGCTTCAAACCGCATATCCTCACCGCTTACAGGGTGTTTGAACCCCAAAGTTGCCGCATGCAGCGCCTGCCGTGGAAAGGCGCGTGCGGCGGCCTGTCCGGCCTCGCCAACCGCCTTGATGGACAGCTTGCGCCGACCGCCATAGGTGGGATCACCAATCAGGCTGTGACCGGCATGGGCCATATGCACGCGGATCTGGTGGGTGCGGCCGGTTTCCAGCCAGCATTCGATCAGGGACGCCACCACAGGTTCGCCGATGGTCCGGATGATCCGCGACCGTGTGACCGCATGGCGGCCCGAGCCGAACAGCACCGCCTGCCGCTGGCGGTCTGTTTTGTGGCGGGCCAGTTGCGTGGTGATGCGCATGATGTTTCCGGCCTCGAAATTCACGCCCTTCACCCCGCGCACCCGTGGATCCGAGGCATCGGGTGCGCCGTAAACCACCGCCAGATAGCGCCGCTCGACCGTGTGCTTTTCAAACTGCGCCGCCAACCCCTGATGCGCGACATCCGATTTTGCCACCACTAGCAGGCCCGAGGTATCCTTGTCGATCCGGTGCACAATGCCGGGCCGCGCCACGCCGCCAACGCCGGACAGCCGGTCGCCGCAATAATGCATCAGGGCATTGACCAGAGTGCCCGACGGCGTGCCGGGGGCAGGGTGCACCACCATTCCGGCGGGTTTGTTGATGACGATCAGATCGTTGTCCTCGAACACCACAGTCAGGGGGATGTCCTCGGCCCCGATATGGCTTTCACTGGCCTGCGGCACGGTGATCTCGACCACATCCCCCTCGGCCACTTTGGCCTTCTGGTTCACCTCGACCACACCGTTCAGGCGCACCATGCCGGCGGCGATCAGTTTGGCCAGACGCGACCGGCTGAGGTTCGCGCCCTCTGGCACATCCCTTGATAACGCCTTATCAAGACGCGGGAACGGGTTTGGCCCGATCACCACCGTTACTGTATCAGAGGATGTTCCAGCCATGAATGACGCCCCGCTTGAGCCGGAAGAGCCGGCCAACCTGAAATTCCTGCGCCGGCTGGTGACAATCCTGACCGGCACAATGATTGTGGGCGTTGTAGTCATCATTGGCCTGCTTGTCATGCGGATTAATGCCAAACCCGCGGCTGTATCCACAGGTCCCGAGTTGCCGGCAAGCATAGTTTTGCCCGACGGTGCCCGCGCCACCGCTTTTACCATGGGCAAGGGCTGGTATGCGGTGGTGACAGAGGGGGACGAGATTTTGATCTATGACGCGGACAGCGGGAAATTGCGGCAGAGGATACGGATTTCAAACCAGCCGTAGCTATCCGAATAGATTTGATTTTGCCCAAAGGTGCGTTACAACTATCGGTATATGAATTACAGTTACGCATTTATCAGGAGATGGCCATGAACCTATTCACTTCATTTGACGGACGAATTCCTCGCAGCACATTCTGGCTGGGGGTTCTTGGGCTGATACTGATCTCGTTCCTGTTTATCTTTTTGCTTGGTGCGATGCTTGCAAGCACGGGCCAAATACCCCGAATGGTTCCGTTTGTTATTTCGCTTGTCCTGCTTTACCCCGCAGCCGCCATCACCGTAAAACGCCTGCATGACCGCAACAAACCGGCAATGCCGTGGCTTTTGATTTTCTTTCTGCCCGGAATCATCTCGAATTTTATGAAGGCTTTCAAAATTGATTATACCGCTTTGGATGTGAAAGCCGTCATGGAAACCGGTGGAATGATGGGAATGGGCCGGATGAGATCGATGTTTGGAATGGGTGAGTTTGAAATGCTTGTCCCGGGATCAATCGCGATGCTTGTCAGCCTTGCTTCCTTCGTGGTGGGAATATGGGCCTTGATTGAACTGGGGTTCCTGAAAGGCACAACAGGCGAAAACAGCTTTGGGCCCGATCCGCTGGGCTAGAGCGTGTCGTTTGAAACAAAAAAGGGCGCATCCAGCCAGACGCGCCCTTTTTGTTTCTATACCCGTTGCTAAGTCCGTTTCTTGCCCATCGGTTTAGACGTCTTTTTCTTGCCGGATGGTTTGGCGAACTTGCCCTTGCCGCTGTCTTTGTGACGCGGTTTGCGTGCCCCGCCCCGATCATTGGCGCCCAGATTCTTGGGTCTTGGCTTGCCGCCGCCTTTGCGTTTGGGCGTCGCATCGGCTTCGCCACCGAATTTTGGCGCGAAATCAGATTTGGGTGCCTCTTTGTGGCGGGGTTTGCTGTCGTATTTCGGGGCTGACTTCGGCTTGCCCTTGGCGGCGGGTTTGTCGCCCCCCGTATCCCATTTGGATTTGCCCTTGTAAGGTGTGCGGGGGCTGTCGTTATCGTCGCTGTCCCATTTCTTTTTGCCCTTATAGGCCGGTTTTCCGCCATCGCGATCCACTTTGCCTTTATAGGCTGGTTTGCCGCCGTCCCGATCACCCTTGCCCTTGTATGCGGGCTTGCCGCCATCGCGGTCGCTGTCCCACTCTTTCTTGCCTTTATAGGCAGGCCGGTCATCCCCGCCTTCGCGCCGCTTGTAGGGGCGTTTTTTGCCGCCCTGGGGTTTGCCGCGTGGTTGCGGGCCAAGGTCAGGGGGGGTGTCGAGCACCGTCACCTTGATGCCTTCTTCCAGTTCTTTCTTGCCGCCCAGTGCCTTCATGAAATCATTGGCAATCTGCGCGTTCAACTGCACGAATGTCTCGTCCGGTTGCATCCGGATCGCCCCGATGTCGCGTTTGGTGATGTCACCGGCGCGGCACAGCATTGGCAACAGCCAGCGTGGCTCGGCCTTCTGGTTGCGCCCGATGGTCAGGGAAATCCAGGTGCTTTCGGCAAATTCGTCGCGCGGGCTGCGCACGTCCGGCCCTGTGACCGAAACGGTTTGCAGTTCCTCCGGCGCGGACCGCTGGTCGCGATACTGGGTGATATAGGCCGCTGCAATCTGCTCGGGCGTATGGGCCGCCAGCAGTTTTGCCACGAATTCCTGATCCACCTCGTCGCTGACCTTGAAGCCCGCAAGCAGGCGTTCGTTATCACGTTCCTCGACCTGTTTGGCGGTCGGCGGTGTGTCCCATTTCGCCGTAACCTTGGCCCAGCCCAACAGGCGTTCGGCCTTTTTGCGCTGGCTCATCGGCACGATCAGGGCTGAAACCCCTTTGGACCCCGCCCGACCGGTGCGGCCCGAACGGTGCAACAGCGCCTCTTTGTTTTGCGGCAGGTCCGCGTGGATCACCAGATCCAGACCCGGCAGATCAATCCCGCGTGCGGCAACGTCGGTGGCGATACAGACCCGTGCACGTCCATCGCGCATGGATTGCAGCGCGTGGGTGCGTTCGTTCTGGCTCAGCTCGCCCGACAGCGCCACTACCGACATGCCGCGGTTGTTGAATTTCGCGGTCATATGATTCACGGCGGCGCGGGTCGCGCAAAATACCAGCGCATTTTGTGCCTCGTAATAGCGCAACAGATTGATAATCGCGTTTTCACGGTCTGCCGGTTTCACCACAAGCGCGCGGTATTCGATATCGCTATGCTGCTTGGTGTCGCCTTTGGTTTCGATCCGCACGGCGTCATGCTGATAGGTCTTGGCCAGCACCGCAATCGGGCGTGAAACCGTGGCGGAAAACAGCAGGGTGCGGCGGGTCTTGGGCGCTTCGTCCAGAATGAATTCCAGATCCTCGCGAAAGCCCAGATCAAGCATTTCGTCGGCTTCGTCCAGCACCACACAGGCGCAATCCGACAGATCCAGCGCGCCGCGTGTCAGGTGATCGCGCAGACGGCCCGGTGTGCCGACAACGATGTGGACCCCGCGATCCAGCGTGCGCCGTTCGGTGCGCGCATCCATGCCGCCAACGCAGGACCCGAATCGCGCGCCGGTTTCGGCGTACAGCCACTGCAATTCGCGCATCACCTGCAAGGCCAGTTCGCGGGTTGGCGCGATGATCAGCGCCTTGGGGGCACCGGCGCGGCCAAAGTTTTCGTCGCCGTCCAGCAGCGTGGTGGCCATCGCGATCCCGAAGGCCACGGTTTTACCTGAACCGGTCTGCGCCGATACCAATGCATCGCGCCCCACAAGATCAGGGTCCGACATCGCCTGTTGCACAGGGGTCAGTGTTTCATAGCCTTTGCGCGTCAGGGCGCGGGCCAGCGGGGTTATCAGGTCGGATACTTCGGTCACGGCGTTTTGGTCTTTCAAAATAGGTTCGGCAGGGCCTAAGCGGCCCGGATATGGGGTTGTTACACCAAAGGCAACGATTTGTCTTTGGCCAAGATCTGTGGGAAATCGGATGGGGTGGTACCAGCGACCCGAATTGAACGGGTGACCTCTTGATCCACAATCAAGCGCTCTAACCAACTGAGCTACGCCGGCACACGGTGTCCAATTAGCGTCCGATTGTGCGCTTTGCAAGAGGCCATGCTTGAAAAAGCCGATGAATCTGCGTATCGCTGCCCTTCATTCAACCGGAGACCCGAAGATGAGCATCGACAGCGAAAGCGATATCACCGCAAATATCCAGATCGGCCCCACCTCACTGGGCATGGTCCGCATCTATATCGAGGCCGAGGGGATCGATCTGCCGATGGATTTCTCGCCGGAAGAGGCGCTGGAAATCGCCGAGGAACTGACCGCGGCGGCGAAAACCGTCACGGGTGGAAAATAGCGCCCGCATCGGGGTCTGTCAGCCGTTGCAGACGGGCGGCGGCATGGCGGGCGAATTTGCGCGTCAGGGCGCTGCGCCGTGCGGCGGGCAGTTTGGTTTGCGGCCCTGTGCGGATGATTTCGGCATCAAAACCGTCGGCAATGATCAGGCCGGTTTCGGTTGGTAGCAGATCGGTGTCAAAGTCCTGATCCACGGCCCAGAAATACCGGTCGCACCATTCCAGATAGCCCTGCCATTTGTGATCCGTCTGAAAATCGGCACGGGATGATTTGCACTCAATCACCCAGATTTCCCCCTTCCGGCCAAGCGCCATCACATCCACCCGCAAACCCCGCGCGGGCACCAGTTCGGTGACACAGGCATAACCCAAATCGCGCAGATGGCGGCAAGTGCCGCGCGCCAGAATCTGGCCGGGTTGAAGGCTGGATGTCATGCCTTGATCATGAACAATAGGTGAACAGAAGGCAAGTCACTGTGCGTTGACACTGAATATTACAGTAACTGGGTTTATCCGGGATGTTCTGGATTTAAGTGAGTTACAGCTAGTAAAATAAGGGCGTGACGGGGTGTGTGGTGGATGGATGGAGCGTTTTGCTGTGACATTGCAGTAAGGGGGGAGAGGTGGTCGCAAGATTTCGACCAGTTAGCAGCCTGTTTAAGATGGATCATGGTTTCATTTAGGCTGCCAACCTCATTGGTTCTGTTTTTCTGTCATAGGCTTCATGCGGGGTCAATATTCCGTGGGTAGAATGCGGACGCTCGGTGTTGTAGTAGGCCAACCATTTCCCGATACCTGCGCGGGCCTGTGACCCCGTTTCAAATGCGTTTAGGTAAATGCATTCATATTTTAAGGATCGCCAGAGCCGCTCGATCATGCGGTTATCAACCCAGCGGCCTTTGCCGTCCATGGATATAGCCACGTCAGCATCTTTCAGCGCCTGTGTCCATTCAAAGCCGGTGAATTGGCTGCCTTGATCGCTGTTCATGATCTCTGGCTTTCCGTATCTTGCGATGGCCTCGTTCAGGGCTTCAACGCAAAAGCCTGCTTCCATGCTATTTGACAAACGCCAGCTCAAAACCTTGCGGCTGTACCAGTCCATAATGGCGACCAAATAGAGGAATCCGCGCTGCATCGGAATGTAAGTGATGTCGACACACCACACCTGATTTGATCGATTAATTTCCAGTTTCCTCAGTAGATATGGGTAAATTTTGTGCTGCGGATGTTTCTTGCTGGTGTTTGGCGTCTGGTAGATTGGCACCAAACGCATGAGTCGCATTAATCGACGCACACGATGGCGGCCACATTTGTGACCCTGCCGCAGCATATAACGCGCCATTTGGCGCGACCCATACCAAGGCGTGTCCAAAAACTGCTTATCAATGATGGCCATAAAGCGCAGACTCTCCGCACTTTCGCCCTTTAGCTGATAGTATAGGTTTGACCGCACCAGCGACAGCAGCCTGCATTGCCGCCTGACACTCAGACCGTAATCCTTGCTCACCATTTTTTGCCTCGCGCTCCGAGCAACTGAACCGAGGCGTTGGCTAAAAAATCCCGTTCCACACCCAGTTGGCCGATCTTCGAATGCAACCTATCGATCTGGGCTTCATCAACGCGCCCCGGATCACCGCCTCGCTTGCTGAACGCTGAGGCCATATTGTCAATCGCAGTACGCTTCCACGTCCCGATCTGGGTGGGGTGAACGCCGTATTTCTTCGCCAACTCCGCCATCGTCATTTCTTCACGGATCGCTTCAAGTGCTACCTTGGCTTTAAATTCAGGCGAATGGTTCTTTCGTTTCGTCATTTTGAATCGTCTTTCTCATTAGTCGATCCATCTTAAACACTGGTCCGAAATCTTGCGACCACCTCTCACTGTGACGGTGCTGCCATGAGACGTGTCTCCCTGAATGCCCGCGCGGCTATGGATGCCGCCAACTGCGACGAGGTCGAGATCGTATTGCTGACGTTCGAGCACCCGGAATTGCCAAAGCCGGTGCGCCTGTCGACCGACCCGACCGAACGGCTGTCGATAGACCCGTTGCTCTATGGCACCCGCTCGAGCTGGTCCGGGGCAGACCCTGTCACCGATCCCTATCTGTTCATTCTGGCCTCTGCCGAGTTCCCATCCGACCTCGAGGATGCGCCGGCAGCCGCGACAATCGTGCTGGAAAACGTGGACAATGAAATCGCGGCCTTGCTGCGCAGTTTTACCGACCGCCCAGTTGTGCATATGGCCGTGGTGCTGGCCTCGTCACCTGATCTGGTCGAGGCGGAGTATCGCAACCTGAATGTGATCGGCGTGGATGGCAATGCGGGGGAGGTTTCCTTGTCCATTTCCCGCGCCCCGATCGAAGAGGAATCCGTGCCGATGGATCGTTTTACCAAAGACCGGTTTCCGGGACTGTTCCGCTGATGGCGTGGTCGGATAAATATATCGGCATCCCCTATCTGGATCGCGGACGCGGATTTGACGGATGCGACTGCTGGGGTCTTGCGCGGCTGGTTTATGCCCGGGAACTGGGTATTGCGCTGCCATCCTATACCGGGGCCTATTCCAGCGCCGAGGAGGCCGCAGAGGTGGCCGCTCTGCTGGATACACGCAACCGGATGCAGACTTGGCAACAAGTCTCAACACCCCGCCCGTTTGATCTGATCCTGTACCGCCACGGACGGCTATCAACCCATGTGGCCATCGTGATTGACGACTACCGGATGTTACATATCCAGTCGGATGATGCGGCAAAGGTCGAGAGCGTAGACGATCCCCGCTGGCAGGCACGTCTGGTCGGGTTTTATCGCCATGTTCACACCCGGTTAAAGGAGGATTGAATGAGCATTGAACTAACCGCGATGCCCCTGCTGGATCCCGCCCAGGGCCGCATCAATGCGGCCATGCCGGAAGGGTTGACCTTGCTGGAAATGGTGAAGCAGTCCTTCCCTTCAATGTCCGGGCAGGACCAAAAGAACCTGCGTGTCTGTTTGGTCACGGCCAAGGGTGCGCAGGTCATCGAGCAGCGGTTCTGGCGCTGCACACGCCCGCGTGAAGGGGTGCGCGTTATCATCCGGCTGATTCCCGGAAAGTCTGCCCTGCGGCAAATCCTGACCGTTGTAATTTCGGTTGTCGCGCTTGCATTTGCTCCGACGGTTGCGGCATATTTCGGGGTCACCAGCGAGTTGGGGGTCAGCCTGATTGCGGCGGGGCTGAATGTGGTCGGGCTGATGCTGCTGAATGCGCTGATACCGGTGCCGACGCCCGACGAGATCAGCAAGAAGAACACCTATTCGATCTCCGGCCTGCAGAACCAGTTGCGGCGGGATGAGCCTGTGCCGCTGGTGCTGGGAAAACACCGTTTTGCGCCACCGTTCGGCGCGATGTCCTACACCGAGATTATTGGCGATCAGCAGTATGTAAGAGCGCTCTTTTGCTTTGGTTACGGGCGTCTGAAATTGAGCGATTTCAAGCTGGGCGAAACCTCGATCGATGATTACAGGGATGTGGATATAGAGGTGCGGGAGGGGGTGGACGGGGATGCCCCCATAACCCTGTACCCAAATCAGGTTCTGGAAGACCCGACCAGTATCGAGTTGACCCGCCCGTATCCCCGTGATGATGCGGGGGAAATTATTCACGGCAGCACCCCGACAGAAACCCCGATCCGCCGATACACCGCAGTTGATACCGAAACGGCCTCGATCATTCTGGGGTTTCCGTCAGGCCTGTTCGCAGTCAATGGCAAGGGAAATCTGTATTACGCCACTGTTGAAATCAGAATCCGGCAGCGTCTGGCCGGTGCCGTGAACTGGATCGATGTCGAGACCCTGAAAATATCCGCCAAGGAGAGGTCCGGGTTCTTTCGGCAGCACACATGGAAACTACCCTCGCGCGGGCGCTGGCAAATCGAGGTCACAAGATTGACCGGGGAGTCGACCTCGACCAGTCGCTCCGACCGTTCCTATATTTCAGCCCTGCAATCGATCAGGCCCGAGTATCCGGTCAACTTCGACAAGCCTCTGGCTCTTGTCGCGATGCGCATCCGGGCGACCTATCAGCTGAATGGCGCACTGGATAATTTCAATGCTGTCGTTGAACGTTATGCCCCTGTGTGGACCGGAACCGGCTGGTCGGATGGTCTGTCCAGAAATCCGGCAAGTTCATATGTTCAGGCCCTGACAGGGCCATCAAATCCCTATCCTGTCCCCGTCGGCGAAATAGATTGGGATATGATTGGCCGCTGGTATGAGTTTTGCGCGACCAAGGGTCTGAAATATGACAACGTACACGGGTCATCCGAAACACTTGCAGACATGCTGTTGAAGATTTGTGCTGCAGGTCGCGCCACACCGCGCCACGATGGATTGAAGTGGGGTGTTGTTGTGGATCGACCGGACGATTTGATTGTGGATCACATCAATCCGCGCAACTCGGCCGAGTTCACATGGAGCCGCCAGTATTTCAACCCGCCCCATGCTTTTCGCGTGAAATTCTTTGATGAGACCAATGGTTATCAGGAGGCGGAGCGGATCATACCGTGGCCGGGCTACACCGGTGACATCACCCTTACCGAGGCCCTCAACTTGCCCGGCAAAACCGATCCGGACGAAATCTGGATCGAGGGCCGCCGACGGATGTACGAGCTGATGCACCGACCGGACGTATTCACGGCCACACAGGACGGGGCTATTCGGGTGGCCACGCGCGGCGACACAATCATGGGCAGCTTTGATGTGCTGGAGCGCAGTCAGGTTGCCGCGCGGGTGGTGGATGTGACGGGTGACAGCATCGTGCTGGATGAAGAGGTCTTGATCGAGGCTGACAAGCCCTATGCAATACGGTTCCGCACTTTTGCCCCGGGCGATACGATTGGACAGTCTGTTGTGCGTGATGTTGTCGCTTCACCCGGTGAAACCTCGGTGCTGCGACTGCCGGCGGGCGAAAGCGGACCGCAGGTCGGTGATCTGGTTCATTTCGGGGTCAAGGCGACCGAGAGCATCGCCCTGAAGGTGAAGGGGGTCGAGGCCGGCGAGAATTTCTCCAGCATCCTGAATATGGTGGCTGCAGCGCCGGAGATCGAGGCGCTGGTAGATGCCGAAACCACGCCTGAATGGAGTGGCCGCGTCGGTGGAGTTCTGATACCGGCGGCTCCACCGCCACCGCCCTCTGCTCCTGAATTCACGATGATTGCCACGGGGATCAACGGGACAGGTAACGCAGATCATATCCGCGTTCTTGTTGCGCCGGTGTCCGGCTCGACAGCGGTTGTCAGCAAGCTGCGAATTGAACACAGACTAGGCGGCGGGTCGACATGGACAGCGATCGAGGTTCCGGTGGCAGATGGTGGTGCGTTGATTGATAATTACTCGAACGGAGATGCAGTCGATCTGCGCGCATTGGCAATTTCCGAGGATGGACAGCAGGGTCCGTATACGCCTGTTGTTCAGGTTTTGATAGGTTCCAGTGATCCGATCATCCCCGGATTTATGCCTACCAGTTCCATCGTAATTCGGGGGGCATTGGGTTATGCCGCCGTCACTGTTGCAATCAGTTCCGTCAACCCGCCATCCCAAATCCAGCTGTACCGCGCCCCGTCCGGTACTGCACTGGACAAGGTCCAGCATGCTGTGGGTGAACCGTTCACAGTCACGGCCTCGACGACGGCGGTCTATATTGATGGTGATGGCACGCGGGTGAATTTACTGGAAGATGGAGATTTCACGCTGGCGACTGCCTGGACCGCCGGTCCGAACTGGACCCTGTCCGGAGGCAGTGCGACCCACAGCGCCGGTTCCGCCGACAATCTGTCCCAGCCGGTCAATCTGGTAGCCGGTCAGGATTACAGGATCGCACTGACCGTTAGCGGACGCACTGCGGGATCGATAACGCCGCAGCTTTCAGGCGGTCTGGTGGTGGCCGGAAATGCCGTTGTTTCGGACGGTTTGGCGCTGGATCGTTTGACTGCGGCAAGTGGCAACAACACGTTCGAACTGGTGGCCTCGACAGACTTTGACGGGACGGTTGATGATGTGGTGATTTTCATGGAGACCCCGGAATCAATTCCAGCCGGTTTGTATGACTACTACCTCGAACCCCAAACCCTTGGGGGCTTTTTGGAGGTCATTCCCGGTCCATTATCGGCACCTGTAACGACGCAGATAAAATAGGACAATCTGGTTATGGCACAAAACGGCGTAAAAACAAACGATCTACCGAGTTTATCTTCCTTCGATAGTCTGGTGGGAAATGACGCGGCCACAACGGGGCTTGTGCCTGTGGCGAATATTGCGTCTACCATGAAGGCCGATCCATCCTTTGCGGCGCTATCCCCAAGCCGATCGTTTGACACGCAGTCAAAGCTGCAGGCCGACGCTTCGATGAGCTATCTGCCCGGATCATCCAACCATGTTGCCGCCGGAGACAGGCTTCAGAGCCGTGACGGAAAACTGTTCGAAGTCGCTCCGGCCAATGCAATCGATTATGATCTGAAAACGATCGGGGGCATCGCCCTATATTATGTGCCCTCGCCTCACACGGGCTTTGGGCAGTTGCAATCGCCTGTTTACGAGGCACGGGTTCAAAGCGCCAATGCCCCGGCAATCATTACCAGTTTCGGGGGGTTACTATACGGATATTTCGGCGGACGCATCTATTCCAAAAGCGGCGAGGCGTCGGCGTGGGTTGAAGTTTGTCTCGCACCTGACTCCTCCGAGATTGTTGCACTGGAACCGATGGCCGACGGCGAGGTTGTTGCTGTAACATCAACTTCCATCCAAAAATCAAGCGGATGGGGCGCCGGAGCCGTTACATGGACATCAAAGGCCTCTGTAACAGGCGGCACAGCCGTGTATCTGCCATATTCCACCGCTGGCAGTGACGGGGTCCGTATGATTGTCGGTGAATATGCAACCGGCGGTCCGGCTGCTGGCTGGGAAAATTCGCAAAAGGTCTGGGCAACACAGGATTCCGGGGCAACATGGCAGGCCGTTTATGATGCTGCATCACTCTATCCCTCCGGATTCGGGGACACACATATCCACGGGTGTTGTTACGACAAATGGCAGGATGTGTTTTTTGTGATCGAGGGACACACCTCGAGCATGGGAATATACTGGAATGCAGATCCTTTCGCATCACCTGCCGGTTGGACCCGTATCGAAAAAGGCCCTCTCGGGGCCGTTCGTAGCGAGGGCCAGCCGACCTGCATTGTCCCCACGGATAATGGCATTGTTCTGGCCTCCGACGCCCCGGAACAGGGGATATGGGGTATTCAGCGCGGAGCAACTCCGGCGGATATGCAGGTGCACTGGATTTGGGAATGGCCGGGAGGACGGGGAGGAACGCTGGGCTTTGGTCTGTGCCATGCCCGTGATCCCCGGACTGGGATTGTTTATCTCGGGTATAATCACAACCATGTGGCGGACAGTTATAACCCGCTGGCAGTGTTTGCTTCGGATGGATTGTCTGGCGGGCAGGTCTGGGCGGGCGGCCCGTCCACTGTGCCTACATCCGGAAACTCGAATGATATTTCACGGATCGCAGTGACGCCCTGGGGCACGATCGAGGCCGAGGTCAGCGCTGCTGCCGAGGTCGGGGCCAAGCGCATTTCCGGTCGCATAACTGCAAATACCGGATGGTCCGCAAGCCATGATCCGGGTGGTGTTCTGGGCGGTTCTCGCGAAGGCACAATCGGAAATGAGCGGGCGATGGCTGCGGGGGATGGATCACTGGCCTCGGCGAACGGGGCAACAGCTGTTGGTCCGGTAGCAAAGGCCCTTCACGCG
Organism: Profundibacter amoris; assembly: GCF_003544895.1. Classification (GTDB taxonomy): domain Bacteria; phylum Pseudomonadota; class Alphaproteobacteria; order Rhodobacterales; family Rhodobacteraceae; genus Profundibacter; species Profundibacter amoris. The sequence goes on from NZ_CP032125.1 coordinate 1,014,137, forward strand.
GCCTCGACAGCTGTTGGGGCCGGAGCCAAAACAGTCGGTGTAAATTCCACTGCCGTTGGCCGTTCAGCACAGGCTGACGTATCTGGATTTGCGGGGGGATACCTGACAAAGGCTGGGCCGAACAGTGTTGTGATCAGCTCCAATGTAGACCTTTCCGCAATGTCCGGTATTTCTGGCGTCGGTGCCAATCTTGTCATCACCAAGGACAATGTGGTCGGTGTTGGCGCGTCTGTGAATGTAACGAATAGCTGGGGCGTCTGCATCGGCTCGTTTTCCAAGTCGACTGGTTTGGCGGGGACGGTACTGGGCCACGCATCCGAAGCCAACCACGCCTATTCCACGGTGATCGGCAAGGGTGTTATTTCCACCGCCCCGTATCAGGTGAAATTCGGGGATCAGCACCTGCAACTCTCTCCGCCCACATCGGCCCCCGGGGTTCCGGCCTTGGGGGATTTTAACGTCTGGGCGCATGATTTGGGAGGAGGAGCCGGGGAATTGCGCTTCAAAGGCAATGACGGAACCGAATACAAAATATCGATGACGGCAGTATGATGGACATTCAAACAACCCCGCAGGACTACATCGAGGTGCTGGTTAAGCAGCGCAATGATATGGCTGACCGGCTGGTTAATGCCGAAGCTGCAAACGCAGCCCTGCAGCGCGGCATTCTCGAGATGCAGGAAGCATTGGCCGAGGTCAGGGCGGAGCTGAAGGCCCTGCAACCTGACAGCCACGAGAGCACATAGCAGAAGGCCAGAGGGTGCACTAACACCCTCCGACACGGGGCATTATTTACCACAAACCCCCGCCGACCCCGAACAGTTCAAGGCCGCTTCTGACCCCGTCAGGGGCAGCCATCTAATGAAGTGATTCTCTTAATTATGCCTGAACGACATATCCCGAAAACCGCACCTGTCGCCCCGTATCAGGGCGGCAAGCGCAATCTGGCGACGCGCATTTGCGCCCTGATCGACGCTGACAATCACCACACCTATGCCGAACCGTTTGTCGGCATGGGTGGCATTTTTTTGCGCCGCACCCGTCAGCCCCGCGCCGAGATCATCAATGACTACAGCCGCGATGTGGCCAATCTGTTCCGGATATTGCAGCGTCATTACCCGCAGTTTCTGGACCACCTGCGCTTCCAGCTGACTACCCGCACCGAGTTTCTGCGCCTGATTGATACCGATCCTGCTACCTTGACCGATCTGGAACGGGCGGCAAGGTTCCTTTATCTGCAGCGCACGGCGTTTGGCGGCAAGGTATCGGGCCGCAATTTCGGTGTGTCCAAGGACCGTCCTGCAAGGTTCAACCTGACGACGCTGGAACCAATGCTCGAGGATCTGCACAGCCGCCTGTCCGGGGTGGTGATCGAGTGTCTGGATTACGGCGCGTTCATTCCCCGTTACGACAGCCGTTAGACGCTGTTCTATCTCGACCCGCCCTACTGGGGCTGCGAGAGCGACTACGGAAAGCAGGTGTTCTGCCGCGCCGATTTCGCCCGTTTGGCGGAGGTTTTAGGGGGCATTAAAGGCCGGTTCATCATGTCTTTAAACGACGTTGAAGGGGTGCGTGAAACCTTTGGCAGATTCCATATCGCCCCGATTAAAACCACCTACACCATCGCCGCCAAAAGCGAGGCGAGGGGCGAGCGCGGAGAGGTCTTGATTGCGAACTATGATTTATCTGATAAATACGACCCATCCCCCTAAATCAGCAAAAACCTTCTGCTGTAAATATCTCTGGCAAACACTGTAAAAATGTGTGGCGGGCTACAGTCACATCACCGCAACGCCCCATTGACCCGAATCCTGCTTGTCGCTATTAATTGAACAACCGTTCAATAATGCAAGCGAGGCCACCATGTTCAATGCTGTGATGAATTTCGATTTGGGTGAAGATGTTAACGCCATCCGCGACATGGTGCATCGCTGGGCACAGGACCGGATCAAACCGATTGCCGCCGAGGTGGACGAAAAGAACGAATTCCCCAATGACCTATGGCGCGAGTTTGGCGAAATGGGCCTGCTGGGGGTGACCACGCCGGAAAGATACGGCGGGGCGGATATGTCTTACCTCGCGCATGTTGTGGCGGTCGAGGAGATTGCGCGTGCATCGGCCTCGGTGGCGCTGTCTTATGGCGCACATTCCAATCTGTGCGTGAACCAGATCAAGCGCAACGGCACCGAAGAGCAGAAGATGAAATATCTGCCCAAGCTGATCTCGGGCGAGCATATCGGCGCATTGGCGATGAGCGAGGCGGGCGCAGGTTCGGACGTGGTTTCGATGAAGCTAAAGGCCGAGAAAAAGAACGGCTATTACACCCTGTCGGGCACAAAATACTGGATCACCAACGGGCCGGATGCCGACACCATCGTGGTTTACGCCAAGACCGATCCCGAGGCCGGCGCGCGCGGTATCACGGCGTTTATTGTGGAAACCGACGTGAAAGGCTTTTCCACCAGCCCGCATTTCGACAAGATGGGGATGCGTGGTTCCAACACTGCCGAGCTGATTTTCGATAACGTCGAGGTGCCGTTCGAAAACGTATTGGGCGAGGAGGGGCGCGGAGTGGCCGTGCTGATGTCCGGTCTGGATTACGAGCGCGTGGTTTTGTCGGGCATCGGCACCGGCATCATGGCTGCCTGCATGGACGAGGTGATGCCCTATATCGCCGAGCGCAAACAGTTCGGCCAGCCGATCGGGAATTTCCAGCTGATGCAGGCCAAGGTGGCCGATATGTATACGGCGATGAATTCGGCCCGCGCCTATACCTACGAGGTGGCCAAGGCCTGTGATCGCGGTGAGGTCACCCGTCAGGACGCGGCGGCCTGTGTGCTCTATGCGAGTGAGCAGGCGATGATGCAGGCGCATCAGGCCGTGCAGGCGATGGGCGGCACGGGGTATATGAACGAAAGCACCGTTAGTCGCCTGATGCGGGACGCCAAACTGATGGAGATCGGCGCGGGGACAAGTGAAATCCGCCGGATGTTGATCGGGCGGGAATTGATGGGAGCGATGAAGTGAAGATAACTGTATTTGTAATGAGTATTCTTGCCTCCCCGCTTTGGGCCGAGGATGGCATGGTTGAACGCTATGGCCCCTTGCTGACCCAATGCTATGCGCAGGCTGCGGATGCTGCGGCACTGAAAGACTGCATCGGCGCGATGTCGGGCAACTGCATGGCGCGGGAGGAGCAGGGCGAAACCACATATGGCATGGCGACCTGCACCGCGTCCGAGACCGAGGTCTGGGACGGGTTACTGAATGACGAATACCGCCAGACGATGACCTATATGAAGGCGCTGGACAAGGATGAGGCCGAGATATTCCCCGAATTCGCCAACCGTGCCGATGCGCTGAAAAAGGCGCAGCGGGCGTGGCTGGTGTATCGGGATGCTTCCTGTGATCTGCAATATGCGATTGGCGGGTCGGGGAGCATCCGGCAATTATATGGCGCGGGCTGTTTTATGCAGATGACGGCAGAACGCACGATCGGGTTGAAACAAATGCGCGAGGTCGAGGGATGAAACGGACTTGTTTGAAATACGCGGCATATGCTTTGTTGGCCATGTTGCCGGAGGCAGGGGCTGTGGCAGCGCAGGAACTGGTGTTTTCAATGCAGGCGACGGATGCCTGTATTGCCGACAGCGGACACGAGGGGAATACAGAGCAATGCATCGGGGTATCTGCCAACCTATGCATGGAGCGCACGAATGGCGGGCAAAGCACTGCCGGAATGGTCGCCTGCATGGGGGCCGAGCTTGAGGCGTGGGATCAGCGTTTGAACGCGGCCTATGCCGAATTGATGGCGCGGGAAAAGGCCGAGGACAAGGAAATGGCCGATCTGGGGTCGGCCGCGCCAAAACAGTCACCGGCTTTGCTGGACATGCAGCGCAAATGGATCGCCTATCGCGATGCCCGTTGTAACTATATCGGCGCGCAATGGGGTGGCGGGAGCGGCACAGGGCCGGCGGTGCAGGGCTGCCATATGGTGATGACGGGCAAACTGGCGCTGTTCCTGCAACAGATGCTGACGGATTATTGAGGGTATAATGGCGAAACTGAACAGCACGGCTTTGCCGTCCTCCGAAACATTCCGGACCAACGGCGAAGGGTATACGAGCGAAAATACGGTTTCGCCGCTGATGTGCGGTGCGAAATCGATGGAGATCGAGGCGGGCATTAGCAAGATTAGGCAGATGCTGATTGGGCGCAAGTTGATGGGGGCGATGGGGTGATGGAGGAAATTGCCCCAATAATTATAATCATTGGTGGCATTACGTTGGCAGTTCTGTGGTCTATGAATGGGGCGAAAAGAGCCAAGATTGATGATTTAGAGAAAAGAAATGAATATCAACGTAAGACTTCGCAAAAAGAAATTGAAAGATTAAATTCAGCCCAAAATGAACATAACCGGAAGACGCAGGAAAAACACATCAAGAGAATTAGAGAACTAAAAGTAGAGACAAAAAGGCTCGCAGATATTAATCACAAAACTACCGCGAACTTAACAAAGTTAAGTGAACGCCAACGTGGGTTACTCGCAATAATTGAAGAAAAGAACAGCCACTTCCCGTGGCTGGCAACTGCCTTTTCTGATTATCAAGACTACTTGGGTAAAATGGATGCTGCCTTACTGTTAAGTAAGAAAAGGCCGGCACCAAAGGCAGTTGAAAAGATAAAGGAAGCCACGCGAAGAGCATCAAACGCGGAAAAAAGGTTTCGCAGTCTAAAGTATCGAATTGATTTTTATGAAAAATACTTTCCTTGGATTATGGACGTGACCGGCGACTCTTTGGAAGAGTTCCTAAATGCGCAAGAAGCTATTGTTTCACCGCCGCTTGAAAGTCAGAATGATGATCCTGTTCGCAATATGCTATCTCAACAGGAATATGCTGCATTTTCCACAGCTGAAAGAAACCAGTTGGCGCTCGATAGATGGAAGAGTAAACGAAAGTCCAATTGGGAAATTGGCCGGATGTATGAGCGATACATTGGTTATTTATACGAAGAACAGGGCAATCGTGTTGAATATTTCGGTGCCATAAAAGGATTGGACGATCTTGGACGTGATTTGATTGTTCGGAAGAGTGGAGAGACTATGATTGTCCAGTGTAAATACTGGGCAAAGGAAAAGACCATCCATGAAAAACACATATTCCAATTATTTGGCACCGTTGTTGAACATATCGCACGCACGAATTCAAATGGGGAAAGCTTGCCGTTATTTGAGACATTCACCCAGCTTTCAGATATTCGCCCAGTATTTGTAACCTCGACGGTTCTAAGTGAAAGGGCTAAAGAGTTTGCTGCACTGTTGAAAGTGGAGGTGCGCGAAAGTGTTCCTTTTGGCGACTACCCAATAATCAAGTGCAATATTTCAAAAAGGAATGGTGAACGTGTTTACCACCTACCATTCGATCAGCAATATGACCGAACTGTTATCGAACCTGAAGAGGGTGAATTTTATGCATGGACGACAGATGAAGCAGAGAAACAGGGTTTTCGTCGAGCACACCGGTGGCGTCCAGAGAGGGGGGATTAAAATATGAAACTTTTATCACAATCCATCCCATCCTCCGAAACATTCCAGGCCAACCGCAAGGGGCATCTCGAGGCTTTGGCGGTGATCAACGAGGCGGCGGCTTTGGCGGCGGCGGGCGGTGGCGAACGGTCGCGGGACCGGCATCTGTCGCGGGGCAAGATGTTGCCGCGGGAACGGGTGGCGAACCTGCTGGATGCGGGATCGCCTTTTCTGGAAATCGGCGCAACGGCGGCGCATGGCATGTATGGCGGCGCGGCCCCCTGTGCCGGTGTGATCGCCGGTGTCGGGCAGGTGCACGGGCGTGACGTCATGGTCGTGTGCAATGACGCCACCGTCAAGGGCGGCACCTATTATCCGATGACGGTAAAAAAGCACCTGCGTGCACAAGAGATTGCCGAAGAATGCAATCTGCCCTGCGTCTATCTAGTGGACAGCGGCGGGGCGAACCTGCCCAATCAGGACGAAGTGTTCCCCGACCGCGACCATTTCGGGCGGATTTTCTATAATCAGGCGCGGATGTCGGCCAAGGGCATTGCCCAGATCGCCGTGGTGATGGGGTCTTGCACGGCGGGCGGGGCCTATGTGCCGGCGATGTCGGATGTGTCGATTATCGTCAAGGAACAAGGCACGATCTTTCTGGCGGGGCCACCACTGGTCAAGGCAGCCACCGGCGAGGTGGTCACGGCCGAGGATCTGGGCGGCGGGGATGTGCATACGCGCCTGTCCGGTGTTGCGGACTATCTTGCTGAGGATGATACCCACGCGCTGGCACTGGCGCGGGATGCTGTGCGCAATCTGAACGGTGGCGGCGGGGTGAACCCCGCCCTACGGATGGTTGCACCCGAGGAGCCGGCCTATGACCCCGAGGAACTGTTGGGGGTGGTGCCGGCCGATTTGCGCACGCCCTATGACATTCGCGAGGTGATCGCGCGGGTGGTGGATGGCAGCCGGTTTGACGAATTCAAGGCACGGTTCGGCGAAACGCTGGTGACAGGGTTTGCCCATCTGAAGGGCATTCCCGTCGGGATCATCGCCAACAACGGCGTGCTGTTTTCCGAAGCCGCCCAGAAGGGCGCGCATTTTGTCGAACTGTGCAGCCAGCGGAATATCCCGCTGATTTTCCTGCAAAATATCACCGGTTTCATGGTGGGCCGGAAATATGAAAACGAGGGCATCGCGCGGCACGGGGCCAAGCTGGTGACAGCGGTAGCCACCACCAATGTGCCCAAGGTAACGATGGTGATCGGCGGCAGTTTTGGCGCTGGCAATTACGGCATGGCCGGTCGGGCGTATCAGCCACGGTTCATGTGGTCCTGGCCCAACAGCCGGATTTCAGTGATGGGAGGTGAGCAGGCGGCGGGGGTTCTGGCCACTGTGAAACGTGATGCGATTGAACGGGGTGGTGGCGAATGGTCCGCCGAGGAAGAAGCCGCTTTCAAGCAGCCGACGATTGATATGTTCGAGGAGCAGTCGCACCCGCTCTATGCCTCGGCACGTCTGTGGGATGACGGGGTGATTGATCCGCGCAAAACGCGGGATGTGTTGTGGCTGAGCCTGCGGGCCGCGCTGAATGCGCCGATTGAAGAGACGAGGTTCGGACTGTTCCGGATGTGATTTTCGGGCGTATGGCTGTTTGTCGGGGGCCCGATGCCTCCGGCGGGGATATTTGAGGAACAGTAATGATCAAGACACGATTGACGCAACTGTTTGATCTGACCCACCCGATCCTGTCAGCGCCAATGGCGCTTGCCTCGGGCGGGGCTTTGGCGGCGGCTGTGAGCAAGGCGGGTGGACTGGGGTTTATTGGCGGGGCCTATGGCGATACCGATTGGACTATACAGGCGTTTGAGGACGCCGGTGGGGCGCGGGTTGGCTGCGGGTTTATTACATGGAAGCTGGCCGAAAACCCTGATCTGTTGACGCGGGTTCTGGAGCGCGCGCCGGCGGCGTTGTTTTTGTCATTTGGTGATCCGGCGCGGTTTGCGGTCGAAATTGCGGCGGCAGGGGTGCCGCTGATCTGTCAGGTGCAGACTTTGCGCGATGCGCAACATGCGGCAAATGTCGGGGCGGATGTGATTATAGCGCAAGGGGCCGAGGCGGGGGGGCATGGCGAGAAACGCGCGACGATGACGTTGGTTCCTGAAGTGGCAGACTGGCTGGCGACCCATGCGCCGGATGTGTTGCTGCTGGCGGCGGGTGGTATTGCGGACGGGCGCGGTTTGGCGGCCAGCCTGATGTTAGGGGCGGACGGGGTTCTGGTTGGCTCGCGCCTGTGGGCCAGCGCCGAGAGTCTGGCGCATCCCGAGATGGTAAAGGCGGCGATTGCGGCGACGGGGGATGATACGATCCGCTCGACGGTGATGGATGTGGCGCGGGGGCTGAACTGGCCTGAACGCAATACAGCGCGGGTGTTGAAGAATGCGTTTACGGATCGCTGGCACGGGGATCTGGACGGGCTGTTAGGGGTGGCGGAAGTCGAGGCGGCGCGGTGGTCGGCGGCTTGGGAGGCCGGAGACGTCGCCGTGGCCAATACCTTTGTCGGGGAAGTGGCGGGATTGATTCACGGGTGCGAACCGGCGGCAGAAATAATTGAAAGCATGGTGACGGAGGCCGAGGCGTTGTTGCGCGGGGCCGTGTCACGGTTGGAGGAATAGATGTTTAGCAAGATACTGATCGCGAACCGGGGCGAGATTGCCTGTCGGGTGATGCAGACCGCCATCCGGATGGGTGTGGCGACGGTGGCGGTGTATTCGGATGCCGATGCGCAGGCCAAACATGTGGCAATGGCGGATCAGGCGGTGCATATCGGTGGCTCGGCCCCTGCGGACAGTTATCTGCGCGGGGATGTGATGATTGCGGCGGCGCTGGAAACCGGCGCGCAGGCGATCCATCCGGGGTATGGCTTTTTGTCCGAGAACCCCGATTTTGTCGAGGCGGTTCAGGCGGCGGGGCTGGTGTTTATCGGGCCGTCAGCCAGTGCGATCCGCGCGATGGGGTTGAAGGATGCGGCCAAGGTTCTGATGGAAAAGGCCGGCGTGCCGGTAGTGCCCGGCTATCACGGGGCCGATCAGGATCCGGCGCTGTTGGCGGCGGAGGCGGCCAAGATCGGCTATCCGGTGTTGATCAAGGCCGTGGCCGGTGGTGGCGGCAAGGGGATGCGGCTGGTCGAGGCGGCTGCGGAATTTGCCGATGCGCTGGCAGCGGCCAAAGCCGAGGCGCTGAACGGCTTTGGCAATGATGCGGTGTTGATCGAGAAATACATCCAGCGCCCGCGCCATATCGAGGTGCAGGTGTTTGGCGATGGCACCCGCGCGGTGCATCTGTTCGAGCGCGATTGTTCCCTGCAACGGCGCCACCAGAAGGTGATCGAGGAGGCGCCGGCCCCCGGTATGACCGAAGCGGTGCGCGCGGCAATGGGGGCGGCGGCTGTGAAAGCGGCCGAGGCGATTGGCTATTCCGGTGCGGGGACGGTGGAATTTATCGTCGATGGCGCGGGTGGTTTGCGCCCCGCCGGCTTCTGGTTCATGGAAATGAACACGCGGCTTCAGGTCGAACATCCGGTAACCGAGGCGATCACCGGCGAGGATCTGGTGGAGTGGCAGTTGCGGGTGGCCTCGGGCGAGGCGCTGCCACGGTCGCAGGATGATTTGCGGATCAATGGCCATGCCTTCGAGGCGCGGCTTTATGCCGAGGATGTGCCGGCGGGGTTTTTGCCCGCGACCGGCACGCTGACGCATCTGGAGTTTCCACCCGCCGCACGGGCCGATAGCGGCGTGCGGGCGGGCGATGTGATTTCGCCGTTTTATGATCCGATGATTGCCAAACTGACCGTGCATGGCAAAACCCGCGCCGAGGCGCTGGGCAAACTGGCGCGGGTGCTGGAGCTGACCGAGGTGGCCGGATCGGTGACCAATCTGGCGTTTCTGCGGGCTTTGGCCGTGCATCGGGGGTTCGCGGCGGGGGATGTGGACACCGGCCTGATCGCGCGGGATCTGGAGGCGCTGGTGGTGGAACCGGTGGCCTCGGGCGCGGTGGTGGCGCTGGCCGCTTTGGGCGCGCTGGGGTTGCATGGGGAGGTGCCCGAGGAAACGGGGTTTGCCCTGTGGGATCCGCTGGTGCAGTCGGTGCGGCTGGTTGCCGGAGAGGTTGAACATGAGGTGAAGGTCTCGGCGCTGGGCGGCGGGCGGTTTAATGTGCTTGTGGATGGCGTGGCGCATAAGGTGGAGTGGGGCGTTCACTGGTTGGTGGATGGCAAATCGGTGGCGGCGCATGTGGTGCCTTTGGGGGCATCGGTGAGTGTGTTTGCGGGCCACGGGTTCCATTTCGACGTGGTGGATCCGCTACAGGCCGATGCCAGCCATGCGGGGGATGGCAATTTGATCGAGGCGCCGATGCCCGGATTGGTGAAGGGGGTCTTTGCCAAAGCGGGGCAGGTGGTGGCCGAGGGCGACCGGTTGGCCATTCTGGAAGCGATGAAGATGGAACATGCGTTGTTGGCCGTGCGCGATGGTGTGGTGGCTGAAGTGCTGGTGGTCGAGGGGGCGCAGGTCGAGGCCGGTGCGGCCTTTATCCGTTTGGAAGAGGCTGGTTGATAGAGGCCCTTGCGGGCCGCTTTATGTCTCGGCCCCACAAGGGGGCCTCGGGATGCCTGCGGCGCAGGTATTTAGGGCAAGAAGAAGGACAGGCGATGATCATTTTGCATCATGTGGCGCAAGCGCGCAGTTTTCGCACCCTTTGGCTGTTGCAGGAAATGGGGCTGGAATTCGAGGTTCGGCAGTGGAATTTCTTTGACAAATCCATGCGCGGGCCTGAATTCAGGGCCTTGTCCCCTGCCGCGCGGGTGCCGGCGCTGGAGATTGACGGGCGGGTGTTGTTTGAATCAGGCGCGATCACCGAATATCTGGTGGAAACGCGGCCCGAGTGCGGCTTGGGCCGGGATGTGGGGCATGACGAGCGGGCGGACTGGTTGCAGTGGTTGCATTTTGCCGAAACCATTGGCCAGCATCTGGCGAACCTGACCCAGCATCATATTGCTTTGCGTGATCCGGCCATGCGCTCGCCCACCGTGATGCGGCTCGAGGCCAAGCGGCTGGAAAAGGCGCTGGAGGTGGTGGACCGTGCGGTGCAGGGGCAGGACTATCTGCTGGGCAGCGGGTTTTCGGCGGTGGATGTGAATGTCGGCTATGGTGTGATGATCGCACGGCATTTCGTGCCGGAGGATTTATTGCCCGCGCTGGATAGATATTTTCAGCGATTGGTCGCACGCGATGCTTTTGCGCTGGCCAAGGCGCGTGATGGTGATACGGTGATTTACAGAGACGCGTTTTATGCACCACCTGAGGAGGGTTGATTGATGGCCAGAAATTTCGTTGAAATATTCGAGGTGGGGCCGCGTGACGGCCTTCAGAACGAGCCGCGTGCCATTTCGGCCGCCGAGAAGATCGCGCTGGTCGATAAACTGTCCGAGGCGGGGTTTCGACATATCGAGGTGACCAGTTTTGTTTCGCCAAAGGCGGTGCCGCAGATGGCGGACGGGGCCGAGGTGCTGCAAGGGATCATCAAGGCCGACGGGGTGGCCTATACCGCGCTGACGCCCAACATGAAGGGCTACGAGGCCGCGGTGGCCGCCGGTGTGGACGAGATCGCGATTTTCGCCTCGGCCTCGGAGGGGTTCAGTCAGAAGAATATCAATTGCTCGATTGCCGAGAGTTTCGAGCGCTTTGCGCCGATCCTGAAGGCCGCGCGTCATGCGGATATTCCGGTGCGCGGTTATGTGTCCTGTGTCACCGACTGCCCCTATGACGGGCCGGTCGCGCCCGAGGCGGTGGCCAAGGTGGCGGCGGATCTGTTCGCGGCGGGTTGTTACGAGATTTCGCTGGGGGATACGCTGGGCAAAGGCACGCCCGACACGGTGGCGCGGATGTTGCTGGCGGTTCTGAAAGAGGTGCCGGCGCATCGGCTGGCGGGGCATTTCCACAATACCGACGGACACGCGATTGCCAATATTGATGCCGCATTGGCGCTGGGCCTGCGGGTGTTTGATACGGCGATTGGCGGATTGGGCGGCTGCCCCTTTGCGCCTGGCGCCGAAGGGAACGTGGCGACCGAAGCGGTGCAGGAACATGTTACCGCGCTGGGTTATGAAACCGGATTGTGCAGTGAAACGCTGGAAGAAGCGGCCGCAATGGCGCGGCAGATGCGACAGGGATAAGCAATGTTTGAAACGATCAAGGTAGAGACCGACGCGCGCGGGGTGGCTGTGCTGACTTTGAACCTGCCCGACAAACACAATGTGTTATCGGCGCAGATGATTGCCGAATTGACGGATGTTGCTGCGCAACTGGGCGATGATCCCTTTGTGCGGGTTGTGGTTCTGACCGGCGCGGGCCGCAGTTTTTGTGCCGGTGGCGATCTGGCGTGGATGGGGGCGATGATGAAAGCGACCCCCGCCGAGCGGGCCGAGGGCGCGCGGGAGCTGGCGGCGATGCTGAACGCAATCAACACCATGCCAAAGCCGGTGATCGGGCGGCTGAACGGGCAGGCCTATGGCGGCGGTGTGGGCATGGCCTGTGTTTGTGATGTGGCGATCGGGGTTGAGGGCGCGCGGTTCGGGTTGACCGAAACACGGCTGGGGCTGATTCCGGCCACCATCGGCCCCTATGTTGTGGCGCGGATGGGCGAGGCCAATGCGCGCCGCGTGTTCATGTCGTCGCGCCTGTTTGATGCGGAGGAGGCGGTGACGCTGGGGGTGATTGCCAGGGCGGTTGCGCCGGATGATCTGGATGCGGCGGTCGAGGCCGAGGTGCTGCCCTATCTGGCCTGTGCGCCGGGGGCTGTGGCGGCGGCCAAGCAGATGGCGCGGGAATTGGGGCCGCGGATAGATGACGAGGTGGTGGGCAAAACCATTGATGCGCTGGTGGCCCGTTGGGACGGGGAGGAAGCGCATGAGGGGATCGCGGCGTTCTTCGAGAAGCGCAAGGCGTCCTGGGTGGTTGAGGGGTAGGGCTGTTAAGCGGAGTTGCTGAAGCAACGCTTTATATCTCGCTGATGCTCGGGATCGGGGGCTGTCGCCCCCCCTTGCCTGCGGCAATTCCCGCCGAGGATATTTTGCGCAAAAGAGAAGCGGGGATTCGGGCGTTTTCGGGATGTTCTGGCAAAGCTTGATCCAGATCAGCACACAATTGCATACAAAATGCACCAGGGGCCAAAATATCCTGCATTTGGGGGCACGGGTTCTGTTGACCCGCACATAAGGCAGGAGTAAACCACCAAAGAGCAACAACATGTGCAATACGAGCGCGTTAAGGAGCCACACGTGGAAGACCTGTTACGAGAATACCTCCCCATCCTTGTTTTTCTGGGCATGGCAACAGCATTGGGGGCCGTTCTGATCCTTGCCGCTGTCATCCTTGGGCCAACGAATCCCGATCCGGAAAAGCTGAGCGCTTATGAGTGCGGATTTAATGCGTTTGACGATGCGCGGATGAAATTCGATGTGCGGTTTTATCTGGTCGCCATTCTGTTCATCATCTTTGATCTGGAAATTGCGTTTCTGTTTCCCTGGGCGGTGACGTTCAAGGATATGACAGATGTCGGGTTCTGGTCGATGATGGTGTTTTTGGGCGTGCTGACCATCGGCTTTGCCTATGAGTGGAAGAAAGGGGCGCTGGAATGGGAGTGATGTCTGGAGCCAACACCGCAGGGGCCGACAAGGATGTGTCGGTTCGGGCGATGAACGATGCCCTTGCCGACAAGGGTTTTCTGCTGACCACCACAGATGACATCATCAACTGGGCACGCACGGGATCGTTGCACTGGATGACATTCGGTCTGGCCTGTTGTGCGGTTGAAATGATGCACACGGCGATGCCGCGATATGATATCGAGCGCTACGGCTTTGCGCCGCGGGCGAGCCCGCGCCAGTCGGACGTGATGATCGTGGCCGGCACGCTGACCAACAAGATGGCACCGGCCCTGCGCAAGGTTTACGACCAGATGCCCGAGCCGCGCTATGTGATTTCGATGGGCAGTTGCGCCAATGGTGGCGGGTATTATCACTACAGCTATTCCGTGGTGCGGGGCTGTGACCGGATTGTGCCGGTCGATATTTACGTTCCGGGCTGTCCGCCGACAGCCGAGGCGCTGGTTTACGGTGTGTTGCAGTTGCAGCGCCGGATCCGCCGCACGGGCACTTTGATCAGGTAGGGGTGGATATGTCAGACGCATTGAATGAACTGGGCGCCCATATTCAGGCCAAACGGCCGGATGATGTGCTGTCCTATTGCGTGACCAACGGCGAATTGGCGGTCGAGATTGCCCCGACGGGGCTGGCCGGCTTTGTCGAGTTTCTGAAGGTGGACCGCACCTGCCGGTTTTCATCGCTGATTGACATCACGGCGGTGGATTACCCCGAACGGGTCAAGCGGTTCGATGTGGTTTACCATTTCCTGTCGATGTATCAGAACCACCGCATCCGGCTGAAATGCGCCATCCGCGAAGAGGAAAGCGTGCCGTCGATCACTGATGTGCATAAATCCGCAGGCTGGTTTGAACGCGAAGTGTTCGACATGTTCGGTATTCTATTTTCCGGCCATCCCGATCTGCGCCGCATTCTGACCGATTACGGCTTTCGCGGCCATCCGCTGCGCAAGGATTTCCCGACCACCGGCTATGTCGAAGTGCGCTATGACGAAGTGGAAAAGCGCGTGGTTTACGAGCCGGTGACACTGGTTCAGGAATACCGGCAGTTCGATTTCATGTCCCCGTGGGAAGGGGCGCAATACATCCTGCCCGGCGATGAGAAAACCGACGAGGCAAAGGGCTGATGATGGGCGAGGCGGTTCTCATGTACGGTATCGGGGCAGTGAAGGCCGGCACCAGCTGGCTGTTCAACTACCTCGAGGGGCACCCCGAGTGCGCCATGCCGCCCTATAAGGAGCTGCGCTATTTCTACATGCTGGAAAATGACCATTTCGAGGGCCAGATCAAGAAGGTGCGCGTGTTGATCGCCGATCTGAAGGACAGTCTGGAAACCGCCCCCGAAGATCGCAAGCCGATGATCCGCAAGCGTCTGAACAAGACGCGCCACTGGCTGAAGGTTCTGCGCGAGCATCGCGATGATCCGGCGGCCTATGCGGCCTATATGATGGATCAGGCCAATGGGGCCAAGCTGACGGCGGATATTACGCCGGAATATTCGATGATGCCGGTTGCCCGTTTGAAACAGATGGCCGGCGTAGTGGCGAATACGCGGTTTGTCTATTTGCTGCGCGACCCGCTGGATCGGCTGTGGTCGAATATCCGCATGAACGCATGGCGCAAAACCAAAGACCCCAAAGCGATGCGCGCCCTTGCGCTGGCCGAGGTGGACCGGATTCTGGATGGCAAATCCAGCCCCGCGTATGAGCGTTCGGATTATGTCCACGGGTTGACGGCGCTGGAAACTGCCGTGCCCGAGGCGCGCCGCAAGGTGATGTTCTACGAGACCCTGTTTACAGACGACAGCATCCGCGAGCTGTGCGCCTTTTTGGGGCTAAGCAATCACAAGGCGGCCCTGGACAAAAGAATACATCAGGGTGTGCCGATTAAGCTGGACGCGGCGCGACGCTCCGGCCTGCAAAAACTGCTTGCGCCGCAATACCATGCGGTTGAAAAGCGCTTTCAGACACTTCCTGCCCGCTGGCAGGACAATATGGCGAGGGTCTAGGATTATGGACGGCTCCAAATTTGACGACGGATCGGTTGATGCCCGTCAGGGCGAACAGAAAATCCGCAATTTCAATATCAACTTTGGCCCGCAGCACCCTGCGGCCCACGGTGTGTTGCGTATGGTTCTGGAACTGGACGGCGAGATTGTAGAACGCGCTGACCCGCACATTGGCCTGCTGCACCGCGGCACCGAAAAGCTGATGGAGAGCCGCACCTATCTGCAATCTCTGCCCTATTTCGACCGGCTGGATTACGTTGCGCCGATGAATCAAGAACACGCCTGGTGTCTGGCGATTGAAAAACTGACGGGCGTCGAGGTGCCGCGCCGGGCATCGTTGATCCGCGTGCTGTTTTCTGAAATCGGCCGTATCCTGAACCATCTGCTGAACGTGACCACACAGGCGATGGACGTTGGCGCGCTGACGCCGCCGGTCTGGGGGTTCGAGCAACGCGAAATCCTGATGGTGTTTTATGAACGCGCCTGTGGCGCACGCCTGCACGCGGCCTATTTCCGCCCCGGTGGTGTGCATCAGGATCTGCCGCCGCAACTGATCGAGGATATTGACGATTGGGCGGTGAACGAATTCCCGCAGTTCATGGAAGATTTGGACGGGTTGCTGACCGAAAACCGTGTGTTCAAGCAGCGCAATGTGGATATCGGGGTTGTCAAGGAACAGGATATTCTGGACTGGAGTTTTTCCGGTGTAATGGTGCGCGGGTCCGGCCTTGCCTGGGATTTGCGCCGCGCGCAGCCTTATGAATGTTATGACGAATTCGAATTCGACATTCCGGTGGGCACAAATGGTGATTGTTATGACCGCTATCTGTGCCGGATGCAGGAAATGCGCGAAAGCATCAAGATCATCCGTCAGGCCTGTGAAAAACTGCGCAACGAGCCGGGCGATGTTCTGGCGCGGGGCAAGCTGACCCCGCCAAAACGCGGCGAGATGAAAACCAGCATGGAAGCGCTGATCCACCATTTCAAACTGTACACCGAGGGTTTCCACGTTCCCGCCGGCGAGGTTTACGCCGCGATCGAGGCACCCAAAGGGGAATTCGGTGTGTTTCTGGTGGCAGATGGCAGCAACAAACCTTACCGCGCCAAGATCCGCGCGCCGGGGTATTTGCACTTGCAAGCAATGGATTTCGTTGCGACCGGCCACCAGTTGGCCGATGTCGCGGCAATTATCGGTAGTATGGACGTTGTATTTGGAGAAATTGACAGATGATTAAATTTACTAAACTGACAACCGTTGTTGCGGTGGCCCTGGTTGCCATGCCCGCGATGGCGCAGAATGTGCAAAGCCCCAGCAAAGGGTTATATCGCCTGATCGACAATTCGGACGGGTATTTCAACGTGCGCGACAATGTGGTGATGATCGAAGGCGAGGATGATATCAAAGCCTGCCGTTTCGGCCTGACACCGGAATTCTTTGCCGCATACGGGGCAGGGGACGCCGCCGGGATCGAGGTAAACCAGCCCGAGGTCGTTTGCGCCTCGATCACCGAATTCAACGTGGTTGATACCGCTGCCGAAATCAATGACACGGCGGAACTGTATAACTTCATCGACAATTCCGAAGCCTATGTGAACGTGACGCAGAATATCGTGATGATCGAAGGCGAAAGCGATATCGAGTTTTGCCACTTTGATCTGTCGGATGAATATTTCGCTGCTGTTGCCGGGAATGACGATGCCGCGATGGCTGCCAATCAGCCCAAGGTCACATGCGTTCCTTTTGCGGATGTCAGCAAATGATCCAGATCGGCAACATATCCTTTGTGACAAAGGCCGTTGCCCTGTGTGGTATGGCTTTCACAGCCGGTTGTGCGCCGGCTGACGAAAGCCATGTGACGCAAAAACAAAAAGACAGATTTATCGCCGCGATGATTTCTGCCGGATGCCTTGTGAATTCGGAAGAAGCGGCGGTGAAGGTCGAAAAACAAACCGGTTTTTCCGAAGAAAAACTGACCGCGATTGTGCTTGAGCTGAAAGAAACCGGAGAAGTGGTCCGGGAAAGCGACAGCCTGAAACTGATAAACGAGGGATGCCCGTAATGCTGCGACGCCTGCACCATACGCAACCGGATGATTTTGCCTATACCCCTGCCAATCAGGCATGGGCCGAGGCGCAGATCACGAAATATCCCGAAGGCCGTCAGGCCAGCGCCATCATCGCGCTGCTGTGGCGCGCGCAGGAACAAGAAGGCTGGCTGACCCGTCCGGCGATGGAATATGTCGCCGATATGCTGGGTATGGCTCATATCCGCGCCTATGAGGTGGCCTCGTTCTATTTCATGTTCCAGTTGCAGCCGGTTGGATCGGTCGCGCATATTCAGGTATGCGGCACCACATCCTGTATGATTTGCGGCGCCGAAGATCTGATCGGTATTTGCCGCGAGAAAATCGCCCCAAACCCGCATGAACTGTCGGCAGACGGCAAATTCAGCTGGGAAGAGGTGGAATGTCTGGGCGCCTGCACCAACGCGCCGATGGCGCAAATCGGCAAGGATTACTACGAGGATCTGACCGCCGCGCGGTTCACCGAAATTCTGGACGAACTGGCCGAAGGCAAAGTGCCCGTGCCCGGCCCGCAGAACGGACGCTATGCTGCCGAACCGCTGGCGGGTTTGACGTCATTGACCGAATATGACAGCGGCAAGACGCAATATAATGCATCCGTGCAACGCGCGGTGGATGTTGGCGATACGGTCAAGCGGATTGACGGCACAGAGGTGCCTTTGCTGACGCCATGGCTGGGAAAATCCGGCAAGGCAGCGGCGAAACCGGCAACCAAGCCGAAAGCCGCAGCAAAGCCAAAGGCCAAGCCCGCAGCGAAACCGGCGGCCAAACCGCGCGGCACCAAAACCACCACCAAGGTTGCCCGCAAGCCCGTGGCGGCAGACGGCAAGCCCGAGTTGCTGAAAAAGGCCCGCGCCGGTGGTGCTGATGACCTGAAACAGATCAAGGGCGTTGGTCCGAAACTGGAAAAGATGTTGAACACCATGGGTGTGTTCCATTTTGATCAGGTCGCAAGCTGGCGTGCGAAAGAAGTGCAATGGGTCGATGACAACCTTGAGGGTTTCAAAGGCCGGGTTTCGCGGGATGAATGGGTCAAACAGGCCAAGGTTCTGGCCAAGGGCGGCACCACAGAGTTTTCGAAAAAAGTCAAAAAGGGCGGCGTTTATAAATAGCGCCGGTAAAACAGGTTATGAGTGACAAACAGAACACAGCAAAAAGAAACGGGCGCCCGGTGCGGGCAGCATCGTCTGCGGTTCTGTGTGTATTTTATTGCAACAGGGAAAATAAGGGATGAATGATATGAGTGAAGAAAAAGAAGGCGGTCTGTTTACCTGTCCGGTGATGAGCTGGATCGTGGGGGCGTTATTGGGTTTCGCAACCTATCTGATCATGACCGGTCGTTATCAGATGGGCGCAATCGTGTCGATTATCGCGGCTTTGATTGTGTTGGGTGTAGTCGGTTTTCTGCTGCAACGGTTTTTCTGTGCCGGCGTAACCGAAACCCGTCATCCCGAACCGGAAGTCCATGAAATTGCAGCCGATCCGGTTGCCGTTGCCGAGGTCGAAAATATCACCACTGGTGATTTGGGAATGCCTTATGGCATCCCCGAAAGGGCACCGGAAGAACCCAGGCCTGTAGCGGCAGCAAAACCTGTCGCAGTGGTAAAAACGGCCTCAGAGGATAGCGTTTCCAAAGCGGATGCGGCCCAGGCAGGTGATGCACCCAAGCCCGAACCAGCCGCCAAAGCACCAACAGCGCCCAAAGCCAAAGCCAAGGCGGCCGCAAAGCCAAAAGCCGCAAGCAAGCCGAAAGCGGCTGCGAAACCTAAAGCCGCCGCAAAACCGGAAGCCAAAAAGCAGGCCACAAAAACCACAACCAAACCGGCCCGCAAACCCGTGGCCAAGGACGGCAAGCCCGAGTTTCTGAAGAAACCCCGTGCCGGTGGTGCGGATGATCTGAAGCAGATCAAGGGTGTCGGCCCGAAACTGGAGCAAATGCTGAACAAAATGGGGGTGTTCCATTTTGATCAGGTTGCCGGCTGGCGCGCAAAAGAAGTGCAGTGGGTTGACGATAACCTAGAAGGTTTCAAAGGCCGTGTTTCGCGTGACGAATGGGTGAAGCAGGCCAAAGTTCTTGCCAAGGGCGGAAAGACCGAATTTTCCAAGAAAGTGGAAAAGGGCGGTGTCTACGCCAAGAACAAGAAGTAAACGAGAGAGTTAGGAAATGACACTAAGCCCCGATCAGGAACAAGCACTGGCGCGCAAGTCGCGTATGGTGGCCGTGGTTATCGCGGTTGTCGTGGTGCTGTGGATGGGGGCTCAGTGGATTGGCGGGCGGATCGGGCTGGACCCGAAATTTGCCTTCCTGTTTGATCTGGCCGCATTGGCCGCGTTCTTTTGGACAATGATCGTAACATATCAAATCTGGCGCAGGCGCCGGGACAGCAGAGGATAAGGCCCATGCTCAAGGATCAGGATCGGATCTTTACCAATCTATACGGGATGCATGACCGCAGCCTTGCGGGCGCGAAAAAGCGTGGCCATTGGGATGGCACGGCTGCGATCCTTAAAAAGGGCCGCGACTGGATCGTGGAAGAGGCCAAATCATCCGGCCTGCGCGGCCGTGGTGGCGCGGGTTTTCCGACCGGCCTGAAATGGTCCTTCATGCCCAAGGAATCTGACGGCCGCCCCGCCTATCTGGTGATCAACGCCGATGAATCCGAACCCGGCACCTGCAAAGACCGCGAAATCATGCGCCATGATCCGCATACCCTGATCGAAGGCGCGCTGATTGCGTCCTTCGCGATGGGGGCACATGCGGCCTATATCTATATCCGCGGTGAATTCATCCGCGAACGCGAAGCACTGCAAGCGGCGATCGACGAATGTTATGACGCCGGACTGCTGGGCAAGAATGCCGCGAAATCCGGTTGGGATTTCGACCTCTATCTGGCCCATGGTGCTGGCGCCTACATCTGCGGCGAGGAAACCGCGATGCTGGAAAGCCTGGAGGGCAAGAAAGGCATGCCACGCATGAAGCCGCCGTTTCCGGCTGGTGCGGGTCTGTATGGCTGTCCGACCACGGTCAACAACGTTGAATCCATCGCCGTGATCCCGACCATCATGCGGCGTGGTGGCAGCTGGTTCTCCAGCATGGGCCGCCCGAATAACGCGGGCACCAAACTGTTCGGGATTTCCGGCCATGTGGTGAACCCCTGTGTGGTCGAAGAAGAAATGTCGATCCCGCTGCGCGAACTGCTGGAAAAACATTGCGGCGGTGTTCGCGGGGGCTGGGACAATCTGAAAGCGGTTATTCCGGGCGGGTCCTCTGTGCCGTTGCTGCCACGCGATGTGGCGGACGAATGTATCATGGATTTCGACTGGCTGCGTGAACAACGCTCGGGTCTTGGTACCGCAGCGGTGATCGTGATGGACGAAAGCACCGACATCATCAAAGCGATCTGGCGCCTAAGCAAATTCTACAAGCACGAAAGCTGTGGCCAGTGCACCCCGTGCCGCGAAGGCACCGGCTGGATGATGCGTGTGATGGACCGTCTGGTGACGGGCGATGCGGAAATTGAAGAAATCGACATGCTGCTGGACGTGACCAAACAGGTCGAAGGGCACACGATTTGTGCGCTTGGCGACGCGGCAGCCTGGCCCATTCAGGGGCTGGTGCGCCATTTCCGCGAGGAAATCGAGGACCGGATCAAGTACAAGAAAACAGGGCGGGTTTCCGCTGTGGCAGCCGAGTGATGATACAGTGTTATTGCATAACAACAGGTGGCGTACCCATCTCCTTTTTATCAAAAGGAGACGACCTATGACTTATGCAAAAACCACATTTGTAACCGCTTTGACTGTTTTCACCCTGACAACGGGCATGGCCTTGGCCAAAACGCCCCTGCCAAAAGAAAACCATATCAATTATTCGCTGATGGCCGGCGTGGTGGCGGATAATATCCGCAAAACCTGCCCCAGCATATCGGCCCGGATGTTTGTCGCCTGGAGCAAGCTGAACGCGCTGAAATCCTATGCGATCAGCAAAGGCTATACCGAACCCGAGGTTCGGGCCTTCCTGAAAGATCCAAAAGAAAAAGCCCGCGTCAAAGGCATGGCGGCGGATTACCTGAAAGCGCGTGGCGCGGTAGAAGGCGATCCCGAAAGCTATTGCGCTGTGGGCCGTGAAGAAATCGCCAAGAAAAGCCTTATTGGCCAGATGTTGAGGGCAAGATAACACCATGACCGACCTGCGCAAAATCATCATCGACGACACCGAAGTCGAAGTTGAAGGGGCAATGACCCTTATTCAGGCATGTGAACAAGCCGGCGTGGAAATCCCGCGTTTTTGTTATCACGAACGCCTGTCCATCGCGGGGAATTGCCGCATGTGTCTGGTCGAGGTTGTCGGCGGGCCGCCCAAACCTGCGGCCTCCTGCGCCATGCAGGTGCGCGATCTGCGCCCCGGTCCCGAAGGCCAGCCGCCGGTGGTGAAAACCAATTCGCCGATGGTGAAAAAGGCGCGCGAAGGCGTGATGGAATTCATGCTGATCAACCACCCGCTGGATTGCCCGATTTGCGATCAGGGCGGCGAATGCGATTTGCAGGATCAGGCGATGGCTTACGGTATTTCCGCAAGCCGTTACAAAGAACCCAAACGCGCGGTTGATAATCTGGAGCTTGGACCGCTGGTCGCCACCGAAATGACCCGCTGTATTTCCTGCACCCGTTGCGTGCGTTTTACCACAGAAGTGGCGGGTATTACCGTGATGGGCCAGATCGGCCGTGGCGAGGATGCGGAAATCACCGCCTATCTGGATGAAACCCTGAACAGCAACCTGCAAGGCAACATCATTGATCTGTGCCCTGTCGGCGCGCTGACCAACAAGCCCTATGCCTTCACCGCCCGCCCGTGGGAATTGACCAAGACCGAGACCATCGACGTGATGGACGCGCTGGGGTCCAACATTCGGGTGGATACCAAAGGGCGCGAAGTCAAACGCATCCTGCCGCGCAACCATGATGGTGTGAACGAAGAATGGATTTCCGACAAAACCCGTTTTGTCTGGGATGGGTTGCGTAGCCAACGTCTGGACCAGCCCTATGTACGCGTGGCCGGCAAGCTGAAGCCCGCAACATGGGGCGAGGCGCTGGCCGCTGCTGCCAAAGCCATGAAAGACGCCAAGGTTGCCGGTCTGGTCGGTGATCTGGTTCCGGTCGAGGCCGCCTTTGCCCTGAAACAGTTGATCGAGGGGCTGGGGGGCAATGTCGAATGCCGCGTTGACGGGGCGAAACTGCCCGAAGGCAACCGTTCCGGTTACGTTGGCACCGCCACGATCGAGGATATCGACAATGCGCAGATGATCCAGCTGATCGGCTGTGATCCGCGCAACGAAGCACCGGTTCTGAATGCGCGCATCCGCAAGGCCTGGAGCAACGGGGCGCAGATTGGTCTGATCGGGCAGCCGGTAGACCTGACTTACGATTATTTCCACATGGGTGACAGCCGGGCCGATCTGATGGCGACCATGGACAAGAAATTCGACGAGGTGCTGAAAGTGCCTTCGGTTGTCATCGTCGGCATGGGTGCGCTGCGCGAGGCCGATGGCGAAGCCGTTCTGTCCCAGGCGATGAAACTGGCCGAGGCCACAGACAGCAAACTGATGGTGCTGCACACTGCCGCCGCCCGCGTGGGCGCGATGGATGTGGGGGCCGTGACCGAAGGCGGCATGACCGCCGCGCTGGACGGGGCCGAGGTGGTCTATAATCTGGGTGCAGACGAGGTGGAAATCGCCAAGGGCGCGTTTGTGATTTATCAGGGCAGCCACGGCGACCGTGGCGCGCATCGGGCGGATGTGATCCTGCCTGCCGCAGCCTATACCGAGGAAAGTGGCGTGTTCGTGAATGCCGAGGGGCGGCCACAGATGGCCAACCGTGCCGGTTTCCCTCCGGGGCAGGCCAAGGAAAACTGGGCCATCCTGCGGGCGCTGTCGGGGGAATTGGGGGCTGCACTGCCTTATGACACGCTGGCGCAGCTGCGTCAGGCGATCGTCGCCGAGGTGCCGCATATGGCGAAAATCGACGTGGTTCCGCAAAACGAATGGAAACGGGTGGCGCTGCGCGATCCGGCCAAAACGGCCACATTCCTGAACGCGATCAATGATTTCTATCTGACCAACCCGATTGCACGGGCCAGCAAGCTGATGGGCGAACTGTCGGCACTGGCCAAGGCACGCGGCGCAACAAAGGTGGCGGCAGAGTGATGATGCAGCAGGCGGTTCATAAGGCCCCGATTGCCCTTGCCCTTTTGGGCGGGGTGGCAGCCTGTGCGCCTGCGGAACCTGTGGATCAAATGGCGTTCGAGCCGGAATATCTGGGGGTGCAGACGCGCCTGCTGGATGATGATCTGGTCAATATGTTCGTCACCATGCGCGGGGCGCGGGACCGGGCGGATGTGGCGGCCTATGCTGAATGTGCGGCGGCGGAATATACGCTGATCCGTGGCTACAATTATTTGCGCCATTTGCGCACAAATATTGACGAAAAGAATGGCCAGTGGCGCGGGGATGCTATTTATACCATCTCGGCAGACAAGCCGCTGGGACTGAAGACGATCGATGCCAGGGCCGCGGTGGCCGGATGCGTCGAAAACAAGATACCAAGGGTGTGAGGACCAATGGCTGAATTTTTAGCAACCCCGCTGGGGATATTCGTACTAATCTTCGCACAAGTGCTTGCGATCATTGCTTTTGTAATGATTTCACTGCTGTTTCTTGTCTGGGGCGATCGTAAAATCTGGGCCGCTGTGCAGATGCGCAAAGGGCCGAATATTGTGGGGGCCTATGGTCTGCTGCAATCGGTGGCCGATGCGCTGAAATATGTGGTGAAAGAAGTGATCGTGCCGGCCGGTGCGGACAAGCCGCTGTTCTTCCTTGCGCCGATGGTGGCCTTTGTGATGTCGATGCTGACATGGGCAGTGCTGCCGTTCAATGACGGCTGGGTTTTGGCCGATATGAACGTTGCGGTGCTCTATGTGTTCGCGATTGGCGGGCTTGAGGTTTACGGCGTGATCATCGGCGGCTGGGCGTCCAACTCGAAATACCCGTTCCTTGGGGCGATGCGTTCTGCCGCACAGATGATTTCCTACGAGGTGTCGATCGGGTTGATCCTGATCGGGGTGATCATTTCCACAGGCTCGCTGAATTTCAGCGATATTGTGCGGGCACAGGATGGCAATTACGGCTTCTTCAGCTGGTACTGGCTGCCGCATTTCCCGATGGTGTTCCTGTTCTTCATCAGCGCGCTGGCGGAAACCAACCGCCCGCCGTTCGACCTGCCCGAAGCAGAATCCGAACTGGTTGCGGGTTTTATGGTGGAATATTCGGCAACCGTTTATCTGCTGTATATGGCCGGTGAATACATCGCCATCTTTATGATGTGCGGCCTGATTTCGGTGCTGTTCTTTGGCGGCTGGCTGTCGCCCATCCCGGGCCTGCCCGATGGTGTGCTGTGGATGTTTGGCAAAATGGTGTTCTTCTTTTTCATCTTCGCGATGGTCAAGGCGATCACCCCGCGCTACCGCTATGACCAACTGATGCGCATTGGCTGGAAAGTATTCCTGCCGCTGTCGCTGGCATGGGTCGTATTCGTTGCCTTCATGGCGCATTTCGGAGCCTTCGGCGGGGCCTATGCCCGCTGGGCCGTAGGGGGATAAGAACATGGCATTTGATTACGTTCGCGCAACCAAATACTTCCTGCTGTTTGATTACATCAAAGGGTTCCAGCTGGGATTCAAGTATTTCTTTGCCCCCAAGGCCACGCTGAACTACCCGCATGAAAAGGGCCCGCTGAGCCCGCGTTTTCGCGGCGAACACGCGCTGCGCCGCTATCCGAACGGCGAGGAACGCTGCATTGCCTGTAAACTCTGCGAGGCGATCTGCCCCGCACAGGCGATCACCATTGACGCCGAGCCACGGGATGATGGCAGCCGCCGCACCACGCGCTATGACATCGACATGACCAAATGCATCTACTGCGGTTTCTGCCAAGAGGCCTGTCCGGTGGATGCGATCGTCGAGGGGCCGAATTTCGAATTCGCCACAGAAACCCGCGAAGAACTGTTTTACGACAAAGAAAAACTGCTGGACAACGGCGACCGCTGGGAAGCCGAAATTGCCCGCAATCTGGAACTGGACGCGCCTTATCGCTAAGGCAAGCAGGGGCAACGACCCCGTGAACGAAGGGACATAGAAATGGGTGTAGCCGATTTCGCATTTTACATCTTCGCCATTAGTGCGGTGATCGGGGGGCTGTTTACGGTCGTCTCGAAAAACCCTGTGCATTCGGTGCTATGGCTGATTTTGGCGTTCCTGTCATCGGCAGGGCTGTTTGTGCTGCTGGGGGCCGAATTCGTGGCGATGCTGCTGGTCATTGTTTACGTTGGCGCTGTGGCGGTTCTGTTCATGTTCGTGGTGATGATGATCGACGTGGACTTTGCCGAACTGCGCGGACAGATGGCCAAATATGTGCCGATTGCGCTGTTGATCGGGGTGGTTCTGTTGCTAGAGCTGTCGCTGGCATTCGGTGTCTGGCAGGTGTCGGAAAATGCCGAGGCCGTACGCCGCGCCGTGGCCCCCGATATGACCGAGGTCCACAATACAGCCGCATTGGGGCAGCTGATCTATGATAAATATATCTATCTCTTCCAGACGGCAGGGCTGATCCTGCTGGTGGCGATGATCGGGGCGATTGTGCTGACACTGCGCCACCGTGTGAACATCAAGCGCCAGAACGTGATGGCGCAGATGCATCGTGATCCGGCCAAGGCGATGGAAGTAATTGACGTGAAACCGGGGCAGGGGTTGTAAGATGTTAACATTCAAATCAGTGCTTATCGGGTTTGCTGTTGGAGCGGCGATCATGTTTGCCCAGAATTTTTCCCGAAAAAACAAGAACATTACTAAGGGGCGTGATCATGATCGGAATTGAAAACTATCTGGCCGTCGGCGCCGCGCTGTTCGTGATCGGGATTTTCGGGATTTTCCTGAACCGCAAGAACGTGATCATCATTTTGATGTCGATCGAACTGATGCTACTGGCTGTCAATATCAACCTTGTCGCCTTTTCGTCCTTTTCCGGCGATCTGGTCGGGCAGGTGTTCACCATATTCGTGCTGACCGTAGCCGCCGCCGAGGCGGCGATCGGTCTGGCGATCCTTGTTGTGTTCTTCCGCAACCGCGGCACGATTGACGTTGAAGACGTCAACGTGATGAAGGGGTAAATACGATGCTGCAAACAATACTTTTTGCCCCCCTGATCGGCGCGCTGATCGCCGGTTTCGGTTGGCGGATCATCGGCGAAAAAGGCGCACAGATGCTGACCACGGGGCTGTTGTTCCTGTCGGCGCTGCTAAGCTGGGTGGTGTTCCTGACCTTTGACGGGGAAACCCAGCACATCCAGATCCTGCGCTTTATCGAAAGCGGCACGCTGTCCACCGATTGGGGCATCCGGCTGGATCGCCTGACCGCGATCATGCTGATTGTGGTGACCACGGTGTCCAGTCTGGTTCACCTCTACAGCTTTGGCTATATGGAGGACGACCCGCAGTGGGGCGAGGGCCAGAACTACAAGGCGCGCTTCTTTGCGTATCTGTCGTTCTTTACCTTTGCTATGCTGGCGCTGGTAACCGCTGACAATCTGGTGCAGATGTTCTTTGGCTGGGAAGGGGTTGGCGTTGCGTCCTACCTGCTGATCGGATTTTACTACAAAAAACCCAGCGCGAATGCCGCCGCGATCAAGGCCTTTGTGGTCAACCGTGTGGGCGATTTCGGCTTTGCCCTTGGCATCTTTGGCCTGTTCTATCTGACCGACAGCATCAAAATGGACGATGTTTTCGCCGCCGCACCGCAACTGGCTGAAACCAACCTGCAATTCCTTTGGACGGAATGGAACGCCGCCAACCTGCTGGCTGTTCTGCTGTTCATCGGCGCGATGGGGAAATCGGCGCAATTGTTCCTGCACACCTGGTTGCCCGACGCGATGGAAGGCCCGACCCCTGTGTCGGCCCTGATCCACGCCGCGACCATGGTGACCGCCGGTGTGTTCCTTGTCTGCCGCATGTCGCCGCTGATGGAATACGCGCCACAAGCCACCACATTCATCGTGGTAATCGGCGCGGCCACGGCCTTTGTCGCCGCCACAATCGGGCTGGTGCAAAACGATATCAAACGTGTGATCGCCTATTCAACCATGTCGCAGCTGGGCTATATGTTCGTGGCGGCTGGTGTTGGCGCTTACGGCGTGGCCATGTTCCACCTGCTGACACACGCGTTTTTCAAGGCGATGTTGTTCCTTGGCGCCGGTTCGGTAATCACCGCGATGCACCACGAACAGGACATGCGCAACTACGGTAACCTGCGCAAGAAAATCCCGATGACGTTTTATGCGATGCTGATTGGCACGCTGGCGATCACCGGTGTGGGTATCCCGCTGACCAGCATCGGTTTTGCCGGCTTCCTGTCCAAGGACGCGATCATCGAGAGCGCCTTTGCAGGCGGGACCGGTGCGTCCTACTACGCCTTCTGGGCGCTGGTCATCGCTGCGGCGTTCACCAGTTTTTACAGCTGGCGTTTGATGTTCATGACCTTCTGGGGCAAGGCGCGCGGTGACGCACACACCCATGACCACGCCCACGAAAGCCCGCTGACCATGCTGGTGCCGCTGGGTGTTCTGGGTCTTGGCGCCGTCTTCTCGGGGATGGTTTGGTACAACAGTTTCTTTGGCGACCACGAAAAGATGCTGACGTTCTTTGGTATGGAACAGCATCAGACCGAGGCTATGGCTGAAGGTGAAGCCGCATCTGAAGCCACCACAAGCCATAACGCCATGAACGAGGGCGCCCCAAAGGGTGCGATCTTTATGGGGCCGGAAAACGAAGTGATCGAAAAGGCGCATGAATCCCCGGCCTGGGTCAAGGTGTCGCCGTTTATCGCGATGGTTCTGGGCTTTGTGCTGGCCTGGTATTTCTATATCGTCAACACGGCCGCGCCGCGCCGTCTGGCAGAAATCCAGCCGATGCTGTACCGGTTCCTGCTGAACAAATGGTATTTCGATGAAATTTACGACGCGTTGATCGTGCGCCCTGCGTTCGCGATTGGCCGGTTCCTGTGGAAGAAGGGTGATATGGGCGTGATTGATGGCAGCATCAACGGGGTGGCAATGGGGATTATCCCGTTCTTTACCCGCCTCGCAGGCCGCGCCCAAAGCGGTTATGTCTTTACTTATGCGCTGGCCATGGTGATCGGGATTGTTGTTCTGATCACATGGATGGCGATCAGCGGGGGGGCAGAATAATGGAAAACCTTCTTTCTATTGTCACCTTTATCCCCGCCCTTGCGGCACTGATACTGGCGGTATTCCTGCGCGGCAACGATGCTGCGGCGCAAAAGAACGCGAAATGGCTGGCGCTGCTGGCAACGTCGGCCACGTTCATCCTGTCAATTTTCATCCTGACCGGGTTCGAGCCTGCGGATACGGGTTTCCAGTTCGTCGAGGAAAAGGACTGGATCCTTGGCCTGAAATACAAAATGGGCGTGGACGGGATTTCGGTTTTGTTCGTGATGCTGACCACCTTCCTGATGCCGATCACCATTGCGGCATGTTGGGGCGTAACGGTGCGCGTCAAGGAATACATGATCGCCTTCCTGTTGCTGGAAACCCTGATGCTGGGCGTTTTCATGGCGCTGGATCTGGTGCTGTTCTATCTGTTCTTCGAAGCAGGCCTGATCCCGATGTTCCTGATCATTGGTATCTGGGGCGGCAAGGACCGGATTTATGCCGCGTTCAAGTTCTTCCTTTATACCTTCTTGGGATCGGTGCTGATGCTGGTGGCGATGATCGCCATGTATCGTGACGCGGGCACAACGGATATTCCGACGCTGCTGAACCACACCTTCAGCTCCAGCACGATGAGCATCTTCGGCTTCCAGATTATCGGCGGGTTGCAAACCCTGCTGTGGCTGGCATTCTTTGCCTCCTTTGCGGTGAAAATGCCGATGTGGCCGGTGCATACCTGGCTGCCGGATGCGCACGTTCAGGCCCCCACGGCCGGTTCGGTTGTGCTGGCGGCGGTGCTGTTGAAGATGGGGGGCTATGGCTTCTTGCGGTTCAGCCTGCCGATGTTCCCTGTCGGGTCCGACATACTGGGGCCGCTGGTGCTGTGGTTGTCGGTGATTGCGATTGTCTATACCTCGCTGGTGGCGATGGTGCAGGAAGACATGAAAAAGCTGATCGCCTATTCCTCGGTCGCGCATATGGGTTATGTGACCATGGGTATCTTTGCGGTGAACCAGCAGGGTGTTGATGGCGCCATCTTCCAGATGATCAGCCACGGCTTTGTCTCGGGCGCGCTGTTCCTATGTGTCGGCGTGATCTATGACCGGATGCACACCCGCGATATTGACGCCTATGGTGGTCTGGCAAACCGGATGCCGAAATATGCGCTGATCTTTATGTTCTTCACCATGGCCAATGTCGGCCTGCCCGGCACCTCGGGCTTTGTCGGGGAATTCCTGACATTGATGGGGATTTTCCAGGTGAACACATGGGTTGCGGCCTTTGCCACAACCGGCGTGATCCTGTCGGCGTCCTATGCGCTGTGGCTGTATCGTCGCGTCGTGTTTGGCGACCTGATCAAGGAAAGCCTGAAATCCATCACAGATCTGGATACCCGCGAGAAGCTGATCTTTGCACCATTGGTGTTCATGACCCTGCTGTTGGGGATTTATCCGGCGCTGGTGCTGGATATCATCGGCCCTTCGGTCGAAGCGCTTGTTAATAACTATCACGCAGTGATCCCGGCCGATGCGGCCGCGGCACTGGCAACACATTAGGGGTGGCGAAATGCTGAACGCCGATATTTCCATTGTTCTGCCTGAAATCACCTTGGCGGTATTCGCCATGGCCGCCCTGATGTTCGGGGTCTACACCAGCAAGGACAAGGTGGCACCGCTGATCCTTTGGGCCACATCCGCCGTTCTGGCCGGCATCGGCATCTGGATTGCCCTGTCGCCCGCCGGCACGCATATAGCGTTCCACGGGGCCTTTGTGGATGACAGTTTCTCGCGCTTTGCCAAGGTGACGATCCTGCTGTCCGCCGCCGCCGTGTTGCTGATGAGTCAGGATTACATGTCGCGCCGCGGGTTGTTGCGGTTTGAATACCCCATTCTGGTGGCCCTGTCGGCTGTCGGTATGATGATGATGGTTTCCGCTGGCGACCTGATGGCACTATACATGGGGCTGGAACTGCAATCGCTGGCGCTTTACGTCGTGGCATCATTGAACCGCGACAGTCTGAAATCGAGCGAAGCGGGCCTGAAATACTTTGTGCTGGGCGCCTTGTCGTCGGGCATCCTGCTGTATGGCGCGTCACTGGTTTATGGCTTTGCCGGAAGCACGGTGTTCTCGGACATCATCCTGTCCGCCGAAGGACGCATCCCGCTGGGTCTGCTGTTTGGCCTGACATTCGTGATCATGGGGCTGGCGTTCAAAGTGTCCGCCGTGCCGTTCCATATGTGGACGCCGGATGTCTATGAGGGCTCGCCGACACCGGTCACCGCCTTCTTTGCCACCGCGCCGAAAATGGCGGCGATGGGGCTGTTTGCCCGCGTGGTGCATGATGCCTTTGGCATGGCAGTGGCGGACTGGAGCCAGATCATTGCGCTGTTGGCTGTGGCCTCGATGTTCCTTGGGGCGATTGCCGCGATCGGGCAGAAAAATATCAAACGCCTGATGGCCTATTCGTCGATTTCCCACATGGGGTTCGCCCTGATGGGGCTGGCGGCTGGCACCGTTGGCGGGGTTCAGGCGATGCTGGTTTACATGGCGATCTATATCACCATGAACATCGGCACCTTCGCCTTTATCATGTCGATGGAGAAAGACGGCCGTCCGGTAACCGACATTGCCTCATTGAACCAGTACTCCAAGGCCGAACCGCTCAAGGCGCTGGCGATGTTGGTGTTGCTGTTCTCGTTGGCCGGTGTGCCGCCGATGGTAGGGTTCTTCGGGAAATTCTATGTGCTGAAAGCGGCGGTTGACGCCAATATGACATGGCTGGCCATTGCCGGTGTGGTCGCCTC
Source organism: Profundibacter amoris (assembly GCF_003544895.1). Lineage (GTDB taxonomy): Bacteria > Pseudomonadota > Alphaproteobacteria > Rhodobacterales > Rhodobacteraceae > Profundibacter > Profundibacter amoris. The sequence goes on from NZ_CP032125.1 coordinate 1,045,553, forward strand.
GGTGATCGGGGCGTTCTATTACCTGCGGATCGTTTACTACATGTATTTCGGCGAAGCCAATGATGATGCGCTGGACAAACGCATGGCCCCGACCCAATGGGTGTTCCTGATGGCATCGGCTGCAATCATGCTGCTGGGGCTGGTCAACCTGTTTGGTGTTGATGGTTACGCGGCCATGGCGGCCGAGGCTCTTGTCAACTAGCCACTGGCCTGTCGGCTATGGGCGGATCATTCTGCCCGAGGTCGACAGCACCCTTTCCGAGGCATCCCGTCAGGCCCCGTCATTGGCGGGGCCGACATGGATTCTGGCCCTGCGCCAAACCGCAGGGCGCGGACGCCGCGGGCGGGAATGGGTGGATCCGGACGGAAATTTTGCGGCAACTCTGGTGATGCGCCCGGGTGGCGGGCCGGAGCGTGCGGCGCTGCGGTCCTTCATTGCCGCGCTGGCCTTGTATGATGCGGTTTGCGCCTGCTGCCCCGGACTTGATCCGGGGCCTTCCGGCAGCAACAACACGAGGCCCCGGAGCAGGTCCGGGGCAGCGCGGGTCGCGTTGAAATGGCCAAATGACGTGCTGCTGAATGGCGGCAAGCTGGCGGGGATATTGCTGGAAAGCAACAGCACCGGCACCCTGTCGATCGGCATCGGTGTGAACCTGTTGAACGCCCCCGATGCAACACAGATCGAGGAGCACGCCGTGCCCCCCGTCAGCCTGTTGTCGGAAACCGGTGCAGATGTCACGCCCGAGGATTTCCTGAACGCCCTTGCCCCCGCCTTTGCCCGATACGAGGCACAGTTCAAGACTTACGGTTTTGCCCCGATCCGCACCGCATGGCTGGACCGCGCGGCGCGTCTGGGGCAGGTGATCACGGCCCGCATGGGCACGGCCGAGCAGACGGGCACGTTTGAAACGGTGGACGACAGTGGCGCACTTATACTAAGGACAAGCGAAGGCCTGCAGGCGATTCCTGCCGGCGAGGTTTATTTTTAGGGAGCACCCCAATGCTTTTGGCAATCGACTGCGGCAATACCAATACGGTGTTTTCCCTATGGGATGGCGAAAAATTCCTCTGCACCCTGCGCACCTCTACCCACCATGCGCGCACGGCGGATGCCTATTTCACATGGTATTCCACATTGATCAATCATTACGGCATTGATGCCCCGATCACCGATGTGGTGATTTCCTCGACCGTGCCGCGGGTGGTCTGGAACCTGCGCGTTTTCGCGGATCGTTTCTTTGGTTGCCGCCCGCTGGTGGTAGGTAAACCCGAATGCCTGCTGCAACATACCCCGCGCGTGGACACCGGCACGGCTGTGGGGCCGGACCGGCTGGCCAATGCCGCCGGTGCCTTTGATCGCCACGGTGGCGATGTGATGGTGGTGGATTTTGGCACAGCCACTAATATCGACGTGGTGGCCAGTGATGGTGCCTATGTCGGCGGGGTGATTGCCCCCGGCGTCAACCTGTCGCTGGAAGCGTTGCATCAGGGTGCTGCCGCCCTGCCGCATGTGGATATATCGCAGCCGGACAAGGTGATCGGCACCAATACAGTGGAATGTATCCAGTCGGGGATTTTCTGGGGCTATGTCGGGTTGATTCAGGGGTTGACCCAAAGGGTGCGGGACGAATATGGCAAACCGATGAAGATTATCGGCACCGGTGGACTCGCCCCCCTTTTCGCGCAGGCAGAAACGCTGTTTGACACGATCGAGGACGATTTGACCATGTATGGTCTGGTGGTGATCCACGCCTATAACAAAGAGCAGGGAAATATATGACGAAATCTGACCGGCTGATCTATCTGCCCCTTGGCGGGGCGGGTGAAATCGGCATGAACGCCTATGTCTATGGCTATGGCAAACCGGGCAAGGAACGCCTGATCCTTGTCGATATCGGCGTGACATTCCCCGATATGGACAGCAGTCCGGGGGTGAACCTGATCGTGCCTGATATTGCCTGGCTTGAGACGAATAAAAAACGGCTGGATGCGATTTTCATCACCCATGCGCACGAAGACCATGTTGGCGGTTTGGGCCACCTGTGGCGTCGTCTGGGCGCACCTGTCTATGCGCGGGCCTTTACCGCCCACCACGCACGCCGCAAGATGGAGGATGCCGGCCAGTCGCCGGACGAGGTAACCACCGTTTCCCCCTATCCTGAAACCGTCAAGGCGGGGCCGTTCACGGTGTCGTTCCTGCCGATATCCCACTCGATCCCCGAAAGCTCGGGCCTTGTGATCGACAGCCCTGCGGGGCGGGTGATCCACACGGGTGATTTCAAACTGGACGAAACGCCGGTGCTGGGCGAGCCGTTTGACGAAGCGCTATGGCGCGAGGTGTCCAAGGGCGGGGTCAAGGCGCTGGTCTGTGATTCCACCAACGTCTTTTCCGAACACGAGGGCCGTTCCGAGGCCAGCGTGAAACCCGAGATTACCAAGCTGGTGGCGGGGGCCAAAGGGATGGTTGTGGCCACCACCTTTGCCTCGAACATCGCACGCCTGAAAACACTGGCCGAGGCAGGGCAGGCGGCGGGGCGTGACGTGTGCCTGCTGGGCCGTGCCATGCAGCGGATGGTGGCGGCGGGTGAAGCCACGGGGATCATTGGAAAATTTCCGGCAACCATTCCGGTCGAGGAAGCCCGCGATCTGCCGCGAAACAAGTTGATGCTGATCGTCACCGGTAGTCAGGGCGAACGCCGCGCGGCCTCGGCTCAGCTATCACGCGGGAAATATCTGGGGATGACGATGAAGGACGGGGATATGTTCTTGTTTTCCTCCAAAACCATTCCCGGCAATGAACGTGGCGTAATCCGCATTATGAACGCCTATTCCGAAATGGGCGTGGACATTGTGGATGACAGCGCCGGACGCTACCACGTTTCCGGACATGCCAACCGGCCCGATCTGCTGCGGATGCATGACATTGTGAACCCCGAAATGGTGATCCCGATGCACGGTGAACACCGGCATCTGCGCCAGCACACGCGGCTGGCGATTGAAAAGGGCCGCGCGGGGGCACTGCTGGTCAACGGCATGATGGCCGACATTTCCGGCCCCGCGCCCGATGTGGTGGAATACATCGAAACCGGCCGCACCTATCTGGACGGCAGCGTGCAGATCGGCGCGATGGACGGCATTGTCCGCGACCGGATCCGCATGGCGTTGAACGGGCATGTGACGGCCACCGTGATCATGGACGAAGATGACGAGCCATTGGGTGATGCCTGGGTCGAGGTGATGGGGCTGGCCGAACTGGGCAAGTCCAATGCGCCACTGGTCGAGGTGGTCGAGGGTGATCTGGGTCAGATCCTGATGCGGATGAACGATAAAACCTTGCGCGATGACGACAAGATGGAAGAGGCCATCCGTCGCGAAGTGCGCCGGTCGGTGATGGACGAGATTGGCAAGAAGCCCGAGGTGACAGTGGTTATCAGCCGGTTGATTGGATAGTTATGGCGTAAGGCGGGGTTAACCCCGCCCTACGGGTCAACTTTCGCGACGGTCGTCAAAGCTTTTCGCTATGAAATCGGGCATGTGATCGCCCATGCCGACAACCTTGTTCTGGTTGCCACGGCCCTTGTTGTTGCCCTTGTTTCCACCACGGTCGCGTTCGCGAGGCGTACGTTTTTGCGGCTCGGATTTGGGGGCTTCGGCCTTGGCAGGTGCTTCCACCGCTTCCTTGGCCTCTACTGGCGCTTCGGCCTTGGGCTTGCGGCTACGACGGGTGCGTTTGGGCTTTTCACTGACTTCGTCCTTTGGCGCCTCGGGGGCAGGGGACGATTTGCTTTCTAGCGGGTTTTCCAGACGCGGGATTTTATTTCCCACCAGTCGTTCGATGTCTTCCAGATTCTTTTCGTCCCGCGGAATGCAGATCATCAGTGCGGTGCCGGATTTGCCAGCGCGACCGGTGCGGCCAATGCGGTGAACATAATCCTCTGCATGGCTGGGAACGTCAAAGTTGAAGATGTGGCTCACATTGGGAATATCCAGCCCGCGCGCCGCCACATCCGAGGCACAAAGGAACTTGATCTTGCCATCGCGAAAGCCCGCCAAAACTTCCATCCGGCGGGATTGGTCCAGATCGCCGTGGATCGGCTCGGCGTTATAGCCGTGCTTTTTCAGGGACTTGGCGACGGTATCCACATCGACCTTGCGGTTGCAAAACACAATCGCACTGGTGCAGGAATCGCCTTCTTGTTCAATCATCGCCCGCAGAAGATCGCGTTTTTCGCTGGCTTCGCGGCGTTTGTTTTCCGAGCGGAACATCACCACGCCCTGTTTGATATTCTCGCCGGTGGTTGCGGCGCGTGCCACTTCGACCTTGGCGGGGTTCGACAGGAAGGTGTTGGTGATCCGTTCGATTTCGGGGGCCATTGTGGCGCTGAAGAATAGCGTCTGGCGGGTGAATGGCGTCAGGGAAAAGATGCGCTCGATATCGGGGATAAAGCCCATATCCAGCATCCGGTCGGCCTCGTCCACCACCATGATCTGAACGCCGGTCAGCATCAGCTTGCCGCGCTCGAAATGGTCCAGCAGGCGGCCGGGGGTGGCGATCAGAACATCGACGCCACGGTCGATCAGCTTGTCTTGTTCCTTGAAGGAAACGCCACCAATCAGCAGCGCCTTGGACAGTTTGCTGCCCACAGCGTAGTTGTCAAAGTTTTCAGCAACCTGCGCGGCCAGTTCCCGTGTGGGGGCCAGCACCAAGGAGCGCGGCATCCGCGCACGCGCACGGCCACGGCTGAGCATGGTGATCATCGGCAGGGTGAAGCTGGCGGTTTTGCCTGTACCTGTCTGGGCGATGCCCAAAACATCACGCCCTTCAAGCGCTGGCGGAATCGCACCGGCCTGAATGGGGGTAGGGGTTTCGTAACCTGCGGCTTCAACCGCTTTTAATACTTTAGGCGATAATTTTAGATCGGCGAATTTTGTCATTGTTATCCGTGTTCTACGGCATTTTTCGCCGCATCGGTTCTGGGGGCGGATGGCCCGGATGGCCAAAAGTTATGCACAAGCATCCCCCGAATAATGTCTGACCTACTGAAAATATGCGGCGGGGTCAATGAAGGTTCCCGATTCAGGTGAATACCGGCCTGACTGCGACAATACGAAAAAGGCTGGATAATTGGCAGTATGTTTCAATGTCTTGAATAATTCATATTTATGAATGGTTTAGTGGTATCAGTCGGAATAGCCAATAAACAAAGGTGCATTTGGACGGGGTACTTTGCACCAGAGGTGCATTGCGACACAGGGCCGCAACGCCCGTTACAGCATCATTTCCTTGGTCGCGGTCAGTTTTACATCGGGATAATCGCGCACAACGCGGTCAATGTCCCATTGCAGCCGCGTCAGATAAACCGAGTCGCCATCGTTGTCGGTAGCCATATGCCCCTTGTTTTCATTCACAAACTTATCCACAGCCTCTTTTGGTCCGGCAACCCAGCGGGCGGATGTGAACTGGCTGGCCTCGAAGCGCACCGGTAGATTGTATTCTTGCTCGATCCTGCTGGCCAGAACCTCGAATTGCAAGGCGCCGACAACCCCGACGATAAAGCCCGAACCGATCATCGGTTTGAACACCTTGGCCGCGCCTTCTTCGGCAAACTGCATCAGCGCCTTTTCCAGATGTTTGGCCTTCATCGGATCGCCCGCGCGTACGGTTTGCAACAATTCGGGCGCGAATGACGGGATGCCGGTGACACGCAGGGCTTCGCCTTCGGTCAATGTGTCGCCGATGCGCAATTGCCCGTGGTTGGGGATGCCGATGATGTCGCCGGCCCATGCTTCTTCGGCCAGTTCGCGATCGGCCGCCAGAAACAGCACGGGGTTGGAGATGCTCATCACCTTTTTGCTGCGCACATGGGTCAGTTTCATGCCGCGCTTGAAATGGCCCGAGGCCAGCCGCACAAAGGCCACACGGTCGCGGTGTTTGGCATCCATATTGGCCTGCACCTTGAAGACAAAGCCGGCGACTTTCGTTTCTTCGGGCATCATCGGGCGAGGGGTGGCGGGTTGTGGCTGTGGCTCGGGGCCATAGTTGGCGATGCCGTCCATCAGTTCTTTCACCCCGAAGGAATTGATCGCCGAGCCAAACCAGATCGGCGTCAAGGTGCCTTCCAGCAGCGCCTTGGCGTCCATCGGTGGCATCAGCTCGCGCACCATTTCCACGTCTTCGCGCAGCTTTTCCAGCAGGTCGGCGGGGATATGTTCGGCCAGTTTCGGGTCGTCCAGCCCGTTGATCGAAATGCTTTCGGCCACCTTGTTGCGGTCGGCGCGGTCCATCAGTTCCAGACGGTCGCGCAGCAGGTCGTAGCAGCCGATAAAATCGCGGCCAACCCCGATGGGCCAGCTGGCAGGGGTGACGTCGATTGCCAGATTTTCCTGAATTTCGTCTATGATTTCAAATGTGTCGCGGCTTTCGCGGTCCATTTTGTTACAGAAGGTCAGGATTGGCAGATCGCGCAGGCGGCAGACCTCGAACAGTTTTTGCGTCTGGCTTTCGATGCCCTTGGCCCCGTCGATCACCATCACAGCGGCGTCCACTGCCGTCAGGGTGCGGTAGGTATCTTCGGAAAAATCCGAGTGGCCGGGGGTGTCGACAAGGTTGAACCGGTAGTTGCCGAAATCGAACGACATGGCCGAGGCGGAAACCGAGATGCCGCGCTCCAGCTCCATCTTCATATAGTCGGACCGGGTGCGGCGGGATTCGCCCTTGGCGCGCACCTGTCCCGCCATCTGGATCGCGCCACCATAGAGCAGAAATTTTTCCGTCAGTGTGGTTTTCCCCGCATCGGGGTGGCTGATGATCGCAAAAGTGCGGCGCCGCGCGATTTCGGGCGGCAATTCGGGGCGATTTGTGCTTTGGTCCAACATGGTCCCGCGTATAGGGGCGCGGGGTTACGAGCGCAACACAAAGTGGCCCGGGTCTACCTCGTCATAGAGCGACGGGCCGGGGGCGTAATCCAGCGGGAAGATCGGCGAGGGGATCGGTTTGAAGTTCAGATCCGCCTCGACCTTGCGCTTGCGGGGGTCGGCCACCGGAACGGCAGACAGCAGGCTTTGGGTGTATTCGTGCCGGGGGTTTTCAAACACGGCGGCACGCGGGCCGATTTCCACGATGCGCCCCAGATACATCACGGCGGTGCGGTGGCTGACCCGTTCGACCACGGCCATATCGTGGCTGATGAACAGGAAGGAAATGCCAAGGTCGGCCTGTAGTTCCATCATCAGGTTCAGCACCTGCGCCTGCACGGTCACATCCAGCGCCGAAACGGATTCATCGGCGATGATCAGTTTCGGATTCAGCGCCAAAGCCCGCGCAATCGCCACCCGCTGACGTTGGCCGCCAGACAGTTCGTGCGGGTAGCGGCGCATGAATTCGCGCGGCAGTTCCACGCGGTCAAACAGGTTTGCCACGCGGTCATGCAGTTCGGATCCTTTGTGAATACCGTAATTGATCAGCGGCTCGGCCACCTGATCGGACAGGCGCATTTGCGGGTTCAGCGAGGCAAACGGGTCCTGGAATACCATCTGCATATGCCGCCGCGCCTCGCGCAGTTCGGTGTTGTCCATTTGCAGAACATCCTGCCCGTTCAGCAGAACCTGACCGGATTGCGGATCATTCAGTCGCAGGATTGAACGGCCGCAGGAGGATTTACCACAGCCGGATTCCCCCACCAGCGACAGGGTTTCCCCGACATTCAGCGAAAAGGAAACATCCTCGACCGCATGCACGTTGGAAATGGTGCGCCGCAGCAAACCGCCCTTGACCGGAAACCGCTGCACAAGGTTTTTAACATCCAGCAGCAGCTCGTCGGTTGCGATGATCGGCTCGCCCGCATGGGGGTTTTCCTCGCCCAGAATACGCATCCGTTCGGGGGCGGATTTGCCGCGCATCTCGCCCAGTTTGGGCACGGCGGACAGCAGGGCCTTGGTGTAATCCTCTTGCGGGTTCTCGAAAATTTCGGTGACGGTGCCTTCCTCGACCATATTGCCGCGGAACATCACCACCACGCGGTCGGCCATTTGCGCCACCACCGCCATATCGTGGGTGATGAACAGAACGGCAGTGCCGGTTTCGCGTTTCAACCGGTCGATCAGGGCCAGTATTTCGGCCTGAATGGTCACATCCAGCGCGGTTGTGGGTTCATCCGCGATCAGCACGCGCGGCTCGCAGGCCAGCGCCATAGCGATCACCACACGTTGGCGCATCCCGCCGGACAATTCGTGCGGGTATTGCTTCAGGCGGCGTTCGGGTTCGGGGATACGCACGCGGCGCATCAGTTCCAGCGCGTGATCGGCGGCCTCTTTCTTCGACATGCCCTTGTGGACGCGCAAACCTTCGGTCAGCTGGCGTTCGATGGTGAACACGGGGTTCAGCGATGTCATCGGCTCCTGAAAAATCATGCCGATTTCATTGCCGCGAATGGTGCGCATCAAATCGTTTTCCGCATGGGCCAGATCAATCGCGCCCTTGCCGTCGCCGTGGTCGCGCCGGTCGAACATGATCCGCCCGTTGGTGATTTTCCCGCCGCCAAATTCCACCAGCCGCATCAATGATAGCGAGGATACCGATTTGCCCGAGCCGGATTCACCCACCACACAAACGGTTTCGCCCGGGTTGATGCTAAAGGTGATATCCTCGACCCCTACGACGGGGCCGTCCTTGGTGGAAAATTCGACCCGAAGGTTTTCGATGGAAACAAGGGGGGTGGTGTTGGTGGTTTCGTCAAACATCAGTCAGGCAGCCCAGTGTGGTTGTGAGTTGCACGACAGTAGCGCGGAATGGGGGCAAGTCAAACCGGAACCGTGCCCAATTCAGATATTTGAAGCCCGGTGCAAGCGTTCGGCAATGTTCCCGCCGGAAATATCATCCGGGTCCAGTTCGAATTCCACATGTGTCTGCTTGCTGTGCCGGTGCAACATATGCCCGATCTTTTGCGCTAAATCTTTGGGCAGCGCCGGGGTGGTCCGATCATCCAGTATGAGGCTTTCGGCGGCGATCCCTTCGGCGAAAATGATCTGGTGATCGTCAAACAACAATTGATAATAGTCAATAAAACCGCCCGTTTGCCGAACGATATTGCGGCCATTGATCAGGTGTTTCGCTTTAACAAGAACCTCGCTTCGGCCCGTGCCCAACTGGTCCACGCGTTGGTATATGAACAGCCGGTGATTGGGGCTGACCGCCAGGTCGTTCTCATTGTTCAATGTGCCTTTGGCAATCACGACGGGGGCAAAATCGCCAATGGCGCGCATGGTTGTATGGCCAATCCAGCGAATGGCTTGAATGCCGTTGTCGCGGGTCAACACCTTGTCGCCGATATGCAGGTTTTCAATCGGGCGCTGTTCGCCACTGGCCATGGTTATGCAGGTGCCACGCGCAAAGCTGGCGCAGGCGGCTTCTGCCATTCGGGTGATAGCGTTTTCGCGGTCAACTTTGACCAGGCGATAATTTGTTTTCGACAGCAGCGGGGCGAGCGGCATCAGGTAGACATCGACAATAAGACCGGTTGTCTGATCTACTTCGACAAGGATAACCACATCAAAAGGTGTCAGGTCATTTCCCATCAGCGTAACAGCGCAATCCGGAAACACCCTATTACCACTGTTTCCGGTTGGTGATCCGTCCGCGATAACAAAATAATCGGTGTTTTGCCGGTCTATGATCAGCGGAACCTGACGCACACTTTCAGCAAGAGAATAAACATCATCCAGAACCAGTTCATCGGCGTGGCTGATCGGGTCTTTGTAATTAACACCATCAGTCACACAAAATCCCGCTGCCGTATAAACTGGCAACGTTCTAATAAAGTTTGTGTTCTCGGTATTTTGCTTGTTCATTACCAATATTGCACGCGACCCGATATACTAGCACGCCATCTAACTTGTTACGAAAACTCCGTCCAAGATGGTTGATTCGATCAATTGTTGGAGCCCCCTCCACACACACAAATACAGTAGTTTGCAGTTACTGTAACGTCAACTTGTTTGCCTACAAATGGCAATGCGGCCACGGATTAGGGGTTAAATGACGGTTTCGCTCTTGTAGAAGGATTGCTGAAGCGAATTAATTCACCTCAAAGCTGTTATTGCGATTCGTTGGTTCAGACGTGATAAAGGCTGGATATAAACAGGGGGGAATTGACCATGGAAACGGGCATTGCAGGCAAACGGGCGCTGGTTTGTGCGTCGTCAAAAGGGTTGGGGCGGGGCTGTGCCGAGGCATTGGCCGCCGAAGGGGTGCATCTGGTGATGAACGCCCGCACCGATGGGCCGTTACAGGCCGCCGCCAGGGAAATCAGCGACAAATACGGGGTCGAGGTTACCCCCGTGGCTGCCGACATTACCAGCGAGGAGGGCCGCGCCAAGGTGCTGGCCGCCGCCGGTGATGTGGATATTCTGGTGACCAACGCGGGTGGCCCGCCACCGGGCATGTGGACGGATTGGGAGCGCGAGGATTTCATCAAGGCGCTGGATGCCAATATGCTGACGCCGATTGCGCTGATGAAGGCGCTGTTGCCTGCGATGATGCAAAAAGGCTGGGGCAGGGTGGTGAACATCACCTCGCAATCGGTCAAGGCCCCGATCGCGGTTCTGGGCCTGTCCAATTCGGCCCGTACCGGTCTGACCGGCTATGTCGCGGGCACCTCGCGGCAGGTGGCCGGCTCGGGTGTGACCATCAACAACCTGTTGCCCGGCATCCACGCAACGGATCGCGCGGTGTCGCTCGATCAGGGGGTGTGCAAGGCGCAGGGGATCACGATGGAACAGGCGCAGGCGCAGCGCATGGCCGGTATTCCGGCGGGGCGCTATGGCACGCCCGAGGAATTCGGCGCGGCCTGTGCGTTTTTGTGTTCCGACAAAGCGGGTTTTATCGTCGGGCAGAACATTCTGCTGGATGGTGGCGCGGTGAATACGACATTATAACACAGTTGACCTGCCGCCATTTGGGCGCAATATGCAAACTCCCGGAATTACCCAAGGCTGTGACAGTTGCGGTTGATCATATTTATCAACGGGTTGATCCTGATTTTCGGTGGCGTGATAATGGCTGCCGAGGCAATCGCATTTGGCAACGAGTCAGGTGTGTTTCTGCTTGCGTCTGCCTTGACCATTACGCTGGGTGTGTTGCTGTCCGTGGCGTCGCATTGTGATTTTTCCGACTTGCGAACACGAGAAACCTTTCTGCTAACTGCAACCGTGTGGTTGACGGCATCTGCCTTTGGCATGTTCCCGCTTTATATGTGGCACTTGTCTTTTACCGATGCGTTTTTTGAATCCATGTCGGCCGTAACGACAACAGGGTCCACCATCATGAGCGGGCTGGACACCACCCCCCATGACATTCTGTTATGGCGCGGCATATTGCAGTGGTTGGGCGGGGTCGGGTTTATCGTTACCGGCATGGCGCTGCTGCCAATGCTAAAGGTCGGCGGGATGCAGCTTTTCCGCACCGAAAGCTCGGATCAGGGGGAAAAAGAGCTGAAAAGCTCGACCATGTTTGCTGCGGCGACCTTCTGGGCCTATCTGGTACTGACTGTGGCCTGCATGATCGTCTATTCCATTGGCGGGATGGGGTTTTTCGATGCGTTGGTGCACGGGTTGACCACGCTGTCCTCGGGCGGGTTTTCCAACTATGACGCGTCGTTCGGCCATTTTGACAGCCCGTTTTTGCAATGGTCAGCGACCTTTTTCATGGCCTGTGCCGGCATCCCTTTTGCCTGGTATATCCACGCGGCCCGCAAGCACGAATTCCGTAGCGAACAGGTGCAGGCCTATCTGGTCGTGGTCGGGGTGGCGGTTTTGTTGCTGACGATCTGGCTTTGGGCCTTCAGGGGGGGCGATATTCTGGACGCCTTGCGATTGGTGGCCTTTAACGTGGTATCGGCGGTGACAACAACGGGCTATGCCACCACGGATTATACGCTCTGGGGCGGGACAGCGGCGGTGGCGTTTTTCCTGCTGACGGCAATGGGCGGTTGCACTGGCTCGACCTCGGGCGGGGCCAAGATGATGCGCTGGATCATTCTGGTGCGCAGCCTGAAAATCCAGATCTACAAAATCCGCTATCCGCATGTGATCATGCGGCTGAAATACGAGGGCAAAACCGTATCCGACAATGTGCTGGACGGGGTGATGTCGTTCTTTGTGTTCTATATTTTCACAGTGGCCATTCTGGCGGCCGCGCTGGATATGATCGGGCTGGATTTTTCCACCGCTATCAGTGGCGCCTTGACCTCGGTTGCCAATGTCGGCCCCGGGGTGGGCAACATTATCGGCCCCGCCGGAAATTTTGCCAGCCTGCCGGATGCGGCCAAATGGGTGCTGTTTTTCGGGATGTATGTCGGGCGGCTGGAAATGCTGACCGTGTTTGTAATTCTGACCCGCGGGTTCTGGCGCGAAGCGATATAGACAAGTTTGCGTGAGCAGGGCACAGCACGGTTGCGCCGGTTATGTCCTCTGGTTAGCTGTTTTTCGAATTGCGATCAAAGGAGCAGCCCATGACCCACGAATCCGTCAAGGAATATTACGGCGAAACCCTGCAAAGCAGTGCCGATCTGCAAACCAACGCCTGTTGCACGGCGGGGGATGTGCCGGCGCATCTGAAGGATGTTCTGGGTAAAATCCATGACGAGGTTCTGGCGAAATATTACGGTTGCGGGCTGATTGCGCCGGTTGCGCTGAAGGGCGCGCGGATCCTCGATCTCGGCTCGGGGTCGGGTCGGGATGTCTATGCGCTGGCAGGGCTGGTGGGCGAATCCGGCCATGTGGTCGGTGTGGATATGACCGACGCGCAACTGGATGTGGCCCGCGCCCATCAGGATTACCATGCGCAGGCCTTTGGCTATGCCAGACCCAACACCGAATTCCACAAGGGCTATATTGAAAAGCTGGACGAATTGCCGCTGGATGCGGGCACATTCGACATCATCGTGTCCAACTGCGTGCTGAACCTTGCGATGGACAAAGAGGCCGTGTTGCGCGGCGCCTACAACCTGCTGAAACCGGGCGGCGAGATGTATTTCAGCGATGTTTACGCGGACCGCCGGATGCCGCAAGAACTGGTCAACGACAAGGTGCTCTATGGCGAATGCCTGTCCGGCGCGCTTTACTGGAACGACTTTGAAAACATGGCCAGACGGGTTGGCTTTCACGATCCGCGTCTGGTCGAGGACCGCGTGCTGACCATCGAAAACCGGGAAATCGAGGCAAAGGTGGGCAACATCGGCTTTACCTCGGCCACCTACCGGTTGCTCAAAATCGACGGGTTGGAGCCGGCTTGCGAAGACTACGGGCAGGCGGTGGTCTACAAGGGCACGATTGCGGAATGTCCGAATACCTTTACCTTGGACAAGCATCACGAGATCGAGGCGGGCAAGGTGTTTCCGGTCTGCGGCAACACCTACCGGATGCTGAACGAATCCCGCTTTGCTGCGCATTTCGAATTCATCGGCAATTGGGACACCCATTACGGGTTGTTCGGCGACTGCGGCGGTGAAACCCCGTTTGATGGTCCGGTGGAAGGGGACGCCGCAACCAGCGGAAGTTGCTGTTAAGTCTTGTCGTCACTCCGGCGGGCTGATAGCTGTTTTTCAATCCCGATGGTTTTGATCGGGTTTGATAGGGAAACGGCACTTGGCACAGACACCTCCGCGTCTTGAAATCAGGAATATCATCCGCAGCTATGATGGCCGGCGGGTGGTGGACGGTGTGTCCCTGCGTGTCGAGCCGGGGCAGGTGACCTGTTTGCTTGGCCCCTCGGGTTGCGGCAAATCCACCACCCTGCGTATCATCGCCGGTGTCGAAATGCAGGACAGCGGCGAGATTTACGCCGATGGCGAACTGGTTTGTGACACCGTATTCCGCATCCCGCCCGAGGGGCGCTCGATCGGGTTGATGTTTCAGGATTTCGCCCTGTTCCCTCATCTGAGCGTGGCCGAAAACGTCGGCTTTGGCCTGCCGCGTAAAATGGCGGGTCGGGATGCGCGGATCATGGAACTGCTGGAACGGGTCGGGCTGGCGCATCACGCGGGTGACTATCCGCACCAGCTGTCGGGTGGCGAACAACAGCGGGTGGCACTGGCCCGCGCGCTGGCGCCGCGCCCGAAAATCATGCTGATGGACGAGCCGTTCTCGGGCCTTGACAACCGCCTGCGCGACGGCATCCGCGACGAAACGCTGGACCTGCTGAAAGAGGAAGGCGCCGCCGTTCTGCTGGTCACCCACGAGCCGGACGAGGCCATGCGCATGGCCGATGAAATCGCCCTGATGCGCGATGGCAAGATCATCCAGCAGGGCGCGCCCTATAACATCTACAACAGCCCGCGCGACAAAAAGGCGGCGGCATTTTTCTCGGATATCAATGTGATAGAGGGCACAGTTAAAGGGGCGCTGACCCAAACGCCCTTTGGCCGGTTCCTTGCCCCCGGTGTGCCCGATGGCACCAAAGTGGAAATCGTATCCCGCCCGCAACACATCCGGATTGATTTTGACCGTGGCGGGCGTGGCCCCAACCCCACAGCCAGCGATGGCGTGGCGGCGCGGGCCAGTGTGGTTCGGGCAAGGTTCATGGGCCGCGAGAGCCTGGTGGAATTCCGCATGGATGCCGATGGTTCGGTGCTGAAGGCGACCGTGCCGTCGGTGTTTCTGCCCGCCGAGGGCACAGTGATGTGGTTGACCCTGCCGCGCGCGCGGTGTTTCGTGTTTCCCAAAACCGGTTGAACACGGAAAGAAAACGCGCGGATGGCTGAATACCTGCCCCTTGAAATCCCCGAAGACGGCAAGCTGGTGCATAACATCACCCGCTTTGCCCGCGCCTTGCGGGCCGCCGGTGTGCCGGTGGGGGCGGGGCGGTTGATCGGGGCGATCCATGCGGTGCAGGCCACGGGGTTTTCGGATCAGCGCGATTTTTACTGGTGTCTGCACGCCTGTTTTGTCTCGAAACCGGAACAGCGCGCGACCTTCCATCAGGTGTTCCGCCTGTTCTGGCGCGATCCGCGCTATCTGGAACATATGATGGCAATGATGCTGCCTGCCGTGCGCGGGGTGCAGGAGGAACGCGCCGCCAAATCCGCCGAAAAACGCGCCGCCGAAGCGCTGCTGGACGGGGTCACCCGCGATGTGCCGGATGTGGGCGAGGAAGGCGAAAGCGAGATCGAGATCGACGCCAGCCTGACCATGTCGGCCGAGGAACGGTTGCGGTCGCTGGATTTCGAACAGATGAGCGTGGCGGAAATGGCCGAGGCTAAACGGATGCTGGCGCGGCTGACCTTGCCGGTGAGGCCGCTGCAATCGCGGCGCACGCAGGCAGATGCACGGGGCCGCGTGCTGGACTGGCGGCGCACCATGCGGGACGCGATGCGACAGGGGGGCGAGGTGCAGGCGCTGGCGGTGAAAAAGCGCCGTGTGCGCTGGCCCAATCTGGTGGTGATCTGCGATATATCGGGGTCCATGTCGCAATATTCCCGCGCGGTGCTGCATTTTCTGCACGCGGTGGCCAATCAGAAGGGGGCCGGGTGGTCGAAGGTTTACGGCTTCACCTTTGGCACCCGCCTGACCAACATCACCCGTCATCTGGCCACCCGCGATGTGGATGCGGCGCTGGCGGCGGCGGGGTCCGAGGCGCAGGACTGGGAGGGCGGCACGCGGATCGGGGCCTGTCTGCACCGGTTCAACCGCGACTGGTCGCGGCGGGTGCTGGGGCAGGGGGCGGTGGTGCTGCTGATCACCGACGGGCTGGACCGTGACGATGCGGATGCGCTGGGGCGTGAAATGGAGCGCTTGCACCTGTCGGCCCGCCGTCTGATCTGGTTGAACCCCTTGCTGCGCTGGGATGGCTTTGCCCCCAAGGCGCGCGGGATTGCGGCGATGTTGCCGCATGTGGACAGCTTTCGTGCGGGGCATAATATTGCTTCGCTTGAGGCGCTGGCGCTGGCGATTTCAAACCCTGATGATACAGGCGAAAAAGCCCGCTTGATGGCGGCGCTACAGGGTTAGGGCCGGCTGGTTGTTCTTGCGGTGCCGCGCCGCCATGTTGCGCGCCTTCTGACCGCTGGCAAACGGGCGGGCCGATTGTGGCTGTTCGATAAACCGGTCCCATCCGGCCCCGAAAATCAGGCGCAATTCGGCGCGGGCCGCAGGCTCGATCGCATGCAGGGTCTGGGTGCCCAGATACAGGCTTTCGGCGGGGGCACCTTCGGCAAACAGGATTTCGTGGCTGCCCATAAGAATGTGGTAATAGGTTATTCCGCCTGTAACCGTTGCGATATCGATTCCTTCGATCACGGTCAGGTCTTTGGCGGGGGCCAGAACCTCGGGCTTGCCATACATTCGTTTGGCGATTTTCGAGCAAATCATCAAGCGGTGGTGGCGTGAAACCACAAGGTCGCGGTCGGGCAGGCCGGACCCAAGCGCCCCTTTTGCAATCCTGACAGGGGCAAGCGCGGGAGTGTCACGCATTTTTTCAGCCGGACAATGGCGCGCCCATATCCAGCGGATTGGCTGCCGGCCGTTGTCTTTGGTGATCAGCAGGTCGCCGGGGCGCAGTTGTTCGATCCGGCGTGGCCCGTCTGGGGTTTCGAATGATGTGCCTTGGGTAAAGCAGATATTCGTGGTGCCGGGTGTCGGGGTGGAATTATTATCGAAAATACTCGAACCATCGGGGGCACGCTGGATTGAAAACCCGTCGTTGTCGTTACCGAAATCTTCCCCCAGCCCGACACGCGTCGCAGTGGCCGAAAAACCGGAATACGTCGCGGTGGGGTCGTCCAGCGGATCGCCGTTGAAGGTGGCCTGAATATATTCGTCGTTGGCCGGATCATAGACGACGATATTGTCACCGCCGTTGTTGATCAGGGCAGAGCCGCGTCCTGCATCAAAGAATAGATCATCCGGCCCGCCTGTCGGCAGGCTTCCGCCCGCCTGAACGCCGCTCATCACCATTGCATGGCCGCCGGGTTGAAGGATAGTTCCGGCAGGGAAGGTAAACCAGTTCCCGACCCCCTGATCCCACATCTGCAGCCCCGAAATATCAATCGCGACATTCGAGGTGTTTACAAGTTCGATGTCTTCATCCGTCGCGGCAGCTGTTCCATTGCCGTCGGTGTCGAAATTGTTCGCACCGTTCGGGTCTACAAGAACCTCGTTTATGACAATGCCGCCCAATAGTAGGTCTGCCATACTCTTTAAACACCCTTGATGCAGGTCCGGTCATCTACGGATTCCGATTTGTAACAAGTGGTTGCCGCGGCCGGTTTCTTTTACGATACACTTCTCTGTTGCTAGCAGGGAATTCGATTTTCCTCAAGGAGCACAAAAAGGTGATGGTGTCATGATGATGAGCCTCTGCAACAATACAAACACAGTCGGGTTGCGGTGAATTGGCGCGGTTTGGCGAATTCTTTTCCTTTTTATTGACAACGATCAATGCAGGGCGCATATGGCACCCCGTAAGACATTCAATATCTTGAATACGTCAAGCTGTGAAAAGGAAAAATCATGCTTATGGACTGGAAAATAGGAGGGGTTGCGCTGGGCGTTGTGTTTTTCCTGGCTGTACTCCTTGTTAAACCGATCGGAGTTTCGACACAGTTCGTGATCCTTGACGGGATCATCGGCGATGCAATCAACAATGAACTGGTTGTAAAAACCGACGAAGGCTTCACTTCGTCAAACGCCTATCTGGCAAAATCCAACGGCAAATATGCCAAAAACGTTGCCAACCCGCTGAACTACAGCTTCATCTTTGTTATCGCAATGGCAATCGGCGCGGTTGTGTCCGGTGTTGCCCGTCGTGAAACCAAAGAGGAACGTCAGGTTCCGTCCCTGTGGCGCAAGAACTTTGGTGACAGTGTTGCCAAGCGTTATGTTGGTGCCTTTATCGGCGGTTTCATCGTGATCTTTGGCGCACGTCTGGCCGGTGGTTGCACATCGGGCCATATGATGTCGGGGATGATGCAGACATCGCTATCCGGCTATATCTTTACCCTTGGCGTTTTCGCGGCTGCGATCCCGACCGCCATGATCATGTATAAAAGGAGCTAAACCATGACTATTATTCTAGCAATCGTTATTGGTGCGGCTTTTGGTTTCGTACTGGACCGGATCGGGACAACAAACCCGAACTGGATTTTCAAAATGCTGAACCTGACCAACCTGCATCTGGCCAAAACCATTCTGATGGCCATCGGTGTTGGCTCGGTTCTGATGTTTGTTGGCCAGATGGCCGGCTTTGTTGACGTTGGCCATATGTCAGTCAAAACCGCATATGTCGGCGTTGGCGTTGGTGGTCTGATCATGGGCTTTGGCTGGGCGTTCTCGGGCTATTGCCCCGGCACCTCGGTGGCGGCGGCTGCTTCGGGTCGCAAGGATGCGCTGTTCTTCATCGCTGGCGGCCTGTTGGGCGCGGCGGCTTATATGGTTTCCTATGCCTCGATCAAAGGCACTTTCCTGATGGACAAGATCGCTGGCGGCAAGGTGACACTGGGCACCATTCCGGGCGCGAAATACGAAGGCCTGACCGCCATTCAGGGCGACCTGCTGGGCATCGCGCTGGGCGTTGTGTTCATTATTGTTGCTTTTGTCCTGCCAAACAAACTGGTTGGTGGTGACGCCCCGTCGGATGCTGTTCCGGCTGAATAGGACCAAACCCACTCACGGGTTGAACGGCCGCAGGGGAAACCTTGCGGCCGTTTTCCGTTCCATGGTGCTTGTTTTGTCGGGGTTAATATTTCTATGATGGTTGCACACCAGAAAAGCGAGGGACCATGAGCCAGAATTTCGACAACATCCCCGAAACCGCCCTTGCATGGCACCGTGCCGGTCGCGGGGCGGCATTGGCCACTGTGGTGGAAACATGGGGATCGGCCCCGCGCCCTGTCGGCAGCCAGTTGGCGATTGCGGGGGATACGGAAATTGCCGGATCGGTTTCGGGGGGCTGTGTTGAAGGTGCCGTGATTATCGAGGCGATGGACGCGCTTGAGGATGGCAAGCCGCGGATGATGGAATTCGGCGTGTCCGATGATCAGGCCTTTGCCGTCGGGCTGGCCTGTGGCGGCAAGATCAGGGTGATGATCGAGCCGGTAGGCACGGTGATGCCCGAGGATATGCTGGCCGAACTGGTGGCCGCGCGGGCGGACCGTATACCGGTGGCCTATGTGGTCAATCCTGATACGCAATCCCGCAGGCTGACCAAACAGGGCGATTACCCCGACCGGTTTCGCAGCGACAAATCCGGTTTCGAGGGCGACGAATTCGTCGCCATCCACAACCCGCCGCTAAAGATGGTCGTGGTCGGGGCGGTGCATATCACCCAGCCTTTGCTGGTGATGGCACGGCTGGCGGGCTATGATCCGGTGCTGGTCGATCCGCGCGCCGCCTTTGGCTCCAAGGCGCGATTCCCGAACGAGGAAATTATCGACGACTGGCCGGACGAGGCCCTGAAGGCGCAAGGGCTGGACGCCCGCACCGCCGTTATCACCCTGTCACATGACCCCAAAATCGACGATCCCGCACTGACCGTCGCCTTGCAATCGGATGCGTTTTACATCGGCAGTCTGGGATCGACCCGCACCCATGCCAAACGGGTGGAGCGGCTAACGGCGGCAGGGTTCAATGATGCGGAAATCGCCCGCATCCATGCGCCGGTGGGCTTGGACATCGGCAGCAAATCCCCCGCAGAAATCGCCCTGTCGATCATGGCGCAGATCACCGAAACTCTGCGCAAATCCGGCTAGCCTTGTTGTCATAGCGAAAATTACTTTTGCCAAAACGCCGCACCCGTGTTTTACTCGCCCCTAATTAGAACATAAGGGAGGACGACCATGACACAGGTCACCATGACCGTGAACGGCAAAGCTGTGAGCGGTGAAGCAGAGGGGCGCACGCTGCTTTCACAATTCTTGCGCGACGGGCTGGGGCTGACGGGGACACACGTTGGTTGTGATACGTCGCAATGCGGCGCTTGCAGCGTGCATGTCAATGGAAAGCTTGTGAAATCCTGCACCATGTTCGCGATCGAGGCCGACGGGGCCGAGGTTTTGACTGTGGAAGGCGAAGCGGATGAAGACGGCACATTGTCGACCATCCAGCAGGCCTTTCAAGACCACCACGGGCTGCAATGCGGGTTTTGCACACCGGGCATGGTGATGGCCACCAAATCCCTGCTGGCCGCGAACCCCAAACCGACCGAGGCCGAAATCCGCGTCTATCTGTCCGGCAATATCTGCCGATGCACGGGGTATCACAACATTGTCAAGGCAATCATGGCCGCATCCGGTCAGGACGTCAGCGCCATCGCCGCGGAATAGGCGCGAACAGAAATTCAGGGAGGAATAACCATGCCAGCAGACGGAGGCATCGGCGCCAGCACCAAACGGCGCGAGGACGTCCGGTTTTTAACCGGAAACGGAAATTACACAGACGACATCAACGCGAATGGACAGGCCTATGTCTATTTCCTGCGCTCGGAAATGGCGCATGCGAAAATCAACGGAATTGATACGTCGGACGCCGAAAAGATGGACGGCGTGATCCGCATCTTCACCGGCGAGGATTTTACCGAGGTGGGCGGCGTGCCCTGTGGCTGGGAGGTGACCGACCGTTTCGGCAAGCCCATGCAGGAACCCAGACACCCCATTCTGGCCCATGGCAAGGCCCGCCATGTGGGCGACCCGATCTGCGCGGTTGTGGCCGAAACGCTGGAGCAGGCCCGCGATGCCGCCGAAGCAATCGAGCTGGATCTGGAAGAACTGCCCGCCGTGATCGACATGAAAGACGCGCTGAAGGATGGCAGCCCCAAGGTGCACGACGAACTGGAGTCGAACCTGTGCTACGACTGGGGGTTCGTTGAGGAAAACCGCGAGGCCGTGGACGAGGCGATCAGGAACGCCCACCACGTCACCACGCTGGAACTGCGCAACAACCGGCTGATTGCCAACCCTATGGAGCCGCGCGTGGCGATTGGCATGTTCGACCGCACCACGGATGAACACACGCTTTATACCACCAGCCAGAACCCGCATGTGATCCGCCTGTTGATGGGCGCATTCGTGTTGGGGATACCGGAACATAAACTGCGGGTGATCTCGCCTGATGTGGGCGGTGGCTTTGGCACCAAAATCTTCCACTATGCCGAAGAAGCGTTCTGCACATTCGCTGCCAAGGCGGTTAACCGTCCGGTGAAATGGACCTGTAGCCGCTCCGAGGCCTTCGTTTCGGATGCCCATGGCCGTGACCATGTCACCAAAATCGAGTTGGGGCTGGACGAGGAGGGCAATTTCCTTGCCCTGCGCACCGATACCCACGCCAATATGGGCGCCTATCTGTCAACCTTTGCGCCCAGCGTGCCCACATGGCTGCACGGCACATTGATGGCGGGCAACTACAAAACCCCGCTGATCTATGTGAACGTCAAGGCGGTGTTTACCAACACCGTGCCGGTTGACGCCTATCGCGGGGCCGGTCGCCCCGAAGCGTCGTTCCAGCTGGAGCGGGTGATCGACAAGGCGGCCTATGAAATCGGCAAAGACCCGATTGAATTGCGCCGACAGAACTTTATCACCGAATTCCCCTATGCCACACCTGTGGCGGTGGAATACGACACCGGCGATTACAACGCGACGATGGACAAGATGATCGAGATCGCCGATCTGGCGGGGTTCGAGGCGCGCGCCGCAGAAAGCGCCGACAACGGCAAGCTGCGCGGCCTTGGTGTGAACTGCTATATCGAGGCATGCGGCATTGCGCCTTCCAACCTTGTGGGCCAGTTGGGTGCTCGCGCGGGGCTATACGAAAGCGCCACGGTGCGGGTGAACGCCACGGGATCCATCAGCGTGATGACCGGTTCGCATTCACACGGGCAGGGGCATGAAACCGCCTTTCCGCAGGTGATTGCCGAGATGATCGGCATTGATCCATCACAAGTGGACATCGTGCATGGCGATACATCCAAAGTGCCGATGGGCATGGGCACCTATGGTTCGCGTTCCCTGGCTGTTGGCGGCAGCGCGATGGTGCGCGCCACCGAGAAGATCATCAACAAGGCCAAGAAAATCGCGGCCCATCTGATGGAAGCCTCGGAAGGCGATATCGAGCTGAAGGACGGGCAATTCACCGTGGCGGGCACCGATAAATCGGTTGCCTGGGGCGATGTGACTTTGGCCGCCTATGTGCCGCACAACTATCCGCTTGAGGATCTGGAACCGGGGCTGGAGGAAACCGCATTTTATGATCCGGCCAACTTTACCTATCCGTCGGGCGCCTATGCCTGCGAGGTCGAAGTGGACCCCGAAACCGGCAAGGTGACCATCGAACGCTTCAGTGCCGCCGATGATTTTGGCAATATCGTCAATCCGATGATTGTTGATGGTCAGGTGCATGGCGGTATCGGGCAGGGCATCGGTCAGGCGCTGCTGGAACAGGCGGTATATGACGAGGACGGACAGCTGATTTCCGGCTCCTACATGGATTACGCCATGCCGCGCGCCGATGATGTGCCGTTCTATACGGTTGATCATTCCTGCCAGACCCCTTGCACCCACAACCCGCTGGGCGTCAAGGGCTGTGGCGAGGCCGGTGCGATCGGCTCCCCCCCCGCAGTGGTCAATGCCGTGGTGGATGCGCTGCGACGGGCCGGACAGGACATCACCCATATCGACATGCCGCTGACGCCCTCGCGCGTTTGGCAGGCCATGCAATCCTGAAGGAGGAAACGAGAAATGTATGCATTTGATGTAGAGACCCCTTCGAGCGTTGCCGAGGCTGTCGCCGCGCTGAAGGACGAAGAGGCAACAGCGCTGGGCGGGGGGCAAACCCTGATCCCGACCCTGAAACAGCGCCTTGCCGCGCCTGAAAAACTGGTCAGCCTGTCGGGCATTGCCGAAATGAAGGGCATTTCCCGCGAGGGCGGTGTGCTGACCATCGGCGGGGCCACAACCCACGTCGAGGTGGCCGCGCAGGGGGATTTCCCCGCGCTGGCGGCATTGGCGGGCAATATCGGGGATCCGGCGGTGCGCAATCGCGGCACCATTGGCGGATCATTGGCCAATAATGACCCGTCGGCCTGTTACCCTTCCGCGGTGCTGGGCACAGGCGCGACCATCGTCACCAATACGCGCGAAATCGCGGCGGATGACTATTTTCAGGGGATGTTCACCACAGCCCTTGAGGAAGGCGAGATCATCACCGCGGTAAAGTTCCCCATCCCCGAGGCCGCGTCCTATCAGAAATTCGACCAACCCGCCTCGCGCTTTGCGCTGGTCGGGGTGTTCGTAGCCAAAACCGCCGATGGTGTGCGGGTGGCCGTGACAGGGGCATCCGAAGAAGGGGTGTTCCGCTGGACCGAGGCCGAAACGGCGCTGAACAAGGAGTTCCGCAGTGATGCGCTGATGGATCTGGACATCAACGCGATGAACATGATCGGCGATTTGCACGGCACCAAGGAATACCGCGCCCATCTGGTCAAGGTGATGACACGGCGCGCGATCAACGCGATCGGGTAAGGGAACGGCTGCCCCGCACTTGATGCGGGGCAGCCATGGCAATAAACGGCAAGGCCCCGGATCAGGTCCGGGGCTTGCGCATTTTTGATAGGGTGCTCCATCAGACTGATAACAGATATTTGGCACAGTTTCCGGTCCCTAGCCGGCATGGGTGCAAATCTGGGTCGCTCTGATCCTTGTGCCGGTCAATATGGCGTCATTGCTGTTTCTAAACGAACCAAAAGGTATGCTGATTGCCGCATTGGCGGTTGGCGGCATGATGCCCAATATCGCGATTATGCTGGCGGAACGGGGCCTGTCGAAAATGATGGCCCTGCCGCATCTGCTGATCTGGATCCCGCTGTTGCTGATTCTCTGGCCACATCTGGGTGCGTAGCAGGTGGATATCAGAAATACCTGTGGCTGCTGTTGGCTGTGGACGGGCTGTCGCTGGCGTTTGACATTCCGGATGCGTGGAAGTGGTGGAAAGGGGATCGCGCCGTGGCCGGGGCGCAATGAAAAAGCCCCCGCAAAATGCGAGGGCTTTCCCATAAACTGTAAAGCGATGCTTACTTTGGAAGTTGCCCGATCATCATGATCATCTGGCGACCTTCCATTCTGGGCATGCTTTCGACCTTGCCGTGGTCTTTGACATCCTCGGCCACCCGTTCCAGCAATTCGCGGCCCAGATTAAGGTGCGCCATTTCGCGGCCACGGAACCGCAGGCTGATCTTTACCTTGTCGCCGTTTTCCAGAAACTTGAACACATTGCGCATTTTCACATCGTAATCATGCGTGTCGGTGTTCGGGCGGAATTTCACTTCCTTGACCTCGATGGTCTTTTGTTTCTTGCGTGCCTCGGATTCACGTTTCTGCTGTTCGTATTTGAACTTGCCGAAATCCATGATTTTGCACACAGGCGGATTGGCGTTTGGTGAAATCTCCACCAGATCCAGTCCGGCCTCGTCTGCCATGTCCATGGCGCGCGCAGGGGTAACAACCCCGACGTTTTCACCGTCGGCACCAATAAGCCGGATTTCCTTGGATGTGATGCGTTCATTCACGCGGGGGCCAGTGTCGCGCTGTGGCGGGGCATTGTGTGGTCTGCGGGCTATGACTTTGATCCTTTGATTGTGAAGCCTTGTCTTATGCGGAAAATAGACGGGCGCGCGCGCGCTTACAAGGTGTTATTCGCCCTGAAATGAGCAATAATGTGCTATATTCCCCCTTGCTTGCTTTTCACATGGCTGTGCATCTGTCATAGCACCCACATGTCCGGATGCTTTTACCGGAAAGTTAACTAGGGGTTTTAAGATGAACAAATCATTACTGATCGGGGCCGCTTTGATTGCTGCCGGGGCTGGTATCTATTTTTATTCGCAAGGAAATAACAGCACCAGCGAGGTGATGGAGCAGGCCGCAGATACGGCCACGAAAGCTGCTGACGATGCTGCCGCGTCGGCCAAAACCGCCGAAGAAGCCGCCGCCAAGGCAGCGGAAGAAGCGGCTGCGAAGGTAGCTGAAGAAGCTGCCGCTGCCGAAGAAGCCGCCAAAGCCGCCGCTGCCGAGACCGAAGCTGCTGCCGCCAAAGCTGCTGAAGAAGCCGAAGCCAAAGCCGCTGAAGAAGCCGCTGCCGCCGAAGAAGCCGCCAAAGCCGCCGCCGCCGAGGCCGAAGCTGCTGCCGCCAAAGCTGCTGAAGAAGCCGCTGCCAAAGCCGCCGAAGAGGCCGCCGCCGCCGCTGCCGAAGGAACCGAAGCTGCGACCGACGCCGCAAGCAGCACTGAAAACGCAATCACCAACGCCCTTTCCGGTGCTGTTGATGCCGCGTCAGAACCCGCCGCCGAAGGCGCAAGCAATATGGCAACAGATTCGGCATCATCAGATATGTCCGAAGATCCGGCACCAACCGAGCAGGAAACATTGCTGACAGCCGATGGTTTTGATGCTGCCAAGGTTGGGGAAATGATTGACGATTCCGATCTGGACCCAATGAAAAAGACATTGCTGAAAGCCGCTATCGACAAGGCTGGCGAAAATCCTGAAATGGTTAAAGCCGTGATTGAACAGGTGAAAACTGCCTTGGGCATGTAACCTTTTTCAAATCCGAAAGATTAAGCGCCGCGCGAAAAAGTTCCTTTTCGCGCGGTGTTTTTGTGTCTGGCAGGTGAAATGGGCCATTCCCCGCCGATACTGGGCGATAACGCGCCGCTTATCGTTACCGGGGTATTTTCTCTGGTTTGGGCAAATCTTGCGGGCCAGTATTTGTTACAAATACTTGATAAACAGGAGGCTGAATTATGAATAGAACATTGATACTTGCCATTCTGGTCGCGATTATAGGCGCTGGATTGTATTTTTACAGCAATAACAGCAGTGTTACGGACGCTGCCGGCGACATGAAGGATTCTGTATCGCAGGCGGCCGGGGATGCAGCCGATACCGCAACTGATGCTGTAGAGCAGGCAACAGGCGCTGCCACGGATGCGGTTTCCGGCGCGGCAGATACGGCTGCCGAAGCTATGGACGGCACACTGTTTTCACCCGAAGGATATGATGCGGTGAAAGTGGCTGACTTGATTGATGCCTCGCCTTTGGACGAGGCGCGTAAAAGCAGCCTGAAAACAGCCTTGATGGCCGCCGGAGATGATCCGGCGTTGCTGTCGGATATTCTGGGGCAGGTGAAAGAAGCCTTGGGGATGTAAACAGATACGCGCCGCCTATTCAGCAATAACGCGGCGCGTGTTCACCTAGTCGACAAACGCCTTTTCCACCACATATTCGGCGGGCTGAGAATTGGCGCCTTCGGTCAGGCCGAACCCTTCCAGAATTTCCTTCAGATCGGTGTTCAAGCCGATCGAGCCACAAACCATCGCACGGTCGTTTTCCTTGCAGATTTGCGGCACGCCCAGATCGTTGAAAATTTTCCCGTTCAACAGGTTGGTGGTGATCCGGCCCATATTCGGGCTTTCTTCGCGGGTGGTGGTCGGATAATAGCGCAGCTTGTTGCCAATGAATTCCCCGATCAGCGGGTCATCCGGCAGGCTTTCGATCAACTGGCGGCCATATTCAAGATCGGCAACCTCGCGGCAGGTGTGGCACATGATCACTTCGTCGTAGTTTTCATAGGTTTCCGGTTCGCGCATCAGCGACGCAAAAGGCGCGATGCCGGTGCCGGTGGCAAAGAACCACAACCGTTTGCCCGGCAGTAGCGCGTCATGCACCAGTGTGCCAACCGGTTTGGGGCGCAGGATAATTTCATCACCAACCTTGATATGCTGCAATTTGCTGGTCAGCGGGCCATCCTGCACTTTGATCGAGTAGAACTCCAGCTCTTCGTCCCAGGCCGGCGAGGCGATGGAATAGGCGCGCAGCAGGGGTTTGCCGTTGTCGCCCAGCAGGCCGATCATCACAAATTCGCCCGAGCGGAACCGCAGGCTGCGCGGACGGGTGACGCGGAAGGAAAACAGCCGGTCGGTCCAGTGTTTGACTTGGGTCACGGTCTGCGCATCGGGCAGCGTCGGTTTCTTTGCGGTGTCGGCCATTGTGGTAATCTTCCCTAACTACATCAAAGCCGCGCACGGGGCGGCGGCTTGTTGATACTCCTATAATCAGTTGTCGCAGTATGGTCCAGATGTTCGGGCGCGACGCAATGTCATAGGAGGGGTGCGGACGGGTTCAGCACCGCAATCGGGTTTGATAATCGTGCTGTTGCCAGTGGCTGCGGGCAAGCCATCGTTCCTGTGGATAGGCATTGGCCTGTTTATCGGTCAGTTCCACCTCGTCAAATCCGACACGGCGCAGCATTGTGTATTGATCGGGCAATATGTCACCCACCGCCCGAAGGCGGCCAGTATATCCGGCATCCCGCAACCTGCGGGCCAATCCCAACCCGCGCCCGTCGGTGAAGTCGGGAAATGTGATACGGATTGCTTTGATCCGGTTCAATATGGCAGTCAGGTCAGCCAGCGCATGGTCTATGGATATATCCAGCGTTTGCGGCCTGTTTTGGCCTTCCCAGTCATCAACCGTAAATCCTGTGTCCGTTACAATGATCGTCATGATGTCGCCTCTGGCCGGTTAGGGCGCAACGCTTTGCCATTCACGAAATGGATGCCGCATTCCTGTTTATCATTTCCCCGCCAGCGGCCCGCACGCGCGGGTTCACCAGCCGTGGTTCGGGATGTGCAGGGGGCACATCCGATCGAGGTATACCCCCGCCGCAATAGCGGATGCCATGGAAGCTCCATCCGGTCCATATAGGCGTTCAGTTCATTTGCGCCCCAGTGGATCAGCGGATTCACCGTGATCCGGCCTTCGCCATCAATACCAAAATATTCCAGACCGGTGCGAAAGCCGTTGTGATGACGTTTTCGTCCCGTGGTCCATGTGTCAAAACCGGCCAGTGCCTGTTGCAACGGGCGGGTTTTGCGCAAGTCACAGCAGTGGTCCGGTGCTGTATCGTGAAGGCGGTTGTCGGGGTCGGATTGTTGCAGGTCTTTCACCGTCGCGCGAATGGTCCGCACGTTCGTCAATCCCAGCCGCTTTGTCACCTCAAGCTGATATGCCAGCGTTTGGGCAAACAGCATCTGCGTATCAATGAACAGCACCGGCGTATGCGTATTGATCCGCGACAACAAATGCAGCAACACAACGGATTCAGCCCCGAAAGACGAGACAAGCGCAACCCGTCCGGTTTTTCCCGACCCAAGCGTGTGCTCCAGCACCTCTAGCGCGTTCAGATGCTGGAACATCCGGTTCCAGCGCGCAACCATGTGTTCATTTTGTAGGCTATGCTGCATTTTTTGCACCCTCCTGCGGATATAGGATTGCTTTGAAAGGGGCGATGCCGACGCGCCGGTAGCACTGAATGAAGCTTTCATCCGCTGTGTTGCGCAGGTCCAGATAGCCAAGGATCAGCCGCTCGATCGCCGGAACAATCTTGTCGGCCGAAAATCCGGGGCCAATGCGCGTGCCAATTCTTGTGTCGGCGGTTGCATCACCACCCAGCGTGATCTGGTAGTTTTCCACACCAGCCCGTTCCAGCCCCAGAATACCGATATGGCCCAGATGGTGATGGCCACAGGCATTGATGCAGCCCGAAATCTTGATCTTTAGCGGGCCGACATCATGTTCGATTTTCAAATCCCGTATCCGGTTGGAAATCTGCCGGGCAACCGGAATGGAATGGGCCGTGGCCAAGGCGCAGAAATCCATCCCCGGACAGGCGATGATGTCCGAGGTCAGACCGATGTTTGCGGTGGCCAATCCTTCTGAAACAAGGGCTGCGTGAAGGTGTGGCAGGTGGTTTTTCTGCACATGCGGCAGGATGATGTTCTGCTCGTGCGAGATGCGGATTTCATCATAGGAATACCGCTGGGCCAGATCGGCAATCAGGCGCATCTGGTCGGCGGTGGCATCGCCAGGCGTGCCGCCATGCGGCTTTAGCGATATGGTGACAATCGCATGGTCCGCCTGTTTGTGCGGATGCAGGTTTGTGTCACACCACGCGCGGAAGACCGGATCAACGCTGCGGTTCAGGACAAAATGTTCTGTGTTGGAGTGTTTGAAATCCGGCGGGGCGAAATGGGCCTGAATGTCGGTCAGGATTTGCGGGACCAGAGGGGGGTAATCTGGCCGGATTTGTGCAAACTTCTGTTCGACCAGCGTGCGGATTTTGTCAATCCCGTGCTCGTGGACCGTGATCTTGATGCGGGCCTTATACTTGTTGTCACGCCGCCCCAGCAGATTGTAGGTGGCAACGACGGCCTCAAGATACGGCAGCAGATCGGCTTTGGGCAGGAAAGGTTTCAGCCGTTTGCCAATCATCGGCGTACGTCCCAGACCGCCGCCTATGATCACTTCGAACCCGCGCTCGCCTGTGGAATTCTGCACAATCCGCAACCCGATGTCATGGGCGCGGATCACGGCGCGGTCGGCCACGCTTCCGGTGACCGCGATTTTGAATTTGCGCGGCAGGAACTGGAATTCGGGATGATCCGTGGACCATTGGCGCAGCAATTCAGCGATCGGACGGGGGTCCTCGATCTCGTCGGCGGCGGCACCGGCGAAATGGTCGGCGGTGACATTGCGAATGGTATTGCCCGAGGTCTGCACCGAATGCATCCCCACCGTTTCCAGCGCATCCAGCATATCCGGCACATCGCTTAGCTCTGGCCAGTTGAACTGGATATTCTGCCGCGTGGTGAAATGGCCAAAACCGCGATCCCATTTTTCGGAAATATGCGCCAGCATGCGCATTTGCCGGCTGTTCAGCGTGCCATAGGGGATGGCCACGCGCAGCATATAGGCGTGCAACTGGTAATATAGCCCGTTTAACAGGCGCAGGGGCTTGAAGGCCTCTTCGCTTAATTCACCGTTCAGGCGACGGTCAATCTGCGCGCGGAACTGGGCGTTGCGGGCCTTTAGAAAGGCCGTGTCAAAGGGGCTGTATTCATACATTTTCGCGTTCCCGTTTCAGTGGCGGACACGGAAAAGGGTATGGGATCGGGAGTGGTAGGCGCCAGATGGACGGGAAGATAAGGATCGTGTCGCGCGGGGCGCGTTTGTGGTCGGGAAGATGTTCCGCTTGGGGCCAACGTGTGGAATGATCCGGTCAGGGTTGGCTGAATCTCTGGAAAATATGCAGGCTGGATTTTGGGGCAAATGTCACCGGTTTGGAAGGGCGCGCGCTCGTGAAGCGAAGAATTGATTCGGGTTCGTGTGGTCCGCTTAGCAAGCGATGCGCAGACTGTTCAGCCCATGGAAATGATAGACATTTGCGTATTGCGGTTTTTCGGCAAGGCGCAGTTCGGGCAGGCGGGAAAACAGCACCGGCAGGGCTATTTGCAGCTCCAGACGTGCCAGAGGGGCGCCGACGCAGAAATGTAATCCACCGCCGAAGGATGTGTTGGCTTTGATCGGGCGCTTCGGGTTGAAGGTGTTCGGGGCATCATAGGCCGCCGGATCGCGGTTGGCGGTGGCCAGCAGGCAGGCGATGGACTGGCCGCGTTTGATGCTGTGGCCGAACAGCTCCAGATCCTCGCGGGCGATGCGCATGAATATATGCAAGGGTGGATCAAAGCGAAAGATTTCCTCGACGGTGGTTTCCACCCGATCGGGGGCAAGGGCACTGCGGGGGGTGTCCTGTTCCAACAGGGTCTTGATGCCGTTGCCCATGCTGTGCACCGTGGCCTCGTGGCCCGCGTTCAGCAGCAGGATGCAGGTGGTGATCAATTCCTCTGTTGTCAGCTTTTCGCCGTCCTGTTCGGCCGCAATCAGATGGGTGATCAGATCATCCGCCGGTGTGGCGCGGCGCTGGTCGATATAGCTGCGCATGAAGACGGCGAATTCGGTGCTGGCAGTCGCGGCGGCATCTTCGATGCTGCGGGTGCGGCGGGCCTGATACATGGCGACCATGGCGTTTGACCATGCCAGCAGTTGATCGGCCATATCCTCGGGGACGCCCAGCAGGCGGGCGATGATGATCACGGGGATTTTCTGCGCATAGGCCGTCAGCAGGTCCACTTCGCCCGCAGGGAATTGGTCGATCAAGCGATGGCTCAGCGCCTCGATTTCCGGTGCCAGTTCTTTGATCCGGCGCGATGTGAAGGCGCGCAACACCAATGAGCGCAGGCGGGTGTGGCGGGGCGGGTCCAGTTCCAGCATCGAGTGGGCCTCGATATCGTAAAACGGAGTCAGGTGTTCGGGCACCGGTGCGCGCAGGTCGGCAGGCATCTCGCGCCCCAATCGGCGGTCGCGCAAAATGGCGTTTACCGTGTCATAGCCGGCGGCGCAGACCATGTCGTAATCGTCCCACCAGACCAGATCGCCCAGCGGGCGGATCATATCGTAAAACGGATAGGGGTTTTGCACGAAATCGGCGGCGGTGGGGGATTGGCGGACATGTTGCATGGCCGGATAATCGCCGAAAGGCTCTGGCCTTTGCAAGCGCGGGTTTTTACAGTCGGGCCCATGTCGGGGAAAACCACACATCGGGCAGGCGTGTTTGCGCTGTTTTTGCTACTGACCGCCCTTGTAGCGGGCGGGGCTGGGTGGTTTGCCTGGCGTGCGGCATTGGAGCAACTGGCGGCGCGGGGGCAGGCGGATTTGTCGCTGGCCTCGGACCGGCTGGTGGGGCAGTTGCAGCGGTTCCGGCAGGTGGCGGTGATCATGGCGGATCATCCCGATCTGGTGGCCTTGGCCAAGGGGCAGGGCGGGAGTGACAGGGCCTCGGGGCTGCTCTTGGCCACGGCGGACAAGATCGGCGCGGTCGATCTGCTGCTGGCGGGGCTGGATGGCGCCGTGCTGGCGTCTTCGCAAGGGACGACGGGGGGCAGCGTGTCAGACCAGCCGCATTTCCGGCGGGCGATGCACGGGGCATTGGGCACGACCCACAGCCGTTTGGCGGGCAGCAACCGGCGGGTGTTCCAGTTTGCGGCCCCGATCATTGAATCGGATAAAATTCTGGGGGCTGTGGTGGTCGTCGTGGATATGGAGGCGATCGAGGAATCCGACTGGCGGGGGGACCCGAATGCGGTGTTCTTTACCGATCAGGACGGGGTGATCTTTGTCGCCAACCGTTCGGAACTGGTGCTGCGCACACGCGGCACCGGCGGATTTGCGCCGGACAGGGTGCGGATGTTTGGTGATTTCGAGGTCTGGTCGGTCAGCTCCGGCCCCTACATCCCGCGCCGCGCCTTGCATCTGACCCAACCCTTGCCGATCATCGGGATGACGGGCGAAGTGCTGGTCAGCACCGCCCCTGCCGAACGTCTGGCATTGTTGCAGGCCGCAGCGGTGGCGGCGGTTTTGCTGGCCTTTGGCGCAATCCTGTTCTGGGTAACGGAACGCCGGCGGGCCTTGGCGGATCGTTTGGAAATCGAAGCCCGCGCCAAGGCGGAACTGGAAACACGGGTTCAGGAACGCACAGCCGAATTGAAACAGGCGCAAGTCGAACTGGTGCAGGCAGGCAAGCTGTCGGCATTGGGGCAGATGTCGGCGGGGATCAGCCACGAATTGAACCAGCCCCTGATGGCGATCCGCTCGTTCGCGGAGAATGCCGAGCAGTTTTTGCAGCGCGGCAAGGTGGATGTGGCGGGCCGGAATCTGAACCGGATTTCCGAACTGGCGCGCCGCATGGGGCGTATCATCAGCAATTTCCGCGCCTTTGCCAAACAGGAAAGCGAGCCGATAACGGATGTGGACATTGTCGCCGTGGTCGAGGCGGTGCTGGAGATGAGCGAGGCGCGCTTTGTGCAGGACAAGGTCGAGGTCGTCTGGCAGGCCCCGCCCGCGCCGGTCTATGTGCGTGGCGGCGAGGTGCGGTTACAACAGGTGCTGGTCAATCTGATTTCCAACGCGATTGACGCGATGGAGGGCAGTGTGCTGCGGCGGATCGAGATTGCGGTCGAAACCGGCGATCGAAAGGCGCGCTTGCGGGTGCGCGACACGGGGCCGGGGATTGCCGCGCCGGAAAAGATATTCGAGCCGTATTACACAACCAAGGCGGTGGGCAAGGCGGACGGGCTGGGACTGGGCCTGTCGATTTCCTATGGTCTGGTGCAAAGTTTTGGCGGCGATATTCGCGGGCGCAACCACCCTGACGGCGGCGCGGTATTCACGGTGGAACTGGCGCGGGCGGGAATGGAGAAAGCGGCATGAACATGCGGGTTTTGCTGGTGGACGATGACGCGGCGGTGCGCGAGGCGCTGGGCCAGACGCTGGAGCTGGCGGATATGCCGGCGATTCTTGCGGGCAGCTATATCGAGGCCAAGGACCACATCAGCCCCGATTTTGACGGGGTGGTGGTGTCGGATATCCGTATGCCCGGCAAGGACGGGTTTGCGCTGCTGGATTATGTGCAATCGGTGGATATCGATCTGCCGGTGATCCTGCTGACTGGCGAAGGCGACATCCCGATGGCCGTGCGCGGAATCAGCGCCGGCGCGTTCGATTTTCTGGAAAAACCCTGTGCGCCGCAGGATCTGATTGCAGTGGTCGAACGGGCGCGCAAAACCCGTGCGCTGGTGCTGGAAAACCGGCGGCTGAAACGGCAGCTGGAAACCGGCGATGCGGCGGCGCGGATGCTGTTCGGCACCTCGAAACTGGCCGAGGAGTTGCGCCAGCGGGTGCGGGCGGTGGCGCGCACAGGGGCCGAGGTGCTGATCAGCGGCGCGCCGGGCACGGGCACATCCAAGGTGGCCGAGGTGATCCATCTGCTGTCCACTGTATCGGACGGGCCGTTTATCAAACGGGCGGCGGTATCGCTGACGCCGCGAACCCTGACGGATGCTTTGACGGCAGCCATCGGCGGTAGCCTGTTTCTGGACGAAGTGGCCGCGCTGTCGCCCGAGGTGCAATTTACCTTGCTGGAGTGTCTGGAAAAGGACTGTGGCGCGCGGGTGCTGGCAGGCAGTTATCGCGATCTGGAACAAGAGGTGGCGGCGGGTCGCTTTAACCACGATCTGTTTTACAAGCTGGGCGTCACGGCTGTGCGCATCCCCGGCCTGCGCGAGCGACCCGAGGATATTCCGGTGCTGTTTCGCCATTACGTTGCCATTGCCTGCGAGCAGGCGGCCCTGACCCCGCCGGAAATAACGCCCGCCCTGATCTCCCGCCTGATGGCGCAGGACTGGCCCGGCAATGCGCGGGCGCTGATGAACACCGCGATGCGCTTTGCCATGGGGTTGGGCGAGGGCGAGGAAGAAGCGGAACTGGGCCTGAACGAGCAGTTGGCGCAGGTGGAACATTCGCTTTTGAGCGAGGCCTTGCGGCGCCATAATGGCAATGCGTCCGAGGCAGCGCGTAGCCTGAAACTGCCGCGCAAAACCTTTTACGACAAGCTGACCAAATACGGGATTCGGCCCGAGACATTCCGTTAAACCTGTGTGGAAATCCGCACATCGGGCCGGATCGCCTGTGTGGATTCCCGCCACTGGCCTGCCCCAAGGCTGTAACATATGCCGCTAACATATTGCCAGGTAACAGTTTTACCCCCTGTAACAGCTCTGTGAAGTTTTTCTTGAGCGGTGCGGGGGGGCTGGGGTCTGATCTGGATGGGTGCCCGCGGGATGCGGGTGCGCATCTGTTGCAAATGTCTCAAAACCCGGGAGGAGACCCCAATGAAATTATTGACTGCTGTCACCACTGCTGTGGCGCTTTCTTTCACCGCACAAACCGCCGCTGCGTCGGCTGGTTGTGACGAAGGCGAAATCGTCATCAAGTTCGCCCATGTGACCAACACCGACAAACACCCCAAAGGCATCGCTGCCAGCCTGCTGCAAGAGCGTGTAAACACCGAGATGGACGGCAAGGCCTGTATGGAGGTTTACCCCAACTCGACGCTTTATGATGACAACAAGGTTCTGGAAGCCATGTTGCAGGGCGACGTTCAACTGGCGGCCCCTTCGCTTTCCAAGTTTGAAAAGTTCACCAAGAAGTTCCGCCTGTTCGATCTGCCCTTCATGTTCAAAAGCATGGATGCGGTTGATGCCTATCAGTCCTCGGACGCCGGTCAGGCGCTGCTGGATTCGATGCAGAAACGTGGCCTTCAGGGGCTGGCCTTCTGGCACAACGGTCTGAAACAACTGTCGGCCAACAAGCCGCTGATCCACCCGTCGGATGCCAATGGCCTGAAGTTCCGCGTGCAATCGTCTGACGTTCTGGTTGCCCAGATGGAAGCGATCGGCGCAAGCCCGCAGAAAATGGCGTTTTCCGAAGTCTACGGCGCGCTGCAACAGGGTGTTGTGGACGGTCAGGAAAACACCTGGTCAAACATCTATGGCAAAAAGTTCTACGAAGTGCAGGACGGTGTGACCGAAACCAACCACGGTATCATCGACTATCTGGTGGTGACCAATGTCGACTGGCTGGAAAGCCTGGACGCCGATGTGCGCGACCAGTTCCTGACCATTCTGGGTGAAGTGACCAAAACCCGTAATGCAGAAGCCTTTGCTGTGAACGAGGCTGCCAAACAGTCGATCATCGACGCCGGCGGTGTGATCCGCACCCTGACACCGGAACAACGTCAGGAATGGGTTGATGTGATGATGCCGGTTTGGGATAAATTCAAAGGTGACGTTGGTCAGGATGCGATCGACGCCGCCCAGAAGATCAACGAGTCCATGTAAGACCGTTTAGAAAATCTGCGCGCGCCCCGCTGAACGAGGGCGCGCGTTTGCTGTTTACCAAAGATGGAGGGGGACAGGATGCATCCGAAACCAGGTGCTAGCTTTGTCGACCGGATCGAGGAAACGCTGATTGCGTTTCTGCTGGGTGCGATGACGCTGCTGACATTCGCCAATGTTGTTGCCCGTTATGTTTTCAATTCCAACATCCTGTGGGCGCTGGAACTGACTGTGTTCATGTTCGCCTGGCTGGTATTGCTGGGCGCCTCCTATGCCGTCAAAAAAGGCGCGCATCTGGGGGTGGATGCGGTGGTGAATATGCTGCCCAAAGGGGCACGCAAGGCATTGGCGTTATTCGCGGTGCTGATCTGCATAATCTACAGCCTATTGTTGCTAAAGGGGGCTTGGGATTACTGGGCCAATTTCGCAAATCTGCCGCAAACCGAAGGGCGCTGGATACCCACCGGGTTCCAGGACAAATTCCGCGGGCAGGGCTGGTTCGAAACCAACGATATTCCGCTGCCGGCCGTCCTGAACTGGATGGAGGCGGTATTCAACGATGGTGACGAATACGAAAAACTGCCCCGCCTTGTGCCCTATATGGTGCTGCCGCTGTCGATGGCGTTGCTTCTGTTTCGTTTTATTCAGGCGGCCTTTGCGATCAGGTCCGGCAAGATAGACCGCATCATCGCCAGCCATGAAGTCGAGGATGAAATCGCCGAAATCCAGGAATTGCGCGGGGAAACAGGAAAATGACAGTCGCCTTCCTTTTCGCGATGGTCGTCGGCCTGATGATGATCGGCGTTCCCATTGCGGTGTCGCTGGGGTTCAGTTCGATTGTTTTTCTGCTGCTTTTCTCGGATGCCTCGCTGGCGTCAATTGCGCAAACCCTGTTTTCCGCCTTCGAGGGGCATTCAACCCTGCTGGCCATCCCGTTCTTTATCCTTGCCTCGTCGTTCATGTCGACAGGCGGGGTGGCGGAACGGATCATCCGGTTTTCTATCGCCTGTGTCGGCCATCTGCGCGGTGGTCTGGCGATTGCGGGTGTATTCGCCTGTATGATGTTTGCCGCCCTGTCGGGGTCATCCCCCGCGACCGTGGTGG
Organism: Profundibacter amoris; assembly: GCF_003544895.1. Classification (GTDB taxonomy): domain Bacteria; phylum Pseudomonadota; class Alphaproteobacteria; order Rhodobacterales; family Rhodobacteraceae; genus Profundibacter; species Profundibacter amoris. Next base: position 1,082,265 of record NZ_CP032125.1, read on the forward strand.
CCATCGGTTCGATCGTGATCGCGGCGATGACCAAGGCGGGCTATACCAAGGATTTCGCCGCCGGTGTGATCTGTAACGCGGGCACTTTGGGCATCCTGATCCCGCCCTCTATCGTGATGGTGGTTTACGCCGCTGCGGTCGAGGTTTCGGTGGGGCGGATGTTCCTTGCCGGTATCATCCCCGGTCTGCTGGCCGGTGGTATGCTGATGGTCGCGATCTATGTGATGGCGCGGATCAAGAATATGCCAGCAGGTAAATGGGCCGGTTGGCGCGAGATCGGCACAGCCTTTGCCGATGCCTTCTGGGGGCTGATGCTGATCGTGATTATCATGGTCGGAATTTACGGCATCCCTGGTGTGACCTCGGCCATCTTTACGCCGACAGAAGCCGCCGCTGTGGCCTCGATCTATGCGTTCCTGATTGCCAGTTTCGTCTATCGCGATATGGGACCACTGGCCGCCAAAAACGGAGGCGTAAAGGGCAGTTTGCTGAACAGGCCCTATGCGCTGGTCACAGCCTTTTTCCACCGCGATACACGGCACACGTTGTTCGAGGCGGGCAAGCTGACCGTTACCCTGATGTTCGTGATTGCCAATGCGCTGATCCTGAAACATGTTCTGACCGAAGAACAGATTCCGCAGCAGGTGGCCAACGCCATGCTGAGTGCCGGTTTTGGCTGGGTGATGTTCCTTGTGGTGGTTAACGTGATCCTGCTGATCGGCGGGCAATTCATGGAGCCGTCCGGTCTGTTGGTGATTGTCGCCCCGCTGGTGTTCCCGATCGCAATGGAGCTGGGGATCGACCCGATCCATCTGGGCATCATCATGGTGGTGAACATGGAAATCGGTATGATCACCCCGCCTGTCGGGTTGAACCTGTTCGTGACCTCGGGGGTTGCGGGCATGCCGATGATGCGGGTGGTTCGGGCTGCGCTGCCGTTTCTTGCCGTGCTGTTCGTGTTCCTGATTATGATCACCTATATCCCGTGGCTGTCGACCGCTATTCCGAATGCGGTGATGGGCCCGGAAGTAATTACCAAGTAGAACTAAGTAAAAAAGTGAGAAAAGCCGCCAGAGGTTACTCTGGCGGCTTTTTAAATTGCGGGATGGTGGATTAAGCGTTGTCCAGCGCTGTAATGATGCCGCTGAAATCCGCAGCCTTTAGCGATGCCCCGCCGACAAGCGCGCCATCCACGTTCGACACCGCAAAGATATCATCTGCATTCGACGGTTTGACCGAGCCACCATAAAGCAGGCGCACCGAGCGGCCCACGCCTTCGCCAAAGCGGCGCTCTAGCTGGGTGCGGATGAAATCATGCACTTCGCCAATCTGGTCCAGCGTCGGAACCTTGCCGGTGCCGATGGCCCAGATCGGCTCATACGCCACCACAAGGTTTTCGCCGGTGACATTGTCGGGGATGGAACCGGCCAACTGCCCCGAGATGATTTCCAGTGTGTTCATCGCCTCGCGCTCGGCGTCGGATTCACCACAGCAGACCACAGCGACCAGACCGGCCGCAATTGCGGCCTTGGCCTTGTTGCGCACGTCCTTGTCGCTTTCGTTGTGGTCCTGACGGCGCTCGGAATGGCCAAGGATCACATGGCTGGCACCGGCATCGACCAGCATACCGGCGGCAATATCGCCGGTGTGGGCGCCAGAGGGTTCGGCGTGGCAATCCTGCCCGCCGGTGTGGATCGGCCCGTCACCGATCCGCGCGCTCATGGCCGAAACCAGTGTGGCCGGCGGGCACAGCAGGATTTCGCAACCCGGGGCAGGGTGGGCGGCCAGCAGCGCGTCGACCTCGGCCAGTGACGCGGTGGTGCCGTTCATTTTCCAGTTTCCGGCGGCAAGTTTTTTACGCATGATCTATATCCCTTTGTTGGTTGGGGTAATTGATGCCCTATATCGGCGCATAATGGCAAGGCGTTAGCGGTAACTGCGGCAAGTAAACGCGTTCGCCTTACAGGGCATCCAGCGCCTTTTGCCCCCAGATAAGCACCGCGTCAGGATCGTAATTGGCGGTGTCGGGCAAGGTCCAATAGGCCATTTTATCGCCCGTCTCTACACCGAATTGCCGCGCGCCAGCAGCGGCAATTTCATCGGCAAAGGGGCCTTTGGCCTTTAGATACAGGGTGCCTTCGCGATCCAGCATGGAAAATATGGTGCCATTACAATAGATCGACAAGCCACCCATCATTTTGCGGGTGGTGATCCGGCCCAGCGGGTCAAACATATCGTGGACAAAGGCAATATCGGTATCGTTGATACTCATTTTCTGGCCTGTTTGGCTTTGGTGCGTTTGGTCGCTGCCTTTTGGGCCGGAACCATGGATTTTCCGGCCCAGAACATGGCCTCGTCCGGATCGTCCAGCGCACTTTCGGGCATGGACACCAGACCGGGAATGACACGCACGCCGGATTTTGTGTCGTATTGGAAGGGCTCGGAGCCGGCATTTGCATATTCGGCGGCCAAGGATTTGTTGACCTTCATGAACAAGGCATCGCCAAAGATCACAGCGAACATGGCGTCATCGATATAAAGGGCAGTGCCACCAAACAGGCGGCCGGTTCTGATCGGGCCAAGGCCCGCGAACAGATCGCGGGCGTGGGCCAGAAATTCGGGGTCGGTCGACACTACATCTCTGCGAATTTAATGGATTCGCCGCAGCCGCAGGATTCTGTCACATTGGGGTTGCGGAATTTGAAGCCGCTTTCCAGCAAGGAAACCTCGTAGTCGATTTCGGTTCCGAACAGGAACATTTGCGCCATCGGGGCAATCATCACCCGCGCGCCGTCCTGTTCCACCACTTCGTCCATCGGATCAACCTCGTCCACATAGTCCATGGTGTATTCCATCCCCGCACAGCCGCCCTTCTTGACGCCGATGCGCAAGCCCTGATGGCCCTTTTCGGCCATCAGTTTTGAAATCTGTTTCGCTGCGGTCGGGGTCATGCTGACCGCCTGTTTGCCGGGGATGCCGAACATGGGGTTCTCCTGTTTCCTGACCCTTTATATAGGGTATTATGCATGTGATCTCAAGCCGCGTCAGACCATTGCCGCCGCTTTACACATATTTGTCAGCTTGGTGCGGGTTTGTTCCAGCGTCAGATACCCCAATCCGCAATCGGGCGCGGCGATCAGGCGCTCGGGTGGCAGTATCGTCAGAACCTCGCGCATCCGCTCGGCGATTTGATCCACCGCTTCGATCCGGCTAACGGCGATATCGACAAAGCCGACAATCGCGGTGGTTTTGCGGAACTTTTCGAACAGCGACAGGTCGCTGTGGCAATGGCAATCCTCGATCGACAGGGCGTCAATCCGTCCGTCCAGCGCCTCGACCAGCTGGTGATAGACGTTGTGGTCGGCCTTGGGGTAATCCGGCTGGTCAATATGTTCGGGATAGCCGCAACACATGTGGGCGGTGCGCACCACATGGTCGGGCACGCCGTGGAACACCCGTTCCAGCGCCTCGTAACCGAAGGCCGCCGCGTCCTCGGGCTTGCGGGCGAACAGGGGTTCGTCCACCTGAATGTGGATGCATCCGGCATCGGCCAGCGCCAGCACCTCCTGATTCAGCGCGTCGGCCAGATCGAATGCCAGTCTGGCATCGTCATTGTAGTAGCAATCGGCCACGGTGCCGATGATGGTCATCGGGCCGGGCAGGGTCAGTTTGACGGGGCGGTCCGAGAAGGATTGCGCCTGTTTGTAATCGCGCGGCAGCACAGGGGCGCCAGCGCGGATTTTGCCACGGATCGCCGGCAGGTCGGATTCATAGGCCCCGTTGCGCAACACACGGTGTTCCAGATTGTCGAAATCAAACCCGTCCATATAGCGGCACTGGTAATGCACATAGTTCTCGCGCCGCTGTTCGCCATCGGTCGGTATGTCGATGCCACAGTCGATCTGGGTCTGCACAGCCGCGCGGGTGGCGCGCTCAAAGGCCGGTTCGTGTTCGGGGGAATCCGACCAGTTTTGCAGCACATCGGCAGTATAACTATCGGCGGCATGGGTGACCTTGAACCAGTCTTTGATCGGCACATAGTCGGGCTTGGGGAAGGCCCCGATGGTGGTGGTTTTGATCGGCATTGTCACGTCATCCTTTGCATAGCGTTCCCCTGAACGCTAAAAGCGCGGCATAGGACCGCGCAAGCAGGATAGCGACTGTAATATGTCGTTTTTACATGAAACCCAGTTCAAGGCGGGCCTCGTCGGACATCATTTCCATGCCCCACTGAGGTTCCCACACCAGTTCGACATTGACGGTTTTTACACCGGCCAGCGGCGAAATCGCATCGGCAATCCATCCGGGCATTTCACCGGCGACAGGGCAGCCGGGCGCGGTCAGGGACATATAGATCTGAACATCGCCCTCGTCTGAAATCTCGATCGTATAGATCAGACCCAGATCATAGATGTTCACCGGCACTTCGGGGTCATAGACCGAGCGGCAGGCCTCGACGATCTTGTCATACAGCGGATGGTCCGTGCTGGACGGTTTGATCAGCGGTGTGCCTTCTAGCGGTGTATCGGATTCGGCAGTCATGGGACCCTCTTTGGATTACTTGACTGAATATATAAGGATTGCAGGCGCGGGCGTCCAGAGGGGAAGCGCAGCAATCGGGGTGCGGCGTATTCGCAAGGGGTGGCCATGAAAATGGCCCGCATGATAAATCACGCGGGCCATTCAGGTTTGCAGTGAGTGGTCGTTATTTGTCGTGGGTTGCTTCTACCACGGCAGCCATTTCGGCTTCGACGGCCGGATCAATGGTGATGGCGTCGTCCGTGTCCAGCATGCCGGCATCCGGATCATTAAACACCGAGACATCCAGTTTGCCTTCGCTTTTGGCAACAATGCTGGAAACAGCGGCGTCACCCGAAACGTTGACAGCTGTGCGGATCATATCCATCAGACGGTCAACACCCAGCACAAGGCCGATACCCTCGACGGGCAGGCCGACCTGAGTGAACACCATCGACAGCATGATCAGGCCAACGCCTGGAACACCGGCGGTGCCAATGGATGCCAGAACCGACATCAGGATCACGGTCAGATAACCGCCCATCCCCAGATCAACGCCATAGACGTTGGCGATAAACACGGTGGCAACACCTTGCATGATCGCGGTGCCGTCCATGTTGATCGTGGCGCCAAACGGCACTGTGAACGACGCAACCGAGTTGTTGACCCCGAAGCGCTGCGTCACGGTGCGCATGGTGACAGGAATGGTTGCGTTTGACGATGCGGTCGAAAAGGCAAACACCTGCACGTTGCGAATTTTCTTCAGGAACATTATCGGACTTAGACCCGAGAACACCTTCAGTGTTATCATCAGTGTGACAAACAGGTGGAACATCAGTGCGCCCACCAGAACCAGAACATAACCGGCAAGCGATGCCAGCAGGTCCAGACCCAGGTTTGCAACCGCTTTGGCAATCAGCGCGAACACGGCATAGGGGGCCAGTGCCATGATGATATTCACCATCTTCATCATGATTTCGTTGGCAACCTCGGCCCCTTCGATGAATGGTTTGGCCTTGTGCCCGACCATCAGCATGCTGACCCCGACCATGATCGAGAAGAAAATGATTGGCAGCATGTCGCCATTGGCCATCGCTGCAACCGGATTCTTCGGAATAATGTCGATCAGTACCTGCGACAGGGGCGGTGCATCTTTGCCTGTGAAGTTGGCCGCGCTTTCCAGATTAAGCCCGTCGCCAATGCCCAATGACGCCGCAATAAGGATCGCTGTCGCAATCGCAATCGCGGTTGTCAGCATATAAAGCGCAAAGGATTTCGTCCCCACACGCCCCAGCATCCTGATATCGCCAATGCCGGTCACCCCGCAGATAAGCGAGAAGAACACCAGTGGAACCACCAGCATTTTCAACATGTTGACAAACATTTTGCCAACGATATGAAAGGCGCCGTTCACCACAAACTGGTTCACAAAGCCCGCTTTGGCCCCTTCCGGGACTTCCATCATACCCGAAAGGTTGAATATCAACCCCAGGATAATCCCCAACGCCATCCCAAGTAGCACCTTGGTGGTCAGGTTCATTTTTTTGCTATCCGACATCCACTTTTACTCCCGTTTTACTTATTTTTATTGGGAAAAGGCTACGGGAGGTGGGGAAACCGATCAAGCGCACGTCAGAAGTGTATTGTTAACTGTGTTACTAATATTACGATTGTTTCAGGGGATTGTTGCCGGATTCTGCATTGAACTTTTGTTTCGGGTCCCTAAAGTTGAGGCATTGAATCCGCGAATACATTGAATAAAGGAAATCATTATGAAACCAAAAAAGATTTTTGGCACGGCTATTTGTGCCATATCGCTATGGGCCAACCCGCTTTTGGCGCAAACCACGGTCGAGGTAAACACGCTAAAGGTTGAGGGCCTTGTCGTCGGTGTGCCGCAGAAAATAGATGCGGATTTTGCCGCTGAACATGGTGTCACTGTGCCAAAACCGTTCCATTTCACAGTTCCGACCGACCGGACCAAAAACATCAAGGTTCTGTATGCCCCAGAAGTTCCGGGATATGCCAAGTATAATTTCGCGACGGAGGATAACCGGCTAAGGTCAAGCATCCATTTTATTCCCTTTGCCCTGAACCGGAATGTAGAAGGGGACCTGTTGCAGGCCTTGGCCAATGTTGCCAAAGAGGGGTTCATCGGTGCAATTGTCGATCCGGACAAGGCGGAAATCGATGTAACACGGCAAGCCGAGGTCGGCCCCTACCAGGCGGTCGAGGCGATCGGGCGTTATGCCGAAGCGGATGGAACTATCGTTGCGCTGCGGGTTGTTGCGGTTGCCGGGGAAGGCGAGACCGAAGGGCTAATCGCGATCATCAATGCGCTGCCCGAAACGACAGGGATGACCAAAGTCGGAGATATCATTTATGTTGATGGTTCAAGGGCGCTGGGGACGATGCGGTTTGATTGAAATCTGCGAATAGTTGTAATTATCACGGTGTTGACTGTTATAAGTTGGTGGATTATCAAGCTTCGGTTGAACAAATCCTGAAGGATAAAAAGTGAAAAATATACTAAAAATTACTCTGTTTTGTAGTGGTCTTGTTGTTGCCGGATGTACCCAGCAATCGGTACCGGAAATGAGCCAATATAACGGTCAAAGAATTGAATTGCTGGCAAAGGCAACACCGGGCCTTATTGACGCAGAGTTTGTTCTTTTTATTAATAGAGAACAAGTTATCAAGCAGCGCACGAAGCCGTTCGGAGGTTCGTCCCAGACATTTAAAGGCACTTGGAATGGGCGGAACGTAGTTGCTCGCGTTACCGCAGTTTCCAAGTTTATGTCTCATTATACAATGATAGACGTATTTATTGATGGGGTTCTGGTCGATACTCTGACGGTATAAGCTATCATTTATGACAGGATTTTATTGAGAGGGCTTATGCCCTCTCATTTATATTCTCTGTAAATGTTCTTTGTTATAAAGCGTGTCGCGTCTGATCAGAAACAAGCCTGTTTTTATCAGGGTGAAGCCACACTTACAATGCAGTTGGGGCCGCCAGGCCAGATGAATTCAATTCGGCGCGACATGGTCTATTTTCTCAACTCGTGGGCAATCGCCACCCCCGCCGCCCAGCCCGACGACCACGCCCATTGAAAATTGAACCCGCCCAGCCAGCCGGTGACATCCACCACCTCGCCGATAAAATACAGCCCTTCCACGTCTTTGGCCTGCATGGTTTTCGACGATAGCGCGTCTGTGTCTACCCCGCCAAGGGTGACTTCGGCGGTGCGGTAGCCTTCGGTGCCGGTCGGGTGCAATTCCCATGCGGTGATGGCCTGCACGATACCGGCCAGGGCCGCGTCGGAATGATCGGCCAGATTGCCCTGCCAGCCGTGCAGGGCGGCAAGATAGGTGACCAGCCGTTTGGGCAGCCATTCGGCCAGATTGGTGGATATATCGCGCCGCCCCGATTTTTGCCGCTGCTCGCGCAGCCGCTCCAGCAGGTCGCCGGCGGGCCACAGGTTTAGCGTGATCGGCATCCCTTCGCGCCAATAGGATGAGATCTGCAAAATGACAGGGCCGGACAACCCGCGGTGGGTGAACAGCACCGCTTCGTCAAAGGAAACGCCGCCACAGGACACGCGCGCGTCCAGCGCCACACCGGCCAGCGGTTTGAACATCTCGCCAAAGGTCAGCGGCACAAGGGCAGGGCGGGTTGGCGTGACCGGCAGACCGAACCGGCCGGCGATTTGATAGCCCAACCCGCTTGCCCCCATCTTGGGGATCGACTTGCCGCCGCAGGCGACAACGAAATTCCGGCTGCGCAGAACCTCGCCGGTATCAAGCGTTACCTCAAACCCGTCGCCGATGCGCTGGATCGCTGAAACCGTAGTCCGCAGCCGCACCTCGGCCGCGCCCATCTCGGCCACCAGCATGTGGATGATCTGTTTGGCGGATTCATCGCAAAACAGCTGCCCCAGCGTTTTCTCGTGCGAGGCGATGCCATGTCGCGACACCAGATCAATAAAATCCCATTGAGTATAACGGCTTAGGGCGGATTTAACGAAATGGGGGTTTTGCGAAATAAAGTTCTCGGGCCCGGCATACAGATTGGTGAAATTGCAGCGGCCGCCGCCGGATATGCGTATCTTTTCCCCCGCCGCGCGGGCCTGATCAACCAGCAAAACCCGCCCGCCGGCATATGCCGCACACATCATTCCGGCGGCTCCCGCCCCCAGAATAATGGTGTCAAACCTGTTCGAACCCTTGCCCATATCCCCCGTCAACCACGATGCGCCGCCAGAGGCAACCCCCTGTGAACAAAGGGCTAGCGTCACGCGAATCATTGCGCTACACTGATAGGCAGACCCGGCAAACGGGCAGTATTTGAGGCAGTAAGGCGGTATATCCCATGACAGAAATGGTCTATGGAACAGTTCCGGTTCGCAGTAGCGACCCCATTCTTCCCCGTTGGTGGCAGACAGTCGACAGGTGGTCCCTGACCGCAATCCTGATTTTGTTCGGCATCGGTATTTTGCTGGGTCTGGCCGCGTCCCCGCCGCTGGCCGCGAAAAACGGGCTGGCTCCGTTTCACTATGTGCAGCGGCAAATGCTGTTTGGCGGCATGGCGCTGGTGGTGATGATGATCACTTCGATGATGGCCCCGTCACTGGTGCGCCGGTTGGGGGTGCTGGGGTTTCTGGGGGCCTTTGTGGCGCTGGTGATGCTGCCGCTTCTGGGCACGGATTTTGGCAAAGGCGCGATCCGCTGGTATTCGCTGGGCTTTGCGTCGGTGCAGCCAGCCGAGTTCCTGAAACCCGGTTTCGTGGTGATCGCCGCATGGCTGATGTCGGCCAGTCAGGAAATCAACGGGCCACCCGGGCGGTTATATTCCTTTATCATTGCCATAACGGTTGTCGGTTTTCTGGTGATGCAGCCCGATTTCGGTCAGGCGTCTTTGGTGCTGTTTGGCTGGGGCGTGATGTATTTCGTCGCCGGCGCGCCGATGTTCCTGCTGTTGTCGATGGCCGGTCTGGTCGTGTTTGGCGGCATGTTCGCCTATAATAATTCCGAACATTTTGCGCGGCGGATTGACGGGTTCCTGTCGGCCGATATCGACCCCACGACCCAGATGGGCTATGCCACAAACGCCATTCAGGAAGGCGGTTTTTTCGGGGTCGGCGTGGGCGAAGGGCAAGTGAAATGGTCGCTTCCCGATGCGCATACCGATTTCATCGTTGCCGTTGCGGCCGAGGAATACGGCCTTGTGCTGGTGCTGATCATCATCGCACTTTATATGGTGATCACCGTGCGTTCCCTGCTGCGCCTGATGAAAGAGCGCGATACATTTATCCGGCTGGCCGGAACGGGCCTTGCCTGTATGTTCGGCGTTCAGGCCATGATCAATATGGGCGTTGCCGTGCGCCTGCTGCCCGCCAAGGGTATGACGCTGCCCTTTGTCAGCTACGGCGGTTCGTCGCTGATTGCGGGTGGGGTTGCGGTTGGCATGTTGCTGGCCTTTACCCGCACACGGCCACAGGGCGAAATTATTGACCACTTTGCACGTCGGGGACACTGATCCATGTCAAAACCACCCCTTCTGATCATCGCCGCTGGCGGCACAGGGGGCCATATGTTCCCCGCACAGGCATTGGCCGAGGTCATGTTGCGCAAGGGCTGGCGGGTGAAACTGTCCACCGATGCCCGTGGTGCCCGCTATACCGGCGGCTTTCCCCATGTGGTCGAGATCGAGGAGATTTCCTCCGCCACCTTCGCCCGTGGCGGGATGCTGGCAAAACTGCTGGTGCCGTTCCGTATTCTCGGCGGGATTGCCTCGGCCACCCTGCGGATGATGCGCGACAAGCCGGCGATGGTGGTGGGCTTTGGCGGCTATCCGTCAATTCCGGCTGTATCGGCGGCCTGGATTCTGCGCCGTCCGCGTATCCTGCACGAACAAAACGGTGTTTTGGGGCGGGTGAACCGGCTGTTTGCCAAACGGGTGAACGCGGTGGCCTGCGGCACATGGCCCACCGATCTGCCCAAAGGGGTTAAGGGCACATTCACCGGCAACCCCGTGCGCGCCGCTGTGCTGGAACGCGCCGGTGCCGCCTATATTCCGCCCGGCGATTACCCGATGTCGATCCTGGTGATGGGCGGCAGCCAGGGTGCGCGTATCCTGTCCGATGTGGTGCCCGAAGCAATCCTGAAACTGCCCGAAGACCTGCGCGGCTATCTGCGCATCTACCATCAGGCCCGCGAGGAAGACCGCAAGCGGGTCGAAGTCTATTACGCCAGCCACGGGCTGGTGGCTGTGGTCAAACCGTTCTTTAATAATGTGTCGACATTGATGAGCGAAGCCCAACTGGTCATTTCGCGCGCCGGTGCCTCCTCGGTGGCGGATATTGCCGTGATCGGACGCCCCTCGATCCTGATCCCCTATGCCGCGGCAACGGGGGATCACCAGACCGCCAACGCCCGTGGTCTGGTCGAGGCCGAAGCCGCTATCCTGATCCCTGAATCCAAACTGGACGCGGATTTTCTAAGTAAGCAAATCAAGGTCGTTCTGACCACCCCGATTGCCGCCAACCATATGGCGCAGGCCGCGTTGAAATGCGGGCGACCCGACGCCACCGAACGGTTGGTGGAAATGGTCGAAACCCTTGCAGATACCGGCACAACCGATACAGGAGCCAGCCAATGAATTCCGCCGCCACCAAACTGCCCCTTGATGTGGGCGCGATCCATTTCGTCGGCATCGGCGGTATCGGCATGTCGGGCATTGCCGAGGTGCTGTTGAACCACGGCTATCAGGTGCAGGGGTCCGACCTGAAGGCCAGCAAGATCACTGACCGTCTGGCTGATCTGGGGGCAAAGATATTCGTTGGCCAAAGTGCTGAAAATCTGGAAAACGCCGAAGTGGTGGTGATTTCATCCGCCATCAAACCCGGCAACGCGGAACTGGACGAAGCCCGCAAACGTGGGTTGCCCGTGGTGCGCCGCGCCGAAATGCTGGCCGAATTGATGCGTTTAAAATCCAATGTGGCCATCGCTGGCACCCACGGCAAAACCACCACCACAACTATGGTCGCAACCTTGCTGGACGCTGGCGGGCTGGACCCGACGGTGATCAATGGTGGCATCATCCACGCCTATGGCAGTAACGCCCGCATGGGCGGGGGCGAATGGATGGTGGTCGAGGCGGACGAAAGCGACGGCACCTTCAACCGCCTGCCGGCCACCATCGCCGTGGTGACCAATATCGACCCCGAACATATGGAACACTGGGGCACCTTCGATGCCCTGCGCGAAGGCTTCCACGATTTTGTCTCGAACATTCCCTTCTACGGTTTGGCCGTTTGCTGCACCGATCACGCCGAGGTTCAGGCGCTGGTGGGCCGCATCACCGACCGGCGCGTGGTGACATACGGCTTTAACGCGCAGGCCGATGTGCGCGCGCTTAACCTGACCTACAAGGACGGCATGGCGCATTTCGACATCGCCCTGCAATCCGAAGACAGGATGATCAAGGGCTGCATCCTGCCCATGCCCGGGGATCACAATGTTTCCAACGCCCTGGCCGCCGTTGCCGTGGCGCGGCATCTGGGGATGAAGCTGGACGAAATCCGCACCGCCCTTGAAAATTTCGGTGGCGTGAACCGCCGCTTTACCCGTGTGGGCAAGGTGAACGGCGTGACCATCATTGACGATTACGCCCACCACCCCGTTGAAATCGCCGCCGCCCTGAAGGCCGCGCGCCAATCGACCGAAGGGCGCGTGATCGCCCTGCACCAGCCACACCGCTATTCCCGCCTGCACGATCTGTTCGACGATTTCTGCGCCTGTTTCAATGACGCCGATATTGTCGGCATCTCGGACGTGTTCGCCGCCGGAGAAGACCCCATCAAAGGGGCGGATCGCGACGATCTGGTCGCAGGCCTGATCCGCCACGGCCACCGCCACGCGCTGGCGATTGAAGACGAGGACGCCATGACCGCTCTGATCAAAGAACAGGCCAAACCGGGCGATATGGTGATCTGCCTTGGCGCGGGCACAATATCCGCCTGGGCCAATGCCCTGCCGGAGCGATTGAAAGGATAACCAATGCCCGATACCCTGAAACGCCGGCTCGGACTTGGTCTGCTGACGGTCTATGGTGTCGGGATCATGGTCGGGGCCGGCATCTATGTACTGGTTGGGGCTGCGGCCGGTCAGGCGGGTATATGGGCGCCTGTTTCCTTCTTGCTGGCTGCCGTGGTTGTGGCCCCAACGGCGCTGACCTATTGCGAATTGTCGTCACGCATTCCAGAAGCAGCAGGTGAATCCGCCTATGTGGACGCCGGCATTGGCTGGCATTGGCTGGCACTGCTGGTCGGGGCCATCATTGTCATTTCCGGAACTGTCGCCGCTGCGGCGGTTCTGCGGGGCGGGGTTGGTTATCTGACCTCGATCACACCTCTGCGTTTTGACGTGGCGGTGATCGGGCTGGGCCTGCTTTTGATGCTGATTGCCATGATCGGCGCACTGGAAAGCCTGAGCTTTGCCGCCATTCTGACCATAATCGAGGTCTCGGGCCTGCTGATCATCATCTGGGCCGGATTTACCGCCGTGCCCGTGGCCGATTGGCAAAACCCGCCGCCACCGCAATGGTCGGGAATTATCGGGGCCTCGGTATTTGCCTTTTTCGCCTTTATCGGCTTCGAGGATCTGGTCAACATGTCCGAAGAAACCCGAAACCCTACGCGCAATATGCCCCGGGCCATATTGATGGCGCTGGGGATCACGGCTGTTCTATATGCGCTGGTGTCTCTGGCCGCTGTCCGCGCCGTGCCGGTTGAAAGGTTAGCTCAAAGCAGCCGGCCCCTGGCGCTGGTCTGGGAGGTAGCAACGGGTCGCCCCGCCGCATTCATGGCATGGATCGCGGTCGCGGCGGCGCTGAACGGGGTGCTTGCGCAAATGGTCATGGCCAGCCGCGTGTTATTCGGGCTGGGAAAACGCACAGCATATCTGGCAGTGTTCCACCGCGCCCACCCGCGTTTTGGCACGCCGGTTCTGGCCACCGTACTGATTGGCACAACGGTTATCATTTCGGCACTTGCCCTGCCGGTGGCAAAGCTGGCCGAAATAACCTCGATGGCGCTGCTGCTGGTTTTCGCCATTGTAAACACAACTTTGATCGCCCTGAAATACCGCCAGCCGGTGGCCCCTTTCCGGGTGCCCGCGATTGTGCCGTGGTTTGGGATGCTGGCGTCTTTGGCGGCATTTGGTGCAACGATCGGGGTCTCGCAATGACCGCCTCGCTGACTCTCGCCGCCCTTTGGGTGATCCTGGCCGCGATCGTTGCCCTGCTGCCCATGCGCCGCCAGTTCGCGCCGGGCATTGTGCTGCTTGCCGCCGCGCCGTTTTTGCTGGTCTATCTGGGTTATCAGCATGGCGGATGGATTGTGCTGGCGGCCAGCGTAGCCATCCTGTCCATGTTCCGCCGCCCGCTGTTCTACATGGGTAAACGCCTGATCCGGCGGGTCAGGGGGGCGGAATGACGCTGTCCTTTGTGCTGGCCTGCCTGTGGGTGATCGCCGCCAATGTGCTGGCGATGATCCCCAGCAAGGACAACTACTGGCGCCGCGCCTATTTCCTGATCGCCATCGGCGTGCCCCTGCTGGGCTATCTGACCTATCAGAACGGCCCGGTGTGGGGGATGATCTTCCTGATCGCGGGGGCGTCAATATTGCGCTGGCCGCTGGTGTATCTGGGGCGGTGGGTAAGGCGGATGGTCAAGGGGCAGGGGGCGGAATAACCCTTGATTGAAAATGTTCGATCCGACACTGTGCGAGGATGGTGAAGGTATCAGAAATAAAAGATGGAGAGAGTCTTGAAGCATGGCTTCTGGACAGGTCCGAATACGAGACAAAGATATTTGCAATTACGATCGCCCATCGGGCAGCAATGAGGGTGCTGCCATTGTATTGGGAATGGGTGGAAACGTCGGATGTTGCAAAAAAACGTGATTTGAAGACCTTGCCTGTTTTGCGCTGCAATCTGATTTCAGGGGTTGCGCGTGAAATGCCAACCCCTGAAATTAGGGCTGCCGCCCTCACCTCCCGCAATCCAGTTATTACCGCCATGGGCAAAACCATCGCTAGTGGAACAACATCATCCGCTGCCACTATCGGCGCCGATGCCTCTGGACGTGCTGTAACCATCGCCGCCTTTGACGACGTTCGCGCTTCCGCTAGATTTTCCGCCAAGGCCGCCAGTTGCGTCGACGTCGCTTCCCCCTTCACCTCCCGCACTGCCATCGCCACCGCCTTATGGAAACAACTTCGTAATGACTGCGATGCGCTGCAAAACAGGGACGAATTGGTGACTACGACCCTGTGGAATGATGGTGAAAACCCGTTTCAGAAGGAATGGGATGCGGTCCGCCAATCCCTGCCTGTCGCCACCCCCGCCCGATCCGAAGAAACCACCCTCGGGGTCGTGCCGGTGGACTGGTCCTTCTGGATCAACTGGTATCAGGACGCGCTGGAGGGGCGGGAGCCGGATTGGGATATGCTGGAAGAAATCGCCCTGATACTGGATGAGGATTGGGAAAAGGGACCGGAGCATATCAACAATCAGGTGATTGCGGGGATTGTCGGGAAATACCGTTTGCTGCGTGACGTTCAGGCATTGCGCAAGGAACTGGCCGCAGTGCGCCAAACGGCAACCGCAGCACCGATGGGGCACAACAATCCGCCAGAGGGGATCGAGGCCGAGGCGGAAGTTGTTACGCAGACAGAAATCATCTGGGATGCTCTGGAAGAGGCCGAAGAAGAGCTGTCCAAGCCAGAGCCATCGCCTTCGGTTTTGAAGCGGGTTGGCGTTGCAATACTCGGCGCATTGAAAAAAGCGTTGAAATACAGCGTAGGGCTTTTGGATATTGCATTGAAAAGTGCGGCAAAAGAAGGTGGCGCAATATTTGGAAAATGGGGTGCCCGTGGGGTGATTGCTTGGATTGCAGTGCAAAACCCGCATCTTGTATCACTTGGCCAGCAGTTGATCGAATATGCTAATAGTTTACGGAAATAGGGGCGTTCCATCGAATTACCCCCGTCATTTTGCAAAAATGACAGCGCCCGACCTCCCCACGGAGGGCGCTTTGCGACGTGGCAACCGGATTTAACGCGGCAGTTACCGCATAACCGTTTCATATATGTAACCCGTTGCGAAAGGCGCCCTCCAGGTCGGGCGCTGCCATTTTTGCGCGGGGGCGGGACACCGACATGCCGCGAACGGTATTGCCAAAGGCTGTGTTGCCAAAGCGCCCTCCCGTGGGGAGTGAAGCAGAACCGTGGCCCCAGTGGGCTGATGAACGGCGCTGTCCGGGCCGCTGGCCCGTCCGCTGTGTGACAAACGGGTTTGCCTTTGGCCGAAGTTTCGCTAAACCCTGCGCCATGGCTTATTCATATCCCCCCGTGCGCGGCACCCTGACCGAAAACCGTCCCCTGAATGATCTGACGTGGCTGCGGGTCGGCGGGCCGGCGGATGCGTTGTTTCAGCCTGCCGATGTGAATGATCTGGCCGGTTTTCTGCGGGCTTTGGCCCCCAAGATTGCCGTGTTCCCGATGGGGGTTGGCAGCAACCTGATTGTGCGCGATGGCGGTATTCGGGCGGTGGTGGTCCGCATGGGGCGCGGGTTCAACCGGATTGAAATCGACGGCACCCGCGTGACCGCCGGCGTGGCCGCGCTGGATGCGCATGTGGCGCGCAAGGCGGCGGAACAGGGGCTGGACCTGACCTTTCTGCGCACCATTCCCGGCGCGATTGGCGGGGCGGTGCGGATGAATGCGGGCTGTTACGGCTCTTATGTGGCGGATGTGTTTGTCAGCGCCAAGGCGGTGACGCGGGGCGGAGAGGTGGTGACGCTGACGGCGGATGATCTGGCTTTCCGCTACCGGCAAACCGATCTGCCCGAGGGCTGGGTTCTGCTCGAGGCCACCTTTGAAGCGCCGCGTGGCGATGCCGATACGCTGGCCGCCCGCATGGACGAGCAGATCGCCAAACGCGACGCCACCCAGCCGACCAAAGAGCGCAGCGCGGGATCGACGTTCCGCAATCCGGCGGGGTTCAGTTCCACGGGTCAGGCGGATGACAGTCACGATTTGAAGGCGTGGAAGGTGATTGATGACGCGGGTTTGCGCGGATTTTCCATCGGCGGGGCGCAAATGAGCGAAAAACACCCCAACTTTATGATCAACACCGGCGGGGCAACGGCGGGTGATCTGGAAAAACTGGGCGAAGAGGTGCGAAAAAGGGTTTTCAAATCAAGTGGTTTAACGCTAGAATGGGAAATTATGCGGATCGGTGAACCGGCCGCGGAAAAATAAACAATAAGGGGCCGCCAAAAAAAGGCCCCATAGGCAAATAAAGCACGAGGCGGGTATGTCGAGCAGGACAACCCCGAAAGTGGCGGTACTATTGGGCGGACCTTCGCGTGAACGCGAGGTGTCTTTGTCATCCGGGCGCGAATGCGTCACCGCACTGCGGGAAACAGGTTATGAAGTGATCGGGGTGGACGCGGGTCCGGACCTTGCCGCACGCCTGTGCGAAATTTCCCCCGATGTTGCCTTTAACGCGCTGCATGGCCGCTGGGGCGAAGACGGCTGCGTGCAGGGGCTGCTTGAGTGGCTGCAAATTCCATATACCCATTCCGGCGTGCTGGCCTCGGCTTTGGCAATGGACAAGGCGCGGGCGAAAGCGGCCTATCAATCCGTTGGCCTGCCGGTGGTGGACAGCGTGATTGCAACCACCGCAGAGGTGCAGGCGCGGCATGTAATGGTGCCGCCCTATGTGGTCAAACCGAACAATGAAGGGTCCAGCGTTGGTATTTATCTGGTGAACGAAGATGCCAACTCGCCACCCAAACTGTCGGAAAACATGCCCGATACCGTGATGGTCGAGGCCTTTGCCGCCGGTCGCGAACTGACCGTTACCGTGATGGGTGACCGCGCGCTGGCCGTGACGGATATCCTGACCGACGGCTGGTATGATTATGACGCGAAATATGTCGAGGGGGGATCGAAACATATCCTGCCTGCCGACCTGCCGCAGGAGATCACCGATGCCTGTCTGGACTACGCCCTGCGCGCCCATAATGTGCTGGGCTGTCGTGGCGTGTCGCGCACCGATTTCCGCTGGGACGAGGTGCGCGGACTGGACGGGCTGATCCTGCTGGAAACCAATACACAGCCGGGGATGACCCCGACGTCGCTTGCGCCGGAACAGGCCGCGCTTTGTGGATATTCTTTCCCTGAATTGTGCCGCTGGATGGTCGAGGACGCCTCATGCAACCGTTAAAGAAAACACATAATGCCCGCCGTGATCCGGCCCCCAGTCGCGCCGCCTATAAGGCGCAGCGCCTGATGCTGACCCCTGGTTTTCGGCGTTTTTTGCGGGTCGGGTTGCCGGTGATTGCGATTGCGGGGGCTGTCGGGATATTCCTGTCGGATGCCGACCGCCGTGATGCGCTGGAACTGAAGGTCTCGGAAATGCGCCGCGCGATCGAGGAGCGGCCGGAGTTCATGGTGAACCTGGTGGCGATTGATGGCGCGGGTGATGCCGTGGCCGCCGATATTCGCGAAATCATTCCGGTTGAATTTCCGATCACAGCCTTTGATCTGGATCTGGAAGACCTGCGGGCCAACATCGCGCAAATGGACGCGGTGGACAGTGTCGATGTGCAGGTGCGCAGCGGTATTTTGCAGATCAATGTGACCGAACGGGTGCCCGTATTGGTCTGGCGCACCTATGAGGGCACAATTCTTCTGGATGCAACCGGACACCGTGTGGCCCCGATCGCCTCGCGGGAAGAACGGTCTGATCTACCGCTTGTCGCGGGGGATGGTGCAGACGTTGCGGTTGAACAAGCCCTTGAAATTATTACTGCATCCGGTCCCTTGTTGGCGCGTGTGCGCGGGATTGAACGCATTGGCGAGCGCCGCTGGGATCTGGTGCTGGACCGTAACCAGCGGATTCTGCTGCCCGAGGACAACCCGATTGCCGCGCTGGAGCGTGTGATCGCCCTGAACAAGGCGCAGGACATGCTGGCGCGGGATTTGACAGTGATTGATATGAGGAATGGGCAACGCCCGACGATCAGGATTGCCGACAACGCCATCGAAGCGTTGCGGCAGATCCGGGCGGAAAATTGAGGGAGAACGAGGCATGAGCAACCAATACGAGGCCCAACGCGCGATGCGCAACATGCGCAAGGCCGCGATGCAGCGCGGGGTGATCGCGGTGCTGGATGTGGGCACTTCGAAAATCGCCTGTCTGGTGCTGCGGTTTGACGGTACCGACAAATTTACCGGCGTGGACGAAATGGGATCAAAGGCAGGGCAGTCCGGTTTTCGGGTGATCGGTGCAGCCACGACCCGTTCGCGCGGGGTGCGTTTTGGCGAAGTCTCTGCGATGCAGGAAACCGAACGGGCCGTCCGCACGGTCATTCAGGCGGCGCAAAAGATGGCGGATTTGCGGGTGGATCATGTGATCGCCTGTTTCTCGGGCGCGCGCCCGCGTTCATACGGGTTGGCCGGATCTATTGATTTGCAGGAAAATGTGGTCACTGAAAACGATGTATCGCATGTGCTGGCGATGTGTGATGTGCCCGATTACGGCGATAACCGCGAGGTGCTGCATTCCCAGCCGGTAAACTTCGCGTTGGATCATCGTAGCGGGTTGATTGATCCGCGCGGGCAGATCGGCAACCGGCTGGCGACAGATATGCACATGCTGACGGTGGATGCCACGGTTGTGGCCAACCTGCTGCATTGCATCAAACGCTGTGATCTGGAAATCGCGGGGCTGGCCTCGTCTGCTTATGTGGCCGGCATTTCCGCACTGGTCGAGGATGAACAGGAACTGGGCGCGGCCTGTATTGATATGGGCGGGGGTGCGACGGGCCTTTCGATCTTTATGAAAAAGCACATGATCTATTCGGATTCCGTGCGTCTGGGCGGCGACCATGTAACGGCGGATATTTCGCAAGGGTTGCAGGTGCCGATGGCCACGGCTGAACGGATCAAAACCTTTTACGGCGGCGTTGTCGCCACCGGCATGGATGACCGCGACATGATCGAGGTCGGCGGTGATACCGGCGATTGGGAACATGACCGGCGCACCGTTTCACGGGCCGAGCTGATCGGCATCATGCGCCCACGGGTCGAGGAAATTCTGGAAGAGGTACGCGCCCGTCTGGACGCGGCCGGATTTGAGCATCTGCCCAGCCAGCAAATCGTGCTGACAGGTGGCGGCAGCCAGATTCCGGGCCTTGACGGGTTGGCCACCAAAATTCTGGGCCAGCAGGTGCGCCTTGGGCGCCCAATGCGGGTTCAGGGGTTGCCGCAGGCGGCGACCGGACCGGCCTTTGCGGCCTCGGTCGGGCTGTGTTTGTTTGCGGCGCACCCGCAGGACGAATGGTGGGATTTCGATATTCCCGCAGAAAAATACCCCGCGCGGTCCTTCCGGCGGGCGGTAAAATGGTTCAAGGACAACTGGTAAACCGCAACATTTGGTGAACATGGCGAAATCCTGCCGAAAAATAACGTGTTTACCCCATATTTTGTGGTATATTTGTGTTTTTTAGGTGACGTTTGCCGTATCTGTGGATAAGATCGGTTAAGAGTAGGCAATCAATAGCCCTTGAAGGGCTTGGAACGAAAACAGGCGGATAGTTACATGGCATTGAATTTTGTAGAAGACCAACAGCAGCAGGATCTGAAACCACGCATTACAGTTTTTGGCGTAGGCGGGGCGGGCGGCAACGCTGTCAACAACATGATCGAAAAAGAACTCGACGGGGTCGAGTTTGTGGTGGCCAACACCGATGCGCAGGCGCTTCAGCAAAGTAACGCGGCCGCGAAAATCCAGATGGGTGTGAAAGTCACTGAAGGTCTGGGTGCCGGCGCGCGCCCCTCGGTCGGGGCCGCTGCTGCCGAAGAAACCATTGAATCCATCGTTGATCATCTGGCGGGCGCACATATGTGTTTCATCACCGCCGGCATGGGCGGCGGCACCGGCACAGGTGCTGCGCCGATCATCGCACAGGCCGCCCGTGAACTGGGTGTTCTGACCGTTGGCGTTGTCACCAAACCCTTCCAGTTCGAAGGCGGCAAGCGCATGAAGCAGGCCGAAGACGGTGTCGAGGCGCTGCAAAAGGTTGTTGATACGCTGATCATCATCCCCAACCAGAACCTGTTCCGTCTGGCGAATGAGAAAACCACATTTACCGAAGCCTTCTCGATGGCTGATGACGTTTTGTATCAGGGTGTCAAAGGTGTGACCGACCTGATGGTTCGTCCCGGACTGATCAATCTGGATTTTGCCGATGTTCGCGCCGTAATGGACGAAATGGGCAAGGCGATGATGGGTACAGGCGAAGGCGAAGGCGAAGATCGCGCCGTTCAGGCCGCTGAAAAAGCCATTGCCAACCCGCTGCTGGACGAAATCAGCCTGCGCGGCGCAAAAGGCGTGCTGATCAACATCACCGGTGGTTACGACCTGACCCTGTTCGAACTGGACGAAGCCGCCAACCGTATCCGCGAGGAAGTGGATGCCGAAGCAAACATCATCGTTGGCTCGACACTGGATACAAGCATGGAAGGCATGATGCGCGTTTCCGTGGTTGCCACCGGCATCGATGCTGTGGACGTGAATTCGGACATGCCGCTGCCGCGTCGCAGCCTGGCCGAGCCGCTGAAACAGCCCGAGGCGGCAACCGAGGCAAGTGAAGCCCCCGCCGCTGCTGTTGCGGCAACCGCCGTTGCCAGCGAAGCGAGCGAGCCATCCTTCTTTGACACGGCGCAAACAACAGCCGCAGAAGAAACCGACAACTTCTTTAACGAATTCAATGACACCTCTGACGATCTGCCCCCTCCGGCCTACCAGCCTGAAACCGAGGCAGCGCCGGCACAGGCCGAAAGCATCGAAGCAATTGAAGAAGACGTGGCCCAGTTCGTAGCGCCGCAGGCGCCGACCCCTGGAACACCATCGCCCGAGGCGATGGCGCGTTTGCAGGCCGCAGTTCATAACGTGCCCGGACGCGAAGTTCGGGAAGAGGCACCTCAGCCCGCCACTGACAAGCCGCGTTTCGGGATCAATTCGTTGATCAACCGGATGACTGGCCACAGTGAGTCAGGCCATGAAACGCCGGCCCAGCAGGTGCGCCAGCAGCCGCCGGTCCAAAGCCCCGCTGTAGAAGCCGAGGCGGATCCAGAGCAGGAGCGGGTTGAGATTCCGGCCTTCCTGCGGCGTCAGGCCAACTAAATAACGCTCAAATCTTTTTTAAAGGGGTCTGCATTTTCGCAGGCCCTTTTTATTTGAATACAAGGGGTTAGCTTGGCGTCACTCAACTTGTGGCAGGTCTTTGCGCATCTGTTACAAAGATGTTTCAAGCCGTTACAAACTGTGTGTTGTGTAATGCACCGGTACCATTTACCTCAAATCCGTCGGAAACAGGTATGTCTGGCGTATCCTTTAACGGGGCTTGAATGCAAACAACGATCAAATCGACAGTCAGCTTTACCGGCGTTGGCCTGCACACTGGCAAACCCGTGCGCATGACACTGCATCCGGCTTCGGCGCATTACGGTATCTGGTTCCGTCGCACCGATCTGGATGGCGACAGTTTGATCCCCGCGCGTTACGATGCTGTCAGCGATACACAGCTTTGCACAAAGATTTCCAACGGGGCTGGGGCCTCGGTTTCGACCATCGAACATATTATGGCGGCCCTTTCGGGATGTGGCGTTCAAAACGCGCTGATCGAAATAAATGGCCCCGAAGTGCCGGTTCTGGATGGCTCATCCGCTGAATTCGTCGAAGCATTGGTTGCAACAGGTCTGCGCCGTCTGGATGCACCCGTCCGCGCGATCGAGGTTTTGCAAACGGTGGAAGTTTCCGAAGGATTGGCCACGGCCCGCCTGGAGCCGTCAGATACGCTGCATATTGATTTCCATATTGATTTTGCCGAACAGTCCGAACTGATCGGGCGCCAGAACAAAACCCTGAACATGGCCAATGGCGCCTTTGTGCGTGAATTGTCCGACAGCCGCACATTCTGTCTGCAAAAAGACGTGGATATGATGCGCGCCAACGGTCTGGCCCTTGGTGGCACTGTTGAAAACGCGGTTGTTGTGGATGGAGATACGGTGCTTTCGCCCGGTGGCCTGCGCCACAAGGACGAGGCCGTGCGCCATAAAATGCTGGACGCATTGGGCGATCTGGCGCTGGCCGGTGCGCCGCTTTTGGGCCGATATACCGGTATTCGTGCGGGCCATGCGATGACCAATAAATTGTTGCGCAAACTGTTCGCCACGCCGGGCGCTTATCGCATGGTGGAA
Source organism: Profundibacter amoris (assembly GCF_003544895.1). GTDB lineage: Bacteria > Pseudomonadota > Alphaproteobacteria > Rhodobacterales > Rhodobacteraceae > Profundibacter > Profundibacter amoris. The sequence goes on from NZ_CP032125.1 coordinate 1,105,121, forward strand.
TGCGATGAAACGCTTGCTGCGCGCCTGCCTGGCGTCGGTGTTCACCGCGCTGATTTGCCCGCCTCTGTGTAATCCCATAAACAAGCGATGAAAAAACGCAGTTAAGGCGTTTTGCACCGGATTTTTCTGTGCTAGACAGAGTCGAAGTAATTGGGACCAAAGCGGTCCGTACAGGCATATGACGGGGTAGTCGGGGAATGGCACGCGGTAAAACACGCTTGGTTCTGATTGGAATGATGGCTGCTTTGGCCATTACGGCTGGCTGCTCTGGCAAAGGGGGCAATCGCGCAAAAGAGCGCCCTCTTGAATCATATAGCGCCGAAGAATTGTACAAACGCGCCGAATTCGAACTGGAAACCAAGCGCAAAGCGACCGAAGCCACCAAGCTGTTTGGCGAGGTCGAGCGCCTGTATCCCTATTCGGAATGGGCCAAACGCGCCTTGATCATGCAGGCATTCGCCTTTCACAAGGACAAGAAATACGAAGAAAGCCGCGCCGCTGCACAGCGGTTCATTGATTTTTACCCTGCCGACGAAGACGCTGCCTATGCGCAATATCTGCTGGCAATTTCCTATTACGACCAGATTGATGATGTTGGCCGCGATCAGGGTCTGACCTTTCAGGCCCTGCAGGCCCTGCGCACCGTGATTGAACGCTACCCCGATAGTGATTACGCACGGTCAGCGATTCTGAAATTTGATCTGGCGTTTGACCATCTGGCCGCCAAGGAAATGGAAATTGGTCGCTATTACCTGAAAAAAGGCCATTTCACTGCCGCGATCAACCGGTTCCGTGTGGTGGTCGAGCAATTCCAGACCACATCGCACACCGCCGAGGCGCTGCATCGCCTGGTCGAAGCCTATCTGTCGCTGGGTCTGGACGAAGAGGCACAGACGGCTGGCGCGATCCTTGGCCACAACTTCAAATCGACCGAGTGGTATAAGGATAGTTACCGCCTGTTGACCGGACGCGGTCTGGAACCCAAGGTGCGCGGTAAAAACTGGCTGGCAACGATTTACCGCCAGATGATCAAGGGCGAATGGCTCTGATCGGGCAAGATCGGGGAAGCTATGCTCAGAAGCCTTGATATTCGGGACATTCTAATCATCGACAGGCTGGAACTTGCGTTCCAGCCTGGTTTGAATGTGCTGACCGGGGAAACCGGGGCGGGGAAATCCATTTTGCTGGATTCGCTTGGCTTTGTGCTGGGCTGGCGCGGGCGGGCCGAACTGGTGCGCTCTGGTGTCGATCAGGGCGAGGTGATGGCGGTGTTTGATCTGCCCGATGGTCACGCGGCGCGGGCCGTGCTGGAAGAGGCCGGCCTGCCGGTCGAGGACGAGCTGATTTTGCGGCGGGTAAACACCAAAGACGGGCGCAAAACCGCGTGGGTCAATGACCGGCGTTGTTCCGGCGAGGTGCTGCGCGCGTTGTCGGATACATTGGTGGAATTGCACGGCCAGTTTGATGATCGTGGCCTGTTGAACCCGCGCGGGCATATGGCGATGCTGGATGATTTTGGTAATCATTCCAAAGACCTGGATGTCTTGCGGCGGCAATGGCGGGCGGTTGGAGCTGTGCGCAAGACGCTAGAACAGGCCGAGGCCGATCTGGCGGCTGTGCGTGCCGAGGAAGAATTCCTGCGCCACGCGGTCGCGGAGCTGGACACGCTGGACCCGCAGCCACAGGAAGAGGCCGCGCTGGATGCCAAACGCCGCCTTATGCAGGGCGCCGAGCGTATCCGCGAAGATGTGTCCAAAGCCCTTGCCGCGATCGGCTACGAGGGGGCCGAGGGGCTGGTGAATGATGCCACCCGCTGGCTGGAAGGGGCGGCGGATCAGGCCGAGGGGCGGCTGACCGGCCCGCTTGAGGCTTTGCTACGGGTTCAGGATGCATTGGGCGAAGCGCAGGCCGGGGTCGAGGCAACGCTTGAGGCATTGGCATTCGATCCGTCTGAGTTGGAACACGCCGAAGAACGCCTGTTCGCAATCCGCGCATTGGCGCGCAAGCACGAGGTATTGCCCGATGATCTGGGCGGATTCGCTGATACCCTGCGCGAAAAACTGACCGCGATGGATCAGGGCGAAGGGAATGTCGCGGACCTGCGTGCCGCCCTTGCGGCCGAGGAAAAAACCTATGGCGAAATGGCCGCGAAACTGACCGCCAAGCGCCAGAAAGCGGCACGCGCGCTGGACAAGGCGATGGCCGCCGAACTGGCTCCGCTGAAAATGGAACGGGCGGTGTTTACCACGGAAATCACAGCCGCCGATGCGGGGCCGGACGGGCAGGATGCGGTGGTGTTCACGGTGGCCACCAACCCCGGTGCGCCCTCGGGACCGCTGAACAAAATCGCTTCGGGCGGGGAACTATCGCGGTTCCTGCTGGCGCTGAAGGTGTGTTTGACGGCGCAAATCAGCGGCATCACGATGATATTCGATGAAATCGATCGCGGTGTGGGCGGGGCAACGGCGGATGCTGTCGGGCGGCGTCTGGCGGCGCTGGCGGATGGTGCGCAGGTGCTGGTCGTCACCCATTCGCCGCAGGTGGCGGCACGCGGTGCGCATCACTGGCGGGTGGAAAAACGTGTGGCAAAAGGGCAAACCACGTCGGCGGTTGTGCCGCTGGACGAGGTCGCCCGTGTTGACGAAATCGCGCGGATGTTGTCGGCGGACAAAGTAACCGATGTGGCCCGCGAGGCCGCCAAGTCTTTGATAATGGACAAGTAAATTCGGGACGGCCGCCTGATGTTTAACACTGAATATAGCGTGTCATTGCCACCAAACGAGCCATCCCGAATCCCGGTAACCCGGATATATTTACTTTGAACAAACCGCCCCGGAAGGGGGATGGTCTATTCGAAAAAGAATTTAGGGTTTGCAGCGAGTAACCTGTTCACCGTGATTCAATAAAGTCAGATTGCACCGGTTCGGTATGACTCGTCATACCCCATATGGGGTAAACTGTGAAAATATTATAAATATTTTTCGATCAGTGGAATGATTTCGGGCCATTTCAGGAAAAACACCAGTTGACCGGCATCCTCGTAGGTGCGGAAATCGATCCACGGGTATTTCCGCTGGAATTCGCGCAGGGTTTCGGCGGGCACTTGCGGGTCTTGCAGCCCGTTCAGATAATGCACGGGAACCGCCCCCTGAAGGTTTTCCAGCACGGGCGCCCAATCGGTTGTTTCCTGAACGGTCACTTCCATTGCGAAAGCCTTGTGGGCGCTATGGGTTTTCGACAGGCAGACTTCGGAGCCGCAGACCATGGCCTCGAAGACCTCGGGGTTTTCGAAAGTGGCAACATCGGCTTTTGATCCGCCGTAAACCGCATGGACAAAGCCGCGTTTTCCCAGCCGGCGTGCCAGAGAAAAACCGGCTTTGACCATGAAGGGCAACAGATGCGGAGTATATCTGGCCCCCGCCAGAATGAACCGGTGCCATTTGTCCATGCGTTCATATTGCACGGAGCGGTCCAGCGGGAAGGTGCCCGAGCAGGCAATAACGCCGCTGACACGGTCGGGGTAGGCCTGATGCAGATAGGCGGAATAGTATACGTCGGCCCCAAGGGAAACAAAGGGGCAGCGGTCGATTTCCAAATGGTCCATCAATTGCACAAGGTCATCGGCAATGGTCGGCCCCAGTTCCTTTTTCTTCGGGAAAGGCGAAGAGTTCCCGAAGCCGGCACGCACCGGAACGACAATTTTCAGACCCCGTTTCGCCGCGTGTGCCTCGGCCGAGGCGGGCCAGCGCACCAGCCCGTAATCCTGCGGCAGAAAGAACAACGGGCGCCCCTTTGGATCACCCAGTATCAGGTAATCCATTTTCCGTCCGTCCCGCAAGGTCAGCACATGGAAGGGGCGGGTTTCCAGATTATGGGTGCCTGTGCTTTCACCGGAAACCTGTGCCGCGGTGTCTTCGGTGTAACTGGCGATGTCCATCATCGACAGGGTCAGGCGGACCAGTTCGGTTTGCGAACGGGTTTCGGTTTTGCCCAGAACCGATTTCAATTGCGCCCGTACCGTATCCACAGACCGCCCGCGGGCATCAGCGATTTCACGCAGGCTCTGACATTCGGCAAGCCCCCGCACCACGCCGGTTTCCGCAGTTGTCAGGCCAAAGGCGGAATTCAGCAGGGCGTCAAACCCTTCGGGCCAACTGACTTCTGAAGTGATGGCCACCACCAGCGGAGGTTCGTTTTCCTGCCGCAGGGTTTGCAACTGGAACACCACCAAACGGTTGTTATCGGTCATTCGGGCGCGAAATACGGCAGTCATTTCGCCATTGCTCATCAGCATGGCGGCGGCCTGTTTTTCCAATGCTGCCAGATCGTCCGGCTCGATCGGCAGTTCCGACAGCCTGTTGCCCTTTTGCACGCCTAAAACCTGCATCGCCGGACTGTTCAAATCGACAATCCGCAAATCCCTGCCAATCAGAAAGGCCGCTGCCTTGTCCACATTGGCCAAATGGTTTTCAGTCGAAGAATTATCATCCAGCTTTTCCAGAAACCGGTCGGCGCGGGTGAAATGGCTGACATATTCGGCATCCAGATCAACATTGACCAAAGTGCCGTTCGCCCCTTTGCGCAAGGGCCGGATCATATCCTCCCAATGGTCCAGAAGTTCCTCGTAACGGGTGGGGTCCATGGCCACTTCGTACAGGCGGTCAATCACCTCGTCGCGCACTCCGGGCGGAGTCTCGCTGTTGATTTTGCCTGTGTTTTTGACCATGCCGCGCGTTACCCTGTAGCCCCCCAAGCAATTTTGCACATTTTCCTTGCCGGCAAGATTTGACGGGAAGAAAATATATATGTGTAAAACTGCTCGAGGAAATTCTCAAATTTATACGTTCAGGGTATCATTCTTACCTGATCGTTCCAAATTGTGAACCGGAAACAGAGTGTTTATTCGCAATAACAACACACTAAGGATAAGTTCTCAGGTGGGTCGTACAACCTTGGCGGGATTCAAGGTGTATTTCGGGTCCATCACCGATTTGATATCCCCCATCACATCCCAGCCGTCACCATGTTCGGCGGGCATGTAATCCAGCTTGCCTATGCCGATACCGTGCTCGCCGGTGGCCGTACCACCCATTGCCAGCGCCCGTTCCACCATGCGGTTTGACAGGTCTTTGGCGGTTTTCATTTCCGCCTCGTTGCCCGGTTCCACCAGCAGGATCGCGTGGAAATTCCCGTCCCCCACATGGCCAAGGATCGGACCCGGAATGGGGCTGGCGGCGATGTCGGCGCGGGTTTCTTCAACCGCCTGTGCAAGGCGCGAGATCGGCACGCAGACATCGGTGACAACCGCGGTGGCCCCTTTGCGCAGGGCAACGCAGGCGTAATAGGCCTTGTGGCGCATGTCCCACAGGGCGTTGCGTTCTTCGGTTTTGGCGGACCATTTGAAACCGGTGCCGCCCATGTCCTGCACGATTTCGCCAAAGCGTTCGGCCTGCTCGGCAACGCCCGCGTCCGAGCCGTGGAATTCCACCAGCAGATGCGGCACTTCGGGCATATCAGTGCCGGAATAGGCGTTGCAGGCCCGCGTGGTATCGGCGTCGATGAATTCGATCCGCGCCATCGGGATTCCCATCTGGATGGTGGCGATCACCGCGTTCACCGCATCGCCGATATCGTCAAAGGAACAGACGGCAGATGAAATCGCCTCGGGCTGACCATGCAGGCGCAGGGTCAGTTCGGTGATGATGCCAAGGGTGCCCTCGGCCCCGACGAACAGCGCGGTCAGATCATATCCGGCCGAAGATTTGCGCGCGCGGCTGCCGGTGCGGATGACGCGGCCATCGGCCAGAACCACCTCAAGCGCCAGAACATTGTCGCGCATGGTGCCGTAACGCACCGCCGTTGTGCCGCTGGCCCGTGTGCTGGCCATGCCGCCAAGGGTGGCATTGGCGCCGGGATCGACCGGAAAGAACAGACCGGTGGTGCGCAGTTCGGTGTTCAGCTCCTCGCGGGTCAGGCCGGGCTGGATCACCACATCCATGTCCTCGGCGTTCACCGCCAGCAGGCGATTCATCCGCCCCAGATCAATCGTCACGCCACCCTTTACCGCTAATGTGTGCCCTTCAAGCGAAGTGCCCGCACCATAGGGAATGACCGGACAATCATGTTCGTTGCAAATCTGCATGATCTGCGAAACCTCGTCGGTATCCAGCGGATAGGCCACCGCATCGGGCGGGGCGGGGGGGAAATGGGTCTCGGATGCGCCGTGGGCCTCCAGATCGGGCTTGGCCACAGATAGACGATCCCCTAGAACAGTGGTTAATGCAGTGATTGCGAACTGGATGGTCATTGCGGGCCTCAAAGCTGTTTTGCGCAAGATAGGCCAAGGTAACGCGGGGTTAAAGCCCGCAATTAAAGGTAGGGCGCTGGCGGTGCTGAACGAGGAAAAAACACTGGCGGCCCGCAAGCTGGGCGAAGGCGTGGACAGCCTGCGCGCCGGCTTACGGGTGTTGCGCCAAAAGGGGCCAAGCCAGGTCCAGTTCTGGTTCATTGCGCTGCTTATCGGCATTGCCTCGGGATACGCGGCACTTGGCTTTCGCAAGGGGATCACAGCGTTGCAAGGCTGGCTCTACGGGGCCGAAGATTTGCATATGCTGCACACATTCGCCGAAACGCTGCAATGGTACTGGATTCTGACAATCCCGATTGTTGGCGGGCTGGTCGTGGGGCTGATTCTGAATCGTTATACCGACGACGGGGTGGTGCGTTCGGTTGCCGATGTGATCGAAGGCGCGGCGATGAACGAAGGGCGGGTTGAACAAAAAGAGGGCATTGCCAGTGCCATTGCCTCGATGATCACGCTGGCCTCGGGCGGGTCCAGCGGGCGCGAGGGGCCGGTGGTGCATCTGGCCTCGGTGATTTCCAGCTGGGTGTCGAACCGCATCCATGCAAACGGCATCACGGGGCGTGATCTGCTGGGCTGCGCGGTGGCGGCGGCGGTTTCGGTGTCGTTCAACGCGCCGATTGCCGGGGCGCTGTTTGCGCTGGAAGTGGTGTTGCGGCACTTTGCCGTGCATGCCTTTGCACCGATCGTGATTGCGTCCGTTGCGGGCACGGTGATCAGCCGGATACATCTGGGCGATGTCACCGAATTTACCGTTCCGGTCGAAGGGTCGCTGGTGTTTTATGTGGAATTACCGGCGTTTATGATCCTCGGGCTGGTTAGCGGCCTTGTGGCTGTGGCGCTGATGAAGGCGGTGTTCTGGGCCGATGATCTGGGCACCTATGTGCAAAACCGCACCCATATGCCCGGCTGGCTGCGCCCAGCCGTGGCCGGTGCGATGCTGGGGGCGCTGGCGATTGTCTTTCCGCATATCATCGGGGTTGGTTATGAAACCACATCGCGGGCGCTGACCGGCAATCTGCTGCTGTATCAGGCGATGATTTTCGCGGTGATCAAGGTGATTGCCGTGGCCATCACCATGGCGGGCCGGATGGGCGGCGGCATCTTTTCCCCGTCCCTGATGACCGGTGCGCTGACGGGGCTGGCATTCGGGCTGATCTCGACCTCGATCTTTCCCAATGTGTCGGGCTCGGAAACCATCTATGCGCTGGCGGGCATGGGCGCGGTCGCGGCGGCAGTTCTGGGGGCGCCGATTTCCACCACATTGATTGTGTTCGAGCTGACCGGCGACTGGCAAACAGGGATCGCGGTGATGGTGGCGGTGTCGCTGTCGACCGCCCTGGCCAGCCGGATCGTGGACCGGTCGTTCTTTCTGACATTGCTCGAGCGCAAGGGCGTGCATCTGTCGGCAGGCCCGCAGGCCTATTTGTTGTCGATGTGCGGTGTGGCCAGCGTGATGCGGGCCAAAGGCACCGAAGGCGCGCCCTCGGATGACGCCTGTTGGGAAATGATCGGGCAGGGGGTCTATATCGATGGCAACGCCACCCTGAAACAGGCGATGCCGATTTTCGACAGCACCGCGCATGCCTTTATCCCCGTTGTGACACTGGGCAGCGAGGCGGAGTCGCCCGAGTTGTGGGGCGCACTGTTTCAGGTGGACGCGCTAAAGGCCTATAACAAGGCGCTGGCGGCCACGGCGGCCGAGGAACATTCGTAACCGGTGCGCCCTATCGCCAGTGGCTGAAAACAGCTAGTCTGATTTCGAACAACAAACAGGAGACGCAAACAATGAGTGAAGAAACCCGTATCGAGATCCGCAAGGATGGCCCGTTGATCGTGAAAAACTGCAAAACGATCGTTCTGCCCGACGGCACCGTGGCCGAGGAAAAGGCCATGACCGCCCTGTGCCGTTGTGGCATGTCGGCCAACAAACCCTTTTGTGATGGATCGCACAAAGAAAACGGCTGGAGCGACGAATAGCCTGTGACACAAAGAGGCCCCGCATCAGCTGCGGGGCATATCTTTACAGTTCTTCGACGGTGACCTGTGCCGGATCAAAGGCCAGATAACCCTTGATCTGCGCCACGGATTCAAGCGGGTTCTCATAAGACCAGACCGCATTTTCCAGCACCAGACTTTTGGTCTGGATCGAATAATAGCGCGCATCGCCCTTGTGCGGGCAGTGGCTGCTCTGGTCGCTTTCATCCAGAAAAATCATCGCAATATCGTCCCGCGGAAAATAGATAACCGGTTTCATATCACCTTCCAGCAACTCCAGCGCGTTCCAGCTTTCGCCCAGAATCGCCCCGCCTGCGCGCACCACCCATTTGCCGTTTGCCTTGTGTATTTTGATATGATCCGACATGCGCTGCGCCCCTGTGATGTTGAGTGAGCACTGACACTAACACATCTAATAGGCGATTTGCACGCCCCAATGCCGCGCAGGCAAATTTTTTCCTGCCCGCATTTACAGCTTGCGTCGCAGCATTTGCCAATGCAGGCCGATCGGTGGAAAGAAAAACAGCAGGAAACCCAGTTTTGTATAGGCCAGATACATTGCCGGTATCCACAGGATGGCAATCACCAGCCCAACCCCGCCGGCAATCCGCGTGGCCATGCCCGGTGATGTGAAGCGCAGCAATATCAGATGGAACAGCTTGCCGCCGTCCAGCGGCTGCACCGGAATCATGTTGAAAATAGCAAGGAACAGGTTGATCCAGGCCAGCAGGTTTACCGCCCACATCAACAGCCCTTCGGGCATATAGGGCCAGACCAAGGAAGCCACCGCCCAGATGGTCAGGTTTACCATCGGGCCCATTGCCACGATCAGTTCTTCTTGTCTGGGTGTGGCCGAGCGGGTCCGTTCGCAAAATCCGCCACCGCCGTAAATCATGATCCGGCGCACGGGGATCCCCTGTATCAATGTGGCCCAGGCATGACCCAGTTCGTGCAGATAAATCGAGCCGATAACCAGCCCCAGAAAGATTGCGTTATAAAACAGTTGTGTGCTGCTGCTGCCAAAGGACAAGAACAGAAATACCAGCAGAAGTATGCTGGAGCCGATATGCACCGGCACCCCGAACACACCGCGAAACTCGAAGATAACTTTGCTGCTGCCGAACATTCAAACCCGCCAAATCATTAATAAATCGGTTTCGTTATAAGGGCGCACAGGCGCGGGTCAACCAGTCAAGGGTTTCTCCTTTGACCAAGGGGGACAACATTTCGAGGGTCTTTGCATGATAGGCATCCAGCCAGTCACGCTCGCCGCGACTTAACATGTCCACCTTGATCAGTCGCCGGTCGATCGGCACATAGGTCAGGGTTTCAAATGCCATCATATCGCGCGCGTCCGCGCCTTTCAGGGCAGGGGCCGGTTGTACCACGATCAGGTTTTCAATGCGGGTACCAAAGGCCCCCTCGCGGTAGTAGCCCGGCTCGTTCGACAGGATCATGCCGGTTTCCAGTGGCACATCCGAAACCTTGGAAATCCGCTGCGGACCCTCGTGAACCGACAGATAGGTGCCCACCCCGTGGCCGGTGCCATGGTTATAATCCTGCCCCGCCAGCCACAGCGGATAACGCGCCAGCGCATCCAGATCGCGCCCCGCCAGCCCCTTGGGAAATCGCACGCGGGACAGGGCAATCATGCCTTGCAACACACGGGTATAACAGGTTTTTTCCTCGTTTCCCACATCGCCAACAGCCACAGTGCGGGTGATGTCGGTGGTGCCGTCCAGATATTGCCCGCCGCTGTCGACCAGCAGCAATTCGCCTTTGCGGATTTCGCGATTGGTTTCCTGCGTCACCCGATAATGGATGATCGCCCCGTTCGGCCCCGCGCCGCAGATGGTTTCAAAGCTGATGTCGCGCAGTGCACCGGTGTCGCGCCGGAACCCTTCCAGCTTTGTGACCACGTCGATTTCACTCAACCCGCCCTTGGGCGCGGCCCGGTCCAACCAGGCCAGAAAATTCACCATCGCCACCCCGTCGCGCAAATGCGCCGCGCGGGTGCCGGCAATTTCGGCGGAGTTCTTGCGGGCTTTGGGCAGGATGCAGGGGTCGGCTTTGGCCTGCACCTCGATACCCGCGCCCTGCAATATATCACTTACGGCCACCGGCGCCGTATCGGGATCAACCCGCACCACGCCTTGCAACGCCATCAAGGCAGGTTCAAACGCCTCCCAGGGCTGCACCTCCAGCGCCAGCCCCTCGGCTTTGGCCGGATCGGTGAACAGATCAACCCGCCCGTCCGCGTGCAGAATGGCAAATGCCTGCACCACGGGGTTGCGCTCGATGTCGCTGCCGCGAATGTTCAGCAGCCAGCAAATGCTGTCGGGCAGGGTCAGAACAGCCGCCTGTGCACCGGCGTTCTTTATATCTGCGGCAATACGCTTGCGCTTAGCTTCGGCTGTTTCTCCGGCAAATTCAACAGGATACTCTATGATCTTGCCACTGGGTCGTGGCGGGCGATCCGCCCATATCCGGTCCACCAGATTATCCACCGCCACCAGTTCCACACCGCAACCGGCCAGCTTTTCCATCTCGCCTTTGGTGTGTAGCCACGGATCAAAACCGACCTTGCCACCATCGGGCAAGGCCTGCTTCAACCAGTCCGCAAGCGTCGTTTCCGGCCAGTCCACCGGCGTGAAATGTTCTGGATCGACCTGCGATTTCACCTGCGTGCGATAGCGTCCGTCCACGAACACCCCCGCCTGATCCATCAGCGCGGCACAAAATCCTGCTGATCCGGTAAATCCCGTCAGCCATGCCAGTCGCGCGTCACAGGGGGCGACATATTCGCCCTGATGCGCATCTGCACGCGGCACCAGAAACCCGTCCAGCCCAGCGCGCGCGATTTCCTGCCGCAACAATGCCAGTCGCGCCGGTCCCTTTTCGGGCGTCGATGTCACCTCGAAATTCTGGAACATCCCTCACCCCTTCTTCTTGCAAAAAATACCTGCCGCGCGCAGCGCTACGATGCGCGCTTGATCCCCATTACCCGCGCCCGTGCGCGTGGGTCACTGTCAAACAAAGACGCTAGTTGTTCGGTCATCGCACCGGCCAGTTGTTCCACATCGGTGATCGTCACTGCGCGGTCGTAATAGCGGGTCACGTCGTGGCCGATGCCGATCGCCAGCAGTTCCACCAGCTTCTTCTTCTCGACCATCTCGATCACATCGCGCAGGTGTTTTTCCAGATAATTCGCGGGGTTGACCGACAAAGTTGAATCATCCACCGGCGCACCATCGGAAATTACCATCAGGATTTTGCGCGCTTCGGGGCGGCCCACCATGCGCCGGTGCGCCCATTCCAGCGCCTCGCCGTCGATGTTTTCTTTCAGCAGTCCCTCTTTCATCATCAGCCCCAGATTGGGGCGCACGCGGCGCCAAGGGGCATCCGCCGCCTTGTAAATTATGTGGCGCAGATCGTTCAGACGGCCGGGCACCTGTTCGCGCCCCGCATTCAGCCATTTTTCACGGCTTTGGCCGCCCTTCCACGCCCGCGTGGTAAAGCCCAGAATCTCCACCTTGACCTGACAGCGTTCCAGTGTGCGGGCCAGAACATCGGCACAGATCGCGGCAATCGAAATCGGACGGCCCCGCATGGAACCGGAATTGTCGATCAGCAGGGTTACGCAGGTGTCGCGAAATTCGGTGTCTTTTTCGATCTTGAAGGACAGAGGAGTCGTCGGGTTTGCCACCACCCGCGCCAGACGGCCCGCATCGAGTATCCCTTCTTCCAGATCAAATTCCCACGCGCGGTTCTGTTGCGCCTGAAGGCGGCGCTGCAATTTGTTGGCAAGGCGTGAAACAGCGCCCTTCAGCGGTTCCAACTGCTGATCCAGATAGGCGCGCAGGCGTTCCAGCTCGGCCGGTTCGGCCAGATCCTCGGCGCGGATTTCCTCGTCGAAATCGGTGCAGTAAACCTTGTAGTCCGGATCGGCCTCGGACACAGGGGCAGGGGGCGGCGGGTCCATCGGCGCCTCGCCCTCGGGCAGTTCGGCCTCGTCGCCCTGCTCCATATCGGCCATGTCGTCCATTGTGACGCTGGCTTGGGACTGATCCTGCTGTTCGTCCTGTGATTGCTCGGGGCTGGCCTCGGCCTCTTCCTGCTCGTCATCCTGCCCCTGGCTGTCGGGGTTGTCGTCCTGCTCGTCGCTTTCCTCGGATTGCTCGTCGCTGTCGTCATCCTCGGCGTCGGGATCATCGCCCAACTGGTCGCCATAGCCCAGATCGGCAATCACTTGGCGCGTGAAACGGGCGAAATCGGCCTGATCGGCCAGCATATCCTGCAAGGAGTCCAGCGTGCCGCCGGCTTTTTCCTCAAAAAACCCTTTCCACAGGTCCAGCACGTTTTGCGCATCCGCGGGCAGGTCACGGCCCGTGGCCAGTTGGCGCACCAGATAACCGGCCGCCTCGCTTAGGGGGGCTTCGGCCTGATCAGTGATCTCGCCATAGCCGCGGCGCATGGCCTCGTCGGCGATTTTGGCGTCGATGTTGCCCAGAGTGCCGGGCATGTCGCGCGCGCCTACGGCCTCGCAACGGGCGTTTTCCATCGCCTCATAGATGCCGCGCGCCAGTTCCCCTTGCGGGGCATAGCGGGCGTGGGTGGCGATGTCGTGGTGCTTGTGGCGCAGGGCCAGAGCATCCGCCGTGCCACGGGCCAGCAGCACCTCGTCATGGGTCATCCGGCGGGTGACCTGCGGCAGGCGCACGGTGTCCTGCGTTGCCCCCGGAGGGTCCACGGTGAAAGAGACCGACAGCTCGGGGTCGTCGGCCATCACTTTGGTGGCCTCGGTTAGCGCCTTTTTAAACGGGTCGGCGGGGTTGTCGGTTGGTTTGGTCATTGCGTCGGCCCTTTTGGCTTATGCATGTTATAGAGTTTGATGCAAATATCCATGTCTGCTTGATAGGTAACGCGAAAAGGGCTGTCATCCCCCCAAGGATGCCCCGTTGTTTCTAAAACGTTCAAATATGCGTCTCTGTATTGTTGTGCATAATGCCATTTAGCCATGCCCATTTGGTAATTGGCGTTTTCAAAATCCATGCCATCGGCGATGAACGTTTTTTCCGAGGCTTGCGAGAAATAGTCGCTCATCTTGAACGTTAACTGGTGCTTTTCATGATATGCATCCAGTTTTTTGGTAAACACGCCCGTTTCTTCATTTGGCAACATCATGGGGGCGGTATCCTCAAGAGTGAAAAGCATGATGCCACTGCATTGTTTTAAAACATCATGCGGTATTTGTGTTCCATCGCCTAACATAATCTGCGAATTATCAATCTTGCCAACGCCATCGGCATTAGCGACTGGTGCAAAGATAATGCCGATTATGAAAGCGAGTTTCCTAACCAAGGCTAACGCTCGCCGCGCTTTCGGGCAGTTCCTCGTCAAAGCAGCGCTGATAGAATTCGGCGACCGTCTGGCGCTCCAGCTCGTCGCATTTGTTCAGGAACGACAGGCGGAAGGCATAACCCACATTGCGGAAAATCGTGGCGTTTTGTGCCCAGTTGATCACGGTGCGCGGCGACATCACGGTGGACAGATCGCCGTTCATGAACGCGGTGCGGGTCAGGTCGGCGACGGTCACCATCTGGCTGATCGTCTTGCGGCCCGAATCCGTGTTGTAGATCGGGTTTTTCGACAGCACGATCGCGCTTTCGGCGTCATGCGACAAGTAGTTCAGCGTGGCGACCATCGACCAGCGGTCCATCTGCGCCTGATTGATTTGTTGCGTGCCGTGGTAAAGGCCGGTGGTATCGCCAAGGCCCACGGTGTTCGAGGTGGCGAACAGGCGGAAGGACGGATGCGGTGTAATCACCTCGTTCTGGTCCATCAGTGTCAGTTTGCCGTCATGTTCAAGCACCCGCTGGATCACGAACATCACATCGGCGCGCCCCGCATCGTATTCGTCAAATACGATGGCGGTGTTGGTGCGCAGGGCAGCGGGCAGGATGCCCTCTTGAAATTCGGTGACCTGCATACCGTCGCGCAGTTTAATCGCGTCCTTGCCGATCAGGTCGATCCGGCTGATGTGGCTGTCCAGATTGACGCGCACGCAGGGCCAGTTCAGGCGGGCGGCGACCTGTTCGATGTGGGTCGATTTGCCGGTGCCGTGATAGCCCTGGATGATCACCCGCCGGTTGTGGCTGAATCCGGCAAGGATGGCCAGAGTGGTTTCCGGGTCGAATTTATAGGTCGGGTCGATTTCGGGCACGCGTTCGGTGCGTTCCTCGAATTTTTTGACGGGCATGTCTGTGTCGACG